>JAMLJG010000022.1 GCA_023953695.1 Kiritimatiellia bacterium
TTTGCAGGGACTTCATGGGCAGGATTTCGATGCCAACATCTATCTCATCGCGAACATAGAAGGCGAGGTGCTTGACAAAGAGGTCGTACGCCACAAAGGAGTACTTGCCAAACTGCACCTCAACGGCAACGCGATCTTTGACAAAGTCAGTTTGATTGTAACTGAAAATCGGCTTCTCTCCGGCCGCCTCAATCTCCTTCTTCTGCTCCGCGGCGGACAGGGCAAGCGTCTTCCGAATCAACCTCTCGTTTCTCGTGACCCAGTAGCTTACACGACTCTCGCCCCACTTCTTCTTGCGTAGCAGTCGCTTGAACTCCGCATTCATATCTATCGGACTGTAAAGCAGCTCGCCCCTCATAGTCTTCTCTTTTGACACCTTTGTCTTACACGCATCGGCATCAACATCGGCTATGACCGCCTGAATCTCCTTCCAGAGAGCGGGTTTATGAACCATCAAAAATTCAAGCCCATTCAGATGCGAGTAGGTTTCCGTAATCTTCATTTGGGCGCGTACCTCTGCTTCCGTTTGGTCTTTTCGAGTAATAGCATCTGCGCCGAATCTTTCTTGGTCCACGGCGCAACGGTCAGGCTGTTTCCGGCTTCGAGTGGATCATAAACAGGGCGCGTCATGGGCCTGGTCTGCAACGTCCCGTTCATTTCTTGCTCAATGCGTTGACGCGCGAGTGCGACGTATTTTGTTTGAGTCTCTGCCCCGGCGCCACGCCGCCCATGGCGAATTGCTGCGATAATCGAAGTTCCAGTACCCAGGAACGGATCCAGGACCCATCCACCTTCGCCCGTCATAGACAAGACAAGTCGCTCAATGAGCTCAACAGGAAATTGGCAAGGATGGCTCGTCTTCTCCACATGATTGCTCTTAACATTCGGGATTACCCACAGGTCTCCGGGATTCTTTCCCAGAGGATTGCAGGAATACTGCCCTGCTTTGGGGCCCTTAAAATACTTCTTTCCGGGATATTTCTGGGGCACGCGCACAGCGTCTACGTTGAATAGGTAGTTATCCGTCTTCGTGAACCAGATAATCGTCTCGTAGCGCCCGGAGAACCGACGTGTGCAATGCAGTCCGTGCTCGAAATGCCAGATGATCCGGTTGCGCATCTTCAAGCCAAGGCTGGCGAAGATGGGGTACAAAACGGCGTCAAGCGGGACGATTGCGCCGCCATCCACATAGTTCCCCACTTGCCAACAAATACTCCCGGTGGGCGACAAAACTCGGGCGCATTGAGCTATGACCTCCGCCTGCTGACGCAAATACCGGTCGAGATGCATCCGTTTTTCGTACTCTTTCCCGATGTTATAGGGCGGCGAAGTCACAACGAGCTGCACCGATTCCGATGGCACATCGCGCAAGAGATCGAGGCAGTCGCCGGGGTAGACGACCGCCCGCTCCGACAGCGTGAATGAATCCGCAATGTTGCTTTTCCGATTGATCATCCCGCCACCGTAGCATGTCTGGGATTGTCACTCAATGATGCATCACCTCATCTTCCGCCCGACGGCCGAATACCGAACCACTGCGTCCCTAGGAGCCATCTGATCTGCAAAAGCCGAGGGCGAAGCCAATCTCGCGGCATCGCCCCCCGCCTCAATGTTGGGTGGCCGTATGCGCCTGCACCGGAAACCTCTATTCATGCAGCTCGGCACACGCACCGCGACAGCGCCGCGCGGCCTCTCACTCCTGGTGCATCACCACGGCAGGAGTCGCGCTCTAAATACCGACAGCGGGTTGCTGTTTGTAGAGGGCAATGCGAACCATGTTTCCACGTCGTAGCAGACCGTGGTCGCCATCGGTATCCATGCCCCATCCACGAGGCTGTCCGAAACGCTCAGCTCGATTTGTTGACCGGTCTGGGCTTCAACGGCGAGTGCGGACGGTCTCGATAGTTCATCCACATCGAATCTCGATATCTCCGGCTCCGGCTCTTCGCGCCAGCCAACCTTCATTCCATTTCCATAGCTTGTAATCCACACCTCATTCGGATTCCAAGGGTTGTAGAACACGCGCGTCGGAAACCGGAATGGATAGTTGCTCGCGGCAAGAAATACCGGCGCGACCGCATGGCGGTTTGTTGTGTACCACAGCCCCTGGTCTTCCGTTGTGACCCACATGAAGTTGGTGTTGATCGGATCAAGGGTGCACCCATTCACGGCTCTGAGTGTGGAGATTCTTGTCCAAGCGACGCCGCGATTGGTGGTCACATAGAGCCCGCCCAGGCCCGACGAATTTCCCCACTCGCCCCACACGCCCGCATACCAGGTGTTCTGCGCGGGATCGTGGGGATCGAGAACCACATCTTTGGTGTAGTACCGCATGCCGCTCGCCGTGCGATCCATCCAACTCGCGCCACTGTTCGTGCTGACAAACACACCGGAACTGTCGGTGAAACTGCCGCTGGCGATGCGCGCGGAATAGGAGCAGACGAGGGTGCCGTCGGCCAGCACATGAATCAGATACGGATGACCCTGCGTGCGCGGCGGCACGGCCAGCTTCGTCCAAACCGACGAAGCGCCAAGGTGCAAATTCGTCGTGCGATAAATGCCGCCGCTGACGCTGTGCACCATCGAGGCATACAGTCGGTTCGGATTATTCGCATCAACAGCCACTGCGACTACCGGCCGCCCGAAATCATGCAACCGCGACCACGAAACGCCGCTGTTCGTGGAAAACAAAACCTCGCCGCGACCGCCGTCAATCGCCGAATCCTGGAGATACCGATCCCACGCGTACAAATCGTGCACGGACGATGCGGCCGCATACAGAGTCGCGCCCGTGACATTCATCACGGTTTGATAGGTGCTGTTGTAGGTGAGGGTCGGCGGGAAACTCCACGAACGCCCCCCATCGAGGCTCAGCAATCCGCGCATGTCGGTGAAGGATGCATACAGCGTGTTCGAATCCGGCCACGTCAGCCACCAGCATGATGTGTTCTCGAGTCCATTTCCGTGATACGACTTCACCTTGTCCGTTGCCGCGTTCGACGGGTTCTGATCGCTCTGCCAAACATACGCGCCTCGCCACGACGCGCCGCCATTGGTGGTCACGTGCACGAAACCCAAGTCGCTGATCATCGCGCACTGCGGATCGTTCGCCTGCACGGCGAGGCCCAGCGCATACTCGCCATACGACCACTTGCGCCAGTTCCACGGACCCGGATCGTCGCCCGACCAGCCGGTGTGAATGTTCGCGTTGCCCGGCGCGATAAACACCGAGGTCCATGTCGCGCCGCCGTTCGTCGTCTTGAAGACGGCGGGATACTCCGATGAGGCGGCCGACGCGCCCGCCGCGTACGCGATGTTCGTGTTCTGCCTTGCGGTGGCAATGAAAAAGGGCTGGCCCGAACCGATGCCGTTGGTGATTCTCTGCCAAGTCGCCCCCGCCGCAACATCGAGCCGATAAATCGCGCGGTAGCCGCCGTAGTCGCCGCCCGTAATGCCGGGATAAACATCGCCGGCGTACATCGTCACCGCGAAGAGGCGCGGGACGCCGATCGCCTCGCGCGTCCCGGCCATCGCCACCATCGCCTCACCGACCGGTATTCCCGGATACGTCGCGAGCGCGAATGAGATCCCGTTGTTCGACGAAACCAGCAGGCCCGCCTGACTTCCAACGTAGAGGTTCGATCCATCAAAAAATGCGCCGGCAATGTGCAAATCGGATGCCGTGTATTTGGGCGCATAACTGCGACCGCCATTCGTGGAAAAGTACAGCGTGGAATAGTCGGACGCAAAAGCGCGGTTCGTGCGATCCGGATCGGCCAACACGACATACGACGACTCGCCAGCGCTGACCGGAATGTTCGTCCACGTCGCGCCTCCGTCGTCACTGCGCACCGGCGTGTAGCCGGAAATGCCATACAAGACATCCGGATCGCTGGTGAACTGAATGCCCGTGGTTCGATTGCCGCCCTGCAAGATCCGGAAATCCATCGTCCGCCACGTCGCGCCAGAATCTCGCGACACGAACGCATCACTCATGTCCGAATTGACCCACAGCTCGCCCGGCCGGTGAGGACTCATCGCCGGGCCAAAATAGGCCCCACCGCCACCCGGCCCGCGGGCGATCCACTGCAGCGGAACGGCGGCGCAGCAAAGAGGAGTGAGCAGACAGAGAGTAAGGACAAAGCAACGAATGCGCGCATTCATAAGTCTTGCCCCATACTTACCCCGCCGACGCAATCCGCTATACACCCAATTCACAGCAGAAGGGCACCAGCAGTTGCCCCAAGAGGTGGACACACAAATCACCAGCCGATGCGCAGCGGAGGATATAGGGTAGATCGTTCTACTGTGGAAGTGCTGTGGTCCGTTGCAAAACTAGATGCACTCAACAAATCAAGGAACCTTCCCGCTCCGTGCTGGAATTGCTCAAACGACGCGCATATAGTCGCCGTCATGGCAGGAAGATCGCCACATGATGAGGGTAATGAGTCGAGCGAAGAAACCTCGTCCGACGCGAATCCCTTTACGCCCTATCAGCCCGAGGATAACGAGCCGGCCCTCGAAGTGGGCGGCTATCAACTGATCAGCGAGCTGCAGCGCGGTGGGCAGGCGGCGGTGTTTCTCGCCATTCAGAAATCCACAGGCCGCCGCGTCGCGCTCAAACTTATTTTCGCTGGCCCGTTCGCGTCCGAACTCGATCGCGCGCGCATGGATCAGGAGGTGCGCATCCTCGCAGCGCTGGACCACCCCAATATTGTCACCGTGGTGGATCGCGGCGAAACGGCAGATGGCTCGCAGTACTTCGTCATGAGCTATGTGGACGGTCGGATGCTCAACGAATTTCTCGACGACTTCCGCCGAGATCGCCCGGAAGGTCTTCGCGCAGCCGATATTGCCGATCTACTCAAACTCTTTCGCCGCATCTGCGAAGCCGTCAATGCCGCGCATCTTCGCGGAATTGTCCACCGCGACCTCAAGCCGGCGAACATCATCATTGATGCCTATGGCGAACCGCACATCCTCGATTTCGGTCTCGCCCATGCCGTCGTGGCCGTTGGGGGTGGACCCACTTCGGGTTCCACTCGACTCGGCGAATTCGTTGGCTCGCTTGAATGGGCCAGCCCGGAGCAAGCGCGCGGCGAGGCCAGCCAGATAGACATCCGCACCGACGTCTATGCGCTCGGCGTCATCCTCTACGAAATGCTGACGGGCGAGTTTCCCTACGACGTCTTCGCTGAGCTGCGCGTGGTGCTGGACAACATCGTCACAGTTCGACCCCCGCCGCCTGGCAAGCTGCTCGCGCGACCGGATAAAAAGACATTCGCAGCAGAACCCCTCTCCGACCCCGCGCTCGATCAAATTGTTCTCAAAGCGCTCTCCAAGTCGCGCGAGGGCCGTTTCCAGAACGCCGGCGAATTCGCCCGCGCCATCAACACCTATCTGGAAACTCCGCGCGCCACACCCAAGCCGAATCGCACGCCGATCGTCATTGCCAGCGCCGCCGTCGCCCTGCTCGTTCTCGGCGCGACGGGATTTCTCCTCGCGCGCGCCCTCCGACACGGTGATTCAGATAGCGCAACGCGCACCACCCAGCCCTCGACTACGCGACCCGCGCTCACGGTTGATTATGAAGATGGAATCTACGGCTACACACTCGACAACAACGACGTGGTATTCATCTTCAACCCGGAGGCCTACACCCTCGCCCGCCACGAAGACGGGCGTCTGGTCAACATTTCCGAAATTGAGATCATTCACCGCGTCCAGGTTTCCGGCGCCTTCAACGCCTGGAAGAAAGATGCGGCGGCATGGCGCATGGCGAACGTCGGGCACAACCAGTTCGAATTGCGCCGAAAAATTGAGGACTTCAAGAATCACGCCGCGTGGCCATTCAAATTCCTCGTCAATGGCGAATACTGGGTGGGCGCTCCGGCGCAGGCGGAGAATCGCGAAGTGGTCGTCTCTGACACCGCCACCTTCAACCTCGTTCTCCTCAACCCCCGCGCACAGGACGAAGCCGAGTTCAAGGCCATGCGCGCCTATCGCAAACAAATTGATGCCGCGTGGCCCGGCCAGGGCGCCAACTTCGCCCTCGACGAAAGCAACCGCTATCACTTCACCTTCACACACCTCGCGCCGGGCCAACGCGTCACCGATCTCTCTCCGCTGCGCGGCATCCCGCTCAACTCGCTCGACCTCAGCCAGGTGCAAGTGACCGACCTCTCCCCACTCAGCGAAACAGCCACACTCACCGAACTCATCGTCAGCGATGGAACCTTCGCCGCCCTCACCGCACCCGTCATGAACCCCCTCGCCCAGGGCGACTTCGATGCAGCCGAGCGCGCCGTGGACTCCCTCTTTCCCAGCCTACTCAACGTGCCCGCGCTTCTCAATGCCCGCGAGAAAATCGAAAACAGCATCGCAAACCTCCGCAGCCTGCGTGAAGACCCCCGGCGCCCCGTCCCCTACCCCTCCACATTCAAGGGCCACCGCTACGCCCTCATCCTCACCCCCCTCTCGTGGCACGAAGCCTGGCACTTCGCTCAAGACTGCGGCGGAAACCTATCCTCCGTTCTCAGCGCCGCCGCCAACGAATGGCTCGTGGGAACATTCACCATCCCCGCGCTCGGCCGCAGTCTCTGGCTCGGCGGCACAGACGAAGGCACCGAATCCTACTGGCGCTGGATGAATGGCGACAGCTGGCGCTACGAAAACTGGGGCCGCCCCGAGCCCAACAACGCCAACGGCGTCGAACACTCCCTCGCCATGCGCCCCGACGGCTGGTGGATTGACGCAGATGGCCACTCCTATCGCCTCCCATTCGTAATCGAGTGGAAGAAATAGCGATCCCGTCGGCCCGCAGAAAGAGCCTGACATTCGCATCGCATCCGCTACCCTCCAAAGCCCGATGAAATTTGTAATCCTTGTTGGCGATGGCATGGGCGACTATCCCGTGCCCGAGCTCGATAACCGCACCATTCTACAAGCGGCGCGCATCCCCCACATCCGCCGCATCGCCGCCGCAGGCCGCGTCGAACGCCTGCAAACCGTACCCCCCGAACTTCCCCCCGGCAGCGACGTCGCCAACCTGAGCCTCCTCGGCTACAACCCGTCCGATTTCTATAGCGGCCGCGCACCCATCGAAGCCGCAGGCGCAGGTATCGCCCTCGCACCGGACGATGTCGCCTTCCGCTGCAACCTCGTCACCGTGGAAAACGGAACCATGAAGGACTATTCCGCAGGACACATCACCACGGAAGAAGCCCACGAACTCATCGCCGCAGTCCAACAAAAACTCGGCCGCCCCGGCCTCACCTTCCACGGCGGCGTCAGCTATCGCCACCTCCTCCTCTGGTCCCGAGGCCCCACCGACTTGCTCACCCAGCCACCACACGAAATTTCCGACCGCGCCATTGATCCCCACCTCCCGCAAGGCGCGCTCCAAGACGAAGTCCGCCGCCTCATGACCGAGTCGCGCGAAATCTTGCGCGAACACCCCATCAACCGCGCCCGCATCGCCGCCGGCAAAAACCCCGCCACCCAAATCTGGCTCTGGGGCCAGGGCCGCGGCCTCCAACTCCCCTCCTACCAGGAAAAATTCGGCCTCACCGGCATCGTCGTCTCCGCCGTGGACCTCGTCCGCGGACTCGGCCTGCTCGCCCACCTGCGCGCCCCCGTCATCCAAGGCGCAACCGGATTTCTCGACACGAACTCCGCAAACAAAGTCGCCGCCGCGCTCGACGCCCTGCGCACCGACAACTTCGCCTACGTCCACTTCGAAGCCCCCGACGAGTGCGGACATCTCGGCCGCGCCGACCTCAAGAAACAAGCCATCGAAATGTTCGACGAACAAATTGTCGCCCCCATCTGGAACGAACTCGAAAAACGCGGCGAACCCTATCGCCTCATCATCGCGATGGACCACCGCACACCCGTCTCGAAAAAGGGACACACCCGCGAACCCGTCCCCGTCGCCATCCTCGAAGGCCCCTGCGGAAATCCAACGCGCGAAATCCCCTTCGACGAACCCAGCGCCGATCACCTTCCCCCCCAAATCGCCCACGAATGGATCGTTCGCCAACTCACCCGCCAACCGCACTAGAACCGAAACTTCCAATCGTTGGAAGTCCGCGCCAACCCTTTTTCCAAGCGTTGGAACTTATATGGATTCCGAACCGAAACCCAACCTCCTCGACCTCTCGCGCGAGCAACTCGCCGACCTCCTGAAGGCCTGGGGCCAACCCGCATTCCGCGCCAAGCAAATTCATCGGCATCTCCACCTCAACCTCGCCGCGCGCTTCGACGAAATGACCGACCTGCCCAAGGCCCTGCGCGAACGGCTCAACGCAGAAACCACCATCGGCTCACTCCAGCAAGCCGTCGTACACGCAGGCGACGCAGGCATGACGCGCAAAGCCCTCTTCAAACTCCGCGACGGTTCGCCCGTCGAAACCGTCCTCATGGTCTATCCCGACCGCGCGACCGTTTGCGTCTCCAGTCAATCGGGCTGCCCGATGGCGTGCGTGTTCTGCGCAACCGGCAAGCTCGGATTTCTCCACGACCTCACGCGCGGCGAAATCGTTGAACAAGTCTATTGGGCCGCGCGCCAACTCCGCGAACCGCAGTTTGAGAACCGCCGCCTCACCAACGTCGTCTTCATGGGCATGGGCGAGCCATTCAACAACTACACCAACTGGCGCGCCGCCGTGGAAATCCTGCACGACCCCGAGGGCTTCAACCTCGGCGCGCGAAGCTACACCGTCTCCACCGTCGGCCTCGTCCCCGGCATACGCAAACTCGCAGAGGACCCGCTCCCCATCAACCTCGCCATTTCACTCCACGCGCCTGACGATGAAACGCGCACCGCGATGATGCCCGTGAACAAACGGTTCCCCATCGCCGATCTGCTCGAAGCCGTGCGCGACTACACCGAAAAAACAAACCGGCGCGTCTCGTTCGAATATGTCCTTCTCCAAGAGAAGAACGACTTCCCCGAACAGGCCGACCGCCTCGGCCAGCTCCTCCGCGCCAGCGGCATTCGGCCCGCCGTGATGCACGTGAACCTGATCCCGTGGAATCCCGTCCCCGGCACCCCCCTCGGCCGCTCGCACCGCAAGCGCGTTCTCGCCTTTCAAGAAGGCCTCCTAAAACACGCCGTTCCCTGCACCGTCCGCGTCGAGCGCGGCATAGATATCGGCGCCGCTTGCGGCCAGCTCGCGGGAACAGCGTGATCACACAATCTCTTTACCCCGCCGCAAAGCCTTTCTAGGATGCGCCCATGCCGTTAAGAATCCTTCACATCGGCGACATCGTCGGCTCGCCCGGTCGCCGAATCTTCGCCCGACTCATCCCCCGCCTCCGCGCCGAGTGGAAACTCGACGCCGTGATCGCCAACGCGGAAAACGCCGCCGCGGGCCGCGGCCTCACCCCCACCCTCGCCGAAGAACTCTTCAGCGCAGGCGCCGACCTCCTCACCCTCGGCGATCACACCTGGGATCAAAAGGAAATCCTGCCCTACCTCATCCGTGAACCGCGCGTGATCCGCCCCGCCAACTTCGCGCCCGACTGCCCCGGCAAGGGCTGGGGCAAAATTGACCTGCCCAGCGGCGCCCGCCTCCACGTCCTCTCGCTGATCGGCCGCGTCTTCATGCCGCCGGCCGACTGCCCCTTCCGCACCGCCGATGCCGCGCTGCAACAAATCCGAAGCCCACTCGTCTTCACCGAAATCCACGCCGAGGCGACCTCGGAGAAAATCGCCATCGGCCGCCACCTCGAAGGCCGCGTCTCCTCCGTCGTCGGCACACACACCCACGTCCAAACATCCGATGAAGCGATCCTCCCCAAAGGCACCGCCTACCTCACAGACCTCGGCATGACCGGCCCGAAAGATTCCGTACTCGGTCGCGATGTCGGATCCGTTCTCAAAAAGTTCATCACCGGCCTCCCCACCAAGTTCGAAGTCGCGGAAAACGACATCGCCATGGAAGGCGCGCTGATCACCGTGGACCCCGCCACAGGCCGCGCCAGCGCCATCCAGCGAATTCGCGAACGCGAGTGAGCGGACTTGTTCCCCTCCGCGCCCTGCGCTAGATTGAGCCATCGCCGATGGCCTCCGAACACCCAATCGAATCGCCCAGCCGAAGAATCTTCCGCATCGCCGAACTGACCCGCCAAGTCAAAGCGCTGCTGGAAGAAGAACTCAGCTCCGTCTGGGTCGAAGGCGAAGTCTCCAACGCCAAACAATTCACCTCCGGCCACATCTACTTCACACTCAAGGACGAAAGCGCCCAGCTCAACGCCGTGATGTTTCGCAACATCGCCGCCACCAACCGAGTGCCCATCAAAGACGGCGCCAAACTCCGCGCATATGGCGGCCTGACCGTCTATGAACAGCGCGGACAATACCAACTCATCGTGCGTCACGTGGAAGACGCCGGAATCGGCGATCTACAGCGCAAGTTCGAGGAACTGAAGGAGCGCCTCGCCAGCGAGGGCCTCTTTGACGCCGCCCGAAAACGCCCGCTCCCCCTGCTGCCGCGCACCATCGGCGTTGTCACCTCGCCCACCGGCGCGGTGATCCGCGACATCCTCCACGTCCTCGGCCGCCGCTTTCCCGATCGCCACATCATCCTCGCGCCCGTCCTCGTTCAGGGCCCCGAAGCCGCGGGGCAAATCGCGAGAAGCATCGAATACTTCAACACCCGCACCGATATTGACGTCCTCATCGTCGGCCGCGGCGGCGGTAGTCTCGAAGACCTCTGGGCCTTCAACGAAGAAGCCGTCGCGCGCGCCGTCTTCCACTCGCGAATCCCCGTCATCTCCGCCGTCGGGCACGAAACGGATTTCACCATCTGCGACTTCGTGGCCGATGTGCGCGCCCCCACCCCGTCCGCCGCCGCTGAAATCGTCGTTCGCCCCAAAGCCGATTTCGAAGAAGCCCTCCGCGTGTTGCGTCGCCGCCTCACCCAATCGCTGCGCACACAAGCGCTCGAACTGCGCAATCGCCTCACACGCGCCGCGGGCAGCTACGTATTCCGCGAGCCGCAGAATCTCCTCAACCGATTCCGCGATCAAATCAAGCGCGATGCCGACCTCCTCCGGCGCTCTCTCGAATTTGCGCTCGCCCAGCGCCAACAGCGCCTCGACGAAGCGGGGCTGAAGCTCGGCCACATCGCCAGCCTTCATATGCAAACGACGCGCCACCAAATCGAACGCGCAGCCGCCGCGCTGCGCGCGCTGGGCCCCAACGCCGTACTCGCCCGCGGCTACAGCATCACCCTCGCCCCCGATGGATCTCCGCTCCTCGATGCCGAGTCCATTCAGACCGGCGCGCCCATTCACACCCTCCTCGCCCACGGCAAACTGATCTCCACAGTCACAGCAAAAGAACGGAGCGAAAATCCATGAGCCCCCGCGAAACCACACCCGCCGATGATCCGCTCGACTTCGAAAAGGCCCTGACGCGCCTCGAATCGCTCGTCAAGGAAATGGAGACGGGCAACCTGAGCCTCGACAAAATGATGGCACATTTCGAGGAAGGCTCGAAACTCGTCAAAACCTGCGACCAGAAGCTGAACGAAGTGGAAAAGAAGATTGAGAAACTCGTCAAAAAGGGCGACGTCATCGCGAGCGAACCCTTCGCTCCCACCGACCCCGATTGAACGCAAACGCCCCCTCGCCTGTCGTACCCCGTGTATGAAAGGTCTGAAGAAAACCGCACTTCTCGCCCTCTCCGCCCTCCTCCTCACCGGCGCGCCCCTCGCGCGCGCCGTTTCGGTCGGAGCCGCCAAAGCCATGAGCAGCGCCGTAGCCGACATTGTCGAGCGCGCCATGCCCGCCGTCGTCGTTGTGCGAACGGAATCCACGGGCTATAGCCTCGCGCAAGACTGGATGTTCGGACGCATCTACCGCCTGCCCGAACGCCTCGCCGGAATGGGATCCGGCGTCATCATCAACAAGGAAGGCTTCGTGTTGACCAATGGGCACGTCGTGGACGGCGCACAGCAGATCGAAGTCGTCCTCAACGATCAGCGCAAGTATTCCGCAACCCTCGTCGGCCAAGACCCACAGACCGACCTCGCGGTGCTCCGCATCAACACGACGGAAAAGACCGACTTTCCCTTCTTGGAAATGGGTGACTCGGACGCGCTGCGCGTCGGCGAATTCGTCATGGCCATCGGCTCGCCCTTCAGCTTGAGCAGCAGCGTGACCCTCGGCATCGTCAGCCAAAAGGGGCGTGCCATCGGCGCACTGCCCTACGAAGACTTCATTCAGACCGATGCCGCCGTGAATCGCGGGAACAGCGGCGGCCCACTCGTGGACATGGATGGAAAAATGGTCGGCATCAACACGATCATTCAAACCACCGGCTACTCGCAGGGCAACATCGGCATCAGCTTTGCCATCCCCATCAACCTCGCCAGCGAGGTCGCGCAATCCATCATGCGCAACGGACGCTGGCAGCGCCCCTGGATCGGCATTCAAATGGAAGACACAGGCGCACGCGTCATCATCCGCCGCGTGATACCGCACAGCCCCGCCGAAGCGGCCGGCTTGCAGTCGGGCGACATCATCGCCGCAATCAATGAGAATGCAATTCAGCAAGCGCGCGAAGTCCAGCGCCTCATCATGAGCCAGGCGCCGGGGACCCAAGTGACCATTCGCGTGCTACGCGACGGCAACACGATTGATTTATCACTCGCCACGGAAGCCATGCCCTTGCCAAAGTTCCCCGCATTCGAGGAATGAATGGCAAGCATGAAGCAAACGCGCATTGATCAACTACTCGTTCAGCGCGGTCTCGTCGAAAGCCGCGAGAAGGCACAGCGCCTCATCCTGGCTGGCAAGGTGCGGATCGGCGATCGGCCGGCCTCCAAACCCGGTCACACCGTCGCGACCGATGCCGAAATCGCCATCGAAGCGCCCGAGCGCTTCGTGAGTCGAGGTGGCGAAAAACTGGAAGCCGCATTCGCCCACTGGAACCTACGCGTCGAGAATGCGATCTGCCTCGATGTCGGCGCTTCGACAGGCGGCTTCACCGACTGCCTCCTGCAACACGGCGCAGCGCGTGTCTATGCCGTGGATGTCGGCCACAACCAACTGCACGCGCGACTCCGCGCAGACCCGCGCGTCGTCGCCATGGACGGAGTCAACGCGCGCGCGCTCGACCCCGCGCTCTTCCCGGACGTTCCCACCGTCGCCGTGGCCGATGCCTCCTTCATCTCCCTCGCGCTCCTACTCCCCGCGATCAAACGCGTCCTCGCTCCGGGCAGCCTCGTCGTCACCCTGATCAAACCTCAGTTTGAAGCGGGGCGCGAGGACGTGAAAAAGGGCGGCGTCGTTCGCGACCCCGCCGTTCACCAGCGCGTCGTCGAACACATTCGCGCAGAAGGCGAAGCGCTGGGCTTTCGCTGGGAAGGCGTAATTGAATCGCCATTGCGCGGACCAGCGGGCAATATAGAGTTTCTTGCTCATTGGACCTCGCCATGAAAACACTTGGAGTCATCGCCAACTGCGACAAGCCGGAATCGCACGAGACCCTTCTGGCCCTCGCTCGACTGTGCCGCAATCTCGACCTCTCCCTCGTCGCTTGCGACGAAACGGCGCGACACCTGCCCGATGCGCGAACCGTCCGGCCATCCGCGCTCCGCAAACACATTGACGCCCTGCTCGTCCTGGGCGGCGATGGCACCCTGCTCCGCGCGGTGCACATTCTCGGCGAATCAGAGGTCCCGATCGTCGGCGTGAATCTGGGCGCGCTCGGATTTCTCACCAATGTGGCCGTCGAGAATATGGAGCGCGCGCTGACGCACCTGAAGCAGGGTGAGTTCACAATTTCCGAGCGCACAACCCTCGCGTGCACCGCCCGACGCGCCAAAAAAACACTCGGCAAATACCGGGCCCTCAACGACTCCGTGATCGGCTGGGTGCGCGCGGCGCGCATCATCACCGTGGATGCGACCATCGGCAACGACCACATCGCTTCCTACCGCTGCGACGGCGTCGTGGTCTCCACGCCCACGGGATCCACCGGCCACTCGCTCTCTGCGGGAGGCCCCATCGTGCATCCGGGATCGAAGGTGCTTCTGCTGAACGTCATCTGTCCGCACGCGCTCAGCACGCGCCCACTCATTCTTCCGGACGACGCAAAGCTCACGCTGAAAATCACCGTGGCCGCTCGGCCCCTGATTCTTTCGGTGGATGGGCAAGAGAAGACGATTCTTCGACAAGGCGACGAGTTGCTGATTCAGCGACACTCAACCAATGCGCGATTCATTCGCCTGCCCGATTATAGCTACTTCGGCGTGCTTCGCCACAAGCTCCAGTGGCGCGGCTCCAACGTGTAGCGGACCATCACTCCGCTCCGCGACTCGCAGCCCGCTGCGCCGCTTCGTACACCGCGCGCACCGAAACGCCCCGCTCCTGCGCGCGAAGCACGCAATCCTCCAGCTCCGGCGCGCGCACCACGTCCGCGCCCTTCCACTCGCCGACCTTGATGCGGACCTCCCCGTAGGGCGTCGTCACAGTATCGAACCGGCGCGCGAGGATCGTGCGTCGCGCCGTGTATTCCCGCACGCCGAAAGTCGTGCTCTCGCGAAAGATCAAGTCCAGCAGCGCATCGCGATCAGACGTCCGCGCGAGCGTTGTCAATAGAACCCCCGGCCGTTGCTTCTTCATTTGTGCCGCAACGGCGAACACATCCAGCGCGCCCGCAGCGAGAAGGCGACCGGAGAGCACCCCGATCAACTCGGGGCTCACATCGTCCAGATTCGTCTCCAACACCAAACACTCGTCTTCATTCGCCGACGCCTGGACCTCCAACAAAATCGCGCGCAACAAATTCGGACGGCTCTTCAATTCGCGATGGCCGATTCCGTAGCCAATCGCCTTCACCACCGCGCCCGACGGCGCGCGATCACACGTCTTCCACTCAGCGAGCAGCGCTGCAGCCGTCGGCGTCACCAATTCAAAAGGCTCATCCACCGAAACAACCGCGTGCCCGCGCAGCAGCTCCACCGTCGCGGGAGCCGGATTGGGAAAGGTGCCGTGTGCGCACTCAATCGTGCCGTGCCCCTGCGGCAACGGTCCCACCGCAATCGCATCCACGCCCAGTTTGTGGAGCGCGAGGCACGCGCCCACAATATCCACAATGGAATCCATCGCGCCGACTTCGTGAAAGTGAATCGCGTCAATCGTGGCGCCATGAATACGCGCCTCCGCTTCACCCAAGCGCCGGAATACCCGGTGCGCACGCGCTTTGACCTCTTCCGGCAACTCGCTCCGATCAATCATCGCGCCGATCTCCTTCAACCCGCGATGCGGCGCGTGATGGTGATCGTGACCGTGGTGGTGATCGTGACCGTGGTGGTGATGATGGTGGTCGTGATGATCGTGGTGATGCTCCGCCTCGGTCAGCACGCGCACGCGCGTGCCGGACAGGTGAGCAGAACGGGCGGACTCCACCCGCAGCTCAAACGGCTCCGGCGCGAATGCCTTTAGCTCCGCCGCGAGCGCAGCGGGATCAACGCCGAGATGAATCAGCGCCGCGAGAATCATATCGCCGCTCGCGCCGCCGGTGCTATCAAACACGAGCGCCCTCACGGCGACAACCCCACCCGATTGATTCGCGAGGCCGCGACGCCCGCGCCGAATCCGTTGTCCACGTTGACGACCGAGATCCCCGGCGCACAAGAATTGAGCATGGCCAGCAACGCGGCCACACCTCCGAGATGAACGCCATAGCCCACGCTTGTGGGCACCGCAACAACGGGGCACGAAACGAGCCCCGCCACGACAGACGGCAGTGCGCCTTCCATTCCCGCCACCACGACCAACGCGCGCTGCTCGCGCAACACCGGCACGTGATGCAGGAGGCGGTGCAGTCCCGCGACCCCCACATCGAAAATGCGGACGACGTTCGCGCCCATCCACTCCGCCGTCAGCGCGGCCTCTTCTGCAACGGGAATATCCGCCGTTCCAGCGCTCACCACGGCGATTGAACCCACCGGCTCGGCTCGCGGACCGACCGCCAGCGTCAACGCGCGTGCGCGCTCGTGATGGACCACGTCTGGCGCCGCTGCCTTCACCGCGCGGGCGACTTCGTCCTCAACGCGCGTCGCCAACACAGGTTGCCCCGCATCGCGAATGGAGCGGATGATCTCGATGATCTGCGCCGCGGTCTTGCCGGGACAAAAGATCACTTCCGGCATGCCTGTGCGGCGCGGGCGATCCGTATCAATTCGCGCAAACCCGTGAACGCGATCCTGCGCCTGTTCAATCCATCGCGCGGCATCTGCAGGAGCAGTGTGCCCCGATGCAACATTGGCCAACAACGCTTCGAGTTCAGATTCCAGCATGCCATCTCACCTAGGGATTCGCCGCGCGCTGCTGCATGGCGCGCGGATCCGACAACTCCCGCATCAACGCCTGAAACTCCGGCAACACGCGCATCGACTCCAGATCGCTGTCCATCAAAAGCCGCTGCGCCTCCACCGGAGTGCACTGCGCCACGCCCTGCCTCAACCAGGCCATCGCCTCGGGATAGTTGCGTTCGAGCACGAACGAAATCGCCGTATTGAAATAGGGCTCCGGACGGTTCGCCCGCTGCGAAAGTGTATATCGAAAATGCGAACGCGCCTCCTCGTAGCGACCGAGGCGCATCAGGGAGACGCCCAGATTGTTGCGCGCGCTCATGTTGTCCGGCATCACGCGCACTGCGATTTGAAGATGTTCCGCCGCCTGCTCATAGCGCCCCCACAAAATATAGAGCAGACCGAGATTGATTTGCGAAACACCGCTGTCGGGCTGAACTTGCAATGCGCCAAGCAACAAATCTTCCGCTCGATCCAACTGGCCGCGCTGCATGTAGGCCGTCGCGAGATTGTTGAATGTCCCCGAGCCGAATGGATCGCCCTTCAGCGCCTTTTCCAACGTGAGAATAGCCTGATCAAATTGCCCGCGCTGTAGATAGATGGCGCCGAGGATCCGAAGCGCGGCGTTCATGTCGGGCCAAATATCCAGCGCCACGCGCGTCTGCGCCTCGGCCAAATCCCACTCGCGGTTGACGAGATACTCATTCGCCTTGCGCAACGCGCTCATAGCATCGGCAAGTTTTTGCGGGGGCAAGTCGGCGGGCGCTTGAGCGGCGCTTTGATCAATACTTGTCGCAAACTCTTCGCTCGTCGTGGACGGCGCGGCGAGAGGGGTGGGCGCGCGCACTTCGCGCGGCGCCCGATTGGTCCCTCCGCGCAGGAGGTCGAGCATCGGGTTGCTCGCCGGATCTTTGAAAAAGAAATAGACTGCGGCCGCGAGCAGGAGAAATCCCATCGCCGAGGAAAGCCAGATCGTTCTGCGCCGCGCATGGCGACGCAAATCTGTGGGGTCGAGTTCGGGCGCAGGAAGCGTGTCCGGCCCCTCGGGCTTGCCCGTCGGCTTTGTATAAATGTCGCGATGCTCTTCCATATCGTGCCGTGAAGGCGAAAGTATGCCAAAAACAACGCGAACGCAAGGCCACCGCCGCGCGGTCTCCAATCACTCAAGGATCAGAGGGCGAGGAAGTTTTCGAGAATCCTCTTCCCCTCTTGCGTGAGAATGGATTCGGGATGGAACTGCACGCCGTGGATAGGTAGCTCCACATGCTGCAGACCCATGATTTCCCCCTCCGCTGTCTCGGCCGTAATTTTGAGGCACGCGGGAAGCGAGGCGCGCTCGACGAGCAGCGAGTGATAGCGCGTGGCCTCAAACGGATTCGGCATGCCCTTCAATACAGATTCGCCGCGATGCAGAATGGGCGAGGTCTTCCCGTGCATCAATCGATCCGCGCGCACCACGCGCCCGCCAAAGGCCTCCGCCATGCACTGTTGGCCGAGGCAAACGCCGAAGACCGGCATCCGCTGGCCAAAATGAGCGATGGCATCGCACGAAACACCCGCCTGCCCCGGCGCACAAGGACCCGGACTCACCACAATCCGGTCGGGTTGCAACGCTTCAATATCGGCAATCGCCACAGCGTCGTTGCGGACGACTTTTAGCGATGCGCCCAGCTCTCCAAAGTATTGGACGATGTTGAACGTGAACGAGTCGTAGTTATCAATGACCAGAATCATGACGCGCCTCCTTTCGCGCGCGCATCGGCAAAACGCCGCGAGAGCGCCAAGGCAACCAACATGCCCCGCGCTTTGTTGCGCGTCTCTTCATATTCGCTGTCCGGATCCGAATCCGCCACGATCCCGGCCCCCGCTTGGACATAGGCTTTCTTGCCGTCCAACAGCGCAGTGCGAATGGCAATGCAGGAATCGAGGTTGCCCGAGAAGCCGAAGTAGCCGATAGCGCCAGCATAGGGCCCGCGCCGATCCGGCTCCAATTCGCCGATGATCTCCATAGCGCGAATCTTCGGCGCGCCACTCACAGTGCCCGCCGGAAATGTCGCGCGCATCAAGTCATAAGCATCGTGTTCCGGCGCGAGCGAGCCGACCACGTCGGAAACGATGTGCATCACGTGGCTATAGCGCTCGATCACCATCAACTCCGGAACGTGCACGGTTCCATATTGGCAAACGCGTCCAAGATCATTGCGCCCGAGATCCACAAGCATGACGTGTTCGGCCCGCTCTTTCGGGTCCTCGAGCAATTCCTCTGCCAAGGTCGCATCGCGCGCCGGATCCTCCGAGCGAGGCCGCGTGCCCGCAATAGGGCGCACCTCGACACGACCCTCCTCATTGCGAACATGAATTTCGGGCGAAGACCCTACGATCGCGCGTTTGCCAAACTCCAAACAGTAGAGATAGGGCGATGGGTTCACACAGCGAATTGCGCGATAGACATCGAGCGGATCGCCGCTGTAGTCCACCTCGAATCGCTGCGAAAGCACGACCTGAATGATGTCGCCTGCCCGAATGAAGTCCTTGGCCTTGCGCACGGTGTCGCAAAATTGCTCGCGGGTGTAGTTCGAGCGCGCCTCCATCGGCGGCGGCCGATCCTGCACACTCAACACCTGATGCGACAGTGGAACCGTCAGCGATTCACACAAGGCATCAATCTGCTTCAGCGCATTTTCGTAGGCCGTGGCTGCGTCGTCTTCCACGAGCGCGTTGACCACCACCTTGAGCGTGTGCCGCGTGTGATCGAAGATCAGAAGCGAATCGGTGACGGCCATCAAGACGTCCGGCCAATCCAAAACAGGCTTCTCCGCCAGTCCCACGCGCGGTTCGAACCGTGCAATCGCGTCGTACCCCACATAGCCCACCGCGCCGCCGTAAAAACGAGGCAACGCCGGGTCGGGCACGGGACGATAGTTCGCCATGTGCGCGCGAAGCGCTTCCATCGGATCGGCGGCGGTCATGGTTTCGACGCGCCCATCGGCATACGCAATTTCGCACTCCCTTCCGCGACTCGTGAAGACAGAGCGCGGCCCGCCGCCGAGGAAGGAATAGCGCGCGATATGCTCGCCGCCTTCCACGCTCTCCAGAAGGAAGGTGTGGATGGGGCCGCCACGCGCCTGCAGGAAATGGCGCAATTTTTCATAGGCGGCCACCGGCGTGAGCTGGTCTGCGAGCAATTCGCGCCAGACGGGAATCAAGTTGCCGCGGGTGGCTTTCTGAAGAAATGTCGCTTTGTCAGGGTTGCAGTGCATAACAATCAATCGTGTGGGGCGCAATCAGGGATCGAGATTCTCCAACGCGCCGGTTTCAAAGTTGATGGAGCGATAGTAGCAGTTGCGCGGCTGGCCCGCCCGATTCTTCGTGTGGCAAATGTTGCCGCGCCGTGGGCGCACCACGTAAAGCAGCGAGTTCTGCTCGCAGTTCACGCGCGCGTCAATGAGGTCAAATGTCTCTCCGGACGTCTTGCCCTTTTCCCACAGTTCATTGCGCGAGGTGCTCCACAGCACCAGCGAGCGGGTTTCGAGTGTCTTGCGAAACGCCAACTCGTTCGTGTAGGCGACCAAAATCACTTCGCGCGTGTCCGCGTGCTGAACGGCGACAGGAATGATGCCCTTCGACTGCCCGACGGCCTTTTCCAGTTTGTTGAAATCCAACTCAAGAACGTATCCTTCTTCCAATTCCTTGCTCATCGCTGCTACTCCTCTCGCACGGGCACACCCCGCTCTTTCAAAAACTGCTTGGCCTGTTGAATGGTGAACTCGCCAAAGTGAAAAATGGAGGCCGCGAGAACCGCATCTGCCTTGCCAATCGTCACGGCCTCCAGCAAATGTTGCAACGTTCCCGCGCCGCCCGATGCGATCACCGGCACATTCACCGCCTCCGAAATGGCGCGCGTTCCTTCGAGGTCATAGCCGGCCTTTGTGCCATCCGCATCCATACTCGTCAGCAGAATCTCGCCCGCCCCGCGCCGCGCACCTTCCATCGCCCATTCGATGGCATCCAGCCCCGTCGCCTTTTGTCCGCCACAGGTCAGCACTTCCCATCCCGCGCCATTCGCGCGCCGCTTCATATCAATCGCCAAGACGATGCACTGGCTTCCAAATTGATCCGCTCCCTCATCCAACAGCGAAGGATTGTTCACAGCCGAGGTGTTCACGGACACCTTGTCCGCGCCTGCGAGCAAGAGGCGCCGCATGTCCGCTACAGTGCGGATTCCGCCACCCACCGTCAGCGGCATGAAAATCTCCGCAGCCACCGCGCGCACAATATCCTCGATCGTCGCGCGCGCCTCGTTGGTCGCGGTGATGTCCAGGAAGGTCAGCTCGTCCGCGCCCTGCGCCTCATAGGCCCGCGCGGCCTCCACGGGATCGCCCGCGTCGCGCAGGCCCACAAACTTGACGCCTTTGACCACGCGCCCACCTTTGATATCGAGACACGGTATTATTCGCTTCGCCAACATTTCACTCATCCGCGGTTATCCAACCTGTTTCACTTGCTCTTTCCGAACGTTACAAAAAAACCCCGGTTCGCGACCGGGGTTTGCAACCGACACACACCACACCATCAGGTTCGGTTGAGAACCCCCATCTGCGTGTAGTGATGCCACCAGCTAAACTTCATCGGGGCAGAATGAAACGACTCAGCCCTGCTGACAAGTACTTTTGGCCCACGCCCGCGCATTTTCGACCCTCCCTTCTGAATGGATGGTCCTCAGGGCGCAGTCGTTTCGCCCGCCTCAACGGGCGAAACAAGGGGCTCCGCCTCGGACGATGGCGCGGATTCCGTTTCATGCGTCAAAACCGGCGGCCGCTCCGGCGCATGCGCCTGCAGCAAGTGAAACGCCGCGAGGATCTGCGCATCGTGCCCGGCAGAGCGAACGTCATCTATGATCTTGGCAATCGAGCCCTCCGGCGAAATGAGAAAGGTCACGCGCCGCGCGCCCCCGCCCATCCCCTCGGCTCCGTATGCCTTGATCACCGCGCCGCCCTCATCGGCCAGCAATTCAAACGGCAGGTGATAGTCTGACTTGAACTTCAACTGAGTCTCCAACGAGTCCGCGCTCACGCCCAAAATGTGCACGCCATTTTCGAGAAGAGCAGAGTATCCATCCCTCAGCGAACAGGCTTCTGTCGTGCAGCCCGGGGTGAAGGCCTTGGGGTAGAAATACAGCGCGAGCCATTGTCCCGAAAAATCGGACAAGCTCAATTCGCGGCCCGCCGTGGAAGCGACACGAAAATCGGGTGCCGCCTCTCCCTCTCGCAATGCCCAGGCGGGCGCCACAGCGCTCCACAATGCCGCACCCACAATCATCATCTGCACCGTTTTCATCATTCTTCTTTCTTCTGCGCGGCAAACACCGTCCGACGCGACACCTTCTGCACATCTATGCACTCCACCGGACAAACCTCTTTACAAGCGCCGCACCGAATGCACTGCGACTGGTCAATATAGAGCAGGTTGTAATCGTGCGCGCCCGTGGAACGGTTGTACCCCGTGATACGCCCCGCCTCGTCATAAATAAGGGAACTGACCTTAACGATGCAACCCTCCATCGGTTTTACTTTCAGGCATCGGTCGCAATAGATGCAGAGGTCATTATCAATCTCAAATTTGTAGTGACACAAATAGCAGCGCTTCGCCTCGCGCTTCGCCGTATCCACGTCGTACCCCGTCTCCACCTCGGAAGCGAACCCGCGCTCGCCAATCGGCAGTTCCGGCATGGCATTCAGCGGCCATTCATCCATCTCGCGCGTGCGGCCGGTCTCCTCGGCGTCTTCAATATGCACGGCGTCATACGACCGGGCGCCTCCCATCAGTTGAGTGTCAATCTCGCGCGCGGCAGAGCGTCCGTCCGCAATGGCATGGATCAGCGTGCGCGGGCCTGCGGCAAAGTCACCCACGAGATAGAGACCCGGCTCGACGGTAACCACGCCCGCGCCCTTCACCATGCGCTGCTGCCACGCCTCGGGCATCCAGCTCAAATCCGCCGACTGACCCGTCGCCAGCAGCACCGCATCCGCAGGCACTTCAAACTCGCTGCCGGCAACCTCGGTGAACGCACGGCGACGATCCGGCCCCAACGCGCCAATTTCCGTGCGGATAAACCGCACACCCGTGACACGGCCGTTCTCGGAGAGCAGCGCTATCGGATTCGCATGGGTCTGCAGTGTAATTCCCTCGCGCTCCATCTCCCTGATTTCGGCGGGCGGCAGATACATTTCCGTTTTCGAACGGCGGTAATACATCCCCACTTCCTTCGCGCCCAACCGACGCGCCATACGCGCGCAATCGGATCCGGTGAATCCGCCGCCAATGACCACCACGCGCTCGCCGATGGTCTTGCGCCGGCCGAAATTGGTGTCGCGCAAAAAGGGAAGTCCGTGTTCGACTCCCTCAGCATCGCCTCCCGGAATCGTCGGCATTCGCGCTTGATAGGTTCCGGCGGCAAGAACAACCGCATCAAACTCCGCGCGAAGCGCATCGAGCGAAAGCTCTCTGCCCACCTCGACGCCGCAGCGAATTTCCACATCGAGCAAGCGGATCTGCTCGATTTCAAGATCAAGTAGCGGGCGCGGCAAGCGAAACTCGGGAATCCCCTGCACCATCATGCCGCCCGCGGTCTTCTCCTTCTCGAACACGACGACGCGATGGCCCCACAGCGCCAATTCGCGCGCGGCGGCCAAACCCGATGCGCCCGCGCCAATGATGGCGATGGATTTATGCGTCGGCGGGAAAATCTTTTCCATCCGCACCGGTTCATTGCGCTCCTGAAAATCGGCCGCCGAGCGCTTCGAAAAGCAAATCGCAACGGGTTCACCCAACCCTTCCCATCCATGCCGGCACACCGGCTCGCACGGGCGCGTACACACTCGACCCAGCACGGCCGGAAACACATTGTCGCGCAAGTTGATCCGATAGGCCCCCGCAAAATCGCCCTGCGCAACCGCCTCCAAATAGCCCGGAATATCCGTCTTAGACGGACACGCGGTTTGGCAGGGTATATTGACGTCAACCCAGTGAAAGTCCTTCGCCTCGCGCGCCAACCCGCCCGCCTCCGTCAGCGCACTGTGCTGGGGGCGGGGCGGGGCGGGGCGCAATTCGGCTCTTTTCGCCTGATAATCTCTGAAGGCAGCGAAAACGGGCTTTCTCTGGCTTGCACTCATGGTTTGAGAGTACCACAGTTTCCGGCGCGTGAATAGAACGACACAAAATCGTCCATCCGGCCGAGGCGCGCCACCTCAATTGCATACCTGACATTCGACCCACGCTTTCCTATACTCGCAACCCGATGAATGCCCAGAAGACCTATCACATTTGGACAATTGGCTGTCAGATGAACGAGGCGGACTCGCGCCGCCTCGCCCAGCAGCTCGAATTCGTGGGATATGAACCCAACGCGCAGGCGGAGGCCGCCGATGTGGTCGTGCTCAATACCTGCGTCGTGCGCCAGCAGGCGGAGGACAAAGTCGTGAGCCGCCTGGGCGCACTCAAGGCGGTCAAACAGGCCCGCCCCGACCTCACCGTCGCGCTGATGGGCTGCATGGTGGGCATGCGCGAAGCGCCCGTTCTCAAGCAGCGCTTTCCTTTTGTGGATGTGTTCATGCCACCGTCCGAAACGGCGCCGCTTTTGGACTATCTCCAGGCGCACGGCCTCTTTGAAGAGGTGCGCGAAACGGAGCGGCGCGACCGCGCGCTGCGCGATGCCGTGCAGGACGAAGACTTGCCGCTCCCCGTCCACGAGCGCGGCTCGGTTCTCGCCAATGTGCCCATTGTGCTGGGCTGTTCACACGCGTGTACCTTCTGCGTCATCCCCTATCGCCGCGGTGCAGAGCGCAGTCGCCCCGTGGCCGACATCCTCACCGAAATTCGCTCGCTCGTGGAGCAAGGCGTTCGCGAGGTCATGCTCCTCGGCCAAATTGTGGACCGCTACGGAACCGACATGCACGACGGTACCGACTTGAGCCTCCTCCTCCGCCGCGTCGCCGAAATTGACGGCCTGCGCCGCGTGCGCTTCCTCACCAGTCACCCGAACTACATGACCGACGCGATCCTCGAAACGGTCGCTTCGACCCCCAAAATCTGCCCGCAAATCGAGGTGCCCATCCAAGCTGGAAACGACACGGTCCTCGAAAATATGCGGCGCGGCTACACCGCCCAGCACTATCGAGACCTCGTCGCGCGCATCCGCTCGTTCATGCCCGATGCAGCGATTCACACCGACCTCATCGTCGGAT
This sequence comes from Kiritimatiellia bacterium, assembly GCA_023953695.1. Taxonomy (GTDB): domain Bacteria; phylum Verrucomicrobiota; class Kiritimatiellia; order CAIVKH01; family CAIVKH01; genus JAMLJG01. The sequence continues at coordinate 24,575 of JAMLJG010000022.1, forward strand.
TCCCCGGCGAAACGCACGAGCAATATATGGACACCTATCGCATCGTCGAGGAGCTGCAGATGGACAAGGTCCACCTGTCGAAATACTCCGTGCGCCCCAAAACCATTGCGGCTCGCCGCATGCCAGACGATGTCTCGGAAGAGGAGAAACAGGAGCGCTGGCAACGCATTGAGGACCTCCAAACCGGCATCCTGGAGAAGAAGAATAACGCGCTGCGCGGCGCCACAGTCTCCGTTCTGGTCGAAGACCTTTACAAAGGGCGATGGCGCGGCCGCACTCCGCACGGAAAGCTGGTCTTCTTTGAAGACCTCAACGACCGGCGCGGCGAAGAGGTGAAGGTCACGCTCAATTGGACCGGCCCCTATTCCATGATCGGCAAGCCCGAAGGCTCCGCATCGCGAACACTGCCCGTCATCACGGTTTGAGCATCACCATCCGGCGCGAAGGATTCCCCATGTATTCCATCTTCTTCACCGACCCGCCGGAACCTCCGAGGGAGAAACCCTCCCTCACGCCCGTTCTCCTCTCCGCCACCATCTTCCCCGGCATCGGCCAATTTCAGCAAAAGCGCACCGTGGCCGGGATGGTCTACCTGGGCACCAGCGGCATTGCCTTCATCATTGCCACCGTCATGATCGCCAAGCATTTGCCCGTCGTGTTTCACATTCTCTGGGAAACAGCCGACCCCACCAGCGCCATGGAGGAACTCAAGCCAATCTTGCGCGGACTCGGCTTCTTCTTCGCGCTCTACCTCGCGAACGTGTACGACACGTGGTATGCGTGGTTCCGCCTCAACCGCGCGTGGAAACGGGGTCAGCAGAACGGAAACAGCTCCGGCACACCGCCGCCCCCCGCACTCACCACGCATCCGTGAAGAGACGAATCGGCGGCGTGAGCGGTATTTCGCGAAGCCGCTCGGCCACGGTCTGCTCACTACCCGGCAAAATGAGATCGGGCCGCACATCGGCCAGCGGCTGCACCACAAAAAGACGATGCGCCCAGCGCGGGTGCGGGAGCAGAAGCGTCGCGCTCTGCAGCGCGAGTTCACCGGCATAGAGAATGTCAATGTCGAGTGTGCGCGGAGCAAACTTGTCCTCCGTCCGAATGCGCCCGCCCGCCTCCTCGATTTTCGCCAACAACAGGCGCAGCGCCTCGACTTCGATCGGCGTCTCCACAATCAGCACCGCGTTGAGATACGGCAAATTGGCATATTCCGGCTTCACGCCCACCGGCTCCGTTTCATAAATCGGCGAGGTGGCGACAATCGTGACATCGTGCAGCGCCTCAATGGCAGAGCGCGCATTGCGCAAGTGGGCCAAGCGATCGCCGAGGCAAGAACCGAGACTCAATCCGACTTCCATGGTGGTCTCCGCCTTTCTTTTTCCGATCAAACACCCAAAACATCGCGCATCGTGTAAAGACCCGGCGCGCGACCCGCCAACCACGCCGCCGCGCGCAGCGCGCCGACCGCAAAGGTGTCGCGACTCGTCGCGCGGTGCGAAAATTCAACAATCTCGCCATCCGTCGCAAACATTACCGTGTGGTCGCCGACAATATCGCCGCCGCGCACCGCATGAAAACCGATCTCGGACGCGCTCCGCTCCTCTTTGACAACGCCATGACGCCCGTGCACCGCAACCTCATCCAGATTCACCCCCAACCCGCGCGCGACCGCTTGTCCAAGGCCCAGCGCGGTGCCGCTCGGGGAATCCTTCTTGCGGCGGTGATGCCTCTCGATGATCTCGACATCATAGCCCCGGTCCTTCAACGCGCGACCCGCCTCTTCCAGCAGCGCAAACAAAAGGTTCACGCCCAAACTCATGTTCGGCGCCCAGACAATCGGCGCCCGCTTGGCCGCCGCCTCAATCGCAGCCTTTCCTTCCGCGCCGATCCCCGTGGTGCCAATCACCCAGCCCTTGCCCCATTCCGCAATCCGCGCCGCATTGCCCGAAGTTCCCTGATGCCCGCTAAAATCAACAATCACATCGCACGCGGGCGCGACAGCAGCGAGGTCGGAGGTCAGCGAAATCCCCGTTCGACCCAGCGGCTGACCCAACCCCGGCGAATCCCACAAATCCACCGCGCCGACAAGCTGAAGCCCCGGCACCGCCTGATGCTCCAAGCAGCGAACGAGCGTCTGCCCCATCCGACCGCCCGCGCCAACAATTACAATCTTCGTCATGATCTCGCCTTGTTTTCACCGCGCGCCGCGCGCGCACTCGCACCCTAAATCAGCTCAACCGCCCTCAGGGTTGCCTCCAGCCGCTTCTTCAACCCCTCGCTCAGCTCGCAGAGCGGAAGCCGATAGGTGTCCTCAATTCGACCCATCATCGCCAGCGCCGTCTTGACCGGAATCGGATTCGTATCCATGAACAAATCGGCAAACAGCGGATAATACTTCAGATGCATCGCGCGCGCCTCGCTCCAGCGACCCGCCAGCGCGTGCCGCACCATGTCGGACACCGCCCGCGGCGCAACATTGGAAGCAACGCTGATCACACCGCTCCCGCCGACCGACATCATCGGCAGCGTCAGCGAATCGTCGCCCGAAAGAACCGTCAAATCGCAACGCGTCCGAATCTGACTCACGCGGTCCACATTGCCCGCCGCCTCCTTGATCGCGACGACATTCGGGTGCTTGCTCAACTCGACAACCACCTCGATCGGAATCTCCTTGCCCGTCCGCCCCGGCACATTATAGAGAACCACCGGCAAGCCCAAATCCGCAACCGCCGCGAAATGCCGCGTCATCCCGAGCGCATTCGGCTTGTTGTAATAAGGCGTCACCTGCAGCGTCGCATCGGCGCCCGCCGCCAGCGCGTGCTTCGTCAGCTTCAGCGCCTCGCTCGTCGAGTTGGCCCCCGTCCCCGCGATAACCTTCACGCGCTTGCGCGCCACCTCAACCGACACCTCAACAACGCGCTCGTGCTCCTCATAGTCGAGCGTTGGCGATTCACCCGTCGTTCCGACCGGCACAATGCCCTCGACCCCGCCCTCAATCTGAAACTCGATCAGCTCCCTGAACCGACTGTAATCCACCTCGCCCGAGCGAGTGAACGGCGTGACAATCGCCGTATATGTTCCTGCCAGCATAACGCGCCTCTTCCTAATCTTCCAACCGTTGGAAGAATCGCCTTTATAGCATTCCAACGATTGGAAAAGAAGAGCCATTTTCCCGCATCGCTTCTCCTTGATTCAGCCCAAAAGAAGGAACAGGATTCTCCCCCGAGGCTCCCCATGAAAAGCGGCCATGATAATCTCGACACCCCGTCTGTCTGCCTGCGCTCGCCACTGCTCGTGTCGCTGATTCTCGCCGGCGCCTACGCCCTCATTTATGTCTCTTACATCTTGCTCTCCGATGCGTGGGTGGATCGAATCGCCGCCTCGCCTCAAGAAGTCACCCAACTGCAGACCGCCAAAGGTCTCCTATTCGGCGCGGTAAGCACGGCCGTCGTTTTCTGTTTCCTCTTCTTTTCCCTCCGACGAGCGGCCAAAGCCCAGCGCGCCCTCGACCGCCAGCGCCAAATGCTCATGGCTGCCGAGCGCAAGGCTGCCGCAGGGATCCTCGCCCACTCGCTCGCGCACGACATCAACAACGTCCTCACAGTCGGCATGACCAACGTCGAAATGCTGCAAATGCACCAGACCCTCGACGAGCAGAGCACGGAAATGCTCGGCGACATCGGCAAATCCTTCGAGCGCATCCACGATATGGCGCGCCAACTCTCGCGCATCGGCCAAGCGAATCAACAGCACGGCATGACGGAACTCGACCTCGCAAAGGTGGCAAAGCAAGAACTGCGCTATATCCACGCGCACCAATCGGCAAGAGGCTGCTCTATGGACTACGAGGGTCCTGACCGCGCCCTCTGCCGCGCAAACGAATCGGCGATCCGCGAGCTGTTGAGCAATCTCCTCCTCAATGCCGCCGAAGCCACCGGCGGTAAGGGAAAAATATCGCTCCGCCTCCGAATTCAAGACCAAACCATAGTTCTCGAAGTGCACGACAACGGCCCCGGCGTGCCCCAAGCGTTGCGCACCAAACTCTTCGAGCCGCTCTACACGACCAAATCCGAAGGCCTCGGCCTGCTCTCCGTCAAATCCGCCGTCAAACTCCACCGCGGCCAGATCGAAGTGACGGACTCCCCCCTCGGCGGCGCTTGCTTCAGGGTCTCTCTGACCCAGCCCGCCCCAGAAAAGAATGAAGCATAATTTTCTGCGTCAGGTTCCCCTCTCGCGGGCGACGAACCATTGAGATCGGGTTTTTCGCGCGCGCCATGAACAAAACATTCGCCAAGTGGATTGATCGCATCACACCTTCGTGCGAGAAGGTCGCCGAACTCGCCTCCGAGCGACTCGACCGCCCACTCACCTTCAAAGAACGACTCTCCTGCCGACTCCACTTCCTCATCTGCTACTTCTGCCGCCGCTACCACGATCAACTCGACGCCATGCACACGCACCTCTGCAAGGGCGGAGAAAAATACGGCCAGGACCCGCAGAAATGCGTCTGCACAGAAGACAAGAATCGAATCAAAGAAGCCTGCAAGAAGCAGAGCGCCTAGCGAAACGGCGGCCCCATCGCCCCGCCGCGCATCACGTGACCGAAAACCAATTGGCCTCAAGGCACTTGCGCAACGAGGCGCGCGCGCGATGCATGATGGTCCAGAAGTTTTGCGCCGTGATCCCGAGCGCCTCGCAGATTTCACTCGCCGGAACGTCATCCACTTCGCGCATCACAAAAACCCGGCGCGTCTGCTCTGGAAGATGCTCGGCACACGCCTGAAAACGCTTCCAAAACTCGTCCCGATCCATGTCGGCAATCTGCTTTTCCTTCCACTCGCCCGGCGTGGTGGGACCCGCTTGCCAATGCCCGCGCTCATTGAACGCGAGCGGAACTTCGGAATCCTGATCCACCAAGTCGCCCAAGAGCAGCTCGCGCCGGCCGCGGCGATAGAAGTCCACAATCTTATTCTTCAAAATGCCCGTCAGCCATGTGCGCTCCGCAGCGACCCCGCGATAGCGATCGCGCGCCTTCAGGCCCGCCAGCAGCGTCTCCTGAACCAGATCCAGCGCCGTATGGTGATCGCGCACACGCGCCACGGCAAATCGGTAGAGATAATCCACATACTGATCAACCCACTGATCGGGATCCAACACGTTGTTTGGCTTGGTGGACATAGCGGAAAAGAACGGCCCATTCTAGGGACGCCCCCCATCAATTCCAATCGCCAAATGTGCCGCGCCGCCGCGCGCACCCTACTCAACCGGCGGCGGCGGAGAAGGAAACAGTACGTAGGGCTGTGGCGGCTCCACATTCGGCGGAAGATACGCGGGCGCGGGAACGCCGGCGGACCCGAGACTGCGAATGAATTTGAATATCGAGCGCAGCTCCACCTCCTTCATCGCAACAAAAACCGTGTCCGGCATGGGCGGCTTCGGCTTGAGCGCGCGCGCGTATCTCACCCACTGCTCCTCGTCCATGGAGGCCGCGATCAAGCGCAAGTTGTGCGCATACGTCGTCCCCCACGGACCGCGCCAGCCCAGCGAATCGCCAATGAGCCAATTCTTTTCTAGCACCCGCCCACTGCTCATCGAATAACCGGGCGTGTGGCAGTCGTTGCAGCCGCTGATCTTGACCAGATGCCGACCGAACTCAATGGAACCGGCCGAGTCGTGGGCCCCCTCCTCTGCTTGCGAGGCCGACACCACACCTACTGCCAGCGCCACAAACACCGCGCTCAAGCGCATTTTCATTGCAACTCCTCCTCCCCATTCCGCACAGCGCCGGCAGGCTGAGCCCAGCTCGCCACCATGCGCCGGAAAGAGTGCTCCGTGGCCGGCGGCGGTGTCAAGGTTCGGCGCAGAAAACCGCGCGAGTTCACCGTTTCGATTTATCTTGTTGAAGAAGCCAAGAATCTCTAGTGTTTTCTTTTAATGATCGTGTACCGACGTGGGTCGGATATTTGCCAGCCGCGGCAACGGGGACGGTCGTGCAGGAGTTGTTTCTATGAAATCTCTCGTTCGCCTTGCCGGATGCGCCGTCGCGGCGCTCGCCTTTCTAGCCACCCCGGCCACCGCGCAAACGATTCACCTGAATGCAGGCGCGATTGACACCTCCACCCCCGCCCCCGCTCAACGCGCGGCAGCCGACACCGCAGGCGACCGACTTCACCTCGTTCAGTTCGATGGCCCGATTCAACCCGAATGGGTCGCGCAACTCGAAGCATCCGGCTACCGAATCGTGGACTACGTTCCCGACAACACCTACATCGTCTATGGCGGCGCCACAGCGCGCAAAACGCTTCGCGCCGGACTCTCCCACGTCCACTGGCAGGGCGCATTTCTGGCGACGGATAAAATCAACCCGCGCGCGCGCCCCGAAGAACTGCTGAAGCGCAAGTCTGCGGATGCGGACAGCAATCTATTTGCAATTCAACTCGTGCACGATGAAGAGGCAAACGCCGAATCCATCGCCTACATCGAAGCGTTCGCGCTGGCCCCCATTCGCAGCGTCGTCACCAACGAACAACTGGGTTTCGTGAACATCATTGTGGACCTTCCCGCCAGCGCCCTCGCGGACATCGCCACCTTCGCCGATGTCCTGAACATCAACACCTACATCCCGCCAAAAAAGCGCGGTGAACGACAGGGCCAGATCGTGGCGGGCAATCTGAATGGCGCGGGAAGCCAACCTTCCGGCCCCGGCTATCTGAACTGGCTCACCAACACAGTCGGCTTCTCTCAAGCTCAATTCGATTCGTCCGGGTTCATCGTGGATATTGCGGACGATGGATGGGATCGCGGCGTGGCGACCAATCCGGCCAATCCCGAATTTCGCAAAGCGGGTTCTGCCGCAAATGCCAGCCGCGTCAAATACTCTCAATATTCCAGCAATTTGAGCCAATCCAACTCCCACGGCCTCGATGGTCACGGCAACATCAACGTAAGCATCGTTGGCGGCTACAACGACCTCACCGGCTCGCCCTACGTGGATGGCGATGGCTACCACCGCGGACTCGGAATCAACCCATTCGCCAACATGGGCAACACCAAGGTCTTCGCCGATGGCGGCACATGGATACCCTCCTCCACGCAAGAGCGAACGTTCATCGCCACCAACCACTACCGGGGCGTGCGCATCAGCTCGGATAGCTGGGGCTCCACCGGCGATGGATCCTATGATGTCTCGTCCCAAGACTACGACACGTGGACGCGCGATTCGCGAGCCGGCGTCGCCGGCAATCAGGAAACCCTCTTCGTATTCGCCGCCGGCAATGATGGCCCCGGGAGCAAGACCATCGGCCCCCCGGGATCGGGAAAGAACATCATCTCCGTTGGCGCAGCGGAAAACTATAACCAGACCGGCACGGACGGATGCGCGACGCCCAACAGCGGCGCCAACAACGCCAATGACATCATTGACTTCTCCAGCCGGGGCCCCTGCACAGACAACCGCATCAAGCCCGATATCGTCGCGCCCGGCACGCACATCGCTGGCGCAGCAAGTTTCATGACGGGCTACACAGGCGACGGCGTGTGCGACAAGTATCAGCCGGCAGGCCAGACCAACTACGCCGCATCCAGCGGCACCAGCCACTCAACCCCCGCAGTCGCGGGCGGCGCCTCCCTGGTCTATCAGTACTTCCTCAATCAAGTTTGGGGCACGCCGAGCCCCGCCATGACAAAGGCCTATCTGATGAACGCCACTCGCTACATGAATGGCGTATATGCCAATGACACGCTCCCCTCGAACAATCAGGGCATGGGCATGATGCACCTCGGCCTCGCCTTTGACGGCATCCCGCGCGTCCTTCGCGATCAGTTGACAAACGACCTCTTTACTGCAAGCGGCCAATCCCGCACGTTCTACGCAAATGTCTATAGCGCAACCAATCCCGTGCGCATCACACTCGGCTGGACCGACGCGCCCGGATCGCTCTCGGGAAATGCCTACAAGAACAACCTCAACCTCGAAGTCAACGTCAACGGAACCACCTACAAAGGCAACGTCTTCAGCGGCGCAACCTCCACCACCGGCGGCACGGCCGACGTGCGCAACAACGTGGAAAGCGTCTTTCTTCCCGCCGGAACCACCGGCCTCGTCACCATCGTCGTCACCGCCGCCAACATCAACTCCGATGGCGTGCCCAACTATGGCGGCTCGCTCGATCAAGACTTCGTCCTCGTGGCCTACAACGCCACGGCCTACACACCCAGCAACGTGCCTCCCTCGATCGAGCCGATCGGAAACAAGACCGTTCTCACCAATCAACTCCTCCAATTCACCGTCACCGCAAACGACCCCATTGATGGCGACTCGATCGCATTGAGCGCCACCGGCATCCCCGGCTGGGCCACATTCCCCGGCGCCACAAATACCAGCGCCGCCAGCGCCCAATTCTCTGGCACCGCGCCCACCGCAACGGGCACCTACAATGTGACGTTTTTCGCGGCCGACAAAGATGGGACCAACTCCGAAGCCATCGTCATAACGGTCACCGATGTCTCGTGCGTCTCGACCAACCTACTCTCAGAAAACTTCGACGCATCCGCCTCCGTCCCCACCAACTGGGTGAACGGAAGCACCGCCAACGACACCAGCTCCTCCCACTATCAAAGCTCGCCCAACTGCCGCTCGTTCGGCACCGGCGCCACGCTGGAAACGCCTGCCGTCAACTACCCGACGCAAATCGTCTTTTTCGTGGACGCCAGCAGCGGAGGAAATGGAAAATCGGGCCTGCTCGAATACAAAATCGGCGCCGGCGCATGGACCACCGTGGGATCCTTCAACGCCAGCACAACAGGCAGCAATGTCACCTTCGACCTGACAAGCTCTCCCAACCTGGCCTCCTCGGCGAATGTCGCGTTCCGCTTCAGTTCCAGCTTCAACACGTGGTATCTCGACAATGTCGTCGTCAACGGCCTCTCCTGCGCGGGCGGTGGCGGCGGACCCACCAATACCCCACCCAGCATCTCTGTCGCCGGCGGAACCAATCAAACCGGCGCCGTTGGATCGGAGCTCTCCTTCGTCGTCACAGGCAGCGATCCGGATGGCGACACGGTGACGCTCCGCACAAACTCCGCGCCAACCGGGGCCATCTTCCCGACCGGCAACGGAATCGCGCCCATCGAAAGCACCTTCACGTGGACGCCCTCTGCCACCGGAGCCTACACCGCCGTGTTCACCGTCAACGATGGCGCCCTCACAGTCACACAAGTCGTCTCCATCTCCGTAGGACCCGCCGTCATTCCCCTTCTGCCCCCCGAAATACAGGCGGCCAGCGGCGTGCAGGCAGACCAGTTCACAGCCAACTGGCTGGCCTCCTCCAACGCCACCGGCTATCGCCTTGATGTGAGCACCAACGAGACATTCTCCGGCGGTGGCGGTGGCGTCGTCCTCTCCGAAAACTTCTCCCTCTTCACCCCCGCCAACGGCTCAACCGACATCAGCGGATCGCTGGATACCTACACGCAAACATCCGGCTGGACCGGCGAAAAGGTCTATACAGACGGCGGCCGCGCTAAACTCGGCAGCTCCTCCGCGCGAGGCGTCATCACAACACCAACCATTGACCTCTCCGCCAACGGCGGCGCCGCCACACTGCACTTTGAGATCGGCCAATACGGCACCGACGCCGGCGCCGTTCAAGTCATGCACGCCCCCGATGGCTCAACATTCGCGCAAGTCGGGAGCGACATCACCCCGCCCGCCACCATGACTCTGCAAACCCTCTCCATCACCGGCGGAACCGCCTCCTCGAAAATCCAATTCTACGCGAAGGGCCTTTCGAAAAACCGCTTCCTTCTCGACGCATTCCAACTCGAATCAGGCGGCGGCTCGCCCGACTTCGTTCCCGGCTATGAAAACCGCGACATCGGCAATGCAACCTCCGCATCCGTCACCGGCCTCGCCAACAGCGTCACCTACTACTACCGCGCGCGGGCCTACAACTCGACGTCGAACAGCGCAAACTCCGCCACCACCAACATCACAACCTCCGCGGGCAGCAACGTTCCGCCCACGCTGAATCCGATCGGAAACAAATCCGTCACCATCAGCAACGCCCTGCTCTTCGCCGTCTCCGCGACGCCAACCGATGGCGACACCGTAACACTCACGGCCAGCAACCTGCCCTCCGGCGCAACATTCGGCTCCACCAACGAAAACGGCTCCTTCAGTTGGCCCAACCCCACCCCCCTCGGCACCTACAACGTCTCCTTCTACGCAACCGACAAAGACGGCTCCGACAGCGAAACCATCGCCATCACCGTCCAAGCGGGCGGCGGAGGCCCCGGCGACTGCACCAACCTCCTTTTCCAAGGCTTCGAGGCCGGCAACTCGTGGACCATCGCGACCGGAAGCAACGGCATATCCTCCGCCGCCGGCGCCAGCGACACACCGCCAAGCCAACGCATTCGAACCGGCAGCTACTCCTGGCAAGCCAACAACGCCAGCTCGACACTCGAACTCGCCAGCATGCCCATCGCAGGATCAACGGGTCGCCAAGTGAGCGTCCGCCTGTCGAGCACCTCCACAACCGCCGCAAACGGCGCCGATTCAACCGACCTCGCAAGAATCTATGTCGCGCTCAACGGCAGCGCCTTCTCCGCAACCCCCGACATCATCGTGGCCGGCAACAACAACGCGCGCTGGGGCTATGGCGCAACAAACGACCTCATCACAACGGCCGGAACCCTCGTCAGCAATCGCGTGGACTCGGGCGGAACCCTCACCAACGCGCCCGCCAACCTCTACATCAACATTCCGGACAGCGCGACCTCCATTGCCCTCCGCGTCATCGCCAACAATAACGCCTCGCAGGAAATCTGGTCCATTGACGACATCGCCCTCTGGGGCTGCACCAGCGCCGCAGGACAACCGCCCGTCCTGAACGCGATTGGCAATCAATCCGTCACCATCAGCAACGCCCTGCTCTTCGCCGTCTCCGCGACGCCAACCGATGGCGACACCGTAACACTCACGGTCAGCAACCTGCCCTCCGGCGCAACATTCGGCTCCACCAACGAAAACGGCTCCTTCAGTTGGCCCAACCCCACCCCCACCGGCATCTACAACGTCGTCTTCTACGCGACAGACAAAGATGGCTCCACCTCAAGCAACGTCACCATCACCGTCCTCTCAAACGACACCGATAACGACGGCATGGACGATCAATGGGAACTAGACAACTTCGGAGATCTTGATATAGCCGACGAAGACTCGGACACCGACCTCGACGGATTCAGCGATGTGAATGAGTTCCTCGCAGGCACAGACCCGAACGATCCCGCCTCCCTCCTCATCATGACCCACGAGGCAACCCAAATCAGCGGCAGCGGCATCGTCATCCGCTGGCAAAGCGCCAGCAATCGCCTCTACGACGTCTCCCGCTCCACCAACCACCTCGAGACCTTCACCACCATCGCGCCGGCCCTTCCCGCGACACCGCCGGAAAACGTCTACACCGACACCGCCCCCGCCAACGCGCACGGCGTCTATCGCATTGATCTAAACCAACAGCCCTAGCCCCCCCACAGATCGGCCATCAAAGCCTTGCGGCGGTCCCCACCAAAAGCCGCCGCAAGGCCCCGGCAGCGCCAAACCACCAAGGCAGGCGCGGCAACCTCAACGCCTTCGGATCAGCGCCCGAATCAAAACCCCGGGGCCGCGATGCAGCCGACTCTCATCAAGCGTCACACCCACCCTGCCGCACTCCACAACCTCCGCATCCGCAAAATCTGCGCACAGCGATGCTTCATCATACAACAGCGCCACATCGCGCGGCCCCCCCGACTGATACGCAATCTGATCCTTGTGAAACGCCTCCACGAGAATATGCCCACCCGGCTTCAGCGAATCCACCATCGCGCGATGTACCCGCACTCGATCCTCCGGCCCGAAATGACAATACACACTCACCACCCAATCAAACACCCCCACCGGCCACACCCACCTCGTCAAATCCGCACACACCAACTCCAACGAAACACCCCGCGCCACCGCCAACTCCGCCGCCCGCGCCAGCCCCTCCTGCGAAAAATCAACCGACAACACCTCCAACCCCCTCTCCGCCAACCAAACCCCATTCCGCCCCCCTCCATCCGCCACCACCAAAGCCCGCTGCCCCGCTCGCAACAAATCCGCCTTGCCCTTCAAATAGAGACTCGCCTCCACCCCATACGCAAACCCCTCCACCCGAAACCGATCATTCCACATTTCTGCATTGCTCATCCCCCCACACTACACCCACCCGCACACAACATCTCACTAAAAAGAATCGCCCTTCCCGCCCCCACATCGCTATACTTCCGCCAACACGGGCGCGGCCAACAACGCGACTCGTGTGGAAAACACAACGCCATGTACGAGCTCGTATTCAAATGCCGCTCCTGCGCAACACACCTGAGCGCATCGGCCGACGACAGTGGATATGAATTCGACTGCCCCACATGTGGCGCCCTCATCGCTGTTCCATCGGGCGACATTCTCTTTTCCTGCCCTCAATGCAACAACTATTTGCTCGCAACCCACGACGCCGCCGGCGACACATTCGATTGCCCGCATTGCCAACGCCCCGTCCTCATTCCGATGCACGGCAAAGAGATCCCGACTCCAGAACGGCCACATCTCGCACATCGGGAATCACCGAGCAGTGCGACCCGCAAACCACCAGAGACAAAGCCACCCACCGCCGCCGCAGCTCCGCAAAACAGCACACCTGCCAACGATCTCCAGTTTATGACCACATGGGGTGACTACTTGGCAACCGCCGGGTTAACCGGAAACGAAAAGAAGAGCGAAACCAAGAAAAACGAGGCGAGCGCCGAACAACCGCCTCCGCCCCATTCCCCACCTGCAGGAGGTTAGGAAAACATGCAACAACTACTGCTGCCCGCAATCGTATTATTGATCATCGCAATGGTGATCAACGCCACACTGAAGGTCATTCCGGCCAAGCAGCGATCGGTGAAGGCACTACCCCTCCTGTACGAAAAGGAAGATGGACTAATGTCCCCGACCGAGCTTCTGTTCTTTCGATCTCTCGAGGCTGCAGTCTCGGGACACTACCGACTATTCTCAAAAGTACGGTTGGCCGACATCATACGAGTCAAGCGCGGAACTGACCGGAGATCGTGGCAATCGGCATTCAATGCGATTCAAAGCAAGCATGTGGACTTCCTCGCCGTTGATCCAGTAAACATGACGATTCAGTTCGCGATAGAACTGGACGACAAGTCCCACCAAAAGCCAAACCGAAAAGAGCGGGATGTATTTGTTGATAAGGTTCTTGCCGGCGCAGGTATACCACTCTTCCGATTCCCGGCACAAAGGTCCTACTCGGAACAGAACATCAGAAGCCGACTATTCGATGAACAAAGATAGCTCGAACCACCATTAGCCCCGACGCGGCAAGAGCAAAGGTGTGC
>JAMLJG010000023.1 GCA_023953695.1 Kiritimatiellia bacterium
ACTTGAACCTGTGACCCCTTCCATGTCAAGGAAGTCGTCACGTCCGGGCGGTTTCTGAATACTCAATGATTGCAGGGTGTTTCTCGATGCGGTCGCGAGCGTCCGGATTCATGCGCGAGCAGAAGCGTTGGCAAACTGGTCCCAAAGTGGTCTTTCCTTTCGCTCCAAAAGTTACGGACCATAAAAGGTAAGTGTTCATTGCGTACGAACGATTTATGTAAGATTAACTTGCTCGTCGCTGTCGTGAAGACGAATACTGCTGCCACGCATAAGGAATTTCAACATGGTGCAGAAACTCAATCGTCTCTGCGGCAGGGTGGACTTCCGCCTGTTGGCGCTACTGTCGATTCTCATGTTGATCGTTTCAGTCGGCTGGTCGGTGGCGCAGTTCTCGGATGAATCGAATACCGTCGATTCGTACGAAGACCTCGTCCAGCGATATCTCGACTACCGGGAGAAAAGTTACCCGATGTGCGTGCCGGACTGGTATCTCTACGCCAGCCAGATCGAATCCATCGAGAGCACCTACGGACTGGCCGGGTTCCAGGAACAGCCGGACTGGTACGTCACGTTCAACGTGGGGGATTTCTATATCTCGCCGAAAAGTTCCCTCGCCAAAGAGGTGGCCCACGGAACGAAGCTGATCATTTATGAAGACATGATCGGCGGGGAACTGCTGGTCATGCGCGATACCGGCGAAGACTTCGAGGAAGAAGTCGTTTATAAGGTGCCCGATTGGCCCAACACCAAGTCCGGCGAGCCGTACAAGAACTACCTGTTTCGCGAACTGTCCAAGCGCCGCGTGGTCTGGCAGGTCACGCTCAAGGACGCCGATCTCGCCGCCGAGGAATACGAGGCGATGCTGGCCGACCAGGAAGAGGAAGAAGAGGGCGGTGGTCAAATGATGCTGCTCATGAGCGGCGGGGATGAACTGGCCATCGCCGAAATGAAAAAGGTCACGAACGGCCTCTTGCTGAACATAGAGTACACGGCCTCGTTCTCGGGGACTGTCTGGTCTGCCTATTCCTACGACACTCCGGCGTGTGTGGACACCAACGACGGCGGTGGAGGTGGGGGCGGCGGCGATCCTCCGCCGCCGGGAACCAACGAATGCACGAACTGCGTGATGAACTGCGAAGCTAATCCTACCAACAGCTTCATGGGCCTCGAGCGTGTTTGGGAACTGGTTTACACGAACCTCCTGCTCACCGGCGAAACCTTTACCGCCTGGACGGATACCCGCCCCATGGGATTTGATGCCGAGACGAATCACGTCAACAGGTTCTATTCCTTTGGAAATAATGAAATTGATACCGATGAAGACGGCCTCAACGACGCTTTTGAGCTGTTCGTCGTAAAAACCGACCCGGAGGATGAAGACACTGATGGGGATGGCATGCCTGATGGCTGGGAGTGGAGCAACGGTCTTGATCCGCTTGACGACGCTGACGCAGCGTTGGATCCCGATATGGACGGTTGGCGCAATATCGAGGAATTCGATCAGACCACCGATCCGTTTGATCGCCTGAGCAATCCGGGCTTCGGGCCGGGTCTCATGATCAACCAATTCGTTTACAATCCGTCGCCGGGGGAAAATCAATGGGTCGAGCTTTTCAATAGGAATCTGTTGCCCATCGATATCAGCGGGTTCAGGATCGAGGCGTCCGAATATGCGAGCATGGAGGTCATGTATGAATTTCCCTCCAACACTGTCATACAGGCCGCTGACTTTCTGGTCATCGCTGAATCAGGTGGTTCCACGACGGGCGATCTCACCGGGACGCTGAATCTGGATATCCCCTACAATGGGTCGACAACCCGAACCGCCGCGATAAGGATATCCGGACCTGGCGGCAACCCGGAGACGAACGAAGTGCTGATTGTCGATGCCTGCCTCTATGAATGGCCGAACAACGAGGGGTATTACGAGGGAGGCTTCGATAATTTCTTTGATGAATATTACGCGCCCTATGCGAAGCCGGGGCAGAGCATTATTCGCAATCCTCAGGGCAGGGATCTCAACATCGGGGGAAGTGAATGGACTTGGAAGACGAACCCTGTTCCCAGATACGCCGGGACCTCCGACCCCGATCAGGATGGGCTTTCAACTATCGACGAACTGACCGGCGCTCTGAATCCCTTCGGCTCCCGACCCACCGAGCCGTTTACCGCCGACAGCGATGGGGACGGCCTGAACGATTCCAATGAAGTGTTCGCCGTGTCTTCCACGGACCCGCTCGACATGGACACCGACAGCGACGGGTATCCGTGGGGAACGAATACCTTTACCTTGGACGGCTCCGAGGCGACATACGGCACGAGTCCCTCGAATCCCGACAGTGACGGCGACGGCTTCTACGACGGATGGGAAATCGCGTTGGGGTACAGCCCGACCAACTGGGAGGATCATGCCACGCTGGACTATGACGGCGACGGCGTGTCGAATCTCGCCGAGCAAAATCAGAACTCTCAGCCGGACAGCACCAATTCGTATACCGCCGTTCCGTTTAATGTGATTGAATACCACAAGCCGAAATCCGGCTGGAACAACGGCGACGATATGGGCGAAAACGGGACATGGCTGGGCTTGAAGTTCGTGGGAATCAAGACCACGCAGACGATCAGCGTGGTGCTTGGGGAGGGCGGTCCGGTAACGGAATACTTCTCGGTGAGCTGGGAGAACGTCGCGACGAACTACACCACCGGCGGCAGAACCTCGATCACCAGTGCCATCGTGTCGGACACGAACCTCGTTCCGCGCCTGATCGTCAAGAATGAGTCGCCGGAACCCAATCTGTCGCCGCCTGAACGCGGGGCGGATTTGAGGTATGATCACATCACGGTCGAAATGACGAGGCCTGACGTAGCGGCCCTATCGAAATACTTTCATAACGACTTCGACAGCGCATCAACAGGAGTCTGTGAAGTCGCGTGTATAGTTAAGATCAGGCCGGATCTCGAGATCGTCCGCTCTATGCTTGAAAGCAATGTTCAATGGTTGATCGATGGCGTTTCTGGTTCGACCTTGTCGTGGGAAAACGGAGGTTCAGGCTACGGCATCGCTAACTATGATCTGGCGTTCAACGATTGGAGGGAAAAAGCTGTCTTCACATCGCTTCCCGCAACGAATTCATCATTTGGTTTGAAGAATGTGACTGTTTCAGTTGGTGTTCTTGATCTCGTATCATCGGGCCACACAAAAGTCTTCTTCGAGAGAGATGCGCTGAATCATCCCGGCGTGGGTTCGGGAACGACACCGAACTGGTTCTACTATTGGCAGCAAGGGGCGGTCGGAGGGGGCATGTCTGATTTCGTGTACGGGGGAACAAACGGTGATATTCGCGGACAGTACGTTTCCTCCACGGATACTTTGTATCTATACAGTGCCGCTCCAGAGGCAAAATACACATCTACCGTGACGCACAAAACGAACACCAACTTGATATTCTCGATAGGCATCAATGCAGATGGAATTGATGCGGTTGCAGGCACGGTGATACACGAGAAAAAGCATCAGTGGATACATCAGACTTGGTCCACACTACCAGATACTGATGGAGATGGGGTTCCTGATGCTCAGGAAAACATAGCTCCGTACTATTTTTCCGTTAACGACGCAGATACCTATGCTCTGGCGTCGACGATCCACCCAACATACGCAACCTACGGGGACAATGAATTCTTGTGTCGGCAGGAAGAACCCGGATACGTATCAGATGCAACTAAGGACTGGGCATATCCCGGGAAACAGTGGACTGACGGAATAACAGAGTATTAACCGAAGAGGGCGCGACGAACATGAACATTCGAAGTTATGTGCTGGTTCTCTTGACTTTAGCTGTATCGCACGGTGCAACTTCTGATGAACAGCGTTCTCGGGGGCACACAAATGTTTTCAGCATGGTCTTTGAAGATGCGGAGCTATCTCACTCAGAAAAATGGAGGGTTGCAAAGGATGCGAAGTCGTTGTCATTGTCTGAACGTGAATACCTTCGATCACGTCTCGCCGATACAAGTCAAGGCGACTCTTGGTACTACGCGCTTACGGCGCTTGCGGCGGCGGGCGATCAAGAGTCTGCGCCGTTTATTGGTGAAGAACTTCTTCGCAATGATAATCGCTACTTCGCGCTTGCATTGGGGATGCTGGGGAACAGCGATGGGGTTCCGTATCTCCAAGAAGCGCTGAACAATACTCAGCGGCCGCATGTTAGCAGGGCCTGTCGGGTGGCGCTACGCATGCTCAATGCGCGATCAAATGACGTGCCGCCTCCACCATCTCGCGACGACGCCTTTCAGATTCAATTGTTGTCCTCATCGGTGGACGTTGCGCTTGGTGAGCCCTTTGAAATACGTGCGGTGATTCAAAATAACACGACTGTCATGATGCATGTTGCTTGGGCGGATGCTTTCTTCGAAAATTATATTCAAGCCTATTCCGCCGATGGTGACTACGTCATTCCGGTTACGCCGCCGATTCTAGATCGGGAGCCAAGCAATAGGAGCTTTCCCCCGATTGCGCCGAATGATCAGTTGGGCCTGAGCAACACTTGTATAATTGATAAATCCTCGCCCGTCAGCAATGACTGGCCCGAGGTGCTTCCATCGCGCTCATCGTTTGTTCTGCGCGCCGTTGATAATTCTTGGGCTGTGGATGTCGCTCCTTACAGTGAGGGACGATCATTAGTGATCGACGCAGTAATCGTTTACGACCCAGTGTCAATTTCTGACTCGTTGGCGTCCCGATTGGGGATTTCCCCATATGACATCTGCACGAACCGAATCATTTCGAGTGTCTTGCGATTGAATCTAATCTCTGAGTGACGAGAGAACGCTACACGGAAAGGCCATGCAATCCGTCTGTGCCCCCGGCCCGTCACGGCGTCTGCTTACGCACACGCCGCGCCGGTCCGCCCCGATGCCGCCCCCTTCGCGCATCACGCGCCTTGCCCTCACGCTCCCGCCTTCGCGGGATCGTTCGGCCAAGTGCGCGACATGCGCTCCGCCCCCAGCGGACTCCCCCTCGACAAGCTCGGGGTCGTATGAACGCGCACGCCCGCATGCGCCATCTACGGCTCCATTCGCGAGCGATGGGCTCAACTCGGATGGGAGACCAGCGCCCTCGGCTATCCCACCAGCGACGAAACCGACTACGGCGCATCCGGCCGCATGAACACCTTCGAGCGGGGTCGCATCGTCTGGTTTCCCGAAAAAGGCGCATGGGAAGAGATCGGGAAATAGAGCGCGCGCCGTGAGCGTGCGGGGTTTGGCCGGAATCAGTCACGGCGGGTTGAGGCGAGTGGCGCGACCCTTGTGGGTGAGAACGTGGGCGCGGTGTGGTTAGGGCGCGTTGGCTCAACGCGCCGGATGAGTTGAGGCATGAATGAGTCGGTTGGGCTGGACTGCTCACGGCGGTTTGAGCCAAACCGCCCTACCTTTCGCGGGCAATAGGCGGGTCATTCCGCGTCTCTTTCGATCAGATGCTTTCCTCGAAAGCGCTGTTCGCCGCGCATGATGAAAACGATGAGGATATCGCGCCCTTCCATGCGGTAAAAGATTCGACTTGGCGGCACGACCAGTTGCCGATAGGGCAAGTTGGGAAGCTCTGGCACGCGCCCGCCGGATTTCGGAAATTGAATGAGCCGCTCGACGCGCGCGAACACCTGTTGGACGAAACGCGCAGCGGCATCCGGTTTGTCGAGGGCGATGTAGTCGGCGATGGTCTCGAGGTCGGCGAGCGCGGGCTCGGACCAAATCAAGCGCGCCATCGCTTCATCCGTTTTGCCGCTTGCTCATGGCTCACGGCGCGGCCTTGCTGGATTGCGCGCTCGCCTCGGGCAATGCCCTCCAATATCCGCATGCGCGCTTGCTGCTCTTCGTAGCTGGCCACATTGACAAGGTAAGCGGCAGGGCGTCCGTGCTCGGTGATCAAGACCGGAGTCGGGTCTTCTTTCAGTTCTGCGATCAAGCGAGTGGCCTGGCGCTTCAATGTGGTGACAAGCTCGGTCTTCATAGTGTCACTATAGTATCACATTCCGCCCGTCTGTCGAGATGGGGAGCGCGGCGGCGGACAAGCAGAACGCTTCAAGCGAGACGTATTCGCCCTGCGCAGGATTGTGGGTGGGTAGGGCGCGTTGGCCCAACGCGCCGGATGGGTTCAGGCGGGAGTGTGCGGGTTTGGCTGAACTGCTCACGGCGGTTTGAGTCAAACCGCCCTACCTTTCGTGGGTGAAGATCGAGCGGGCGGGTTGGGCGGAACCGCTGCGGCGCCTTGAGGCCAAGACGCCCTACCCTTTTGTCTGAGATGACAGAAGATCGAGGGTAGTGGGTGCGGTGGGCCGAAGTGGTGGGCGTAACAGGACTTGAACCTGTGACCCCTTCCATGTCAAGGAAGTGCTCTAGCCAACTGAGCTATACGCCCGACGCGGGTGATGCGGCTCTTGTGCCATTCCAAGGGGGCGTTTGTCACGCGCAAAGTGAGGGATCTGTTTTGCCTTTTTGCTTTCGCAGAACGGAAATCGCGGCTAGTACTACACGTTCTCTCAAGGTTTTTTACGACATGAACGATCCCCGTGATTCCGAAGCTGCTCATGACAGGCCGTCCCATTTCATCCGCGATATCATCGCAGCGGATCAACAGGCGGGGAAGAATGGCGGGGCGGTCGTCACGCGGTTTCCGCCGGAACCCAACGGCTATCTACACATCGGTCATGCCAAGGCAATTTGCCTCGATTTCGGCATGGCGCGTGAGTTCGGCGGTCGCTGCCACTTGCGCATGGACGACACAAATCCTGCCAAGGAGTCCATGGAGTATGTGGAGAGTATCAAGACGGATGTGCGCTGGCTGGGTTGGGATTGGGGCGACCATTTCTTTTTCTCCGCACACTATTTCGAGCGCATGTATGCCGTTGCCTGCGATTTGATCAAGCGAGGAAAGGCCTATGTTTGCGAGTTGACCCAGGAGCAGTGGAAGGACTACCGGGGGGTGCCGACACGGCCGGGCAAGGAAAGCCCTTTCCGCAATCGCAGTGTGGAAGAAAACCTCGACCTTTTCGCGCGGATGCGCGCAGGCGAATTTCCCGATGGCTCGCTCTGTCTTCGCGCGAAGATTGATATGGCTGCGCCGAATATCCACCTGCGGGATCCGGTGCTCTATCGCATTATGCGGGAGCACCACTATCTGACGGGCAACGAGTGGTGCATTTATCCGATGTACGACTATGCGCATCCGCTTGAGGATGCGTTCGAGGGCATCACACACTCGCTCTGCACGCTGGAGTTCGAGGTGCATCGCCCGCTCTACGACTGGGTGGTGGATCAACTCGAAAACTTCCCCGCGCGCCCGCGCCAGATCGAGTTTGCCCGGCTCAATTTGAGCTATACGGTGATGAGCAAACGAAAGCTGCTCGAACTCGTTCAGAAGAAACTCGTGTCGGGCTGGGATGATCCGCGCATGCCGACAATTTCAGGCCTGCGCCGACGCGGCGTGCCGCCGGAGGCCATCCGCGCGTTCTGCGAGGAGATCGGCATCACCAAGTATGAAAGTCTCACAGATGTTGCGCTGTTGGAGCACTGTATTCGAAATGCGCTAAACAAGACGGCGCTCCGCCGGATGGCGGTGCTGGATCCCTTGCTCGTCACGATTGAAAATGCCGAGGCGCTGCCGGCGGATATTGAGGCAGTGAACAATCCGGAAGATCCTGCGGCGGGATCGCGCCGGATTCCGTTCGGCTCACAGCTTTATATCGAGCGCGACGATTTCGCGGAGACGCCGCCGCCAAAGTATTTCCGACTCTCGCCCGGAAAGTCTGTCCGCATCCGCTACGCGGGATTTCTCACGTGCACCGGCGTGCAAAAGGACGATGCGGGCGCGGTGACGGGAATCATTTGTCGCTGGGACCCGCCAACCGCCGAATTGAAGGTGAAGGGAACCATTCACTGGGTTCCCGCGCACGGCGCACAAATGCTGGAGGCCCGCCTCTACGATCGCTTGTTCACCATCGAGCAACCCGATTCTCAAGAGGGTCGAGAGTTCACGGAGTTTCTCAATCCCGACTCGCTGAAAACGGTCACGGCGCATGCAGAGCCTGCCCTTGCCGAGGCAAAACCCGGCGAGGCGTTCCAGTTTGAACGCATTGCATATTTCGTGGCCGATAGCCTCGATTCGAAGCCCGGTCGGCCCGTCTTCAACCGCACGGTCACACTCAAGGACGCGTGGGCGAAGGCCTCAAAGAAATAGAGGCGTGAAGCGGCGCGGGATCGCGCGGGGAGTGATGCGCTGCTCTCTTTGCGTTCTTCGACTCAACCGCGGTGCGCATCGAGCCAAGCGAGGGCCTTGTCTTTGGAAAACGCGCCGACCTTCATGTCAATGGGCTTGCCGTCTTTGAAGAGAATGAACGTCGGGATGGCTTCAATTTTATAGCGCGCGGCCAATTCGTTGTTTTCGTCCACATCCACCTTGAGGACCGTGAGGCTATCCGCCTGCTCGCTGGCGATTTCGGCGATAATGGGATTCATGATTTTGCACGGCGGGCACCAGGTCGCCCAGAAGTCCACGAGCACAAAACCTTTTGAGGAAATTGCGTTGTCGAACTGCTCGGTCGAAGAAATAATCACTTCCGCTTCGTGCGATGGCGCGGTGGCCTTTTCGGATGAGGCGCGCGAGCAGCCGATGGAAAGAAGAGCGACTAGCGCCAATGTGCTGATGGTAAATCTCATAGTGAAAACCTCGTTGCGTGCGAATCTCGTTACTCTGAGTCGCCAATCTCGTGTGCAACCTGACAGAATGCAAGTGCTGGGCGGTAAAATCCGAACGATTGAACCTCGTGACGCACCGAGATCACCGCAGAGTGCGGCGCGACGGCGAAAGGAAAAAGAGCGGACGAAGGCCCGGAATTAGGCCTTTTTCTGCTGGCGCGCGCGTTCTTTGAGGCGTTTCTTGCGACGAAGACGTGCGGCCTGTTTGATGCGAGTACGAATGTTTTGTCCCATAGCGCGTGCGGGTGTAGCAAGTGTGGGGGTGAAGGTAAAGGCGATTATATCCGCGCTAGAGTTTTTCGCAACCGAGGTCTTTTTCTTCGAGCGATTCCGTGCGGGTCTGAATGGCATTGAGAAAGCGGCCGCCCATGGCGCCGTCAATGACGCGGTGGTCAAAGGAAAAGCTCAAGTAGAGCTGACTCCGCACCTCGACTTTGTGATTCACCACAGCTGGGGCCTCAAAGATGGCGCCCATACCGAGAATGGCGACTTGCGGCTGATAAATGATGGGGGTGCCAAGCAGGCTCCCGAATGCGCCGAAGTTTGACATAGAGAAGGTTCCGCCCTCGACATCGCTTCGCGTCAACTGCTTCGAGCGCGCGGCGCGGATCAGGCGGTCCAATTCCTGCGCGATTTCGTGGAAGCTCAGGCGATCGGCGTTCTTTACAACGGGCACCACGAGGCTCTCGTCCTGAAGCGCGACGGCGCAGCCGATGTTCACCTCTTTGCGCAGGACCAAGTTCTCGCCGAGAACCGATGCGTTGATGGTCGGAAAATCGCGCAACACGCGGGCGGTGACGTAGATCATCACGGCCGTGTAGGTCATCTTGACCCCATACTGCTGCTCGAAAGCGGCCTTGATCCGATCGCGAAGAGCGACGATGTGCGTCATATCCACCGCGTGAACCATCGTCACGTGGGCGCTGGTGTGGATGGATTGCACCATGTGATCCGCGATGGTGCGGCGAATGGAGGTCATCGGGACAACTTGCCCGAGGCGTTCAATATCGCGCGGTGTCGGGGCGGGCTTGCCGGTGACTTGCGCAAGATTTGTCGCGCCTACGGGCCGATGGGCAAGATATTGCAGGAGGTCGTTCTTGGTGACGCGACCGCTCTGGCCGCTGCCGCGAATTTCCTGAAGTTCCTTCAGCGAGATGTTGTTGATCATCGCCAGGCGCAACACAAACGGAGACAGCCAATCGCGCGTGAGTTCTGGCAGGCGGGAGCCCGATCCGTTGTCGTCGCCCTCATTCATGACGGAGACCATGACCTGCTCACCGCGCGCGCTGGCGTGTGGCTGATTGGCGCGGGTCTCTTTCGGCGGCTCTTGCGTTGCCGCTTCGGCGCTGGCGCCAGCGCTGCCGGCCGTTTCCAGTGTGGCCACCACTTCGCCAATTTTGGCGCGTGCGCCCTCGCCCTTCATGATGGCGGCAAGGCGCCCCTCAACGGGACTTTCCACCTCGACGGTGATTTTGTCGCTTTCGACCTCCATCAAGACCTCGTCGGCCGCAACGGAGTCGCCGACTTGTTTGCACCACTTGGTGATGGTCCCCTCGGCAACGCTCTGGCCCATCTGTGGCATCAGGATTGGAATCGTTTTCATAGTTGTTCACCGCAGGCGCGATTCGAATCGGCGGCGCGACCGCCTCGCTCACTAAACTCGTTTCGCGGTTCTGTCTCCTCCATGCCAAATCAATATTCGATCAATTCAATCAGCGCCCGCTCGATCTTCTCGGCATTGGGGCGATAGGCGGCTTCCAATTCGGGCGCGAAGGGCACCGGAATATCGGGCGCCGTGACGCGCATGACTGGCGCGTCGAGCAAGTGGAACGCGCGCTCGGCCACCAGGGCGGAGAGTTCCGCGCCGAAGCCACAGGTGCGCCACCCTTCGTGCACCACCAACACGCGATTCGTCGCCGCTACCGCCGCAATGACCGCGTCCTCGTCGTAGGGCTTGAGCGTGCGCATATCCACAACCATCACTTCATATCCCTGCGCCGCCAGGCGCGTGGCAGCGCGAATGGATTCGTGCACCATGGCGCCGTAGGTCAGCACAACGGCTTCCTGGCCCGGGCGCACGATTCGAGCGGCGCCAATGCGCACAGGTTCAATCGCGTTTGGCACGAGTTCTTTGACGTGCCGATAAAGCAGCTTGTTTTCCAGAAAAATGACCGGATTCGGATCCAGCACCGAGGCATACATCAAATTGCGCGCATCGGAAGGAAACGCTGGATACACCACCTTGAGCCCCGGCATGTGGCAGAAAATGGCCTCCAGCTCCTCGGAGTGAAACGGGCCGCCCCCCAACCCGCCACCGCACGGCGCGCGCACGGTCATCGGCACCGGAACGCCCGTCCGAAAATAATGCGTACCCGCGTTGTTCAACAAATGATGAAGCGAGTTCGTGCCAAAGTCGGCAAATTGCAGCTCGACGACGGGTTTGAGGCCCTGCGTCGCCATGCCGATGGCCGTGCCGAAGAGAGCCGCCTCGCTGATGGGCGTATCAAAACAGCGATCGGCCCCAAACTCTTCCTGAAAGCCCAGCGTCATCTTGAACGCGCCGCCGAACTGGCCGATGTCCTCGCCGTAGAGCACCACTTCCGGGTGCGCCTTCATCACCGCGCGCAGCCCCTGCCGAATCGCCTCCAAATACGTCATTTCAAGCATGGGCATACACCCCGTTATACATGGAGGCCGGCTCGGGCGCTGGATCGCGCAGCGCTTGCTGATAGGCCGCATCCACATTCGCCAGACACTCCTGCTCCAGCGCATCCACCTCCGCAGCGGTCAAAACGCCGTCGCGAACGAGCCGCTCGCGCGCCACCTTGATCGGATCGCGCGCGGCATACTCCGCCAGCAACTCCTTCGGCACATAGGAAGAATCGTCGTGCTCGCCATGCCCGCGCATGCGCAGCGTGTCGCACTCCACCAGCGCCGCGCGCGGGTTCTTGCGCAAATCCTCCGCGAGAGCGCGAAGGAAAACGAACAGCTCCACGGGGTTGTTGCCATCCACCGAATGGCCCTCAATTCCATAGCCCGGCGCACGATCCACCAAGCGCTTGCACTTATATTGAAACTTTGTCGGCGTCGAATAGGCGTAGTGATTATTCTCAATCAGAAAAATCACCGGCACGTCATAGACCGCAGCAAAATTGACCGCCTCGTGGAAATCGCCCGTACTCGTGCCGCCATCGCCAATGAAGCCAAAGCCAACCGCATCCAAGCCACGCCTCCGCTTCGCCATGACCCCACCCACCACAACGGGCAGCATCGCGCCCAAGTGCGAGATCATCGTATAGACGCCGTTCTTCAAGTTGCCATAGTGCACATTGCCATCGCGGCCCCGCGTCGGGCCGTCCACTCGGGCAAGCCACTGGCGAAAAATATTGAGCGTGGTTTCACCGCGCCCAATGTGAACGGTGATGTTTCGGATCAACGGCGTGAACAAATCCTCCGGCCCACTCGCCGAAGTCGCAGCCGCGCCAATTCCCTCCTGACCCACTCCGGTATAAACGCCGCCATAGATTTTGGCCTGATGATACAGGCGAATCAGCCGTTCCTCGGTTTTGCGAGCGAGCAACATCGTGCGCAACAAGCCCGTCAGCGAATCTTTGGGCACCTTCGAAAGGTCGGATTGAGGCATAGAAACCATAGTTGATTGAAATATCCGCAAACCCGAAATCTGCCAGATTATTTCTATGCGGGCAAATGTTTCGTGCCACTATACCCCAGCCCCGCTCTTTTCCCAGACCTTCTTTCACCCGCTCTCCACAACTCTTTGCAATCAATCGAATTGAAACTGCTCCACGCGCTCGCTTTTCGCAGAGATTTCACTATTCTTTTCCCATGCCAGACCTGCTGTATGCCATTTGGCCACACATCACAGCCGCGATCTTGTTGATCATTGATATCTGGGCGGCAAGCCACGCCATTCTCTACAAGCGCGACCCCCGCTCCGCAACCACCTGGATCGGCCTGATCATTCTCTTCCCCGTCGTGGGCGCCGTGCTCTACATTTTCTTCGGCATCAACCGCATTCAGCGCCGCGCCACGCATCTCCGCGGCCGCGCTCCAACCGCGCTCGAACCGCGCCACAAAGAACACACCTTCACCGCCCCCGCCCTCGCCCCCGAACACCAACACCTCGCATCCCTCGCCCTCGCCGTCCACCGCATCAGCCGGGCCCCGCTCCTCAATGGCAACCGCGTCACACCCCTCCAGAATGGCGACGAGGCCTATCCCGCCATGCTCGACGCCATCGCACAAGCGGCCCGCAGCATCACCCTCTGCTCCTACATCTTCGACCACGACCCCACCGGCCTCCGCTTCGCCGACGCCCTCGGCCACGCCGTCGCGCGCGGCGTCGAAGTGCGCGTCCTCATTGACGACGTCGGCGCGCGCTACTCCCTCCCCCCCATCTACAGCGCCCTCAACCGGCGCAACATCCACTACGCCGTCTTCATGCCCACCTTCTTCCACTGGCGCATGCCCTACATCAACCTGCGCAACCACCGAAAAATCCTCGTCGTGGACGGCCAAACCGCCTTCACCGGCGGCATGAATATCCGCCACAACAACGTCCTGACCGCCCACACGCGCGACGCCGTCCAAGACCTCCACTTCCGCATCGAAGGCCCCGTCGTGCGCCAACTCCAACAGGCATTCGTCGAAGACTGGGCCTTCGCCACCCGCGAACAACTCGCCGGCGAACCCTGGTTCGTCCCACTCGAACCCCGCGGCGATATCCTCGCCCGCGGCATCGCAGACGGCCCCGACGAAGACCACGACAAATTCCGCGCCACCCTCCACACCGCACTCGCCTGCGCCCAGCACCGCGTCCGAATCGCCACCCCCTACTTCCTCCCCGACCCCAGCCTCGTCAGCGCCCTCAACACCTGCTCTCTGCGCGGCGTCGAAGTGGACATCGTCATCCCCAAAAAATGCAACCTCCGCGCCGTCGGCTGGGCCACCCGCGCACAACTCTGGCAAGTCCTCGTCCGCGGCTGCCGCGTCTGGCTCACCCCACCCCCCTTCGACCACACCAAACTCCTCATCGTGGACAACGCCTGGTCCCACATCGGATCCGGCAACTGGGACGCCCGCAGCCTGCGCCTCAACTTCGAGTTCAACATCGAATGCTACAGCCCCCACCTCGCCGCAGAACTCAACACCCGGCTCGACCAAAAAATCGCCGCCGCCCACCCCGCCACACTCGCCGAACTCGACGCCCGACCCCTCCCCATCCGCCTGCGCGACGGCATCGCGCGCCTCTTCTGGCCATACCTCTAACCCATTACCCCGCCGTCATTTCCAACGATTGGAAATCGCCGCACAAACCACTTCCAACCCTTGGAAGTCGCGCGGGCTGAGCCAAGAAATCGGCGCATCCGGCCGATCGCCCTCACCAAAATTGATAGCTCCCCGTCGCCACCACATACGCGCCGAGCAAAATGTTCGTCAGCGCGTGCGCAAAAGAAACCGCCCAAATATCCCGCGTCTTGAGAAAGAGCCACCCATACGCCAACCCCGCAACGATCCCCGCAGCCCACTCCATGTGCTCAAAACCAAACGCCAGCGCGACAGCAAAAAAAGGAAGCGCCCCAAAACGCCCCGGATCCACCGCCGTGAACTCGCCCCCGAAAATCCACCGATACAAAAAGCCGCGCCAGAAAAACTCCTCAATCACACCAATCACCAACCCCGACCCGAGAATCCGCACCGCCGTCAAAAACCACCCACACGTCTCCGGCGCAAACGGAAACGCCGCCACCTCCGGCCGCAACTCGCCAAACGGGCGAATCCCCCACCGCACATAAAACTCCTGCAGCGCCCCCCACCGCCCCACCGCCGGATGCTCCAGCCCAACCCACGCCACAAACACACCCACACCCCACAGCGCCGCCATCGGAAAATGACGCCACACCGGACGCGAATACCAACGCCACGGACGCAGATACAACAACAACCCCAAACACAGCCCACTCCGAATCGCATACGCCCACGCAGGTGGCAGCGCAGGCACATCCAGAAAATGCATCAACCCAATCCACGCCGCAAAAGGCAACACATGCGCCCACAGCGCCGATGGCCCCCGCTTGTTCGAAACGTAACTTTCCATCCCCCGAGTTTGGCGAAGCGCACGCCACTTGCAAGCTTGCGCGTTTGAGCTTTCGGCGCGACGCGCACCCGCTACAATGCCCCCCATGTCGCCCATTCCTCACTTGAACGCGAACCAAGCCGCCGCCGCCCTCGCGGCCCAGCGCGGCCCACACCACACCGGCTACTTCGCATTCTACTCCAGCATCCTCCAAAGCATCGTCACAGACCCCGCGCTCATGCTCGTCCCCGCAGACGACCACCTCGTCCATCGCGGCGATGGCATCTTCGAAACCCTCAAATGCGTGGACGGCGGCATCTACCTCTGGCGCGAACACGTCCAACGCCTCCTCCACTCCGCCAAAGCCATCGCACTCCACCTCCCCTGGACCGATGCGCAACTCGCCGACATCACCGCGCAAACCATCCGCGCCGGAAACCATCGCGACTGCCTCGTCCGCATGATCGTCTCGCGCGGCCCCGGCAGCCTCGGCGTCAGCCCCTACGACTGCCCCGCACCCGCCCTCTACCTCCTCGTCTACGAATCAAAACCCTCCTTCATGGACGCACACCCCGGCGGCGCGCGCGTCATCACCAGCCCCATGCCCGTGAAATCCGGAATCTTCGCCACAATCAAGACCACCAACTACCTCCCCAACGCACTCCTCAAGAAAGAAGCCACCGACGCAGGCGCAGACTTCGCCCTCACCTTCGACGAACACGACCACCTCGCCGAAGGCGCAACCGAAAACTTCGGCATCGTGGACGCCCACCACATCCTCCGCGTGCCCGGCCCCGAACGCATCCTCCTCGGCACCACCATGAATCGCGCCCTCCAGCTCGCCCGCGCACTCCTCGCCGATGGGCGCCTCCGCGGAATCCAACACACCCCCATCACCCGCGCCGAACTCGCCACCGCACCCGAAATCCTCATCTTCGGAACCACCCCCGACGTCACCTCCGTCGTCACCCTCGATGGCAAACCCGTCGCCGATGGAAAACCCGGCCCCATCGGCAGCGCCCTCCTCGCCCTCCTTCGCCACGACATCCATCACAACAAAGAAGCACGCCTCCAAGTCCTCCCCTAGAAAAGGAAACACACCATGAAGAAAATACTCCCCCTCGCCTGCGCCCTCGCCCTCGGTCTCGGCCTCACCGCCGCCCGCGCCGCCACCCTCGCGCAAGACACTCAGGAACTGCGCTTCAACGGCATCATTGACCCCACCACCCTCAACGGCGACGAATTCGGCCTCCACCTCTCCTACGGCTACTTCTTCGCCGACAACATCCAAGCCGGCGGCCGCATCGGCCTCCTCGATAACGACCTCGTCACCACCATGGACCTCGGCGCCTACGTCGAATACAACGTGGACACCGGCTCCGAAATCATGCCCTTCGGCGAACTCTTCGCCGGCCTCGCCAATGTGGACATCGAAGGCTCCGGCGGCGACAACACCGCAGGCCTCATGGAACTTCGCGCAGGCGCAAAATTCTTCCTCGCCGAACACATCGCCCTCGCCGCCGCCGGCGTCTTCGCCTACGCCACGGAAAACATCTACCCGGACTCGGGCAAACTGCGCGACAACGACGTGTTCCTCGAATTCTCCCTCCGCTGCTACTTCTGAAACGTCCGAAGCAAACCGGTGCGGAGTGGTAGTCCACGCCAGTCCTTGCACAGAGGCAAGATCGTGCCGATTAATCTCGCCCTAGCGCAGGTCGGATTGTATAACCTCGCAAAAAACGCAACGAATAGCCACTGCGCGGCACCCCTTTCGCAGCGCGATTCCACAAACAATAACCGCCCACAATGAACCCAACCACGGCCCCCACAACGACGAACGCCCCCCCCACGCGCTCCATCGCTGCTCGCCTGCGCATTCTGCTCTCGCGCATACTCGCCATTGCACTGCTATTGCCCGCCCTGTTCGCGCGCAGCCGCTGGGAATCCTATCCACTCTGGGAGGGCGTCCTATTCTTCCTGGGCACAACCTTGGTTGCCCTCGCGGTAGTCGGGCGACTCTGGTGCTCCCTCTACATCTGCGGCTATAAGACGAACCACCTGATTACGGAAGGCCCCTACTCGCTCTCGCGCAATCCTCTCTATGTGCTGAGCCTGATCGGCGCAATCGGCGTCGGCCTCACCACCGAAACGCTCACCGTCCCCGCTCTAATCGCGCTCTCCTTCTCCATCTATTACCCTTCCGTCATTCGCTCGGAAGAGAACATCCTGCGCGCACGACATCCGGAAGAGTTTGCCCGCTATTCCTCCGAGGTGCCGCGCTTCTGGCCCGCGCCATTCCGCAACCTGCGCGAAACGGAAGTCTATCCCGTCAAACCGCGCGCCTTCCGCAAAGCAATGGGCAGCGCTGTCTGGTTTGTCATTCTGATCGGCATTCTCGAACTGGCAGAAAGCTTGCGCGAAGGAAAAATTTTGCCCATCGAGATGAATCTATGGTGAATAACCCATCTCGACCCAATCCGTTCCAGCCAGGCACATCATGAAGCATATTTCACTCGATCGGCCCATTCCCGGCTTCGTCCTCCTCCTGCTCGCCCTCTTCTTATGGGGTGGCGAATATGTACAGCGCGACTTGTGGTCTCCGGACGAAGCGCGCTATGCCCTCATCTCGCGCGAAATGCGCACGAACTCACACTGGCTCATTCCCTATCGCCAAGGCGAATTCTACACACACAAACCCCCATTGATGTTCTGGCTCACCAATGCCGGCGTCGCGGCCGGACTCCCCGAACGCGTCGCCGCGCGCGTGCCCAGCTTCCTCGGCGCGCTCATGGCGCTGTGGGCCATCACCCGACTCGCCGCGCGATGGCGCTCGCCGCGCACAAGCTGGTGGGTCGCGCTCCTCCTCCCCACCTCCTTCCTGTTCTGGAACAAGGGCGGCTTCGGACAAATTGACGCGCTGCTCTGCGGACTCGAAATGATGGGGCTCTATCTCCTCTTCACCTCCAGCCCACTCCACCCTCTGCGCCGCATTCCCGCCTATCTCTTCTTCGGTCTCGCCATTCTCGCAAAGGGGCCCGTCGGACTCCTCGTCCCACTATTTGTTTATCTCATCGCCACCTGGGCGGCAGGCGATACGAAAGATATGCGAGGCTGGCACTGGCTCTGGGGCCCACTGCTGGCCCTGGCCTTGCCCGGCCTCTGGCTCTTCGCCGCATGGCGCTCCGGCGCGCCCGATGGATTCTTCACCGAACTGCTCTTCAAACAAAACATCGGCCGCGTCGCCGGGGAATTCGGTGGCCACACGCAACCGTGGTACTATTTCCTACTCTACTTCCCCGTGGATTTCCTGCCCTGGACTCCGCTGCTTCCACTCTCCGTCATCGCGCTCGCACAGCGCGATGAAACCCTCAAGAACCTGCGCCGCTTGCTGGGCTGGATCCTCGCCGTCGTCCTCTTCTTCAGCCTCAGCGAAAGCAAACGCAACCTCTACATCCTGCTCGCATACCCGGCCGCAGCGCTCCTCATCGCCAGCAGCATCCCGAACTGGTCCACCGTGTCCGCCGCGCTGCTCAAACGCAGCCGCCTCGCCGCGCTCGCCATCGCAATCCTCGCCGCGCTCGGCCTCTCCGTTCTTCCCTTTCTACCACACGAAGACGTGCACGGATGGGCCGTGGCGCCGAGTGTCACAGCATTCGTCGTCGGCATCATCTTGGCCATCCGCGCCGCGCACGCGGAACCGCAATCGCCGCGCTGGCTCGCGCAACTCGCCCTCGCAACCCTCGTCGCCTTTGCCGGTGTCGGCGCAGGCGTCTACCGCGAGTTCAACGATGCCAAAACCCCGCACGCAATTATTCCCATCGCGCAACGCACACTGCCGGAAGGCAACTAT
This sequence comes from Kiritimatiellia bacterium, assembly GCA_023953695.1. Classification (GTDB taxonomy): domain Bacteria; phylum Verrucomicrobiota; class Kiritimatiellia; order CAIVKH01; family CAIVKH01; genus JAMLJG01. Next base: position 18,702 of record JAMLJG010000023.1, read on the forward strand.
GTGACACTCTACAAAGAGCAGGGCGAAATCATCTCCCTCTACGCACAGCGCCCCGGCCGCATGGCCGATGATCCCGACGAACTCCGCGCCCTCCTCGACGCCCAAGCCGCCGACCTCATCGTCACCGCCACAAAACACCTCGACGAAGTCCAAACCCTCATCGGCGCCAACCACCCACACGGCTTCTTCAGCACCGGCAGCAAAGACAAAGTCTGGATCGCCCCTCTCCAAACAGCGCCCCACTCGCCCCACAAACCAGCGCCTCACTCCGGCGCCGGATAGACGGCCGCACCACCCGCCTCCATCGCGAGAAAGAACCGCCCGCTAAAAGTTTTTCTTGAATAGTACAAACGTACTATTAGGATGTTCGCATGCCCCCCGCACTGGACATCCACGGCAAGGTGAACGCGCTCCGAATCTTCTTTCGGAAGACGGGGCGGCCGCCCACCTTCCGCGAGGCCATGGAACTCTTCGGATACAAATCCATCGCCTCGGTCCAATTCGCCCTGAAGCGGCTTGAAAAACTCGGCTACCTGCAAAAAGGCGCGAGTGGCCGAATCGCCTTCACCAACCGGATCAGTGGCGATATCCGCCTGCTCGGCTCGGTCTCCGCCGGATTCCCCTCGCCCGCGGAAGAGGAAACCGTGGACCTGCTGAACCTGACCGACTTCCTCGTCCGCCGACGCGAAGCGACCTATATCCTCAAGGTGGACGGCGACTCCATGATTGACGCGCTGATCGGCCCGGGCGACCTGCTCATCGTCGAACGCGGGCGGACGCCGAAAAATGGCGACATCGTCGTCGCCGCCGTGGATGGCGATTGGACAGTGAAATACTTCGAGAAAAACGGGCGCTCGGTTCGCCTCGTTCCAGCAAACAAGAAATACAACCCCATCGAACCCAATCAATCCCTCGAAATCGGCGGCATTGTCCGCGCAGTCATCCGCAAATATGGCGCATAGGAACCTCCATGAATCCGTCCGCGCCCATCATGCTGGAAAGCTTCCCGCAAGCGATTCTTCACTTCGACGGCGACGCCTTCTTCACCTCCGTTGAACAAAGCCTGCACCCGCGCTATCGCAACAAACCCGTCGTCACCGGAGCGGAGCGCGGCATCATCGCCTGCGCATCCTACGAGGCAAAGAAACTCGGCATCAAACGCGGAGTGGCCCTGCACGAAGCGCGCCGCATCTGCCCCGCGCTGATCGTTCTGCCGTCAGACTATGAAACCTATTCCATGATGAGCAAACGGATGTTCGAAATCGTCCGCCGCTGGACGCCGATTGTGGAGGAACACTCCATTGACGAGGGCTTCGCCGACCTCACCGGCATGCGCCGCTTCCACCGCTGCTCCTACGAACAAATGGGGCGCGACATCCAGGCGGCCATCGGCGCTGAACTGGGCCTCACCGTCTCCATCGGAATCAGCCTCTCGAAAGGGCTCGCCAAACTCTGCTCAAAATTCAGAAAACCAAACGGCTTCACCGCCGTGCGCGGACGCCACATCCACCTCTTCCTCCAGCGCCACGCACTGAAAGAAGTCTGGGGCTTCGGCAAGAACACCGTCGCCTTCCTCGAAAAATTCGGACTGCGCACGGCCTACGACTTCATCATGCAGCCCGAAAAATGGGTCGCCAAAAACCTGACCCAAACGCAAGTCGAGATCTGGCACGAACTCCGGGGAAAGAGCATCCACCCCGTGAGCACCGAGGAAAAGACCGACTATGCAACCGTGAGCAAATGCAAAACCTTCACCGCGCCCAGCGCCGACTTCGATTTTGTCTGGGCCAAACTGGTGCGCAACCTCGAATCGGCCTTCATCAAACTGCGGCGACACCGCCTCAAAGCAAAGCAACTCCTGGTCGCCCTGCGATTCCGCGACTATCAACAGGCCGGAATGGAGGCGGAACTCAACCGCGCAACATCCGTGCCCGCAGAGGCGATTCCCCTCCTCCGCGAAATGTTCGAAACACTCTTCAAACCCGGCGAGGAATATCGCGCCACCATGGTCTCCCTCGGAAAAATATCCACCGACCGCCGCGAACAGCTCGACCTGTTCGAAGACCGCGTGCGCATAGAAAAACTCGAAGCCTCCGCCCGCGCCATAGACAAAATCGCCGAAGAATTCGGGAAACACAAACTCACGCAAGGCTCCGCACTATTCCTTCAGCGCCACCCCACCACCGCGCGCGATGAACAACCCTGGCGCAAAACGCACCTCCTCCCCGGCGAAACAACCCGCCAACGCATCAATCTCCCCATGTTCGAAACGCGCTGAAATCGCGCGCGGGGGGGGGTGCGCCGACGCACGCCGCCTCAACGCAAATCGAATCGCGCGAGTCCGCGCTGCAAAAATTCGAGTGGATCTGCGCCAACGCCGCTCGGCAAAATCACCTCGAAATGGACGTGCGGCGCAATCGCCATCCAATTCCGCGCATCGGGGATTCGGCTCGTCTGCCCCATGAGCCCCAATCGCGCGCCGGCTGCCAAATCCGAGCCTACGACAACATCCAACGCCGCCAAATGCGCATAAAGCGTAAAGCACTGCGCATCGCGATGCTCCAACACCACGAAAAGACCAAGGCTCGACTCCGCCTCAACCGCATTGCACTCGACCACTCGCCCCGGAAGGACGGCATAAACCTCGTCCTCCGGAAAGCACGCGGGCTCATCGCTCGGATATTCGCGGCCTGTGGCGCAGTCGGAAAATTCTACTCGAACCGTATGCCCCGCCGGCCGCACGTGAAGGGGCGCAATGTCCACGCCGCGATGAAATCGCTTGCCGCAATCGCGCGTCCACCCGGGCTTTCCATAATCCGGGTTCACCCGCGTCCGCGCGATGTATCGCGCCTCGTCGGTAAATAGGGAGCGACCGCGCGTCGGCCACGCCAAATCCGGGATCGCTCCCAGAAATGGATCAAACCGCTCCACGCCAGCTCGTCGCATCTTCAGCACGCCGCCAGCCTACGCAAGCCGCCGAGAACTTCAACGCTCGAAGCCTGCGCCGCGCTGACGCGCAGCGCGGCGCAAACCTCGACAACTTAGTTGACGCTGACCGGAACCACCTTGCTCAAGACCAACTTGACCGGCGCGCTGAGCGTGTCGCCCACGGGGCACTTCTGCCCGATGAAGGCGATGAACTCTTTCAGCTTCGCTTCGGAAGCGTCGCTCTCGATGTGAATGTTGTAGCGGATCTCGGAAAAGCCGCAACGCACGTCGGCCTTGTTCAAGAATCCGTCAATATCAATGTCGCCTTCCAGCTCCATCCAGAACTGTTTGAGGTTGATGCCGAACTGCGGCGCATAGACGCGCGCCACAATTGCCTGGCACGAACCCAACGCGCACAAAACCAACTCCACGGGATTCATGCCCGTGTCGGTACCGCCCAACACTTCCGGCTCATCCACCGTGAGCTTGAACTGCCGAGACTGGGTCTGAACAACCAAACCCTCCTGAAGACGCGCTTGCGCGCTAAATGTCGTAATCGCCATTTCTCTTATACTCCTTGTTTAACTAAACTACTCGAAGGGCGCGCTTGTATCAAAACACGCAGGGAAATGCGAAACGATATTTTTGACGAATTGCAACCCTCTCGGGCCGCCCCCCCCCGCATTTTACAGGCATATCTGAACGCGCACACAGCGCTATTTGTCTGAACCGGCAACATCGCATATCCTCAACCCATGAGTCGCTTCTGGATCAGTCTATTTCTCCCGCTCGCGCTTGCTCTTCGAGTCAGCGCAGTGCAGTTGTCGTTGGAAGACGACCGCATGACGCTGTCCGTGGACAAAACACCGCTCCGCGAGGTGCTGCAGAGCTTCGCCGAGCACGGCGTCCGCGTCCAGATGGATCCCACACTGGACGTCCTCGTCACCGGCTCGTGCAAATCCACGCCCGTCGAAGAGGCCCTCAATGCGCTCCTTCAACCTTTCGGCTATATCGTGACATGGGAAGTCGTCCCCGGCCCTGTGGCCGACCTCCCACGCCTGGCCGAAATCCAAGTATTCCAACGCGGCGCGCCCAAACGAATCGCCCCGCTGCCGCCGGAAACCAAGCTTCACCTCACGCGCGGCCCACTGCCGAACAGCCCGCTCTTCGTCGCCGATGAAATCCTGTTGCGCGTCCAACCCGGCACCAACGCCGACGAATTTCGCACGCTGCTCCGCCAACTGGGCGCAACGGTCATCGGCAGCATTCCAGAACTCGGCATCTATCAACTGCGGCTGCCCGCCGGCATCAACGTCCTCGACCTCGTCGAGCAACTGAAGCGCAATTCGCTGATCAAGGAAGTCGAGCCGAACTACGCCGAGCTTATCCAGCGCACGCCAATGCAACAGGTCCTCGACTCGCCCGACGCCCATTCTGCAACCCTCCCGCACGTGCGCAGCAGCGCGGCGCCGCTGGCGATACTCGACTCCGGGCTTCTCGGAGGCGTCGGATTAGACGGCGCCGTCGTCGGCGAATACAACGCCTTGTTCCCCGACGCCGGAATGGGCGATCCCCAAGGCCACGGCACGCAAATGGCGCTCGTCGCCGCCGGCTTGATTCAACCGCGCGGCGCGGCTGCGGTGGATGAAGGCGTGCCGCTCCTCGCCGTGCGCGCATTCGACGAAAACGGAGCGACCTCCAACTTCGCCCTCATGCGCGCGCTGCAATACGCCATAGACAAAGGCGCGCGCGTGGTGAACCTGAGCTGGGGCACCGAGACAGATAGCCGCTTCATCGCCGACGCCGTCGCCTATGCGCAATCGCGAGGCGTCATCGTTGTCGCCGCCGCAGGCAACGCACCGACCGGCACCGCCATGTATCCCGCCGCCTATCCCGGCGTCGTCGCCGTCAGCGCACTCAATGCAGATGGCACGCCATGGCCGCAATCCAACTACGGCAACTTTGTATCCATCGCGGCTCCCGGAACGGCCAACTTCCCGATCGGCCACTCCGGCCCACCGGGCAACTATGCCGGAACCTCCATCGCCAGCGCGCAAGTCTCCCGCGAACTTGCGCTCTACCTCGCGCGCAATCCGAAGGCGACGGCAACCGAGGCCATTCGCGCGCTGCAAAAGGCCGCCACAGACGTCGGCGAAGCCGGGCGCGACCCCATCTATGGCTACGGCGCGCTCGACGCCGCCGCTCAGGCCCAACTGCGCAAATAGACGACGATTGGATTGCTCAACCTCGATTGACACTCGGCGCTTCATCCGCATACCATCCGCGCCCACCGAAAGAGAGTTCTGCGCCGTGAAGTATCTCGCCAAACAATTGACACCGCCTGCGCTTCGCCCCTTCATCAAATCACTCTTCGCTCGGACGTATTTGACCAATCCGAAGCTCGCCCGCGCCGCCATTGGCGAAGTCACCGAGGAGATGCGCGCGCGCATTGACGACGTCCTCGCCTGTCCCGACAACCAATATATTCCGCGCGCACCCAAGGCAGGAGTCTTGGACGGATATCGAATAACGATGCACAACGGCGTGAAGGTCTGTGCCCACGGATACTTCGGCGCCGGCGCTCTGAATATGCTCCTCGAGACGGGCGGAGTCCACGAGCCGCAAGAGGAGCGCGCCTTCGAGCGGCTCATTACATGGCTTCCCGAGCGCCCTGTCATGCTCGAACTCGGCGCCTGCTGGGCCTATTACTCCCTGTCGCTCCTGCAAGCGCGACCGCTGGCCTCCTGCTACATGGTCGAACCTGACCGGTTCAATATGGTCGCGGGAAAGCTCAACTTCAAAATAAATGGCCGGAAGGGCCACTTCACCCGCGCTTGGGTGGACGAACACCCCAAGCGCAATCCTCGAACCATCTCCATTGATTCCTTCTGCGCACAACACGCCATCGAGCGCCTTCACATTCTTCACTCCGACATTCAAGGCTATGAACTGCCCATGCTGAAAGGGGCGCAAACCATGCTCTCCCAGCAGCGCGTGGACTACGTCTTCATTTCGTCGCACTCCAACGAGCTTCACGAGGCCTGCCGGGCCGAGCTCGTAAAACATCGCTACGTCATTCTCGCTTCGGCAAATCTCGACGAGAGCTACTCCGTTGATGGCATCCTGGTGGCAAAGCGCGAGGCGCTGCCGACGCCGGAACCCATCGAGATTTCGCTCAAGCCCCCCCGCAAATCGGCGTTCTAACCTTCACCCCCTCGTCTCCAACGCCGAACGCGATTCAGCGAACGGCCCCGCCCTCGCGGACCTCTCCTAGCCCCGCGGCCGCAGCGCAGTCCCAGGGAAGCAAATAGTTCATCGCGAGTGCCGGTTCCGCTTGCCGGTCTGGCAGACATTGCTACAGTGCACTCAAATTGTCGCCCACCATTAAGGAGACGTATTCATGAGCTACATCACGAACGACAAACTCGTCATTCTCGGCGCGGCCGGCGCCATTGGTTCCAATCTCGCGCAGTCCGCGCTCACGCTGGGCCTGACGCCAAACGTCTGTATGTACGACCCATTCGAAAAGGGTCTAAAGGGCGCTGCGGAAGAAATGTATCATTGCGCATTTCCCGGCGCGAATGTCACCTGGACCACCGACATCGCGGTCGCGCTCAAAGGCGCAAAATATCTCATCTCCTCCGGTGGCGCTCCGCGCAAAGAGGGAATGACGCGCGAGGATTTGCTCAAGGGCAACTGCCAAATCGCCGAACAACTCGGCAAAGACATCCGCGCCAACTGTCCCGACCTTAAGTTTGCGGCCGTCATTTTTAATCCGGCCGACATCACCGGCCTCACGGTCCTCGTGCACAGCGGCCTACACCCCTCGAAAGTTGGCACTCTGGCCGCCCTCGACAGCACCCGCTTGCAAACGGCGCTTGCGCAGCATTTCAATGTGGCGCAGGACAAGGTCACCGGCTGCCGCACCTACGGTGGCCACGGCGAGCAAATGGCTCCATTTGCCAGCACCGCCAAGGTGGATGGCAAGCCACTCTCCTCGCTGATCGGCACCCCCGCGCTAACCGACGATCAATGGAAAGCGATTCAAGCCCACGTCAAACAAGGCGGAAAGAAGGTCATTGAACTCCGCGGCCGCAGCTCCTTCCAGAGCCCCTCGCACCAGACACTCTTGATGGTCAAAGCCGTCATGGACGGCGCCGGCTATCCGTGGCCGGTCGGCTGCTACGTCAACGAACCCGCCGCCGGTTTCAACCAAATCATGATGGCAATGGAGACCAAGCTGACGAAAGACGGCGTTTCCTATGCCATGCCAACCGGCACCGCCGACGAACTCGCCGAACTCAAGACCTCCTACGGACACCTCGTCAAACTTCGCGACGAAGTGATCGCAATGGGCGTCCTCCCGCCCCTCTCCGACTGGAAGAAGATCAATCCGAATCTGTAATCGGGTTCCGCGTCAGCGCAAGTCGCCGGAGCCGTGGAGCGTTCCGGCGTCCTTGCGCGCGGCCAGTTTGGCGAGATTCGCCGCGGCCACGTCATCCATCGAGAGCCCCAGCTCCGAACAGAGCGTCGCGATGTACCACAGCACATCGCCCAATTCCTTGGCGAGCAACGCGCGACGCTCGTCCGTCATCTTCCCGCCATCATCGCGCAGACATTTCTTGATCTTCTCGCAAATCTCGCCACTCTCGCCCGCCAGCCCCAGCGCGGGATAGACCCAATTGCCTTCGCCTCGGCCCGGATATACTGCCGTTCGCGCGGCGCCTTGCTGATATTCCGAAAACATCATCGCACATTCTCCCATAGTTCCGCAGCTGAGCATATCGCCACCAAAGGCTCGCTCGCACGCCTTTTCCCCGCCCCCCGAATCAGGGAGCTCAACCCCATCTCCTTCACATCGGGGTTTCCCCGATCTCTCTTTCATCCTCTCATTCGCTCGCTTGCTCTTTCCTCCATACTCGCGCGCCGCCTATTCTTCCCGGAGCGATGAACCTGCTCTACGGAACCATCACGGAAATCTTCGAGGAGAACGATATGCGAATGGCCCGAATCCGCGTCGCGGGCGCACAAACGGTCGTCGCGCTGGATCTCGTTCCCGATGCTTCCGTTGGCGAACGCATTCTCGTGTGCAACGGCGTGGCAATCGAAAGGGTGAAGGAGGCCCTGGGTCATGTGCCTGGCAATTCCTGGTAAAGTGGTGGCCATTGAGACCGATGCGAACGGCGTCAAGATGGCAAAGGCGAACTTCGGCGGCGTGGTCAAGAAGGTCTGCCTCGAATATACGCCGGATGTCGAGGTGGGCGATTACGTCCTCGTTCACGTCGGCTTCGCGCTGAGTCGAGTGGATGAAGAAGAAGCGCAACGCACATTTCAATTGCTCGAAGAGCTGAACCAGCTCGACGAACTCATCGAGGCCGATCCCGCACTGCCGCAGGAGAATCCGCCGTGAAATTCATGGACGAATATCGCGACGAAAAACTCGCGCACAAACTCATCGCCGAGATCAAGCGCACCGTCACCCGGCCCTGGGTCCTGATGGAGGTCTGCGGAGGGCAGACGCACAGCATCGTGAAATACGGCATTGACCGACTTCTTCCCAAAGAAGTCGAACTCGTACACGGCCCCGGTTGCCCGGTTTGCGTCACCGCCCTCGAGACCATTGACAAGGCGCACGCAATCGCGCAGCGGCCGAATGTGATCTTCTGCTCGTTTGGCGACATGCTTCGCGTGCCGGGCTCAGAGGCGGATTTGCTGGTTCTCAAATCGCGCGGGGCGGACATTCGCATCGTCTACTCCCCCATTGATTGCCTCAAAATCGCGCGCGAAAACCCGCACAAACAGGTCGTCTTTTTTGCCATTGGGTTTGAAACCACGGCCCCCGCCAATGCCATGGCCGTTTGGCAGGCGAAGAAGCAGGGCATTTCGAACTTCTCCATTCTCGTTTCCCACGTTCTGGTCCCCCCTGCCATTTCGGCGATCCTCCAGTCGCCCGACAATCGCGTACAGGGATTCCTCGGGCCGGGGCACGTTTGCACTGTCGTCGGCTACCGCGAATATGAACCGCTCGCGACGCAATTTCGCGTGCCCATCGTGATCACCGGCTTCGAGCCGCTCGATCTACTCGAAGGCACGCTGATGGCAGTCCGCCAACTCGAAGAGGGACGCGCCGAAGTGGAAAATCAGTATCCCCGCGTCGTCCAGCGCGATGGCAACCGCGTCGCACAACAGATCGTGGAAAGCGTCTTTGAGGTCTGCGACCGCAACTGGCGAGGTGTCGGCTCTATCCCGCAGAGCGGCTACGCGCTGCGCCCAGATTTTGCCGCCTATGATGCCGAGCGCCTCTTCGATGTCGGGGCCATCGCCACACAGGAATCCGGCGTCTGCATCAGTGGACTCGTCCTGCGCGGCGCGAAGAAGCCTCACCACTGCTCCGCCTTCGGAAAGGCCTGCACGCCCGAACACCCGCTCGGCGCCACCATGGTTTCCGCCGAGGGCGCGTGCGCCGCCTACTATGCGTATGGCCGCCACCTCCAGCCACAGGATTTCGCTGCGAAAGGTCAACCGTCATGAACGATCCCGCGTCGCTCGCTGCCGCGCTGACGTCTTGTCCGCTGCCCATTATGGACCACAAGGAAGTCGTCCTCCCTCACGGGGCCGGCGGCAAACTCTCTCAACGCCTCATCCAAAACATCATCCTGCCGCAGTTCCGCAACGAATTCCTGCAGCCGCTGCACGATGGAGCCGTCCTTTCCATCCACGGCGCTCGCCTCGCGTTCAGCACCGATTCCTACGTCGTCAACCCCCTCTTCTTTCCCGGCGGCGACATTGGCGACCTGGCCGTGAATGGCACGGTGAATGACCTCGCGATGTGCGGGGCGCAACCACTCTATCTCTCAGCGGCTTTTATTATTGAAGAGGGACTTCCCATGGACGACCTCTGGCGCATCGTTCAATCCATGCGCCGCGCGGCAGATCGCGCAGGGATCGCGCTCGTCACGGGCGACACCAAGGTGGTGGATCGCGGAAAGGGCGACAAAATCTTCATCAACACCTCGGGCATCGGCTTCATTCCCGAAGGCCGCGCAATACAGCCCGGTCGCGCTGCCGTCGGCGACAAGATTCTCATCAGCGGACAAATCGCCGTGCACGGAATCGCAATTATGTCGGTTCGCGAAGGGCTCGAGTTCGAGTCCGAAATCGCCAGCGACACCGCGCCGCTCAACAGCCTGGTCGAAGCCCTCTTCGCCGCCAGCAACAACATCCACGTCTTGCGCGACCCCACGCGCGGTGGCGCAACCAGCGCCCTCAGCGAAATTGCAGAAGCCGCACAGGTCGGAATTCGATTGGACGAATCGAGTCTCCCCATCAGCGAGGAGGTCAAAGGCGCCTGCGAAATCCTCGGTCTCGATCCGCTCTATGTCGCCAACGAAGGCAAGCTCCTCGCCTTTGTGCCCGCAAGCGATGCCGATGCCATCCTCGCCGCCATGCGCGCGCACCCACTCGGACGCGGCGCCGCGATCATTGGCGAAGTCGTTGCCGAGCACCCGCGCTTTGTCACCATGAAAACCCGCGTCGGCGGAACCCGCGTCGTCGAGATGCTGTCCGGCGAACAACTTCCCCGAATTTGTTGATCACCCGCCGCGCCGCCGTCCTTGACTTTCGCACCCAAAGAGGCTTGTATTACAGGTCCTTTCTTCGGTGCCCCCATCGTCTAGAGGCCTAGGACGCCAGGTTCTCATCCTGGTAACACCGGTTCGAATCCGGTTGGGGGTGCCATCTCCTTCTGGCCTCAGAACGGGCGGCGGCTCGGCGCCAGAAGCGTGGCGAACACTTCGCGAACCCGCTTATTCGCTTGTTCGGCAGCAGCGACCAATTTTTCGCGCGTCTGGGCGCGTTCCCCATACTTCTTCATCGCAAATCGCAACGCCGCGCCCATTTCGTCGAGCCGCGCATCCACCACAGATTCGTGCAATTCGGTCGAATTGAAGACGCCTTCAAATCGCCAGTTGTCGGCAATCCCTACCGTCGGGATCCCCTGCGAGAGCGCGGCGATACACGCGTGCAATCGCGAGCCAATGAAAAACTCGCACCGCCCAATCGCAGCCTTGATCCGACACGGATCCGTCACGCCGCGCAGCACATGCAGGCGACTGCGCAGCGCTTCGGGCAACACGGCAATAACGTGATCGCTGGCGTCGGCGTCGCTCTCGGGATGACCCGCCGGCACCGCAGTGTGGGGAATCAGCAGAATCCGCGCCGTGGGATCGGCAGCCAATAGCGCGAGAATCAGTTCTGGGATGTATCCCGCATAATCCAGCGCGAGATTCAGCGAGGACTGCTTCCTGAATCCGTCGCTATACATTCCGCCATTGATGTTAATTCCAATTATCGGACCATCGCCCGTCAACGCGGGAGACACGGCATCGGCCGGAAACGCACCAACCGGCAGCGTGAATGCAATGTCGTGACACAACTCCACAGGCGGCGCGGGAAAGCGACCCGCAAGCGCAATGCCCACCTGAACACTCGCGAGATCGCGCCCAAAGAGGCCGCGCGTGCGCGCGGCCACAAAGCGCATCAACGCCCGACCCGGCGCACTGCGACAGGGCGAAAGCGATTGCGGCAAAAGATAGGGCGGCCGCCCCGCAGCGATCGCGGTCAGCACGGGCAGACACCCGGCCACGAAATTCAGAAACCCTCGCTCATCCGTGAACCCGTCGCCGCCCTGAATGTCGCCCACCCATGTCGCCTGCTCCACGGTCTCGACCCAGCGCGAGCGCGATGGCATGACGGCGTGCGGCCGCAGGCGTTTATGCACGCGGCGATAGAGCGCGAGCAGCGGGAGGAATAGCAGATTGTCGCGCAGCGCGACACGGCGCGAAATCCGAGCATTCACCACATCCACAGACACGGTTTCGGATCCGAGCTGCGCCGTCTGCGACTCGCCCGAAGTGTGCTCGACAAGAAGAACGATGCGCGCATCGGGACAACACTGTCGAACAAGCCCCACCAGCGCTGTGGAAAGCGCCACAACACCGAGATCGCCGCTGTCCAAAGCGACACCCATCAAGCAAATCGTCGTATGTTTTTGCAGCGTGATCGGCAAGTCCCCCATCGCCTGCGACGACACCCAGGAACTCCCCACGCGGCCAAAGCGTGTTGTCTTCACAAATTCTCCTGTCGGTTATAGTTCATCAGGAGCGCAACACTTTTCAAGCCTTCTTCAACTGATCGGATCGGATCGCCTCGCCATGGCCACATGAATAGTGCGTCCAGCATAGCCATTCCTCGCACGAATCAATAGGATGCTCCCCGGACGAATATACCGGATGCGACACACCTCGATCAGCACTCTGCTCTGCCACGCTGCGCTGTGGCTCGCGACTTCCTTGCCCCTCGCTCACCTCGCGGCGGCGGGCGCGATTGAAGCGCGCGACGGTCAAACGGTCATCCGCATCGTGACGGCCGTGCCGGTTGATCCCAATTCACCCTCCATTGCCAATCGGGCCGACCTCGCGGCGATCCGCGCCTTTCAAGACGACTTCCCACGCATTTTTGCAGAGCGCTATCGAGATCGCTACAAGGCCGACCCCGCGCGCTACGGCGTCCACGATTGGGACCACGTCTCGGTCGAAGTTCAGCCGTTCACCGGCATCAAAGTCGAGGGCGCGGAAGTGGACCTCCTCGCAATCGCGGGCGGGATTGCGCCTGACGTTCTCTACATCAACTTCCGCAAGTCCGATAACTACATCCAGAACAATTTTCTCTATCCTCTGGATCGTCCCGAAGATCGCTATCTTTCGGTCATGTCGGAGGAGGACCTCGCATTCCGCATACACCCCAAACTCTGGCCCGTGATTGACCGCAAAGGTCCGGCCGGCGAGCGGCATGTCTGGGCCCTGCCCTATGGAGGCGCACTCGGCAAAGTGTTGCTCTATCGCAAGGACCTCTTCGACCGATTCGGCCTCGCCCACCCCACGGCCGATTGGACATGGGACGATCTACTCGCGGCGGCCCGAAAGCTCACCGATCCGAAACGCGGCACCTATGGCATCCAGCTCAATCGCGGCAAGCAAGAGTCGTGGTATTGGGTGACCTACCTCTGGTCCGCTGGCGGCGAGGTGATGGAATATAACGAGGCATCGGATCAATGGCGCTGCGTCTTCGGATCCGAGGCGGGTGCCGAGGCCCTCGATTTTTATACGCGCTTGAGCGCGGAGCGATGGGTGGATGCCGATGGAATCGTGCGGCGAGGCTATTCCTCAAAAGATGCTTCGGACTTTCGCATGAAATGGGAGCGCGGCGAGATCGGGATGATGATGGCGTATATTGACGAACGCCTTTTCTCCACCATCAATCCCGAGCTCACGGGAATGGTGCCCGTTCCCAAAGGGCCCGGCGGCGCGCGCGGCGGCGAACTGAACAGCCGGATGATGGGTCTCTTCTCCGGCATCAAGGAACCCGCCGTTCGCGACGCGGCATGGGAGTTCATCCGCTACTATGAATCGGAAGCGGCCGTGAAGATCAAGACGCGCATGATGGTCGAAGGCGGCTACGGCCCATTTGTGAATCCGCGCTATCTCCGCCAATTCGGCTATCCCGAATTCGAGCGCCTCTCACCGCCGGGATGGGCTGACACGTTTGAGATCGCGATTGAAACGGGTCGTCCCGAGCCCTACGGCCGAAATAGCAACGTCGCCTATGAACTAATGACGATTCCTATCGCGCGCGCAGAACAGCTTGCGCTCGCCGATGAACTCCCCGAAGACCCCGCCGCGCGACGCGCGGTCTTTCGCGATCTGCTCACTCGCGCCGAAGCGCGCGCGAACGAGATCATGATCGGGATCATTCCAGAACACGAACTGCGCATACGCCGAATCGCAGCCGCCGCCACCCTCGCAGCGCTTGTCATCGGCTTCTTCATCTTGTTCCGGCGCGTCTTCGCAACGTTTCGCCCGCCGCAACCCGCTGGCGACGATGTGCGCAGCGCCCGCTCGCACAAACATCGCTGGGCGCTCGTCCTGCTCGCTCCCGCGCTCCTCACCATTCTCGTCTGGCAATATCTTCCCCTCGCCCAAGGCGCGGGAATGGCCTTTTTCGATTATCGCCTCCTCGGCAAGTCCGTTTGGCTCGGCATAGACAACTTCGCCAGCGTCCTCTTCGATGGCTTTTGGTGGACATCCGTCTGGAACTCGCTCCGCTACAGCTTCTTGATATTGGCGCTCACCTTCCTGCCCCCCATCGCCCTAGCCATTCTCCTCCAGGAGATCCCGCGCGGAAAATTGCTCTTTCGCCTGATCTACTACCTCCCCGCCGTCGTCACCGGCATAGTCACCGTTCTGCTTTGGAAACAGTTTTACGAACCGTCCGAACGCGGCGCGCTCAACGCGCTCCTCCTCAGAATACCCGCTGTCGGCTACCTCGCGCTCGCGCTTCTGCTGCTCGCTATCGCGCTAGCCTTCGCACACCGCTTGCGCTGCAACGACATGAACCTGGCCGCCGTCGCGCTCGTCCTCGTGGGCATCGCTCTGTTCATCACGGTCGCCGGAATCGCGCAGCCGCTCCTCTTCGCGCCCGGCGAATCATGGAGCGAAACGCTGCGCCATCTCCCTACCCGCCTCTTCACCGTCCGCGCGGAGCCCTACCGCTGGCTCAGCGACCCCGAAACGGCCATGCTCGCCTGCGTGATCCCGATGATCTGGGCGGGCATGGGGCCGGGTTGCCTGATCTATCTCGCCGCGCTCAAAGGCATTGCCGATGAGTACTATGAAGCGGCGGAAATGGATGGTGCGGGTTTCATAGACAAAATCCTCTTCGTCGTCGTGCCGATGCTCAAACCTCTGATCATCATCAACTTCGTCGGCGCGTTCATCGGCTCCTGGTACGGCTCGGAGGGAAACATCCTCGTCATGACCGGAGGCGCGGCGAATACCGAAGTCGCCGGACTTCACATCTGGTTCAAGGCCTTCACCTTTCTCCAATTCGGCCCCGCCACGGCCATGGCGTGGATGCTCGGATTCCTGCTCATCGGCTTCACCGTTCACCAACTCCGGATCCTGGCGCGCGTCGAATTCAAAACCACGGGGGCGAAATGACGGCACATCCTCCTCGACGAACGCCTCGCAGGATTGACACCTGACCCATGGCAATTATCTCACAGATCGGCCGACGTCATTGGCGCACGCGCGTGCTGATCGGCGCAATGTATTTCGCGCTGATCGCCGGCGCCGTGAGCATGGTCTATCCCTTTCTGCTGATGCTTTCCGGCAGCACAAAAAGCGCAGCCGACGCGCCGACGCATCGCATTCTGCCCGCCTTCCTCCTCCATCGCGACGCGCTCTATCAAAAGACCACCGAAGCGCTGTTAAATGAAACGCTCTCGCTGATGTTCAGCGCCTACCCCAATCCGCCGCAGTCTTTCACCTATCTCACCGAGCCCGCCAACCCACCCGAAGCGCTGACGCGCGCGTGGCGCGACTTCTTGCTCACCCAACACCCCGGCTCCTTCACCTACACGCTCGGCTACACCCGCGCTCCCGCCTCGCGCGGAGCGCAGCCCAAACTCCTACGCGCCTGGAAAGAGTTTCTCATGGCGCGCTTTGACGGCGACCTCTCTGCCGTGAATCGAAGCCTGCAGACCACCTACACCTCTTGGTATGCCATTGACCTTCCGCCCGAGGACTATCTCATCCGCCGCGCTTCGCTTGCCGAAACGCCCTTCCTCCGCGTCTGGAACGAGTTCAAAGCAAAACAACCAATCGAATCGCGCATCTATTTCAGCGTCGAAAACTTCTATCGCAATGTCTTCCTGATGAATCGCTACACGCGCGACATCGCCACCTACAACAGCGCGCACAACACGTCCTATTCATCGTGGAGCGATGTCCAACTCGACGCCCGCCTTCCCGAGGCCTCGCGCCGAACACCCGCCGAGCGCGACGATTGGGAATCGTTCGTCCGCGTCATCCTCAATCATCAATGGATTCGCGCTGACAACTCGGCCCTCCCACCCTACCAGCGCTACCTCGAAGCGAAATACACCGACCTCGCCGCGCTCAACCGCGCCTACGAAACGCACTACGCCGCGTGGCGCGATATCCCGCTCCCCTCCGCTGATCGCACGGCAGGCCTTCCCTTCTCCGACTGGGACGCATTTCTGCAAGGCTGGCGCAACCCGAGCGACAACTCGTGGCACGAGCTTCCGCTCGATGCCATCGAGATCACCTCTCTCGATCAGGACTTTCGCACCTTCTTGCAGTCGCGCTTTTCATCTATCGCCGAGCTGAATGCAGCGTGGCACACGCAGTTCGCCGACTGGCGCGACATCGCGCTGCCACAGCAAGCGCTTCACTATCAAGATA
>JAMLJG010000024.1 GCA_023953695.1 Kiritimatiellia bacterium
CGCCAGCACGCTGGCTGCTCGCGCAGAGATTTCGTTCCGCATCCGCTCCGGCTACACGGGCACGCTCGCGGCATACAGCGCCCCCGCCGACGATCCCGATCAACGGACTGCGCTTGAAATCGCTGCCGATGGCGATTCCGGCAGGATTGTGCTTCACTGCCTCGACACGCGCGAGGCCGACATGGCCGTCGAGATTCGCGACGAGTCCGGGTTGATCTTCTCCGGCACCGTCCAGTGGCGATCCCCCGTGACCCTCGGGGCCAAGCCTCACGGTTCGCGCGTTGCAAGAGAAGGGTCGCGCACAATCGAAAGCACGATCATCAATCACTCGGACGACACCCTATCGCTGCGCGTCGCGATGACGGCGGAGAGCGGAGCGCAATCCGACGAACCGCCGCGCGATATCTCCCTGCCACCGCACGACACGTGGAGCGGCGAGTGGCAGGTGAAGGTTGTGCCTTCGGAAGAAGTCTCCGATTCCTTTGCCCGCTTCACGGTGACTGCGGGCGACCAAGTGCTGGATGAGACGCGAGCTTCTTTTGTTCATCCGCTGCGCATGGCAGCAGTCGGGCCCTTCCCCGCGCGCGAGAAGGAGGCCTTTCGCACGCCATTTCCTCCGGAATGGACGACGGGCGCGAACAACTCCTTCCGCGTGGGCGACCACACGGTGCGTTGGGTAGCCATTCCCACCGGCCACCAGGAGCAATTCGACGGCATTGATTTCGAGGCCCTGTGGGGTCAACACGACCACGCAGCGGGCTATGCAATGGCCATGGTGAAATCAGACCGCGCGCGCAAAGCGGAGTTGCGTATAGGTTCCGACGACACAATCACGGTATGGCTCAATGGTGAGCTCATTTTCGCAAAGGAAGTCTATCGCCTCAGCAAGTGGGATCAGGAAATCGTACCGGTTGAGCTTGCGGCGGGCGAAAACCTCCTCGTTTTCAAAGTCGCTCAAGATCGGAATCCGTGGCGATTGCAATTCCACCTGACCGGACCCGATGGCGGCCCACTCGCCGGAGTGACGGACATCTTCGACGCAGATGCGTATCGCAGCGATCGCGAGGCGACAGGTCCGATCATCGAATCGCCAAAGCCACTCGCATGGCACATTGCGGGTCCATTCGCCTGGAATCGCTCCAACGGGTTGACGTCAGCCGGTGCGCAGGACGCGCTGGCCTCGCTCGCCGAACCGCTGGCCGCTTCCGGCATAACCTGGCGCTCCACAGCCGAATTGCCAAACTATGACGGAACGGTGCCGTTCCTGGATCTATACGGCGAGCAACAGGATGTGGACGCATACGCACTGACTGTTGTCAACGTCGAGAAGCCGACGCCGGTGATCCTGCGCTGCGGCTCAGACGACGGAATCGTGATCTGGCTCAACGGCAAGACGATTCATGCAGCAGAAAAGCCGCGCGCATTCAAGGATGCCGAGGACACTGTGCATGCGACGCTGGAGCCGGGTCGCAACCTCATTCTCTGCCGCGTGCGGCAGGGCGGAGGAGATTGGCGTTTTCGGGTAGAGCTGTGGGATGCGTCTCAGCGACCCTTGCGGCCGCTGGCGACTCCCTGAAGTCGGTGTAAATCAAGGCGGGCAAGATGAGGGGATGGGCAAAGACACTGGCGATTCTTTTGGGCGTCGCGCCGATGTTCGACGCGCACGCCGCGCTGACGTGGGTGGGCCACGCCACCGTGAGTCCACAGGACGGATTCATCGAGGCGACGGATGACATCTGGATCAACATCGAGGCCACACCGCTCGGCGATCCAACGGGCGCGCTCGTGGTGTATTCCACGAACAATGGAGCCACTTGGTCCGCCACGAATATGCAGGCCAACGGCCGCATCGGCCTACACGATTGGTGGCACGTCAACCTCGGAGCGTTTCCGGCCGGCACCACAGTTCGCTACGCGGTTCAGGTATTCGGAACCGGCGGTGGCTCAATCTGGGACAACAACGGGGGCAGCGACTATTTTGTTCACGTGAACGGTGGAGCGGCTTCGCGATGGATTGGCAACACACGCAACGATCCTCCCAATCAGCAGGTTGACGCCGGCGAAAATGTCGCGGTTCTCATCGAATCGTTTCCCATCGGCACGGCGACCTCCGCGCGCGTCGTGTACAGCACGAACGGCGGGTTCAGTTGGTCCAGCGTCAACATGTCGAAGAATGGGACGACGGGCGCAAACGATTTGTGGCAGGCCGACATCGGCACCTTTCCTGCCGGATCCACCAACCTCTACGCGGTGGAGGTGACGTTCGGCCCGGATGACAAAGTATGGGATACGAACAATGGGGCAAACTTTCCACTAATCGTCAACACGCCGCACGCTGGACAGTGGGTGGGCCGCACGCGGCATGCGCCACAAAATGGCGACATTGATGCTGGAGAAGCCATCACGATAACAACCGAATCGCATCCGCTTGGAAAATCCATCAGTGCTCGTGCGCTCTTCTCAACGGACGGCACCAACTGGCAGGAGGCCGCTCTGGCCGCAAGCGGCACAACAACCTCCAACAACATTTGGAGCGGAAGCATCGGATCGTTCGCCGCTGGCGCTCATGTTCAATACGCAGTTGAGGTGAACTTCGGGTATGGCGGCACAACGTGGGACACGAGTGGCGGCACGAACTTTCTGGCGATTGTGAACCCAGCCGGACCGCCCGCGCCTTGGATCGGAAACATCGCGACCTATCCGGCACAGGGCGCGATCACTCCCGAGGACGATCTTTGGATCAACGCGGAATCGCGCCCGGCGGGCGAGTCCTGGAACGCAGTGATCAACTGGAGCACAAACGGTGGCGCGACCTGGACACAGACTCCAATGCTTCCGAACGGGACGAACGGTATCAACAAGCTCTGGCACGTGAATCTCGGCCCCTTCCCCGCGGGCACGACCAATCGCTTCGCCATCGGTGTGACGTTCAACGGCACAAACACGATCTGGGAAAACAACGGCGGCTCAGACTACGTCGCCACCGTCAACATGCCGCTGCATCTCAAGGCGATTCGGAACTCGTATCACTACCCTTCCGACGCCGATCTCGACCCCGGCGACACGTTCTACATCAATACCGAAACGCACCCCATCGGAGCCGCCACGAATGTGCGCGTTGTGTACACGACGGACGACGGCACGAACTGGCTAACGGCGAACCTATCCTCGAATGGCGTGGCGGACGGGCACACGCTGTGGCACGTGAATCTCGGCACTAACTTCGCGGCGGGCACCACAATTCGCTACGCGCTCGAAGCGCGCGATTTCTATGGCGCGTCTCTCTGGGACAACAACTGGGGCGAAGACTTCTACGTCCGCGTGAATTCGCTGATTCGCGATCTCTACACCGACAAGTCGCGCTACAACCCCGGCGACACAGCCATCACCTCTGCGGAATTGTTCAATCCATCCGGTTCATCCATCAACGGCATCTTGAGGCTGCGTGTGTCGCATCTATTCGGCGAGCTTGCGGTGATCAATTCGAACATCACGATTAACGCAGGCCAAGCGCTCGCAGTGAATATGCCGTGGAATACGCCATTCGACGATTTTCGCGGGTACTCGGTGGATGCGGATTTCATCGTCGGCAGCACAACGAATGATCGCCGCTCGACCGCCATAGATGTCAGCACGGATTGGACGAAGTTTCCGCGCTACGGCTTTTTCTCCGACTACTATCCAGGTGAAAGCGCAGCCGATTCGCAACACAAGGCAAAGGAGCTGAGCAAATATCACATCAACGGAGTGCAGTTCTACGACTGGATGTGGGAGCACGGGCGGCTTATTCCGTATGCGAGCGATGGCCAGATGCTGGATGTCTTTCATCAGCCGATTGATGACCGCGACCAATCGCTCGTCGTCGTCTCGAACAAGATCGCGGCAGCGAAGGCCCGCAACATGTTCACGATGGCCTATGATCTCCTCTACGGTGAAAGCGGCCCCGGCTCGTCTCCGCTGCATCCGCAATGGGCTGCGTATAAACAGCCGTGGGCCACGGCTCCCGTGGATATTTATCAGCACCCCGTCGGAAACAACACGATCTGGGTCATGGACTGCACGAATCCCGATTGGAAGCGATGGATTTTCAATCAATTCGAAGATGCGATGATCAAGCTCGGCTTCGAAGGCATCCATCTCGACAACCTCGGCGGCGCGTGGAACTACAAGTACAACTCGAACGATGGCATTTGGGAAGGCGCGGGCTTTCCCTCCTTCATCAACGACTGCCGCAGCGCGCTCCGCACCGTCAATCCCAATGCGCGTGTGATTCACAACGATGTGTATGCGGGCTACCTCGACCAGATCGCACCATCCGACGCGGATGTCTATTACGCAGAGGTGTGGGGTTACGACCGATACAACGATGTGCGCAATCTGATCCTCCGCGCGAAAGATGTGGGCCACAAACCCGTCGTTCTGGCTGCGTACATGAATCTGGATGACTACACCAACTACCTCAGCGAAGCATCCGTGCGCCTGATGGATGCGTGTGTCTTCGCTAACGGCGCGTATCACATCGAACTCGGCGAGGGCGTGGAGATGCTGTCTAACCACTATTTCCCGATGCATTGGCCGCCGATGCGCCCCACCCTCAAACGCGCCATGCGGGATTACTACGATTTCATCGTGAAATACGAGAACCTCCTCTTCTTCAACACGCTCGGCAACGTGAGCGACGGCACGACGGGCGCGGCCATTTCCAGCACAACGCACGCACTGAGCAAATCTGGAGAGACAGAGAAGATTTGGAGTGTGGTAAAGCTGTGGCGCGACGAGTTCGACACAATCAGCCTCATCAACCTGCACGGCGTGGATGAGCTCTGGCGCAACCGTAGCGCGCGACCTGTCGCGCAGACGCAGATCGCAGTCAAATACTACGTGGACAAGGCGGTCACCAATGTGTACGTCGCCACGCCCGACGACGGACTCGGGCGTGCGATGCCCCTGCCCTTCACAGAAGGCATTGATGGCGGTGGCAGATACGTGGAGTTCACCATACCAAAATTGGAGTATTGGGATCTTGTCGTGTTGGACAAGCGATCCGACGTCAAAGTGGATGGCTGGCCGGGCGATTGGGTCGGCTCACCTCCGACTAACATTCACGAGGTTGCGGTGGATCGAGGCGAGTGGATATACAAAGGCGACATCAACGACTTCCGCACATTCGGTGGCGCGTCACCCGACGAAGATATAACAGAAGTACGCATCACATGCGATGAGACCTATACCTACTTCCTCGTGCGCATGCAGGACATTACAAATCCCGCACTGCCCGCAATCGGAATCGCGTGGAACTCGCATCTCGGCACGAATGGATTCCCGTGGATTGGCGATGCCTCTACACCGTCGGCTTCGATCGGTCTCGATCATCCCGACCAGCACGCACGGCGCGAGATTATGGTCTATACCGCTGGTGGCGCACCGAAAATTCGGCTCTTCAACGGCGGCGCCTGGTATGTGCCCAATGCGCTGGACTCTGCCGTCGCCGTCAGCCCGGAATACGACTGCGTGGAGTTTCGCATCAATCGCCACGACCTCGACTTGTTCTACCCACAGAAGGTCACCGTCACCCTAGCCTCATTCCGAAGCAGCGGAAATGAGGCGGGAAGCGATGCCACGTTTGACTCACCGGACAACAACAACGATGCCGTGGACGTGATGGGGGGCGATCCCGGAATCTCCGCCAATGCGTGGGCCCGAGACCTCGACGACAACAGCATAGGCCGCAGCTATCAAATCCTCTTCAACCAGCAGGGCGCGGACGCGGCAATTCAGATCGCATGGCCAACCTTTGACGGGCAGCGGATAGATATCCTTTCCAACGAGGTGTACACGGTTGTCGCGCGATTTAGCGAGTCGTTGCCCGCTGCGACAGAGTTCTTCACCTTCACCGTGAACGGCGTCACGCAAAATCCGTCGGGCTACTTCATCCAAGACGACCAGCCCGGCGACCTGCTCAACGAAGCGCGCTTTTCGTGGACGGATACATCCACCGGCATCCGAACGATCGCGGTCGCATACGCCGCATCCGGCTATCGCCTTTCGGCCTCTCGCCTTGTGAACCTCAACCCCGACACGGATGGCGATGGAATCCGGGACGCGCTTGAGGATGTCAATCGCAACGGCATCTACAACCCGCCGCTGGAGACAAACTACACCAACACCGATACCGACGCGGATGGACTGGCCGATGGATTCGAGGATGGCAACCAGGATGGCCGGATCACGGGCGACCTCAACAATAACTACGCGCACGATCCTGGCGAGCATTGGTGGGAGACAGACCCACGCAACGCCGACACGGATGGAGACGGTTTGCCGGATGGATGGGAAGTCTCACACGGACTCGATCCGTGGGACGACGGTGTGCCGGGTCACACCAACATGAACACAGACACGGTCATCCTGGAGGAGGACGACGGGGCCAACGGCGATCCAGATCATGACGGCGTACGAAATTGGGACGAATGGCTGGCGGGTACGTCTCCCACCGATGGCCGATCATTTCTGGGCATGCAAATGCCCCCTGATCCGTCCAGCACAGCGGGCATCATCATCCAATGGCAAAGCGTGACGGGCAAGTGGTACACACTCGACCGCGCCACAAACCTCGCCGATCCATCCGCATTCACGATCCTGAAGACAAACATCGCGGGCCAAGTGAATACAACAATTGTCACCGACCAAACCGCGAATGGCAGCGGGCCCTACTTCTATCGAGTCGGCACCCGACCGTGATCAGGGTCAGACACTCCCTCCCACACCGAACCGACAACTATTTCCGCACGGATCAAGGCTGCGTGTACGGCGCGCGAATGGCATATTTGATCTGGTTGCGTGTGTCATCCCAATAGACCATGGACGCGAATCCGCCCGGAGTGAAGCGAAGCACAACGCCTTGTCCCACCTGATCCACGCCGCCGTTGGTATCCACGTCGGAGGCAACCCACGTAAGACTCGGGTCCAACTCGGCCAGCCTAAGTCCGCTTGACGTGGTCGAGTGCGCAACGACTGGCCGACCGCCAGGGCCAAACGCGATTCTTGTCACAAAGCATCGCCAGCGCATTCTATGACCGCCTTAATCGTCGCTTCCGCTGCTGCAAAGAAGAGCACTCGCACCAGCT
This sequence comes from Kiritimatiellia bacterium, assembly GCA_023953695.1. Classification (GTDB taxonomy): domain Bacteria; phylum Verrucomicrobiota; class Kiritimatiellia; order CAIVKH01; family CAIVKH01; genus JAMLJG01. The sequence continues at coordinate 7,128 of JAMLJG010000024.1, forward strand.
GTATGAATGTGGAGGATTTCCCTCCACCATAAAAGAAACAGGCGGCCCCGAAGGGCCGCCTGCGTCATAGTCCGTTTGACCGGATGGATTAGTAATCCATTCCGCCCGGAGGCATGGCCGGAGCTGCTTCCTTCTTCTCGGGCAACTCGGTGATCATGCATTCGGTGGTCAAGAGCAGGCCAGCGATGCTCGCCGCATGCTGGAGCGCCGAACGGGTGACCTTGGTCGGATCAATGATGCCGGCCTTGATCATGTCCACATACTCGCCCGTGGCGACGTTGTAGCCATTGCTTCCCTTCGCTCGCTTGACTTCCTGCACCACCACGGCGCCTTCGATGCCTGCATTGGCCACCAACTGGCGGAGCGGAGCTTCACAAGCGCGGCGAACAATATCGGCGCCAATGGCCTCATCGCCCGTGAGCTTGAGATCGTCCAGCGTGGATTGCGCGCGCAAGAACGCAACGCCGCCACCGGCGACAATGCCTTCTTCCACCGCAGCGCGAGTCGCGTGCAATGCGTCTTCCACGCGGGCCTTCTTTTCCTTCATCTCCGTCTCGGTAGCCGCGCCGACGTTGATCACAGCCACACCGCCCGCCAACTTGGCCAAGCGTTCCTGCAGCTTCTCGCGATCGTAATCGGACGTGGTCTCTTCGATCTGACGGCGAATCTGGCCGATGCGGGCCTGAATGTCGGACGTCTTGCCCGCGCCTTCGACGATCGTCGTGTTGTCCTTGTCAATCGAAACGCGCTTCGCGCGGCCGAGGTCGGCGGGCTGAATGTTCTCCAGCTTGATGCCGAGATCTTCCGAAATGAAACGCCCACCGGTCAGGATCGCGATGTCTTCCATCATGGCCTTGCGGCGATCACCGAAGCCCGGCGCCTTGACGGCGGCGATTTGCAGTGTGCCACGGATCTTGTTGACCACGAGAGTCGCCAACGCTTCGCCTTCCACATCCTCCGCAATGATGAGGAGCGGACGGCCGCTCTTCGCCACCGACTGAAGCAACGGGAGCAGATCCTGCAGGTTCGAAATCTTCTTCTCGAAGATCAACAGATAGGCATCATCCAACAGCACTTCCATCGTGTCCGGATTGGTCACGAAGTAAGGCGAGAGATAGCCCTTGTCGAACTGCATACCTTCCACCACGTCGAGCGAGGTCTCAATGCTCTTGGCCTCTTCAACGGTGATGGTGCCATCCTTGCCAACCTTGTCCATCGCGTCCGCAATGATCTCGCCAATCGCCGTCTCGCCGTTGGCCGAAACCGTCGCGACCTGCGCGATTTCAGCGCGGTCTTTGACCTTCTTGCTCTGCTTCTGGAGGTTCGAAACGATGGCCTCAACCGCGGCATCAATCCCGCGCTTGAGCTTCATCGGGCTCGCGCCCGCAGTCAGGTTCTTCAACCCTTCGCGATAGATGGCTTCCGCCAATACCGTCGCGGTTGTGGTGCCGTCGCCCGCGATGTCGCTCGTCTTGCTCGCAACCTCGCGAACCATCTGAGCGCCCATGTTTTCGAACGGATCCGGAAGCTCGACTTCCTTCGCCACAGACACGCCGTCCTTGGTAATCGTCGGCGAACCGAACTTCTTATCAATCACCACATTGCGACCACGCGGTCCCAGCGTCGCCTTGACGGCGCGGCTCAATTTCTCCACGCCCGCCAGGATGAGCTGGCGCGCTTCCTGATCATACTTTAACTGTTTAGCTGCCATTTGCTGTACTCCTTAAATTAGGCCTCGATCACGCCGAGGATGTCTTCCTCGCGCACGATCTGATATTCCTTGCCATCAATCTTGACCTCGGTTCCGCCATATTTCGGCATCAACACACGGTCACCCTTCTTCACGTTGAAGGCAATCTTCTCGCCCTTCTCGTTCAGCTTGCCTGTTCCCACGGCAATGACCTTGCCCTCTTGCGGCTTCTCTTTGGCCGTGTCCGGAATGATGATGCCACCCTTGTTGACTTCCCCTTCCTTGAGGGGCTCCACGAGGACGCGATCACCTAGCGGTTGGATCTTCATGCGGTTCTTTCCTCTCGTTTCTGTTGCTTGTTTATTCCCAGGCGACGGCACCCGCCGTTTCGCCCAATGAAAACGCGTTTGAGAGTCCGCGCGCTCGACGCGCGGACTCTCCCGTGCAGTTAGGGTCTATTTCTTCTTGTCGTCATCCACCATCGTGAAATCGGCATCAATGACATCGCCTTCCGCCGGTTTCTCCGACGATCCAGCATCGCTCGACGGCGGCGGAGGCGGCGGGGCTCCAGCCCCTGCGCCGGGTTGCTGCTTGGCTTGAGCATACATCTCCGTCGAAATGGCCTGCATCTGCGCGGTCACATCCTCAACGCCGCTCTTCATCTTCGCCGCGTCGCCGCTCTTCACTGCATCGCGCAAGGCGCTGACGGTCGCTTCGAGCTTCGTCTTCTTGTCCGCCGCCACCTTGTCGCCATGCTCCTTGAGAAACTTCTCCGCTTCATACGCCATGCCGTCCGCGCGGTTGCGTGTCTCCACTTCTTCCCGCTTCTTGGCGTCATCCGCAGCGTGAGCTTCCGCATCGCGGCGCATCTGCTCAATCTCTTCCTTCGAGAGACCACTCGATGCCGTAATCGTGATTTTCTGCTCCTTGCCCGTTCCCAAATCCTTCGCGCTCACGTGCAAGATGCCGTTGGCGTCAATATCGAAGGTCACTTCAATCTGCGGAACACCGCGCGGCGCAGGCGGAATCCCATCGAGATGGAACTTTCCAATCGTCTTGTTGTCGCCCGCCATCTTGCGCTCGCCCTGGAGCACGTGAATTTCCACCGTCGGCTGGCTGTCCGCCGCCGTGCTGAAAATCTCGCTCTTCTTCGTCGGAATCGTGGTATTGCGCTCGATCAACGGCGTAAAAATCCCGCCGAGGGTTTCAATGCCGAGCGTCAGCGGCGTCACATCGAGCAGAAGGACATCCTTCACCTCGCCCTTCAACACGCCGCCCTGAATCCCCGCGCCGATCGCCACCACCTCGTCCGGGTTCACACCCTTGTGCGGCTCCTTGCCGAAAAACTTCTTCACCGCTTCTTGAACCTTCGGCATGCGCGTCATACCGCCGACCAAAATCACTTCATCAATCTCCGACGGCTTGATGCCCGCATCGCGCAAGCAGTTCTCCACCGGATTGATCGAACGCTGAATCAGATCATCCACCAACTGTTCCAACTTCGCGCGCGTCAGCGTCACCGTCAGGTGTTTCGGCCCACTCGCATCCGCCGTGATGAACGGCAAATTGATCTCCGTGCTCTGCGAGCTGGAAAGCTCAATCTTCGCCTTCTCCGCCGCTTCTTTCAGACGCTGCAACGCCATCGGATCCTTTGAGAGGTCAACGCCATTCTCTTTCTTGAACTCCGCAATCAACCACTCGATCACACGCAAATCGAAATCGTCACCGCCGAGGTGCGTGTCGCCATTCGTCGCCTTCACCTCGAATACGCCATCGCCAATCTCCAGAACGGAAATATCGAAGGTGCCGCCGCCCAAGTCGTACACCGCAACCTTCTCTTCCTTCTTCTTGTCGAGCCCATACGCCAACGACGACGCGGTCGGCTCGTTGATGATGCGCAGCACATCGAGCCCCGCAATGCGTCCTGCATCCTTCGTCGCCTGGCGCTGGCTGTCATTGAAATACGCTGGGACCGTGATGATCGCCTGCGTAATTTTCTCGCCCAGATACGCCTCCGCATCCGCCTTGAGCTTCTGCAAAATCATCGCCGAAATCTCCGGCGGCGAATACGACTTGTCGTCAATCCGCACCGCGACATCGCCATTGTCAGCCGCCGTCACTTCATACGGCACACGCGTCGCCTCGTTGCCCATCTCGGCAAACTTGCGACCCATGAACCGCTTGACCGAATAAATCGTCTGCTTCGGATTTGTCACCGCCTGGCGCTTGGCCGCCTGCCCGACCAACCGCTCACCCGACTTCGTGAACGCAACAATAGAAGGCGTCGTGCGCCCCCCCTCCGCGTTCGGCACCACAACCGGCTCGCCACCCTCCATCACGGACATGCACGAGTTCGTTGTGCCTAAATCAATTCCCAATACTTTCGACATAAATTATTCCTCGCTTCCTTAAACAGCGCCTCCTAGTGAAGCAGGCCCCATGCCAATAATAGGCCACGTCAATAACATATTAGTCACAACATGCATATCAACAATGAGTTGCGAGATAATCAGCCGCCTATCGATTGCGCTGCTCAACAGCGAAAGTGCGCCACTGTGTCGCACTTGACTCCGCGCGTGTCACACCGGGCCCGGGATATTGACACACCTTCAGTCGGTTTGCTGCGCGTAGGCTAGGATGGCTTCCGCGTGCAGAATCATGGTGTCGTAGAGCGGCAACGGCGTGTCTTCCGGCTTGATCAACATGCTCAATTCCGTGCAGGCCAAGATGACGGCCTCCGCGCCTTGACGCTCCAGTTCGGCAATCATGTGCTTTGCCGCCGTGCGCGACTTTTCCTCAATGACTCCGTGCGCCAGCTCATCCCACACCATACGATCCAGCGCCTGGCGCTGATCGTCCGTCGGAATGAGCGACGAAATGCCGAGCGACTCAAAATGCTTTTGGAAAAAGCCGTACTCCATCGTCGCCTTCGTACCCAACAGGGCAACCTTCCTCCGTCCGTCCCGCAACAGCGGCGCGCTGGTCGCCTCCATAATCGTCAAAATCTTCAGCGGCGAGGCGTCCCGAATTCGATCATACGCATTGTGCGGCGTATTGGCCAAAATCGCCGCAAAGTCAGCGCCGGACGCCTTGAGCCGATGCAATACACGCAACAAATGTTCCGCCACCTTCTCCCATTCATTGGCGCCAAACAGCCCAATCAACTGCTGCAGATTCACGCTCTCCAGCGAAATTTCGGGGAAGTTCAGCCCGCCAGCCTTCGCATTGTGCTCGCGGCAAATGGCCAAATAGTAGTGCGCCGTGGACTCCGGAGTGAGACCGCCAATCAAACCAATCTTTTTCACGCTTCGATCTACCGTGTACCCTTCTCGCGCTCACTACTGCGACGAACCGGACGACTCAGGCTGATACACGACGTCCTTGATGAGCAAATGCCGGACACCGCCCGGAACGGGCCACGTGATCGTATCGCCTTTCGAATATCCGAGAATCGCGGTGCCAATCGGAGCCAGCACGGAAATCGCGCCAGCCTCCGGATTCGCATCGTGCGGATATACTAACGTGTACTCCATCTCTTCGTGCGAATCCACGTCCTGTAAAATCACCCTCGAATTCATCGTCACCACGCCTGGCCGCACATTCGCGGATTCCACCACCTCCGCGCGCGCGATTTCCTTGACGAGCGCGCTGACATCCTGGCCCGAGCGCGGCGGGATTCGCGCCAACAGCTCTTCCAAACGCGCCTTGTCTCGATTCGTAATATAAATTGGTTTCATCTGAACTTCCTTCATCGTTCCGAACTGTGGGTTCAGTCTACGGCGAAAAACGATTGGTGACTAGCGAGGAATGCCAAACTTTTCGACCTCACCGCTCGCAGCGCCACGCCGCCATCTGCGATTCAAGCAACCCCTAAAACAACTCGCCCTGCGGTGCCTTGGGTTTCAGCCCAAACTTCTTGAAACACAACTCCGTCGCCACGCGCCCCTGCGGCGTCCGCTTGAGGTAACCCTCCTGAATCAAATAGGGCTCATACACCTCTTCAATTGTCCCCGCCTCCTCGCCCACCGACACGGCGAGCGAACTCACCCCCACGGGACCGCCCGAAAACTTGTGAAGAATCGTTTCGAGAATGCGCTTATCCATCTCGTCGAGACCATCCTCATCAATATCGAGCATCGAGAGCGCCTTGTCCGCGACATCCTTGGTGATCTTGTTCCCCGCCTTCACCTGGGCATAATCGCGCACCCAGCGCAGCAAATTGTTCGCGATGCGCGGCGTCCCGCGCGAGCGGCGCGCAATTTCATTCGCCCCACTCTCGTCCACATCCACATTCACAATCCGCGCCGAGCGCTGCACAATCTGCATCAACTCGGCGGGCGTGTAATAATCCAGCCGATTCGCCAGCCCGAACCGCGAGCGCAGAGGAGCCGAAAGCAACCCGCTCCGCGTCGTCGCGCCCACGAGTGTGAACTTCGGCAAGTTCAACCGAACCGACCGCGCGTTGGGCCCCTGATCAATCACGATGTCGAGGACGTAGTCCTCCATCGCCGAATAGAGATACTCCTCGACCGCCTTCGGCAGCCGGTGAATCTCGTCAATGAAAAGAATATCGCCCTTCTCCAGATTCGTCAGCAGCCCCGCCAACTCGCCCGCCTTCGTGATGACCGGGCCGGAGGTGGACTTCACATTCACCCCCATCGCCTCGGCGATGATATATGCCAGCGTCGTTTTGCCCAGCCCCGGCGGCCCAAACAGCAACACGTGGTCCAGCACATCGCCGCGGCCGCGCGCCGCATCCACAAACAACTGCAATCGCTCGCGAACTTTCCCTTGCCCCACAAAATCCGCAAACTTCGACGGGCGCAGGGAGACATCGAACTCCGTATCCGCGCGATTCAACGTATTCGTGACAAAACGATCAGCCATAAAATCCTTCACTCACTCGAGCCCGGCCACCGCCGCTCGCCGCGCCTCACGCCAACGCGCGGCGCACCAAATCCTCCACCGTCGCATTCGCCGGAACCCCCGGCAACACGTCCTTCACCATCTTCATCGCATCCGCCTGCTTATAGCCCAGCGAAATCAGCGCGAGAATCGCATCGCGCGTGCGCAGCTCCTCGGCGCTCCCCGGCTCCGCACTCGCGACAGCCTCCATCATCTCACCCTCGGTCAACTTATCCCGAAGCTCGACAATAATCTTCTCCGCCGTCTTGCGCCCCAGCCCCTTCACCGTCGCCAGTCGCTTCGCATCGCCCTCCGCAATCGCCTTCTTGATATCGCGAACCGACAACCCGCCCAACACGCCCAGCGCCGTCCGCGGCCCCACACCGCTCACCGAATACAACAGCAGAAACAGCCGCCGCTCCCCCTCCGTCGCAAACCCAAACAGCTCCTGCGCATCCTCGCGAACGTGGTGATAGGTCAAAACCCGGCACGCCGCCCCCTCCGGCGGCAACCGCTCAAAACTCGATAGCGGAATAAAAACCTCGTAGCCCACGCCCCCCACATTTACCACCGCGCGCCCCGGCTGCTTCTCCACCAAAACGCCCTCAAGAAAAGTAATCATAGACTCAACTATATCACAACCAACGCATCAAAACCGACCTCGAATCCATTTTTTCCAATCCTTGGAAGCCCGCGCGCGCGCAATTTCCAATCGTTGGAAGTTTCGGAGAGCGCCGCGCGGCCGCGCGTCAACTGCCGCGCGACTCACCCAGCAGCGCATCAATTTTTTCCGCGCACACAAAATCCTTTTCCGATAACCCGCCCGCTTCGTGCGTGGTGTATCGAATCGAGCAGGTCTTGTATCCGAACGAAATATCCGGATGGTGATCCGCCGCATGCGCAATCCACACCACAGCGTTCACGAACGCGGTCGTCTGGTAGTAATTCTTAAAGGTGAACACGCGCACCAACTCTGCGCCCTCCACCGCCCAACCCGGCAGACGCGCCAACCGCTCGCGCGTTTCAACATCGGACAAACGTGTCGGCACGGGCCGACTCGACCCCGCAGGAGCAGCCTCGCTCATGACTTTCCCCCTCCAATCGGCGACGTCTCCGGAAGCAGCCGCCGAATCGTCGAATCCAGCGCCGGATCCAGCGTGCGCGCCTGCTCGGCAAAATTGGCAGCCGCTTCATATCCACCGTAGTAGGCGCTCATAATCGCAATCGAAAGCAGGCGATCCGCCTTCACCTTGGGATCGAGCGTGTTGTCGGCCACATGCTGGAGCAGGAGCACAAACAGCCGGGGACTCAACTGCTCCCAAGGTCGCGTCACCGTCCCTTGCCCCGGCGCCGAAATGCGCACGCCCAACACCGAGGCGCTAATCGCATCGCCACCGAGTTCCCGGTCCACACGTCGGAACGGCAGCGCGGACAAGTCGCTGATCAACGCACCCTTCAATCCATCCATCCGCTCCAACTGCTCGCGCAAAATGCGCAACTGCTCCTTCCCCTCCGGCGTTTCCAAATCGTTATCCAACACGCGAGCTTCGATCCAGAGCTTCCGAAACTCCTTCTGCTGAGCGAGCATCACAATCTTCGATTCCAACCACGCATCCAATCGGTCGAGGTCCCGTTGAATCACCTCCGCCCGCACTCGCTCACGCTCCATAAACGCGGCATATTCGCCCGTGTCGCGAGCGCTCTGGATTTGCTTTTTCGCCTGCTCAACCGAAACCGCGAGAAAGGGTGGTGCACTCTTCGCAACGTCATCGAGAGCCGCCTGCGCGGCCGGCACATTCCCCTCATTGGCCTTCGCCAGAATCTCGCGCCGCGCGGATTCCCACTTCTCCAGCGAATCCAACCACTGCTGCGCCGCCGGGCGAAACGCATACACCCACACGGGCTCAGCGCGCTCGTTCCTCGCATACGCCGTCAGCGCGCCCGCGGCGGACACCGCATCGCCCGCAAACAGCGCTCGCGCGCCGCGGAAGAATTGCGCGAGATCGCCATACCACAGCGGCCAACTCTGGCGCTCCTTAAGGAACTGATCCTCCGGCATATCGCCATTCAAGAAGCGAGCCATCGTCAGCGGCATCAAATTCGGGTGGCCGCGCTTCGCCTTCACCGCCACCCGCGAAAGATCGCGCAACATCCCCTCCGCGCGCGCAGCGTCGCCCTGCGCCCAAATCCCCGGAAGCTGCATTAACCGCAGCCACATGCCCGGCGGACTATCCGCCCCCTCCCGCCCCACCATGGGCGCAATCTGATCGAATACGCGATCGGGCTGATCGCTCAACCTCGCCACCGCCCGAACGATCTCCGGCTCCGATCCTTCCGAGAAAAACACGATACTCTTGCGGGCGCGCCCGCCCTCATTCACCTCGAAGACCGGATCCACCGGAGCGGCCGGCTTCGCCACAGCTTGTGCGGGAGTTGACGTTTCGGCCGCTTGCCCCGACGACTTGGCCTTCGAGCGAGGAGCGTGAGTGGCCTTCGCCTTTTTCGAAGTCTTTACCCTCGCGGGTGGAGTGTCTTTGTGCAGAAAGAAGTATCCGCCCCCCCCCGCCAACAATGCTGCGGCGACCAGGAGGACCACCACCTTGCCGCGACCCGACTTCTTTTTCCTGGCGCGCGCGGCAGGATCGTGCGCTGCGCGCGCAGCCTCCAGCGTCGCGCGCATATCGGCGAGGAGCGAAGCAGTGGTCGGATAGCGCCGCACCGGATCCGCCGCCAGCATTCGGTCAATCAAGCTCGAGGTCTCCGGCAGAATCTCCGGCTCCACATCAATCAATTTCGGCGGCGGGCCCTTGAGCCGCGCAACCACCACATCCGCCGCCGTCTTGCCATCGAACGGCGGCCTGCCCGCCAGCGCGTGGAACATCGTCGCGCCCAAACTGTAAATATCGGAGCGGTGATCCGCATTTCCGCCGCGCGCGCGCTCGGGAGAAATGTAGAACGGTGTGCCCCACACGCCGCCCTGTTCCTGCTGGCGGTTCACAAAAGTCGCCAACCCGAAATCCGCAATGCGCGCGCGCCCGTTCTTATCGAGCAAAATATTCGCCGGCTTGATATCGCCATGCACCAAATGCGCCTCATCAGCGGCCTTCAGACCCTCCGCGACTTCCAGCGCAATTTCGAGCAGACGCACCTCGTCCACCTTCTTGCCGCCTTCCATCATCAGGTCCAGGCGGCCTCCGCTAACCAACTCCATCACAATGTACGGCTGGCCCTGCGCTTGGCCGCACGAATACATTTGCACGATATTCGGATGATTTAGCGCCGCCGCCGCGCGCGCTTCGCGCAGAAAACTCTCCACCAGCGCAAGGTCCTCGCCCATCTCCGCCTTCATCACCTTGATGGCGACAAAACGGCCCAGCGTCGCATCCATCGCGCGATAGACCGCGCCCATCCCACCCATGCCCAACTGTTCCACGAGCAAAAATTGGCCCAACTGCGCCGGCACCGTCTGCTGCACACTGCACTGCGGGCACTCGACGGTGGAAAAGGGCGCGAGATGCGACACGTCAATCGTTGCGCCACACTGGCCACACGCGATCTGGTCGAGCTTCGTCCAGCGGATATGAATATCGTCGTTCATCACGGAATCTACCGGAACAGGGTGCCAAGCCGTCGCACGAGTTCCAAGTTTCAAATGCGGCGCGCTTGCTTTAGTTCCAGCGCGCGTGTATCACGAAAGACATGGTTGATCCCATTGCCTTTCACATCCCAGGCCTCGACCGCGCGGTCTATTGGTACGGCATCATGGCCGCCCTCGGGTTTCTCGTCTCCCTCCTCTACTGGAACGCGACCGCGAGACGCCTCGGTCTGCCGCACGGGATCGGATCGGACCTCTCCTTCGCCGCGATTATCGGCGGCATCCTCGGCGCGCGCATCCTCTACGTCGCCGCGAACTGGGCCTACTTTTCCGAGCGCCCCAGCGAGATTATCCGCATTGATCAAGGCGGCCTCATTTTTTACGGCGGCTTCATCGCCGCCTCGCTCGCCATCATTCTCCTGGCGCGCATCCGAAAAATCCCCGTGCTGAAACTCGGCGACTTCGCGATCTCCGCCCTCCCCCTCGGCCACGCATTCGGCCGCATTGGCTGCCTGCTGAACGGCTGCTGCTACGGCTCGGAATGCGAGCTGCCCTGGGCGGTCTTCACCGCCGACCGCTGGCGTCACCCTGTGCAGGGCTACGAAGCGCTCTTCAACCTCGCCCTCTTCTTCTTCCTCCGCCACCGCCTGCTTCGCGAAAAGTGCTACGGCGGACTCATCGCCATCTACCTCATCGCCTATGGCGCATGGCGCTTCGTCATTGAGTACTGGCGCGGCGATGCGCGCATGCCCGGCGTTCTCGGCCTCGATGCCGCGCAAACGCTGAGCCTCGCACTCGTCTTGGTCGGCCTCGTTCTCGCCGTGGCGCTCCGTTTGCGCGCGCGGCCCGCCGCCTGACCGCCGCCCGCGCGCCTTCGCTTTATATGTCCGAATCCGGTCAACACAGTTGCGGCGAAGCCGATGTCGGCCGACTCGACACCGTCCTGGCCCGCACCCGAACCGAGCTCTCCCGCGCGCGCTGGCAGGAGGAAATCAAAGCCGACCGCGTGACCGTGAACGGACAACCCGGCCGCTGCAAAATGCGCGTCGGCCCCGGCGACCTCATCGCGTGGAACCGACCGCCACCGGTCCCCGTGGAAACCGTGCCGGAAGACATCCCCCTCGACGTCCTCTTCGAGGATGACGACCTCATCGTCATCAACAAGCCCCCCAACTTCGTCGTGCACCCCGCGCCAGGCCACCAAACGGGAACCCTCGTCAACGCCCTCCTCCACCACTGCCCCAACCTCCCCGGAATCGGCGGCGAGCAACGGCCCGGCATCGTCCACCGACTCGACCGCGACACGAGCGGCGTCATGGTCGTCGCCAAGAATGACGGCGCACTCCACTCCCTCGCGCACCAGTTCAAAGATCGCGCGACGAAGAAGGAATATATCGCCCTCGCCTGGGGCGCCCCGCGCGCCGCAACCGGCACCATCCACACGCGGATCGGACGCAGCGATCGCGACCGCAAAAAAATGGCCGCCTTCCCCCTCGGCGACCCCGAAGGCGACGCGCGCGGGAAAGAAGCCCTCTCCCGCTATGAAGTAGTGGAGACCCTCGGCCCGGCCTCGCTCCTGCGCGTGCGAATCGAAACCGGACGCACCCATCAAATCCGCGTACACCTCGCCCACATCCACCATCCCGTTGTCGGCGACGAGGTCTATGGCGGCTCGCGCCCCGCACTCCCCGCGCCTCGCCAAATGCTGCACGCCGAACGCCTCACCATCACGCATCCTCGCACCAAAGAAGTCCTCACCTTCACCGCCCCGCTGCCGGCCGATTTTCAAGCGCTGATAAACCATTTGAAATCGCTCGCCTGAACGCCCACAGTGCCCGAATGACTGCCGCAGACCTCGTTCAACAACTTCAACTCCAACCGCACCCCGAAGGCGGTTGGTTCGCCGAAACCTATCGCAGCAACGAAACCATCGCCGCCGCCCACCTTCCCCCGCGCTACAACGCGCCGCGCACCTTCGGAACCGCGATCTATTTTCTCCTCGAAGCGGGCCACTTCTCCGCGTTCCACCGCCTGCACAGCGATGAAATGTGGTTCCACCTCGCCGGCGGAACGCTCGATCTGTGGCGCATAGATCCACGTGGCGCTCTTCACACCGAACAGCTCGGGCCCGCCGCCGGACGCTGGCAAACCCTCTTCCCGCATGGCGATTGGTTCGCCGCGCGCCCAGCGCCGGGCACAGACTTCGCACTCGTCGGCTGCACCGTTTCCCCCGGCTTCGACTTCGCCGATTTCCAACTCGCGCAACGCGAGGAGCTGGCCGCACAATTCCCCGCGCACCGCGAACTCATCCACCAATTGACCCGAGTCTGACCATGTCCCCATTCAGCCGCGCTGCATCGAAACTCCGAGCCCATCTCAACTACCTCAAAGAAGAGAACGTAACCGAAGTCGAAGTCTCTCCGCACAATCTTGCCGCGCTCCAACAGCGCCTCCGCGCGCCGCGCGCATCCACTCCATCACCAACACCCACCGCTGCCGCACCCATCGCCAACGCGCCCGTCGCAGGCAACGTGGCCGAGGAACTCGCAGCCATCGCAGCGGAAATCGCCGCCTGTCAAAAATGCAGACTCTGCGAGTCCCGCACCAACACCGTGCCCGGACAGGGCAACCTCCAGCCCGAAATCATGTTTATCGGCGAAGGGCCCGGCGCGGAAGAGGACAAACAGGGGATTCCATTCGTCGGCCGCGCAGGTCAACTGCTCACACAAATCATCGAAGCAATGGGCTTCACACGCGAACAGGTCTTCATCGGAAATGTCGTCAAATGTCGCCCACCCGATAACCGCGTACCCATGCCCGACGAAATGGCGGCCTGCCTTCCCTACCTCGAACGCCAAATCGCATTGCTCAAGCCCAAGGTCATCGTCGCGCTCGGCGCGACGGCTGTGAAAGGGCTCTTCAACGACCCCAAAGTCAGCATCACCAAAATCCGCGGTCAGTGGATGTCCTACCAAGGCATAGACACCATGCCCACCCTTCACCCCGCCTATCTTCTCCGCAACCCGCCCGCCAAGCGCGAGGTCTGGGAAGACATGAAAACAGTCCTCACGCGACTCGGCCGCCCCATTCCGGCGCCGAAGAAACGCTCATAACTCACATCGCTCCAAAAGCATCCCTATGAATGCCACACCTTTCGCACCTCGCTCCCTCATCCGCTGGCTCGACCTCACCTGCGTCCTCATTCTCCTCATGGTCCTCGTCGGCGGCGTCACGCGACTCACCGGCTCGGGCCTCTCGATGGTCACATGGGAACCGATCCTCGGCGCCATTCCGCCGCGCAGCGCGGCCGAATGGCAGCTGCGCTTTGAGCAATACCAAGCGCACCCCGAGTTCCAGATTCGCAACCGGACAATGACGCTGCCCGAATTCAAGGCGATCTACTTCTGGGAATACCTGCACCGTCTGCTCGGCCGTATGATCGGCCTGATCTATGCCCTTCCACTCGCCTGGTTCTTCATTCGCCGCATCGCGCGCGGGAAACTCGCGGGACTCCTCTTTCTCGGCCTTCTCCTTGGCGGCCTTCAGGGCGTCGTCGGCTGGTGGATGGTGAAAAGCGGGTTGGACAAGAATCCCTACGTCAGCCCATTCCGACTGGCGATCCATCTCGGCCTCGCCCTTTCGCTGATGTCCTATCTCTGGTGGATCCGCCTCAGCGTCTCCAACTATCTGCGCGCCTCTGCGCCCATGCCCCTGCGCCGCAATGCCCTTGCATTCCTCGCGTTGCTCTGCATCCAGATTCTCTACGGAGCGCTGACCGCGGGACTCCATGCCGGTTTCATCTACAACACGTTCCCACTGATGATGGGCCACGTCATTCCGCCCGGCTTTCTGCACATGCAGCCTATGTGGATCAACTTCCTCGAAAACGCGACCACCGTTCAGTGGATTCACCGCGCGCTCGCCTTCCTCGTCCTCGCGCTCGCCCTCCACATCGGCTGGCACGGCATGCCCATTGCGGTCACACCCATGCAGCGGAAGGCCATCCGCACCATCATCTGGCTCACGCTGCTTCAGTTTGCGCTCGGTGTCTCAACGCTACTCTTCCGCGTTCCGGTCTGGCTCGCCGTATCGCACCAAGTCAACGCCTCGCTCCTCCTGATTACAGCCGTGTCGCTCGTCTTTGCCACACCGCGCCACACGGCAAAATCAGCGCTGCTCGCCTGACTCCTTCTTCGCCTCGATCTCGCTCGCGCTCGAACACCACGCGCGCAGCGCAACGCAACCGGAGACCTCGCGCAGCGCGCGCGCCATGGCGCGTCGCGCGGCGGGAATGTGCAGCGCGAAAGCTCGGGTGCCCGCTTGAGACCCCAGTTTGGCGAACGCGCCGAGCGCCTGCGCGAGTCGCTGGATCGCGCCGTGCCAAAAGAGGTCCACGATCTGTCGCCCACTCCGACTCCGCGCCGCGTAGTAGTGGAGGAAATGCAGCGCCAACTCGTCCGGCAACTCGACATACGGATCGCACAGCAGCGACGCGAGATCATAAACCGCGGGCCCCAGCCGCATGCCCTGATAATCAATCAACCACGGCCGCCCCGCGCAAATCATCACGTTGCTCGACTGCAAATCGCGATGCACCAGCACGGGCGATATCCCAGCGAATCGCCTGCTCACGCCCGCCAACTCGCGAAGAATCCGCGCGATGTGTTCCTCCGGCAATTGCTCGCGCTTCCGCAACATCTCATCGGCAAAATAGTTTCGCTCCCAGCGATAGAGCGTCGGCCGAAACGCGGGCATCAATTCCCACTCGTGCCGACGCGCTTCCACCTCGCCTCGCTCGTGAAATCGCAAGACGATCTCCAACACGCGCTCATACATCGCGCGCACTTCGGCCGCGGAGCGACCGCGCTGCCACGCAAGGAGCGACTCATCGCCCAAATCCTCAAACACCGCGATCTGCGAATCGGGCCGATCCACCCGCACAGCGGGCACCGGAATGCGCAGCGAGCGCAGCACCCGCGTATGCGGCGCATGAAGCGCGTTCTCTCGACGCGCCGCGTCGTATTGAACCAGAATCGCGCGCTCCGGTCCCCACGCAAGACGCGTGTAGGCGCGGCTGGAACCGCGCGGACCCAGCGGCAAAGCGGTGGTCTCCGCCTCATTCCACTTGAGCGCGCGCACGGCGTCACGCTCTGCCGAACTCAGCGCCGCGGATGCAGGCAAAGCTAAATAGGAAACCGCGCAATCCACGCGCGCGCCCGCCGCCACAATGGCATTCGATACACGCGCATGCGGACCCAGCGTCGCGCCCGCGCAAATGATCGAATTCTCCACCACCGCTCCGCGATGGATGCGAGCCGATGGATCAATCGCGCGAAAATCTCGATCGCCCGCTAGGGCGCGATGCGCCGCAAGCCACTGCGCCGGAGTGCCGATGTCGGCCCAGAAGGAGCCGGGCACCTCGACTCCCGCCACAACCCATCCCGCACGCTGCGCGCGCTCGTAGGCGGTGATGAGCGAGCCAAACTTCACCTCGGCATCCACCAAGCCCGACTCGCGTCGGACCAACGCCGGATTCACCAGTTGCACTCCGCAAAAGGTGAACGTGCCCGGCGCGCCCGCGCGCGCGCTCTGAAAATTGACAATGCGCCCGCGCACCACATCCACCGTCCGCGGACCCGCCGCGCCATGCACCCAGGCGGCCGCGATGGTGCGCCGACCGCGATAGGCCTGCAGAATCGGGCGCGGATCCACATCGGCCACCACATCGCCGTTCACAATCCACACGGGCTCCTCGCCGCTGAAAAACCATTCGGCCTTACGCAGCGCGCCGCCCGTGCCCAGAATCTCCGGCTCGAATGAAATCGCAATGCGCAGCTCGTCGGATCGGCGCGCGCGCAGATATTCGACAATCCGCTCCGCCCGATGATGCACATTCACCAACACATCGCGAACACCCCATCCGCGTACCATCGCGAGCGCGCGCTCCAGGTTCGGAACATTCCAAATCGGCAGCAACGGCTTCGGCGTTTCGCGCGTGAGCGGCAAGAGGCGGGTGCCGAATCCAGCGGCGAGGATAAAGGCTTTCTGTGGCGTCTTCATTTCGCGCGGCGGGGACGATAGAGCAGCGCAAGCGAGCGAGCGCGACGAAACCGCGCGCCCTCTGTGTGCGCCTGGGCGAGAATGCGGTCCGGACGCTCGCCTCGCAGCAGCGCTTCGCGCACCTGCGAGGTACCCATCAGCTTGTCGAACCAATCCGGCCGCGTCCCCGGCGCTTCCCACAGCTCGGACACGCCCACCATGCGCTGAAGCAGTGCGAGCCAGTTCACCACGGCCTCGAATGGCTTGATGCGGTCGGGCTGCGACACTTCGAAGCGCAAACCGGGCTGCGGATTCCAACAGGGCGCGGCCCGCAGACCGGGCAAGCCCAAGCGATTGAACCGGAGCGCCGCCTTCTCCGCATCCATCCATTCGGCCGTGAACACTTGGAACGGCTCCGTCCCTCCGCGCCCGCAGCCGAGCGCGGGCAAGGCTTCGGAAAAGACAGTGATGGGATATGTCCATGCCGTTTCCCAATAGCGAATGCCCGGCGAGGGCGAAATCCACGGACCCCACGCGCCGCGGCCCGCCTGGCGAACATACCCGCGCATCGGAATGACGCGCAGATCGAGCTCCAGCTTCAGCGCGCGCTGCAAATACCGAGCCGCCTCGCCCGGCGTCATCCCATACACCAGCGGAACGGGAACACCGGCCACAAAACTTTCCAACTCAGGGCTCGGCAGCGGTCCATCCACGACGTTCGGAAGCGGAATCGGCCGATCGCACACCACCATGCGTTTTCCACTCTCTGCGCACGCCTCCATCGCGTAGCGGAGTGTGGTGACAAAGGTATAGCACCGCACGCCGATGTCCTGCAGATCGAAAACGAGGGTGTCCACTCCGGCGAGCATTTCCGTTGTCGGCTTGCGGTGCGCGCCGTAGAGCGAGTGAATCGGAATGTCCCACGCAGGATGGCGCTCATCGCCCAACTCTTCTCCCGCGCCACCGCGCCCGTAGAAGCCGTGTTCCGGCCCGAAAAGAGCGGCGAGGCGACGCCCCAACGCGTCGCGCAAACGGAACGACGCGTGCACGCCGGACTCATCCACACTCGCCGGGTGCGCGAGCAGTCCAACGCGGCCGCGCAACGCGGCGCGGTGCGACGAAAGCAAATGGCTCAATCCCGATTGATAGCGAATAGACACGCGGACAGTCTTGCTGGGAGGAATCGAAACAGCGAGCGGATTTTGCGCTCAGTCTTCGTCGTCTACGCCGTCGTCGTCCGCGCGATCATCATCGTCGGCGTTGCCAAAGTCAAAATCGTCTTCGTCCTCATCGTCCAAATCATCGCGATAGGGACAGTCGGTCGAGTTGATGGGACAAATGCCGTCGGCAAATTCCTGCCGACACACCGGACACTCTTCGTAGGAGGCATCGCCCGACGGGCTGCCTTCGTCATCGGCCGAAAATCTGCGATGTGGTGCCATGGCTGCGACTCCTCATAAGCGGATGAACGCGATATAATCCACCGACAAGGCTACCCAACTTGCCGCATCGCTGTCGAGAGGCAGCCTCACATTTTGCGCCCTGCGCGATGTCGGAATCAGCGCGCGAGGATCGCGTGATACGCATATCCAAGATCTTTTATCACATCCAAAGGAGTGGCGGACAACTGCCCACCTCGCCGCGCGGCGATATCGCCGCTGGCTCCGTGGAAATAGACCGCCACGCGCGCCGCATTGAGCGGATCGAAACCCTGCGCCAGAAAGGCGAGGATCACGCCCGTCAACACATCGCCCATTCCGCCTCGCGCCATGCCGGGATTTCCATTCGTGCAAATATGGATCGGCTCGCCGGATCGCGCAATGAGCGTGCCCGCTCCTTTAAGAACCACGACCGCGCCGCTTCGCGCGGCGAGTTCCCGCGCCGCGGCCATGCGATCCGCCTGCACGGCCTGCGCGGTGGTTCCGAGCAAGGTGGCCGCTTCGCCGGGGTGCGGCGTGAGAATGACGGGTTGCTTCGCCTGGCGAAAAATCTCCGGCTCACCCGCCATCGCGCTGAGCGCGTCGGCATCCACGACCAGCGGCCCGGTCGCCTCGCGAAGAATGGCCTCGACCAGGACGCGCGTGGATGGGGAGCGCGTCATGCCCGAGCCCACCGCAAACACGCGATTCGGAGTGAAATGGGAACGAATCACGTCAATCGCGCGTTCATCGAACGAGCCCGCTTCCGTCTCCGGCGCCCCCATCACCATCGCTTCCACGGCGGAAATCGCCACGAGATCGCGGTGCGATCGCGGAACCACGGCCGAGAGGAGTCCAATCCCCGAGCGCAGCGCCGCCTGCGCGGCCAGCGAAATCGCTCCGGTATAGGGACCGCCCCCGCCAATCAACACTCCGTGCCCATAGTCGCCTTTGTGCGTATTCCGCGCGCGAGGGCAGAACAACGAGCGAATCTCGGGAGTGCCAATGAGCGCACAATGGTTCTCTGTCAGACGCGGCAGGAGAGCTGGGGGCAACCCGAGTTCCACCACTTCCACCGCGCCAACCCAGTTGGTCGCGGTGGGTGCGAAGAGGCCCACCTTCGGCAGGCCAATCGTGGCGGTCAAATCCGCACTCACCACATCGCCTTCCGCCTGTCCCGTGTCGGCATTGAGGCCCGACGGAACATCAATCGAAATCACAAGCGATGTCGCAGCGCGCGCGCGAATGAATTGAATTGCGCCAGCGACAGGGCCGCGCGCCGGACCATGCGCTCCCGTTCCGAGGATGCCATCAACAATGATCTCCACGGAATCGGCCTCTTCGATCGCATAGCGCCAGTCGTCCAGTGTGGGCAGATGCGTCACGCGAACTTTGGCAGCCTTGAGCTTGCTCAAGTGGAATGCGGCATCGCCTGTGATCTGGGCCACATCGCCCGCAATCCACACCGCCACATCCATCCCCAACTTCTTCAGATAGCGCGCGGCGACAAATGCATCGCCACCGTTGTTCCCGCGCCCCGCGATGCAGAGCACCCGCGGATCGGTCAATTCGTTGTCCGACGAAAAACTGTGCACGCACGTAGCCACGCCCATCCCCGCGCGCTCCATCAGTTCAACACCCTGGACTCTATATTCTTCCATGAGGCGACGCTCCAACTCGCGCATCTCAACACTGGAAACTGCAATCATTGCTCTACTTTCCTATCACAAGAGCTGCACACAAGGGCAAAGGAAACTCACGCGCCCGCCAAAAAGGCCAAGAGCCTTTTCACCGTCGCGAGCGGCAGGCCCACCACATTGTCAAAAGGCCCGTCCACGTCCACCACGAACTTCGACGCGCCTCCTTGTATCGCGTAGGCGCCCGCTTTGTCCATTGGTTCGCCCGTCGCAACATAGTCGGCAATCTCGTGATCGGACAAAGCGCGAAAGCGCACGCGCGTGCGCGTCGCATCAGCGGCCTCGCGGAATCCGCCATCCACCGGACGCCGCGCGCACACGCCCGTAATGACTTCGTGCTCGCGACCGGAAAGGCGGCGGAGCATGGCGGCCGCGTCGGCTGCATCGCTCGGCTTCTCCAGGATTTCGTCCTCCAGCACGACGATGGTGTCTGCGGCAAGAACTGTTGCGGAGGGGCGCATCGCGGCCACCGCGCGCGCCTTGCCCGACGCATTGCGCAGCACATACGACGCGGGCATCTCGCGCGGCCACGGTCGCTCTTCCATCCCGGAAATCACGATCTCGAAGGGACGCCCCAATTGCGAAAGGATCTCGCGCCGCCGAGGCGACGCACTGGCCAGAATCAAGGTGGGTTCAGACATGGTATGGGACAACTCCAGTCGCACACGTACCACGCCCGCCGCGCCGAAACAAGGCGCGGGATTGCGAGAGGAAGGCAAATGGTTCAGACTCGGGGCGAGATGAAGGTGACCATTGGCATCATCCTCGCGGCGGGCGCATCGTCGCGAATGGGCTCGCCCAAGGCGCTTCTCGAAACACCGAGCGGGCTTCCCCTCGCCGCCCATCAAGCCGCGCTGCTTCTCGCGGCGGGTTGCCACGAGGTTCTCGTGGTCGTCGGCTCCGAGGCGGAACGCATTGCTGCGCGCCTGCCCCATCTGGCGATGGCGGTGAACGCGAACTGGGCGCGTGGCCGTTTCTCTTCGTTTCAATGCGGACTGCGCGCGCGACCCGACGCGGAGGGCTATCTCATTCTTCCGGTGGACACGGTGGGCGTCCGCGTTGAAACACTCGCCGCGCTCCTCGCCCGCGCCAACGAATGCGAGCGCCCCGCATGGCGTCCCTGCTTTCGCGGCGAGCCGGGCCGCGCGCTCTGGCTCGACTCGGACCTCGCGTCGCACCTCCGCGAAAAAGCGCCGGACGATCTCCGTCTCGACGCCTATCTGCAACCCCTCGCCGCGCGCATGGAACTCGACGACCCCGCCTTGCTGTCCAATGTGAACACGCCAGAGGAGTGGGCGCAGGCGCGCGGCGCCCTGTCCTGACGCTCGCCACATCGCGCATATTGTCAAAAACGACGATTCGAACAGTTTCAGGGTTGTCAGCGCCGGCCTTCGAGGCGTAAGCTGCTAGCTGGTCTGGTGACCACAAGACAATATGAGTGCCACGGTCTCTTCAACCTATCGCAACGTCGGCAAAGGGCTGCCCCGACGAGATGGCGAGGAAAAAGTTCGCGGATTAGCAGCCTATGCAGACGACATCCCCGTGCCCGATGGCTGGCATGGCTGGGTGGTGCGCTCTCCGGTTTCGCGGGGGCGCCTCAAGAAACTCAACTTCGATCCCGCCTTCGATTGGTCGCGCGTATGCGTCGTCACACCCGAAGATATCCCCGGCGAAAATGTCGTGGATATGGTCGGGCGCGATATGCCGTTCATCGCGCACGATTGGATTCAGTTCAAAGGGGAACCGATCGCGCTGGTCGCCGCGCCCACTCGCGCGCTGGCTCGCGAAGCGGCTTCTCACATCACGCCGGAAATCGAAGAACAGCCCGCGATCCTCACCCTGCGCGAAGTGGTGGATCAGTTTCAGCGCGACCCCAAATCGCTGCATGAAATGGTCGCGCAAACCATCTCCAAAGGAAGCGTTGAACAAGGATTTGCCGAAGCGGATGTGGTGGTTGAGGGCGAGTATTGGTCGGGGCACCAGGAACAGCTCTACATTGAGCCGCAGGGCATGGTCGCCTTCCCCGAGCCGGATGGCGGCATCTTCATTCAGGGCAGTTTGCAGTGCCCCTATTACGTCGCGCCCGAGCTCATCGTCACACTGAATCTGCCGCTCGAAAAGATTCGGGTGAAGCAAACGGCGGTTGGCGGCGGGTTCGGTGGCAAGGAAGATTTTCCGACACTGATCGCAGGCTACTGCGCGCTCCTCGCAATGAAATGCGGGAAGCCGGTCAAGATCATCTTCGACCGCAATCAGGACATTCTCTACACCACCAAGCGACACCCCTCGTGGGTTCGCCACCGCACGGGCTTGAAGCGGGATGGCACGATCACGGCGATGAAGGTGGACTTTCTCCTCGATGGCGGCGCCTACACGACGCTCAGCCCCGTGGTGCTCTATCGCGGCATTCTCCACTCCACACTCGGCTACAAATGTCCGCACGTCTATGTGGACGGCCACGTCTATCGCACCAACACCTTTCCGAATGGCGCGTTTCGCGGCTTCGGCGCGCCGCAGGCCATCTGGGCGCTCGAATCGCACATGGATCGCTGCGCCCATAAGCTCAGCATGGCTCCCGAAGCCTTCCGCCTTCACAATGCACTGCGACTCGGCGACACAACGGCCACGGGTCAGACCATTGCTGAAGCCATGGGCACGCCGACCGTTCTGGAAAACACGCTCGCGCACAGCCAGTTTGTGGAGAAGCAAAAACGCTGCAGCCGGGGCGACCCCAAAGCCGACTGCTGGTATGGCATCGGCCTATCGTTCTTCGCGCACGGCGCGGGCTTCACCGGCGATGGCGAGTCGCGTCTGAAGGCCAAAGCGGCGCTTGACCTCGAAATCCTCCACGACGGCGAGCCCGGCATCAACATCCGCATCAGTTCGACAGAGATGGGACAAGGCACCTTCACCATCATGCCGCAAATTGCGGCGGATGGTCTCGCCATTCCTTTGGATCGCGTGTGTTGCCCTCACCCAGACACAAAATATGTGCCCGACAGCGGCCCCACCGTTGCCTCGCGCACCACGATGATTGTCGGCAGCACGGTGTTCGATGCGGCGCGCAAACTCAAGACACAACTGGAGGCCTACGCATCGGAAACGTTCTTTGGCGGCGCGCCGACTGAATTGAACAACGGCCTCTTCAAGAACACCTACACGAGTGTCTCGCTCCCCTTCGAGCGCGTCGCAAAGCAGCTCATTGCGGAAAAGGGGCCGCAGCGCGTCTATCACCAGTTCCAATTGCCCGCCTCGCTGAAGTGGGACCAAAAGACCTTCAAAGGCGATTCCTATCCCTCCTATTCCTGGGGCTGCAATGTCGCCGAAGTTGAAGTCAATCCACTCACGCTCGAGATCAAAGTGCTGCGGATCACGTCCACATGGGACATCGGTCGAGTGATCAACCCCGTCCTGGCCAAAGGCCAGGTTGAAGGCGGGCTGACCCAGGCGCTCGGCTATGCCGTGATGGAAAAAATGGGGATCAAGAATGGCGTCTTCGATGCCAACCGCATGCAGACCTACGTTGTGCCCACCTCTATGGATGTGCCGGAAATGGATATTCACTTTGTCGAATATCCCTACACACACACCGCGCTCGGCGCCAAAGGCGTCGGCGAAGTCTCGATGGACGGCCTAGCCCCTTCAGTCGCCAATGCCGTCGAGGCAGCCACGGGTGTTCGGCTGACTGAAATACCCATCACGCCTGAAAAACTTTGGGAGAAGCTGCGCGAAACAGCATCGAGCGCAATATGAAAACAGTCATCCGCACCTGGATCGTCAACGGAAAGAAATACACGGTCGAGTTCCCGCCCATGCGGCGGTTGCTCGATGTCATCCGCGAAACGCTCGGCCTGAAGGGAACCAAGGAAGGCTGTGGCGAGGGCGAGTGCGGCGCGTGCTCCATTCTCCTCAATCACGAGCCGGTCACCTCCTGCCTCATTGCGGCGGGTCAGGTTCCCGACGGCGCTGAAATCCTAACCATCGAAGGCCTTGAGCTCACACACGAGGGGCAGGAACTCCAGCGGATGTATGTCGCCAAAGGCGCCGCGCAGTGCGGATTTTGCATTCCGGGAATGCTCGTGGCTTCCTATGCCCACGTCACGGGCGATCATCCCGATAATTCGGACGCCGCCCTGCGCGAAGCGCACGCGGGCAACATTTGCCGGTGCACCGGCTACGCCAAAATTATCGAAGCTGTAAGCGCGGCGGCAGAACGCCTCTCGCACGAAGACGAAGACGACGACACCTGAGCCCCCCATCTCATGAGCAATCTTGACGATACCGAGTTCCTGGAGCCAGCCACCCTCGCCGAGGCCTTGCGCTTCATGGCTGACGAATCCACCCGCGCCGTGCCGCTCGCCGGCGGCACCGATCTGATGGTGCAGTGGGAAGCGGGCGTGCGCCCGCCGCCCTCGCGCGTTCTCAATCTGAAGAGTCTTCCCGAACTCGCAGAACTGCGGGCGGAAGGCGACACGCTCATCATCGGCGCAGGCATCACCCATGCGGCGCTGCGCCGATCTCCGCTCGTGCGCAAACACGCGCCCGCTTTGGCCGATGCTGCGGCAACGGTCGGCGGCGCGCAGATTCAAGCGCTCGGCACGATTGGCGGCAGCATCGGCAACGCGAGTCCGGCAGGCGACATGGCCCCCTCCCTCCTCGTGGCCAACGCGCGCGCTGAAGTTGCCAGCATCCACGGCAGCCGAACAATCCCGCTCACCCAATTCCTCGTCGGCTACCGCAAACTCGATCTGGCTGCGGACGAACTGATTATCCGCTTCCACCTTGATGCCCTGCCTGCCGAATACTGCGAAGGCTGGCGCAAACTCGGCCCGCGCGCCGCGCAGGCCATTTCCAAAGTCATGGGCAGCTATCGTGGAAAGCAGGAGGGCGGGAAAGTCGCCTCCTTCGCCGTGGCGCTCGGCAGCGTGGCCCCCACGGCCATCCGCCTGCGCGAGGTGGAGCAATGGGTCGTCGGCCGCAAACTCAATGCCGACACCCTGCGCGAGGCCGAAGAGCGCGCGTCGGCTGAAGTCAAACCGATCGCCGACATCCGCTCCACCGCCGAATACCGCCAGTGGGTCTCCGGTCGCCTCGTTCGCGGCTTTCTGGAACACCTCGCCAGCGCGGGTTGAATCTGCAGGCACACCGCCCGCACATGTGCTAACGTATAGCCACGGCTTTGATGAAAGGATTCAACACGACGACTTCACATATCGGCTCTATTGCGGCGATTGCGGGCCTGGCGCTTGGCCTAGCTATTTCACCCCCCATTGCACAGGGTCAGATCCAAGCTGATCGAGATAAGGCAACGCGCGATCGCGTTCAGACGGCAACCCACCTCGACGGCATTGACCTCACGGACACAACGGAAGATCCCGCCTACGCCGAAGCGGGCGAAGCGCTCGCAAAAGATGCATCAATCGGCGTCGTCGGAACCGCCGCGCCCACGGCAAGAGTGACCACGATTGACGACGACTCGATTGATCTCTCGCTCCTCTATGGTCACAAGCCCGTCTATCTCAAGTTTTGGGCGACGTGGTGCACACCGTGTCGCCAACAAATGCCCAGCTTTGAGAAGGTCTATAAGACCCTGGGCGACAAAATGCAGGTCGTCGCCGTCAATATCGGCTTGAGCGACGACGAAGCCTCAGTCCGCGCCTTTCGCGACAAGTTCGGTCTGACAATGCCGATCGTCATTGACGATGGCTCGCTCGCAAAACTATTCCACGTGAATGTCACACCCCAGCATGTGCTCATCGGGAAGGATGCGCGCTTCCGCTATTTCGGCCACGCGGACAACAAGGAACTGGAAGACGCGCTCCACAAAGCGGTCGAGGAGTCTGATCCCACCACGCCCGCCACGCCTGCGGCGGTTGAAATCGAATCTGCTGTCCGCGAGGGAGACGTCGTACCCAATCTCTTTGTGACACTCCTCACCGGTGAAACCGCGTCACTAAAGGCAAAACCCGGCCGCATCCTCGCCGTCCAACTCTTTTCGAGTTGGTGCGAGTGGTATCTCGAAACCAGCCGCCCGGAAACCTCGAAGGCCTGCACCCGCGCGCGCGAAACCATCGAGTCGCTCAAGGACAGCCTGCCGGAAGTGGATTGGATCGGAATCGCCGGGGGCCCGTGGGCCACGCAACAGGACCTCGCGGACTACCAGAAAAACTATCACGTCACCATCCCGCTCGCGCTGGATGAAAAGGACACACTTTTCCGCACTTTTGGCATCCGCGACATCCCGACGATCGCGCTGATTGACGACTCGCAGCGCCTCGTGCGCCTCATCGGACCGACAGAAACGGATCTCACAGCCGCCATCCAGGCGGCCGTCGCCGACATCACAGCTGCAGACTAGGTGTCGGTGGGTTGGCAGAGTCCAAGCGATAGCCCGGCGCGCGCAAATATCGGGCTTGCGCCACTTCCAGTCCTGACGGCAGAGTAGGCCTCATGCAAGTGATGGAACTCCTGCTGAACGGCGCCGTACAGGGCGTT
>JAMLJG010000025.1 GCA_023953695.1 Kiritimatiellia bacterium
CCGAAACCGATCATTCCACATTTCTGCATTGCTCATCCCCCCACACTACACCCATCCGCACTCAACACCTCACAAAAAGAATCGCCCTCCCTGCCCTCAATGCGACAACCATTAGCGGGCAACCCACGACGACCCCGGCGACACGTTCGATTGCCCGCATTGCCAACGCGCCCTACCCACACCGCGCGGCCAATCGGCAAAATCTCCGAAAGTTCCCGCGCACAGCAAACACCGATGCAGCACAAGACACTTGACATCAACGCTAAATAATATAAATATATCCGAATACAGAGAGCGCCGTCCTCGGGGGCCCCGACATGATCACGAAACCCAATATGCTTACCGCGCCCCTGATCTTCGCCCTCTCCCTCTTCTTCTCCATCGCGGCTCATGCGCCCGTATACGCAGATATCGTCATCTGGAGCGAAAACTTCGACTCCACAGCCACAAACTCCCTGCCCACCGGCTGGTCAGGCACCGCGCAGAATGGCGGGCCAGCCCCAAAAGTGACCACCTACTACGGCAGATATGCGGGAGATCACGTCCTTGCCATGGAAGAGTTTAACCCATCCCATGAAACGCAATTCGTCACCGACTCCATTGACTTTTCCAGCTATACCGGACACACGATTACGCTCAAATTTGATCTCCGCTACGAGCACACGTACGAAGTCGATCAGCCCGACACATCCCTCATTGTCGGCTTTACGGAATCGGGAATCCGGCCCTTTGGCATTTCCGACTGGGTGGGCGGGAATCACGTCGGCGCGCCTCCGGAAAACTCCATCTATTCGCCCTATATTCCACCCCAATGGTTCACCGTCACCCTGGATTTGACGGATCGCCTCGCCCAATTCCCGAACACCGACGGCATCGGCATGAAGATATGGCAAATGCGAGGTGTGCCGGACAATGCATATTTGGACAACATGCAGATCATCGCATCTCCCGTGCCCGAGCCATCGTCCGTCGCCCTGCTCGCCGGATCCGCTCTGGCGCTGGGCCTATGGCGCCGACACTCCATCACCCGAGCCGCAACCCGCAGCCCAACCGAAAACTGAAGCCATCGCGGCCCGGCCGCCTACCCGGCCGCAGGACGCGCCGAAAAGACCGGCAAATCGCGCTCGGCCACGTCGCGAAGCCGCGGCTGTCGCTGATCTTTGCCCGAAAGCAGCGGCTCTGAAATGGGCCACTTCACCCCCACATCGGGATCATTCCACGCGATCCCGCGATCGTCCGTGGGCTCATAAACCTCGCTGCATTTGTAGAGAAACGATGCAGACTCGCTCAGCACGCAAAATCCATGCGCAAATCCTTCGGGAATGAACATCTGCAGGTGATTCTCCCCCGATAACACCCGCCCACACCACCGACCAAACGTCGGCGAACCGCGCCGCAAGTCCACCGCAACGTCAAAAACCTCCCCACTCACCACATAAACCAACTTCGCCTGCGGCCGCCGCAACTGAAAATGCAGCCCGCGCAGAATCCCCCGCTGCGAATACGAAAAGTTGTCCTGCACAAAACTACAACTAATCCCGCCCTCGGCATACTTTGGCGCGTGAAAAGTCTCGGTAAAGTAGCCCCGCGCGTCGCCAAAAACGTCCGGTTCCACCAAAATGACGTCCGGAATCTCCAATTTTGTGAATTTCATACCCATTCCAAACCCAAAACAGCACAAATCCTATAATTTCCAATCCTTGGAAGTCCCTTCAACCCATTTTTCCAATCGTTGGAACTTTTCGGCCCCCTTTTTCCAATCCTTGGAAGTCAAAAGCGAGCGCATTTCCAATCGTTGGAAGTTTTGCGGCTTCACTCCTCCAACATTCGCAGAAGATAGCGGCCATATTCATTCTTGGCGAGCGGCGCGGCGAGCGCGCGCACTTCTTCGGCGGTGATCCAGCCCTGGCGATAGGCGATTTCTTCGATGCAGGCCATTTTCAGGCCCTGCCGCTCTTCGATGGTCTGAACGAAATTCCCGGCTTGGAGCAGCGATTCGTGCGTGCCGGTGTCGAGCCAGGCGATTCCCCGGCCGAGCAGCTCGACGCGGAGGGCTCCGGTCCGCAGGTAGGCGCGGTTGATGTCTGTGATCTCAAGCTCGCCGCGCGGCGAGGGTTTGAGGTTGGCGGCGATGTCGGTCACGGAGTTGTCATAGAAATAGAGACCGGGGACGGCGTAGCGAGATTTGGGCTTGGCGGGCTTTTCCTCGATGTCGAGGACGCGGCCGGAGGGGTCGAAGGAAACCACGCCGTAGCGCTCGGGGTCTTTCACGCGATAGCCGAAAATCAGGCCGCCGGTCTTGAGGTGACCCGCTTCTTGGAGGGTGGCGGAGAGGTCGTGCCCAAAAAAGATGTTGTCGCCGAGGATCAGGCAAACGGAGTCGCCGGCGATGAAGTCCCGGCCAATGACAAACGCCTGCGCGAGGCCTTCGGGCCGCGGCTGTTCGGCATAGCTCAACTGCAGACCAAACTGGCGGCCGTCGCCGAACAACTCTCGAAAGCGGGGCAAGTCCGTCGGCGTGGAGATGATCAATATCTCGCGAATGCCGGCGAGCATGAGGACGGAAAGCGGATAGTAGATCATCGGCTTGTCATACACGGGCAGCAATTGCTTGCTGACGACGCGCGTGATCGGATAGAGCCGGGTGCCGGAGCCGCCTGCCAAAATAATTCCCTTCATGCGGCCGATTCTATCAAGAGACCGGAGCAATGGGAATTGCGCATTGGGGGTGCGTGCTCGAGGGGCCGTCTTCTCTGCTAGTGCGCGCCGTAGTGGGAGGCGATCCATTTCTGGTATTCGCCGCTGCGAACGCGCTGAATCCATTGCGGGTGGTCGAGATACCACTGGATGGTCTTGCGGAGGCCGGTGTCGAAGGATTCGGCGGGCTTCCAGCCCAGTTCGCGCTCGATCCTGGCGCAATCAATGGCATAGCGGCGGTCGTGGCCCGGGCGGTCCTTAACGAAGGTGACGAGGTCGCGCCGCCTTTTTCCTCCGGGCAGTGGCGGGGCGAGGTCTTCCACGAGGTCGCAAATGAGGTTCACCACATCAATATTCTTCATTTCATTGCGGCCACCGATGTTGAAGGTCTGGCCGCGCGCGCCGCGCTGCATGATATCCCAAACGGCGGTGTTGTGGTCGCGCACGTAGAGCCAGTCGCGGACGTTGAGGCCATCGCCATAGACGGGGAGCGGCTTGCCTTCGAGCGCATTCAGAATCATCAGCGGAATGAGCTTTTCAGGGAATTGATAGGGTCCGTAGTTGTTTGAGCAGTTGGAGAGGGTGACGGGAAGCCCGTAGGTGTGGTGATAGGCGCGAACGAGGTGATCGGATGCGGCTTTCGATGCGGAATAGGGGCTGTTCGGTTGATAGGGCGTTTCTTCGGTGAAGAAGCCGGTGTCGCCGAGGCTGCCAAAAACTTCGTCCGTACTGACGTGGTGAAACAGGGCGATGCGCTCCATCCGCTCGCGGGCAAGTTGAAGCAGAACATAGGTGCCGTGGATGTTGGTCGCGATGAAGTCATCCGGCGCGACGATGGACCGATCCACGTGCGACTCGGCAGCGAAGTGGCAGATGGCATCCACGTGGTGTGCGTCGAACACATCGGCCATAGCGCGGCGATCGCAGATATCGGCGCAGACGAAAATATAGCGCGATCCAGCGCGCTGCGCGACATCCTCCAAGCTCTCCGGATTTCCGGCGTAGGTGAGCTTGTCCACGTTGATGACGCGGCCCGCAAAGCCAGATTCATCCAGCACATAGCGCACGAAATTGCTGCCGATGAATCCGCAGCCGCCGGTGACGAGTAGGTTCTGCATATCCACTCAGTTTAGCGAAAAGCTCCGGGAGTGGACACGAAAAAGCCGGAGGTTCGCACCTCCGGCTATCTCTAAACGACTGACCGTTCGCCTTATTTCTTGGCGATGGCGGCCTGAGCGGCTGCCAAACGCGCGATCGGCACACGGAACGGCGAGCAGCTCACGTAGTTCAAGCCCGCCTTGCAGCAGAACTTGACGCTATTCGGGTCGCCACCGTGTTCGCCACAGATGCCGAGCTTGATGCCCGGCCGCGTCTCGCGGCCTTTCTTGACGGCCAACTCCACGAGCTTGCCCACACCGCCAACGTCAATGCTCTGGAACGGATCCACGGGCAAAATCTTCTTCTCGAGATAGTCGGGAAGGAAGGTGCCGATGTCGTCGCGGCTGAAGCCGAGTGTCATCTGCGTGAGATCGTTGGTGCCGAAGCTGAAGAACTCGGCGGTCTCGGCGATTTCATCTGCCGTGACAGCGGCGCGCGGAACTTCAATCATGGTGCCAACCATGTAGGTGATCTTGGATTTCTGACTCTTGATCAGGGCGTCCGCGGTGGAGCGAATGATCTGCTCGCAATAATCCAATTCCGCCTTGGTGCCGACGAGCGGAACCATGATTTCCGGCAGGACCTTGACGCGCTTCTTGGCCGTGTTGATCGCGGCCTGAATGATCGCGGTGGTCTGCATGACAATCAATTCGGGATAGGTGATCGAGAGGCGGCAGCCGCGGTGGCCGAGCATCGGGTTGAGCTCGTGCAACTGCTTGATGCGCGCGTCAATCTTGGCCACCGGCACGTTCAACCGGCGGGCCATCTCTTCCTTGCCCTTCGCGTCCTGCGGGAGGAATTCGTGCAACGGCGGGTCGAGCAAGCGAATGGTGACCGGGTGGCCGTCCATCGCGGTGAAGATGCCCTCGAAGTCTTCGCGCTGATAGGGCAGCAGCTTGGCCAATGCCACTTCGCGCGCTTCCTTATTCTCTGCGAGAATGAATTCGCGCTTGGCCCAAATGCGGTCGCCCTCGAAGAACATGTGCTCCGTGCGGCAGAGGCCAATGCCCTCGGCGCCGAAGCGAATCGCAATTTCGGCGTCTTCCGGCGTATCGGCATTCGTGCGGACGTTGATCTTACGGAACTGATCGGCCCAGTCAGAAACCTGCTTATACATCCGATAGATCGGGTGCTTCAGCGCTTCCTTCTTGCCCTCGACAATGGCGGCGACAACCGGACTGGCTTCCGTCGGAATCTGCCCCTTGTACACAATGCCGTTCGAGCCGTTCAGGCTGATCCAATCGCCCTCGCGCAAGACCTGCTTGCCCGCCGTGACTGTCTTGCTCGCATAGTCAATGTGCAGCGAGCTGGCGCCGGCGATGCAGCACTTGCCCCAGCCGCGCGCAACAACCGCCGCGTGAGAAGTCATACCGCCGGTGGAGGTCAGGATGCCCTGCGCAGCCCACATGCCGCCGACGTCTTCCGGGGAGGTCTCGTGGCGAACAAGAATGACCTTCGCCTTTGGATCGGCCTTGAGGGCCGCTTCCGCATCGGAGGCCTGGAACACAATCGTTCCCACGGCCGCGCCCGGACCCGCCGGGAGGCCGGTGGTGAGCTTCTCGGCCACCGCCTCTTCCTTCGGATTGAAGATGGGGAAGAGCAACTGCTCGAGGTCGGCGCCGGTGATGGTGTTGACCGCTTCCTGCGCGCTCAGGAGCTTGTCCTGCTTTTTGCCGGTGTAGAAGTCTTTGCCGTTGGCCATTTCGACGGCCCAGCGAATGCCCGCCAAACCGGTGCGCTTGGCATTGCGCGTCTGGAGCATCCAGAGGGTGCCCTCTTGAATGGTGAACTCGACGTCCTGCGGATATTTATAGCGGCGCTCGAGTTTGTGCATGATGGCGCGGAGCTGTTTGTCCGCCGCTTTCCATGAGGCGTCCGGCTCCGAGGCCATCTCGTCGAGGTGCTTCGGCGTGCGGATGCCCGCGACGACGTCTTCACCCTGCGCGTCCACGAGGTATTCGCCCATCGGCTCGTCGGTGCCGACCGCGCCATCGCGCGTGAAGGCCACGCCCGTTCCGGAGGTCTTGCCCATGTTGCCATAGACCATCGAACAGATGTTGACTGCCGTGCCGAGGAGGCCGGTGACTTTGTTGATGATGCGATACTTCTCCGCGCGCTCGGAATTCCACGAGCCGAACACGGCGATGATGGAGAGTTCGAGCTGCTTGAGCGGGTCTTGAGGGAACGCTTTGCCGACCTTCTCGTAGTACACGCGCTTGTAGACTTCACAAAGCTCTTTGAGCTGGTCCGCGGTCAGATCGGTGTCTTCTTTCGCGCCATATTTAGCCTTGAGTTTGGCCATCTCGACTTCGAAGTCGTGGTGGGTGAGGCCCGTGGTGGGGCCCATCACAACGTCGCCAAACATGTCGAGGAAGCGGCGGTAGCAGTCCCAGCCCGCGCGCGGATTGTTCG
The DNA here is from genome assembly GCA_023953695.1 of Kiritimatiellia bacterium. Lineage (GTDB taxonomy): Bacteria > Verrucomicrobiota > Kiritimatiellia > CAIVKH01 > CAIVKH01 > JAMLJG01. The sequence goes on from JAMLJG010000025.1 coordinate 6,268, forward strand.
TCTTCGCAATGAAGCCGAGGACGGACTTGTCGTTCATGCCGAGGTTGAGAACCGTGTCCATCATGCCGGGCATGGAAATCGCCGCGCCGGAGCGCACGGAAACGAGGAGAGGATCTTTCGCATCGCCGAGCTTCTTGCCCATGAGCTTCTCAAGCTTGGCGAGCTGGGCGAGGACCTGGTCCCACATGCCCGGAGGAAACTTGCTGTTGTTCTTGCTGTAGTAGGCGCAGGCTTCGGTGGTGACAGTGAAGCCCGGAGGAACGGGCAGCTCGGCGAGCGCCATGTCGGCGAGGTTCGCACCCTTGCCACCGAGTATCGGCTTCATCGAAGCGTCACCCTCGGTGTGCTTCTTGCCAAACCCGTAAAAATACACGTACTTCTTGATCTTCGCTGTCTTCGCTTTTTTGGCCATAGACGGGACTCCTGTCTGGGTGCGCCTCTTCGGCGCCGTTTGATAAATGAGGGGCGATGCTAGGCCGCAATGCCCGCGGTGTCAAGCGGGCCGAAGCCCGGGATCACGAGTCTTCGCCCAGCTCGACATTCCAATAGGCAAAGTCCAAAAAGTGCCGCCACGAGTGGTGCGTGGTCTTCGTGAATTGAATTTCGAGAAACGGGCGCCAGCGCGGCTTCTTCGGCTTGCGGAGCAGCCGCATCCGAGCCTGTTCCGGCGTGCGGTTCGCCTTGCGCCGATTGCATTCAATGCAACTGCACACCACGTTCGTCCACGAGGTGAGGCCGCCGTGCTGGCGCGGCACCACGTGGTCAATGTTCAGGTCCTTGCGATCAAACTTGATGCCGCAATATTGGCACGTGTTCTTGTCGCGCTCGAACACGTTTTGCCGCGTGAACTTCACATCCTTCACCGGGAGCCGGTCGAAAAACAGCAGGAGAATCACGCGCGGAATCGGCACGCGAAACGAAATCGTGTTCACCACCTCTTCCGAGGCGAGTTCCGGGGAGAAATCGCACCACTCGCGGAAAGAATAGGTGTTGAACCCGCCGGCCCCCTGATACACCACCTGCGCGTGCCCGGTGAACAGCAACGTCAACGCGCGCTCAACCGAACAGACGTTCACCGCCTGCCAAAGTCGGTTCAAGACCAACACGGGATGTGTCAACGGTGAAGACATAATGCCTCAACTCACAAACGCGAGGAATACGGTATCAGAATCGCTCGCTCGTGTCAAAATCGCGCGCACCCCGGGCGCAGGGGCGCGCCAAACTTTTCCGCATTCCACACTGGACGCTGCCCCCTCGCCACCGCTATCACTAGGCGCCTGTTGAACCCGCGGGGAACCACCATGGACGAACTGCTCACTCTTCTAAAACGCAACGCGCTGGAAACGCCCGAGAATCTCGCGCGCATGCTCAACCTCAGCGTCGAAGAGGTCCGCGCACGCATCGCGGAATATGAACACGCCGGCATCATCCGCGGCTATCAGGCGGTCGTTAATGAAGATCAACTCGATCTCGACCGCGTGACGGCGGTCATCGAGGTCAAGGTCACCCCCGAACGCGAGGGCGGATTCGACTACGTCGCGGATCGCATCAGCAAATTCCCCGAAGTCCAATCGCTCTTTCTCGTCTCCGGCGCATTCGACCTGCTGATCTTCGCCACAGGGCGCGATCTCAAAGAAGTCGCGCTTTTCGTCAGCAAGAAGCTCTCTACCATTCGCGGCGTCGTCTCCACTTCAACCCACTTCCGCCTCAAGACCTACAAGGCCTCCGGCGTGTTGATGGAGGCGCAGGAAAGCAGCGAGCGCCTCAAGATTTCACCCTGAACCACGCCATGTCATCTCCACGCTCCAGAATAGCCGCTCACATCCGCGACATTCCGCGCTCCGGCATCCGCGACTTCTTCGACATCGTCAGCACGATGAAGGACATCATCAGCCTCGGCATCGGCGAACCCGATTTCGACACGCCGTGGCACATCCGCGAAGCCGCCATCGCCGCCCTCGAGCGCGGCTCCACCAGCTACACCTCCAACCTCGGACTCCTCTCCCTCCGCCAAGCCATCGCTCGCTATGGCGAACGCGTTTTCAACATTCACTACAAACCCGAAAACGAAATCCTCGTCACGGTCGGGGTTAGCGAAGCGCTCGATCTCGCGCTCCGCGCCATCATCGAGCCGGGCGATGAAATCCTCTATCACGAACCGTGCTACGTCTCCTACGCGCCCGTCGTTATCTTCGCGCACGGAAAACCCGTCGCCGTCGAAACGCGCGCCGAGGATGGCTTCCGCCTCACGCGCGCACAACTCGAGGCCAAAGTCACACCGCGCACCAAGGCGCTCCTCCTCAATTTCCCAAACAATCCCACCGGCGCCATCCTGGAACCCCATGACTTGCGCGAAATCGCCGACTTCGCCATCCAACACGACCTCATCGTCCTCAGCGATGATATTTACGCGGAACTCACCTACGACGGCCGCCACACCACCATCGCTTCGCTCCCAGGAATGAAAGAGCGATGCATTTTCCTCCACGGCTTCTCCAAAGCCTGGGCCATGACCGGCTTCCGCATGGCCTATGCCTGCAGCACCCCCGAACTCATCGAAGCCATGATGAAGATTCATCAATACACCATGCTCTGCGCGTCCATCATCAGCCAGGAAGCCTCCGTCGAAGCGCTGACCGATGCCGATGCGGATGTCGAGGAAATGCGCGCCGAATATCACCGCCGCCGAAACTTCCTCCACAACTCGTTCAAAGAAATGGGACTGCCCTGCCACCAACCGCGCGGCGCTTTCTACGCATTCCCCTACATCGGCCACTTCGGCCTCACCTCAAAAGAGTTCGCACTCCGCTTCCTCGACGCTGAAAAAGTCGCCGTCGTGCCCGGCACCGCCTTCGGAGAATGCGGCGAGGGATTCATTCGATGCGCCTATGCAACCGGCATGGAAGATTTGCAGGAAGCCATGCGCCGACTCGCGCGATTTATTCACAGCCTCCAGCCCAACGCGCGGCCGCAGCCAAACGCCTGCTGATCAGCCCCAACGCCGCGCGGCAACCCGGCAAAACCCGCCCACCGCCAAAAGTTATTCACAGCGCGGGTGAAAACAGCTTACACATCGAATCTCGGGCGATTCTCGCAAAACTTGCGCATCGTGCTGAACGACAAATGGTTGCGTCAAAATAACAGGGTCAACATCTTTCTCGAAAAAGTTTTCAACACCCCTCGCCACTCCCTGTTGAAAACCGTAACAACCCCGCAACATGCCCCCTTTTAGGCGGTTAGAAAAGTGGACCCTATGCGCGCGACACGCGCATGAAGCCGACGGCCAGGCGAATTGCAAACCCGCCAATTCCCGTTAGTTGTTCGCCCGCGATTCTTCGATGAGCGAAACAAGGCGGTCGAGCGCGGCCTGGATCAGCGCCATCTCGCTGGTAATCCGATTGAGCCGCTCCACGTCCGCTACGTGCTGGCGCTGCAAATATTGAACCTGCTCCTCGATCGACAACGCAATCGGCTCGGCGGGCGAACCCCTCTCGCGCGCCCCCTCGTCGTCACTTGGCGCCTCGGTTGTCGGCACTTGGATTTCCGTTCGGCAATCGGGACAGCGGACAATGAAACCCGCCCCGCGCACGTCAATCGCCAAGCTCTTTCCGCATTGCGGACACTCAAAAATTATATCGCCCGGCTGCAATGGAGATGGAGATGGAGTCGGACTTGCAACCGCTTTTAGATCATCCTGCACGATTCGGCTCCTTTGCTCGAAGAAAACTGCCTATGCAAATAGTAGTGCTTTCCCCCGTTCTTGAATAGAGGATTCTTGCAATCTTCTAGCGGCGAGGAACGAGACGGTTGACCGCCGATCCCGCCCCATCTTCCGCCGCGGGCACAGGTTCGGGCGCAGCGCCGTCCGGATTTTCGACCTTCTTCGCCGCAGGCTCCGTCGCAACCGGAGCCTCTGGCGCGGAATTTGGAGCCAGAGCCGAAGTCGGCGCCACGGGTATCACGGACTTGGCTTGCTGGGCTTTCGGGGTCTCAACAGCGAGCTCGGGTTCGGGTTCGGGCGTGAGGTCCACATCGCGCCAAAGGGTTGTGTCCGAGTCGGAATTGGTCTTGTCATCGCCGGAAAACAGCTCGCGCATCAACGCAGGCGTTTTCACACTTTCCCGCTCTTCAAGAATCTTCTTGGTCTCTTCTTGCGTGAGCTTGGGCAACTCACTATCCGACCAGCTATCGCGCCACTTGAACCGCGCAAACGAAGAGCGATCGTGCAGGCGAACAGTCTCTTGTCGCGCCTCATCCGGCGTGAGCAACACATACGGCGTGATCAAGACCAACAGCTCCGTCCGCGCCTCATCGCGCGAGTCCGAACGGAAAAGCGCGCCAATCAGAGGAATATCGCCGAGCAGCGGGATCTTGGTGCGCGTGCGGGTCTTGTCATTGCTCACGAGGCCGCCGAGCACAATCGTGTTCCGGCTCTGCACTGCAATCTGCGCGTTGATCTCGCGCTTCGTAATAACCGGCACCCGATTGCCGTTGATCGTTTCAAACCCGCCGACGTTGTCGGCCTTTTGCGCGACTTCCATCACCACATACCGCTGCGGATTGATCCGCGGCGTCACGGCCAAATCAATGCCGATGCTGCGATATTGGAAGTTCTGCGTCTGCGTCCCCGTGTCGGTTGTACTGGTCGAGGTGACCACCGGGCGCTCTTCGCCGATATTGATCTTGGCCTCCGTGTTGTCCGTTGTCAGCACGACCGGCGTCGAAAGAATACGCGCATCGCGCGAGCTGGCGGCGAGACGAATGACAGCATCAATGTTGAGATCGAAAAAGGTCAGATAATAGGTCAGAGCGCCCGAGCCGAGGGCGGAGTTTCCGTCTTCCTGCGTCAAGATGCTGTTGCCCGCGCGGAAGGAGCTGTCTCCCGCACTCATCACCGAGCCGCCGCCAAATGAATAGACGGGTTGGCGCATGGCAAGCCCCCCGCGCGGCCCTTTGATCTGCTCCTGATAAGCCGTGACAGAGCGCTGAAGCCAGTCAACGCCCGACTCGATTCCCTTGCCGAGGTTGACCTCGAGAATTACCGCCTCGATCAACACCTGCGCAAGCATGATGTCGAGACTGTCAATCACCTCGAGCAACGCATCGAGGTCGCTCTTGCGCCCCATCAAAAGCAAGGAGTTCGTGCGCTTGTCTGCCAGGATTTTCGTGTTCGCAGAAAGACGCCCAAAAGAGCCCGAGGACTCTTCGCTGTCCGTCGCCTGCTGAGCAGCGCGCTGCTGGACGCGTTGCTGAATGAAATCGCGCAGCGCCTGGCTCCGGCTGTCGGCCGCATCGCCCGTCGGCGCCGCGGCGCCCTCGGGCGCGCCGGTTCCCTTCTCCGCCGAAGCCGCGCCGATGAACTCGTTGAGAATGCTCGCGATCTCCTCCGCCTTCGCATACTCAAGCGCAACAACGCGAACGGCAATGGCCGGATCCACCGGACGATCGAGCACATCCACAATGCGGTCGAAAAACACGAAGTTTTCCGCGCGCGAGATGACAAACAGGATATTCGTCCGCTCGTCGGCAATAATCTTCACCTTGCCGACCATGATCCCCCGCTCCGCCGCAGCCGCAACCGCAGCCGCTTCGGCCTCCGTCGCCGCTGTGCGCGGGCGCAGAGCCGCAATGGCGGGGGGAACCTGCGCCCCGCCCGCTTGGGAGGTATCCACGCGCGGGCGCTCTTCTTTCGCCTGCGACTCGGCAATGAGTTCATTCAAGCGGCTCGCGACTTCGGAGGCCTTCGCATAGCGAATCGTGTAAATGCGCGTCTCGACTTTCGACTCGACCGGCTGATCAATCATTTCGAGCACTTCCATCACCCGTCGCATATTGACCGCCGTATCGGTGACCAACAGGCTGTTGGCGCGCTCGAGAGGCTGAATCTTTCCGTAGCCGTGCAGGAGACTCTGAATGATCGGCGTCACCTCTGCCAACTCGGTGTATTTCAGCGTGATGACCTGGCTGATCAGCGCGTCGGTTTCCGGGAACTTGTCTTCCGGCAAGGCCAGATTCAGCGATAGCCCCTCCTGTCGCGCAGCAGTCGTCTGCACCACCTTCAGAAACTTGTCGCCCATCGGAACGAGCGTCACATTGTTCATCGCCAACACGGCTTCAATCGCCTGCATCGCTTCGCGCACGGTCAGGCGCGTCTGGCTCTTGAGCGTGATGGTCGCATTGATACCGGGCGAACGAATCAGCGTGCGCCCAACGAGATCCGCAACAAACTCCAACACCTGATCGAGTGGCGAATCGCGGAAGTTCAACAGAATCAACTTTTCCGCGCCTCCCTGCGAAGAGGGTGTGGACGGCGCTGCGGGAGCGCCCTGCGCCCACGCCGCAGTGGGATGAATGATCGGCGGCAGAAGCCCGAGGGTAATCATGCCGACAAGCATCTTGTAGAGCGCGCGGGTCGTTCTGTTTTTCAAGGGTCTGATCATGGTGTTGTCGGGGCGCTGGCCGTCCCGGAGGCGCCGCTCCGGCTGAAAGCAAAGAACACGGTGAAATTTCCCTTCAGACGACCCGTCGCGCCCTGCGCGGGAGCAACGGTGAGCTGACGGACATCCAAAATAGCAGGGTGCGTTTGCACCGCATAGAGAAAATGAACCAAGGCGTTGAGGTCGCCATCCCACGTGCAGTCAATCGCCACTTCCGACAAGTCGCCGATCACCTTTTCTTTGTCCGGCTCAATACGCGAAATGGAAATGCCGTGCTCGTCCGCCAACCGCTGCACCGTGCGGAGCATATCCGCCGTCACCGGGTCCGTCGCGCCATACTGCGGAATGCGCTGCCGCAACTCGGCATAGCGCCCTTCCCACTCCGGCTTCTGGGCGATGAGCCGCTCGGCCAGCCGCTGCTCATCCAGCGTTTTGCGCACACCCCCGCGCGCGGCCGTCCACGCCTCCACCGCGGGCGCCCCGAAATACCACGCGCCGCCGATCAGCACCACCGCGCCCGTCGCCGCCGCCAAAATCAACTCGCGCGCCGATAGCTTCATTTCGCCTCCGCCGGCAATTCGAGAGTCAATTTGAACTGCGAGCGAGCCCGCCCGCCCCGCTGCTGCTGCGTCACGCCCTCCGGCTTGACGGCCGGAAACAACTGCGTCTGCTCCAACGCCTGAAAAAAGCCGTAGATCGGATCGCTCGAATCCGACTCGCCGCGCAGCGCAACCTGTCCATACTTTTTGTAGGTCAGCGCCGTGATCTCGAGCCCTTCCGGAATGCGCACGCTGATCTCGCGGAGACACTCCAGCGCGGAAAACGTCGGGTCCAAATAACGCTCAAGTGCGCGAACCTGCTCCTTGAGCTGGCCCACCTCGCGCGAGGGCGCCTGCAGCGCGGCCAACTCCGCGCGCGCAGTCGCCAACTTCTTCTTCTGCATCTGCAAACCCACCGTCAGCGCACCAACGGCCAAAAGCCAAAGAGTCACAAAAATGGCCCCCGCCAAAATGAGGCCGCGCTGCAACTTCCGCGAGGCCAATGCCGCTTTCCAACTCGCAGGCGCCAGATCCAACATGTGCGGACCGCGCTCCATCGCGCGCCGCGCTAACCCCTCGCTCAGCGGGGGCAAACTGTCGAGCAGTCGCGCCTTAATCGGGATTTCACACTGCTCGCGCAGGTGGGCGAGAAATTCCTGTGGCAGCCCACGGCGATGCCAGATCTGCAGCTCGCCCGGCGCCTGCGCACCCCACTCGGTCTCCAGCGTCGTCAGCGTGTAGCCAAGCTCTTCCGCAATCTCTGTCGCCGTCTCGCCCGGAGCGGTCTCCGACAACGTGCCCAGCGACCGGATCACCACAACGACCCCCGCCTGAATCACCAGCAATTCGATCCCGCGCTCTTCCACTATCAACAACAAGTGGCGGCCCGCATCGGGAACATGCCCCTCCTTCTTAAGGAGTCGAAGCCAGCCCATCACGGCCACATCCACCTCGCGCGCAAAAATGCCGGCGGCTTGCAGGGTCTCCCCCAAATGCGCGACGTTCTCCTGCAGCGTCGCAGCAATCAGCACCTGGGCAGACGACTCTTGTTGCGCAAGCACTTCCTGCCCCACAGCCATCTGCTCAACGGGAAAGGGCGAAAACTTGTCCACTTGCAAGGCCGCCATTTCGGCAATCTCGGCTGTGTCCGTCGTCGGCAACTTCACGACACGCAGAAGCGCCTTCTCGGTCGGCAACGCCACCGCCACGCGCCCTTGAATCGCGCTCAACACGGGCTTGAGCCGCTTCGCATAGTCCGCGCGGGTCTCTGCATCCGCCGCCGGAGCTTCAAGCGCCTTCTCTTGATGCTCGGCGACCTCAATCTGCCCCTTCCGCCGACGCAACGTCGTCCATTCCACTCGGGAAGGATAAAGCGCGAGCGCGGTTATGGAATCATCTGCCATATAACAAGGCCGCAATATGCCGTATCGCCCATCAAACCGAAAGCGCGGAGTTGCATAATTCGCCCGGCCCCACCCGCTCGGCCGCTCTGCGCCCCGTCACGGACTCGATGCCGCGCGAATGAGCGACGAAGTCGCCACGTGGCCTGCAGGCAGCCAATAGTCCGCCGACAAGAGATCATCCTCCTCGCGCGCGCGCAGCGAAACCCGCGCCGCGCCCGGAAATGCGCGCCCTTCCGACGATGCGGAGGACCACGACGAAGTCCACACCTCGCCATCGCCCAGCTCGACCCGCACGAGGGCAACGCGCTCCAACAGCACATTCGTCTCAACCGCCAGCGAGCCCGACAGCGCCTGACTCACGCGCACAAGCGCCGCCGTAGAATCGCCCGCAGCAGTCACCATATAGTCCACGCGAAACGGAATCGTCCACAAGAGGTCCGGCGTGCGGCTCGCCGCGCGAAGCGTGCAAAACGAAAAGTGAAACGGGGCCCCCGCCTCCACGTTCAACTCCACACGGCACGCATCGTCATTCGTCGGAACAAAGAGACCCGCCAAATCAGCACGCAGCGCCTCCAGCGCCACCACCGCCCGCTCCGGACCCACCGCCCGATCGGCCTGACGCCCCACCGCCCGCGTTGTAGAAGAAAGCAAAGACCACGCCAGCGCTGCCACCACCACCGCAATCGCGACAGCCAGCAACAACTCGATCAACGTGAACCCCGACACCGAAGTCGTGCGGGAAAAAGGGCGTCGCTTCATGGAAACCGCCCGATGTCGGCCTACGCGGAGAACAGCTTGACGAAGAGATACACCACCACGAGTAGCGCCACAATGCCCAACCCAATGATCACCGGAATCCACACCGTCATGCTCTCGCGACGCCGCGCGCCAAAGGGAGAAATGTTGCCAAACGACTTCGGCATCTCCGCCGGACCCTTGCTTTCGAGAACCTCCGTCTTCGAAAACGCCGCCTGCGCATCCTCAAAGCTCAACGCCTCGGAATTGAACAGAAATTCGACCGACCCAACTTGCACCAGATCCTTCGGGCGCAACACGGCCTCTTTCACCTCGCGCGAGTTGACGCGCGTCCCATTCGTCGAACCCAAATCGCGAAGCACATAGCTGTCGCCCTCGCGCGTGATCGTCGCATGGCGACCCGAAACCGTCGCATTGTTCAGTGGAATTGTATTGTCGCCGCTTCGCCCCAGCGAAATCTCGTCTTGGTCAATGGGAAAGGACTTGCCCTTCACATCGCCCGCCATGCCCATGAGTACAGCCATGAATTTTACTCCGAAAGTGGCCCCATAATCGCACGCTGCCCCACACGTGTCAACGGACGAGGTGCGCAGCTCACTCCCCCGCAAAATAGTCCGCACCCCACACCATCAGCGCGCCCAAATGCGACGTCACCACCACCAACCCCGCCGCCAGCAGAATCAGCCCGCGCCGAATCCACGCAATCCCACCCGTCTCCCGCTCCATCGAGCGACTCGCCACCCACGCAGCCAACAGCGTCACCACCGTCATCGCCACACCCAACACGCGATGCCAATATAAATCCCGCTTCTGCGAGGGCGGCGGCGCGAAATCCTCGGCAAACAGCCAACCCGTCCCCACCGCCAAAAGCGACGTCGCCGCCGCCACCAACAGAATCGCCGGAATCGCCCGCGACCACGGCCGCCCCGGCCACACGCCCCGCCCCAGCTCAAACAGCGCCGCCACCACAATCAGCGCAATCGGAAAATGAATCACCAGCGGATGCAACCGCCCCACAAACTGCAGTACCATGTCCATTCTACGACCTCCTCGCGAAAACGGCCGCCACGCACCCTGCGCGGCGGCCGTCATCACTCAACTCGCAGACCCGCCTATTTACTCTTCGCCGCAGCAGCAGCATCAATGAGCTTGAGATACTTCTCCGGATTGGCCTGGAACTTCTTCAAGCACCGCTTGCAGCACAGGCGAACCAACCGATCCGGCTGCCCCTCGCTCTTATACACATAATTGACCGGCTCATCGCCATCCCCGCTCGCCAACGGCTCATCCGACACCACGCACACATTCAGCGGATAGGCCGCAATCGCCGCCGCCGAAACACCCGCATCTGCCTTCGCCGCCGCGTGATCGCCATGATCCCCATGCGCAAACACAGGCCCCGACAACCCCATAAACAACCCCGCCGCCAACGCAACCGCCGCCAAACCCAAACTCAACCGATCACTCATGGTCAACTCCTTCAAGTTTCAACGCCCAACCATAGCACAACTCCGCGCCATTCGCAAAAAGTTCCAACGCTTGGAAGTTCCGCGCAACTCGACTTCCAACCCTTGGAAGTCTTGCGCCCCGCTCAGCGAGTCGGTTGGACAGCCGCGCCTTTGTCCGCCCGATCGTGGCTCTCCAGAAAATCGGCCAACGCTTCCGCGCCCTGCAACCAGCGCGGCCCCGGTCGCAAGAGCCAATCGGATGGAATCGTCGCACAAATCGCGTCTCGCTTCACCGCTCCCAACGATTTCCAGCCGGGCCGTCGGGCCAGAAACGCCGCACTCGGCTCCGCCTGCGGGATCATGTAGGCCAGCACGATCACATCCGGCTTCTCCGACAATACCCACTCCGCGCTCACGTGCGCGTATGGCTCGCGCAACGCAGCGCCAATGCTCCGACCGCCAGCCAGCGAAATCAGATCTGTCACGAACGATTCGCGACCCGGTGTCGTCAGCGGGTCGCTCCACACCTCAAAGTAGACGCGCGGCCGCTCCTTGCCCGCCCAATAGGCGCTCGCGCGCGTCGCCAACGCGTCGCGCCGATGCTGCGCGCGCTCCACCCAAGCCGCTGCGCCCGCTTCATCTCCCAACGCAACGCCGAGCTTCCGCACCGCATCGAGCATTTGCCCCCAGCTTTCGCATGGCAATCGCCGATACTCGATGCCCGCCGCGCGAAGTGTCTGGGCCAAGCCCGGCCGCTCCAAATCAGTGCTGACCACAAGGTCCGGCTTTTCGCGAAGCAACCACTCGACATTGGGCCGCCCAAACGAACCCGCCACCGGCAACGCCAACGCTTCCGGCGGAAAATCGCACGCATCCGAACGCGCGATCAAGCGATCGCCCCAACCGGCATCGAAAATCAGCTCCGTCAGCGACGGCGCAAGACTCACCACGCGCCGCGCTGGCGACTCGGCAAAGCCGACGCACGCCACCAACACCAACGCGCAACACAACAGCCACGTTTTCATTCCGTCCCCGCGCCTCATTCCACCGTGATGCGATAGAATCGGCGGCCCTCCGCCGGCGCGGACTGGGTGGTGTTGGTGCCCTGATCGTCCACAAACGTGAAGACACCGCCCGTCGCACTGTTTTCCTGCCACGTGCCGATGCCGTTTCCGGCATTCGCAAACGGCGACCACACGACGCCGTTCGTGTAGTTGCCGTCGGCAAAATAGATTCGATAGAAGCGGCCCGAAACCGTCGGCACAACAACGCTCGTCCCCTGCGCGAGAGCCTGCACGCGGAACCGCGAGTTCGCGTTCGTCGGCGAAGTGCCCGCAATGTATTCATCGAAGTTGGACTGGCCATCGGCATCCGCATCGTCGCCCGGATCGGTCGCCAGGTCGGCGAAGTGCGTGATTTCCCAATCGTCGCCGAGCCCATCGCCGTCATAATCGAACGGCACCACAATCTGCACGATGTTCGTGACAACGCTGTTGCTCGCGCCCTGCTGATCGTCCGCGCTGAACACGGCGTAGTTCGTCGTGTTGACAAACGAAACGGGCAGCGCGGTCCACGAAAACACGCCGTTTGTGAACGTCGCGCCTGCGGGCCCGCTGACGTAATTCGTCGTCACCGGATCGCTGTCGGCATCCGTGACCGATACCACAAAACTCGTCGTCGCGCCGAGCGCGAGCATCTGCATCGGCGGCAGATGAATCACCGGCGCCTGATTTTCCGCCGCGGGCGCCTCCTCAATCTTAAGGTATTGCACCACCTGCCCATCCGCCGTAATCGCGGGGCCTTCCGCGCCGCCGCCGAGATCCACGTAGAAGCCGTTGTCATAGAGGTCCTGCCCCGTGCGCGGCCACCCGTTCGTGAGATAGGCGGAGGCATCGCTGGAGGCGAGATTCCGCACGCGATAGGTCTTGCCCGTGTCGAGGCCGAGCAGGCTCCACGCGCCGGTCAAATCATAGACCGCCGTCGCGGAGAAATGCGCCTCGCCGTGGCGGAGAAACAGCGAGAACGCGAACACGACATCGCTCGTGGATGGCGACGCATACGGCGTTTCGTATTTCGCTACCGCAAAAATTGACCCCTCTTCCCCGCCGCCCAGCTTGCTCAAGAAGTATTGATTGGGACTCCGCAGCGCGGGCGAGTTGTGTCGCGCCCAATTCACGCGGCCATACCACTGCGGAAGGCCGTCGGAATAGTCGGGGTGCTGCTCCCAAACCGTGAGCTTGTTCCACTGCTTGAAGTGCGGAATCCACTTCCCGAAGTTCTGCTCGTGCTGCGTGAGGAATCCATCGTTCTTGTTGTTGGGGTCATCGGGGTTGAATTGCTGAATGCCCCACTCCTGCCCGTAGAACACCATCGGCAATCCGGCCACGGACGACACGGCGGCATAGCGCGAGGCGACCATCCACGGATCGTTGTCCGGCATCACTTCGTCATGCCCGGTGAGATTCAACAGAATCGCGCCGCCGCTGTAGGCATCGCGCCGATCTTCGAGCGCTTGCCGCAACTGCCACGATTGATTGATCTTTTCCTGCGTGAAGCGGAACACGAGGTTCTCGTTCAAGATGTCGAAGTGCCGATTCGACCGATAGCCGGGAATGCCGCCGTCGAGCGTCTCCGCCATGAAGACGAAGTTCCACTTCATCTTGCGCGTGCGGTTGATGATGTATTCCCAGAGCTGAGGCGGGAGCCCCTGCCCAAAGTCGCAGCGCAGCGCGTCAATGCCCAAATCGTCCGACGCCGCATCGAGATTGTTGGTCGGATGCCCCGTCTTCTTGAGCCAGAACTCCGTGTAGTAGCCGAAGTATTTCCAAAGCGCGACGTTGTCCGCGCTCATTCCGGAATAGTCATACACATCGTCTTCGTTGAGATAATCGCCATTGTTGTCCGGATTGTGGCGCACGAGCGCGGAATATTTCCCGAAATACAGCTCCGCCACATCGTCCCACTTGCCGAAGTCGCCGCGGTCCGGCGCGGTCGCAATGTCGTTGTCATAGACGCCGTTGTAGAACGTCGCGGGCTCGCCGTAGTCCTGCCAGTGCGCATACCAACCGGGTCGCACGCCGGGCAGGCTCTGCGCTGCGTTTGTCGCGAATCCGAGATCCACGCCACCCTGCCCCATCACCGCATCCCACGCGGTATGGTTGAACACGCCGTCGAGCATGATGTTCACGGTGCCAACTCCGCCGGTGTGCGTGTCGCACTGAAAAACGAAATTGGTGAATTCCGCCATCGCGCCCGCTTCCGTCTCATCGCGGCCCAGCAGCGGAGCCACGGCAAAATAGTCGCGCGTCGCATACGGACTGCCCGGCTCGTAGCCGCTCGGGTCGCCGCGCGTGGTGTCCGCGCTCGGGTGAATCGGCTGAAACCAGAGGCTGTTGACCTGAATCTTGTCGAGGTAGCCGAGATTGAAATTCGTGAAGCTGTCCGGATCGCCAGTCAGCAGATCCGCAAACGTGCTGCGCCCATTCTTGTCGTTGCTCGTCGCCTTGACGGTCAGCGGATTGACCTCATACAGCGTCATCGTCAACGCCTTCTTCGGCGACACGACAATCGCGTGGTCTCGCCGCCCTTCACTCGAATACCAAATCCAATTCGTGTTCCCCGCAACCTGATAGCGCGCGGTCAGGCGATAGGCCCCCGTCTTGCTCACGGTCCCCGTCCACGCATACTCGCGCCCGCCAAGCGCGGTCATCGGATACGCGCGATAGTACGCGCCGGTGTCGTTGGTCGTGATGCTGTTTCCGTCTGGCGGCTTGATACCGTCCGGAATCGAATCGCTGTTGAAATCCACATCGGCAAAATCGCGGCGATCGAGGTTCGAAAAAACCTCAACGCGCTCCACCGAAGCCGTGCCCGGAATCGTGTAGCTGACCGAGACGGTCTCCACATCGCCCTCGCGCTCATCCACAAAGAACTTCGTCGCGGAATAGTCCGCGTTCTTTCCGTTGACCCGCAGCCCATCCGCGCCCGGAACATGAAGCGAGAAGACGAACTCTTTGTCGTCCTGCGCCTCTGTATTGTACTCGGCAAAGCGCTGCAATCCCGCGCCGTTCCAAGCGCCGATCTTGTAGCGAATGTCGCCCGTCAGCGGCAGGTTGGTGACGGTCACGCGCCACCACATCGCCTCGCCGTTCGGCGAAGAATCCTCCTCCGTGTGATCGAAGGACATCGGCGCCACCTGCGTATCGCCCGACCCCACGCCTTTGTCCAGGACGCTAACGGCGCTTCCATTCGTCGTGTAGTAAAGCACGGCGTTGTCCACCCAGCGATTGCTGCCGCTGCCATCGGTGTATCCAATTTTCACCCAGAACTGCACCGCGCCCGAGCCGACAACCACGCGGTTCGAATTGTGCCACAGGAAACCCGCCTCCGAGCCCGGCGCGCCCCCATACGTGAACGCGAACGGACTCGCCTGCGCCGCGGACTCCAGCGAAAAAGTCGTCGAAGCCGCGCCGCCATTCGTCGTTCCGACCCACGTCGTCCCGCGATCGGCATAATCCACGCGCAGGTAATACTCCACCTCGTTCGTCGCCGCATACGTCCCGGCCGGAATCCGCGAGAACCAGTATTTGTTGTTCCCCTGCTGACTGTCGAACGAGAGATTGGTGGACGCCCACGCGCCGCCGCCCACCAAGCGGTGAAACACAACACCGCCCGTCTGATCGCCCGTCGTCCCGCTGCCCTGGAACTGATTGCCGCTGTAAATATAGACATCGTTATTCGTGAACACATTGAGCGGATTGCGCATCGTCACGCCCGGCGGCTCGGCGCTCGCCGGAAGATGCCACGCATTGCCGAGATTCGCATCCGCGCCATACGAAAACCGGAACGGCGCCGCCTGCGCCGCCGACTCGCTCAAGCTCAACACATTGCCAACCCCGCCATTGGTCGTTCCAATGAACGTGGTGTTGTGATCCGTCGCGGTGACGCGCAGGTAATACTCCACCTCATTCGTCACCGAATAGGTGTCCGCCGCAATCGCGGCAACCCAGTACTGATTGAACGCCGTCGAGCTGTCGAATGAACCCGTATTCGTCACCCACGCGCTGCCGCCGACGAGGCGGTGAATCAACTGCATCCCCGATTGATTCGCCGCGTTGCCGACGCCGCCCGTCTGCACCCCGCTATAAAAATAGATCGCCTGCGAAGCCGACGCGCCGTTCGTCGGCGGATTGCGCATAAACGCGCCGCTCGGCTCCGCATTCGTCGGAAAATGCCACGCATTCATCGCGCCCGCGCGATACGCATAATTCGTCGCCCCCGCCGTCTTGCCGCGCAGCGTGCAGAGATCGAAGTTCGCGGCCAGCACATTCGAGGGCATCGTGGAGGTCAACACGTAGTAATACACCCGCGTCCCCGCCCCCTGCGCCGGAATCGTCGCCGTATAATTCGTGCCGCTCCCCGTCGCGGCGGCCAGCGCGCTGTTCGTGAAGTTGATATCGCTCGAATAGCGAACCCACACCGTCTCCTGCGCGCTCTTCGCCGCGCTCAAACCAATCGCCACACTCACCGCGCCGGTGGATGCGGTCGCGCTGTTGTCGGACACCGACGTCGGCGACACCGGATCGCCCGAGGTCTCCATCACGGCATACGGCCGATCCCAATAATAGCTCGGATCCCCCAACCGAAAGGTGTAGCGATTCCCACTCGTGTGGCCCCCGAGCGAAAGATTGCCCGGCGACGCACCGTTGAACCGAGCAAACCCGAGCGAGCTGTTCTTCACCGCATTGGTGGAGCCACTCACAAATCCCCAGTTCGTGCTCCAGTTGCCCAGCCGATCAAACTTGAACCCCGAGCTCGCCGCCGTATTCGTCGCCGTGACGGTCACCATGTAGACGTTGCCAAACGCCGAATCGAGCGACATCGAGTGACTCGTTGTCCACTGATTGATATCGCCACGCACAAACTCCGCGCGCGCAGTCCCGCAAAGGAACGCAGACACAGCGAAGACCATAGCACCCCGGATCACAGACTTTTTCATCACTCCCCCTCTTCAGAAAATCATCCGGGGACCCGCCAGCGCTTCGCCCCGAAACGACACACCCTCACCGCCCGCGCGAAGCGCGCAAGCATCAAACCTGCACCGTGCTCTCTTTTCTACCGCCCCGCGCGCTTGATGTTGAACTTGCGCGTGGTCGGCGGCGGCATACGAAACTCGCTGGGAATATCAATCCGCATCGTGCTGCCCTTGTCCTCCTGCTTGGCAGGCGTGACAAACTCGGGCCGATCCGGAACCCGCTCTTCTTCGTGAAAAGAGGACGAAGCGCCAGGCGCGGTCGGCACCTTAATAATAGTCGCACAGGAGGGGCACTCCACGAACAGCCCCGCCATGTCGCGGGGCGCGTCGAGATTCTGACCGCACTTCGGACAATCGAAATTGATATCGCTCATACGCGCTGTTGTTTGCTCCTGCTATGCGGAATATACCCCAGATTCGCGACGGGTTACAAGGTCTTTCCCGCGCGTGGAAAAGATTGGCGCAAAGAGGGCTCCTGTCGCATAGTGTCAGCCTATGTCGTCTTCCTCCAAATCAATGGGTTCCGCGTTTCGCGGTTCTCGGCGCAAGGTTCGCCTCCTGATGCTCATTGCGAGCATCTTCACCCTCCTCGGCGCGGTACTCTTCGCCGGTTTGGCGCCCTTTTCGCCTCAAACTCAAGAGTCGCAACTCTTTCGCTTCGCCGCCTATTTTGGCGGCGCCAGTGTCGCCATCTTCTTGCTTCGCTTCCTTCTCTTCATCCTCCCTGATATTGTGCAGAACCGCCGCTCGCCGAGCCGCCGGATGCGCCGCGAAGAATACGCCTCCCACAGCGGCCGCCGCGCACGACGCGCCCAGCGCCATCCCGCCCAGGCCACGCAAAGCGGCGGTGTCCTGATTCTCATGCTCGTCCTCGTCGGCCTCATCGCCGCACTGCTGCTCCAGTCCCACGCGCTCATCCGCGCCCGCAGCAACCGGCAACACGCGAGCCAGGAACGCACCCGCCTGCGCCAGGCGGCAACAGAAGCGGCGCGCGTCGCCCTGCAGCGCCTCGCGGATGACGAAGACCTCAATGTGGACGCCACCAGCGAAACGTGGGCCGTCAAAACGGAGGAGGAATCCCCACTCGGCATTGTCACGCGCACCTCCATCCGCGATGAGCAGGCGCGCTTTGACCTCAACAACCTCGCCATCCCGCCCGCGCCCGGTCGCCGATCCAGCGAGGACATCGCGATGGATATCCAAACGCTCTGCGGCGACTTTTCGCCCGCGATCAAAACCGCCGCACTGCGCGATTTCATGGACGAAGACAACAGCGGCGCGCGCGAAGGCGATTTCTATCGCAAACTCCAACCGCCCCTCGCCTGTCCCAATCGCCCGCTCTATGGCTGGGGCGAAATCCTGAATGTGGACGGTTGGACGGAAGAACAGCTCGCTCGCCGACCGCGAGAGGACTCGTTTGACGGCTTCGATGCAAGCCTCGTGGATCACGTCACGCTCATCCCCGTCTCGCGGACGCGACCCATCCCCATCAACATCAACACCGCCACACGCGAAACGCTCCGCGCGGTAATGGGCATGGATCAGGACGCGCTCGTGGACACAGTGCTCACCCTCCGCGAAATCCGCCCCATCCGTCAACTCGACGTCTTCTCCGTCACAGCGGGGCCCGGAACTTTCGATCGCCTGCAACCCTTTCTCGATGTGCGCAGCCAATACTTTCGCGTGCACACCGAGGCCGAACAAGACGGCCGCCGACTCGGCCTCGAGGTCCTCGTCAAACGCGAGAGCAACGGCCGCGTTTCGATCCTCCAGTGGGTAGAGGAGCCGACTTGATGGGCGGCGCAGCCTCAGTGGTGCGAGGAGTGGACCTGAGCGGCGGGCGCGTGGTCGCCGTCGAAGGCAAACGCAAGCGGCGCGCCATCGAATATCGCTCCGCCGAAGCGAACAGCGCAGCGCCCTGCGCCGCCGCGCTGCCCATTCACCTCGCGTTCATTCGACGCCTCACCGCGCCCCTGCCCTCCATCGAAAAGGCGCGCCGCGTCCTGCCCTCCCTGCTGGATATCGAGCTTCCCTTCCCCCTCGAATCCTGCTCCCACGCGCTCCTCCACGTCGCGCGCACGCAACAGGGCGATGTCGAAGCGCTCGCCACCGCAGCGCGCACGGACGATATCGCCGCCCATCTCGACCGCCTCCAACAGGCTGGCATCAACCCGCTCGTCCTCGAACACGAAGCCGTCGCGCTGTGGCGTCAAAGTGTCGAAGAGAATCCGCTCAGCCGCCAGCAGCGCCGCCTGCTCATTTGCCTCGGCGAAGACCGAACCGGCCTGATGGTCGGAAGCGGGCACGGCCTCGACACAGCCACTGGCCTCCGCCAAAGCGCCTCCGAAATTCTTCAAGCGCAAACCGGCGGCGCACAGCGACTCGCCCTCTGGTGGCGCACACAGCGCGAACGCGCCGGTGCAGCCGCTTGGCATATCGCCTGGTGCGGCCCCGGCGCGGACAAACCCGACCTGCGCCAGGACTTCGGCGCGCTCCTTTTGGGCGAATCGGAATACAAGAGCATCACCCATCGCGATCCCGCCACGCTTCTCGCGCGCGGGCTCGCCAACGGCCTGCTCTCCGGCGATAGCCTTCAGGGAAACCTCCGGCAAGGCGCACTCGCACACCCCGCCGCAGAAGCGCAAACGCGCCGCGCCGCGCGCAGTCGCCTCTGGACCCTCGCCGCAGCCGCCCTCCTCCTCATCGCCGTCAACCTCGCGTGGCTCCACCTTCTCTCCCGCGAGCGAAATCGCTGGCAGCAACGGCTCGCAACAGAGGCGGAAACCGTCGCCGGAACCGACCGCCTTCCGCGCGGACAAGAGATGCTCGCCGCGCAGCGCGCGCTCGAATCGCAAGCCGCCGGGTGGACCGCATTCAATCGCGCGCGCAACCCCGGCGCGGAGCAACTACTCGCACAGATCCTCCGCGTCGCAAAACCCTACGGCTTGACCTTCCAGAATCTCGTCATTCGTCCCTCGTCCTTCCTCCTGAACGGCACGGCTGAAGACTGGAACGATGGTGAGCGCCTCGCCTCCGCATTCACCGGCGATGGCTGGCAAACCAAGCTCGACCGCAGCGATGCCGGAGCCGACGAGCGCGTTCACTTTTCGCTGAAAGGTGAAAAATGAACGCGCGCCCCTTCGCCTGGCTACCGACCGCATTCGCCGCTTCGCTGGCCGTCGTTGCTGTAGCCCTTTCGATCCACACGCTGCGCGTCACGCCGGAGCGCATCGCTCAAATCGAGCGCAGAAAAGGCGATTGGCGCACCTTGCGCACAGCGGCACAACGTTTGGCAACCGACCGCGCCGCACTCGCCGAACAAACACAAAACGGCCCTGCGGCCAACCTCGCGGATTGGATGCGCTCACAGCGCGCAGCCTGGACAGCGGAAGTGCAGGAAAAAGAGCGAGAACGCATCACCGAAAACTGGTCTCTCCAGCGCATGCAGGTTACCATCCCGAATGTGAACCTCGTGGACCTCGGCACAACGCTCGACGCGCTCGCGGTGCAAACGCCACCCTGGCGCGTCGCAGAACTCTCCATCTCCGCCGTCGAATCCGGCGCGGGGCGCGGACGCATTTCTCTGCTGCTGGAGGGCCTCGTCGCAACGAAGCCAAGCGCGCCATGACATTAATCTCCGCCATCACCCGGCACCGAGAGCTCCTCTGGAACCTCGCCGCGCGCGAATTGAAACTCCGCTATCGCGGATCCGCGCTCGGCTTCTTCTGGAGCGTGCTCATCCCGCTATTCATGGCGCTCATCTACGTGATCTTCCTGCGCCTCCTCGGCGGCCGCGGGGTTCCCCTCGCCGATGTCATCATCGGCGTCTTCGCGTGGCAATTCACCGTGCAGTGTATCAACGCCGGACTGACCAGCATCACCGGCAACGCGAACCTCGTGAAAAAGGTCGCGTTCCCCCGCCTCATCCTCCCGCTCTCCGCCACCCTCGCCAACGCCATCACCTACGTAATGAGCCTGCTGGTCCAATTTCCACTCGTCGCCATCCTCTTCCACACCTCCGGCCAGCACTTCAGCCCGTGGATTATCCTGCTGCCCGTCGTCCTCCTCGTGCACCTGATCTTCAACCTCGCACTCACCCTCCTCCTCGCCGGACTCAATGTCGTCATCCGCGATGCGCAGCACCTTGTCGGAATCCTCCTCAGCGCGTGGTTCTTCGTCAGCCCCGTGATGTACAACCTCGACTTTGTCACGCGCCACGCCGAAGCGCACCCCTGGGCGCCCAAACTCTTCCTCCTGAATCCGATGACCGTCATCGTCACCGGCTACCGCAGCGTCATCACGCGCGATGTCCCCTTCCCCTTCGAGCCGATGTCCTACATTTCGCTCGCCCTCATCGGCCTGCTTTTCGTCTATTCCTATCGCCTCTTTCAGCGCCTCCAAAAGGACTTCGCCGACCTGCTCTAACCCCATGTCCACTCCCGCCATAGAAGTTGAAAACCTCGGCAAGAGCTACCGCCTTCGCGGTATCGCCAAAGCCTCGCTGCGCGACCTGCTCGTCAAGGGCTGGAAGAAAAGCCAATCCGAAATCTTCTGGGCCCTGCGCGACGTTTCGTTCCAAGTTCCCCGCGGCGCCAGCGTCGGAGTGGTCGGCCCCAATGGCTCCGGCAAGAGCTCGCTCCTCGGCCTGATCGCAGGCACCATCACACCCACAACGGGAAGCGTGCGAACCCACGGCACCATCTCCTCCCTCCTCGAACTCGGCGCCGGCTTCCACCCCGACCTCTCGGGCCGCGAAAACGTATTCCTCAACGCCGCGGTCCTCGGCATCGCGCGCGAAGACGTCGCGCGCCGCATGGACCACATCATCGAATTTTCCGGCCTCCGCGACTTCATTGACATGCCGGTCAAAAACTACTCCAGCGGCATGTACGTTCGCCTCGGCTTCGCCGTAGCCGTTGAGATGAACCCCGAAATCCTCCTCGTGGACGAAGTCCTCGCCGTCGGCGATCTCGCCTTCCAAATGAAGTGCCTCGATCGCATCCGCGAGTTCCAGAAGCGCGGCAAAACAATCCTCCTCGTCACGCACGACCTCGTCACCGTCGAGCAATTCTGCGACGAAGTGAAACTCATCCACCAAGGCCACCTCGTCTCCCAAGGCAACCCCTCCGACGTCATCCTCACCTACCTCAAAACATACATGGCGCGCATCGGCCACCTGAACGTCGAAGAACACGGCACCCGCGAGGTCGAACTGACCCACGTCCGCATGCTGAACGAAAACAACGAAGAGGCCACAACCTTCACCACCGGCAACGCGATGACGGTCGAAATCCACTACCGCGCAAAGAAGCGGCTGGAGCAAGTCGTCTTCGGCTTCTCCATCAAAACCGGAAACGGATTCTTCATCTTCGGCACCAACACGCAAATCATGAAGGTGTCCGTCCCCGCGATCGAAGGCGAAGGCATCGTTCGCCTCCGCATCCACCCCCTCTCGCTCATGGAAGGAAAATACTTCCTCTCCCTCTCCTGCCACTCCTGGGATCACGCGACGCAATACCACCGCCTCGAAGACTGGTATCCCTTCGCCGTGAAAAACAAGAGCACCGCAGAAGGCGTCTTCCAGCTCCCCTGCTCGTGGGAAATCAAGCCGAACGCCCTGCCGCAAGGCAACTGAGGCCGCGCGGCTCGCCCCGCCCACGCGCTCAGCGCCTCAACATTTCCCGCGCGTGCTGCAGCGTCACTTTCGTAAGATTCTTGCCGCCCAACATCCGCGCAATTTCATCCACCCGCGCATCCGCATCGAGCGCATCCACCTCCGTGAACGTGCGCCCATCGCGCACGCGCTTCACCACAGCAAAATGCGCGGACCCCTGCGCCGCCACCTGCGGCAAATGCGTGATGCAAAGAATCTGATGGCTCTCCGCGAGCGCGGCCAACTTTCGCCCCACCGCAATCCCCATTTCGCCGCCGACATTCGCATCCACCTCGTCGAAAATCAGCACCGGCACCTTGTCGTGCTTCGCGAGCACAGCCTTCGTCGCCAGCATCACGCGCGAGATTTCGCCACTGGACGCAATCTCGCGAAGCGGCTTCTGCGACTCGCCCGGATTCGGCGCAAACCCAAACGAAATCGCATCGCCCCCCGTAGGCCCCGGCTCGACATCCCCCAACGCCACATCAAACGCCCCATGCGGGAAACCGAGTTCGCGCAACTGCGCCGTCACCGCCTTCGCCAGCGCCGATGCCGAAACGCGCCGCTTCTTGCCCAACGCCCGCGCGCCGGCCTGCAGCGCCGCCTGGGCCGCCGCAATTTTCTTCTCCACAACAGCGAGACGCTCGCCGCGCTCCGACAACTCCTTCAGCGCCGAGCGCGACTCCTCCAGCGTCTCGACGAGCCCAGCCGCATCCACGCCATACTTCCTCTTCAACCGCTGATACAGCGCGAGCCGCTGCTCCAGCCAATCCAACCGCGAGGGATCCGCCTCCACGCGATCCATCGCCTCCCGAATAGCCTCCGCGGTAGCCTGAATCTGCTGCGCGGCGGCCCGCGCTTCGTTCCGCCACTCGCCCGCCTCCGGCAATAAGCGCGCCAACTCCTCCAGCGCGCGCTGCGCCGTGGCGAGAGAATCGAACGCGTTCCCCTCCTCGCCATCCTGCAACGCACCCAAAACGCCCTGCCCCAGCTCCAAAATCCGCTGCGCGTGACTCGCCACGGAATGCTCCTGCGCAACCGCCTCATCCTCACCCGCCTCCGGCTTCGCCTCCTCCAATTCTTTGATGCGAAACTGAAGGAGATCCATTCGCGCAGCGACCTCCTCATCGCCGCCCTGCAACGCCACACGCTGCGCCACCAGCTCCTGCCACACTCGATATTTTTCGGCGCACACCGCCCGCTCCGCCTCGTGCCCGCCATACGCATCCAACACATCCAGCTGAAAGCGCGGATCCAACAGCGACTGATGATCGTAAGGCCCGTGCATATCCACCAAACGCTGCCCAATGCGCTTCAGCGCCTGCAACGTCACCGGCGAATCATTCACCAGGTTCTGCCCCGCGCCGGACTCCCTCACAATGCGGCGCACGATGATCTGCCCCTCCTCCGCAGGCGGAAGCCCCAACTCCTCCAGCAGCGAGGGAAAATCCTTCAGCCCCGACACATCAAACACCGCCTCCGCCCCGCACGCATCCGCCCCCGTTCGAATCCACTTCCGATCCGCCCGCTCACCGAGCAACAGCTTCAGCGCGCCAATGAGAATGGACTTACCCGCGCCCGTCTCCCCCGTAATCACCGTCAGACCCGGCCCCCACTCGAGACGAGCCTGCTCCACCAACGCCAAGTTTTTGACACGCAACGAAAGCAGCATAAAAATCCTATCGGCCTCGCCAAAGAAAGCCGGCAATTTACAAGGATTGGAACTCCGCGCGAAGTGTTTTTCCAATCCTTGGAACCCCCAATCCCAAACACCGCCACCCCGCCATTCAACCTTGCCACCCACCCTCGCCTCGCTACACTACCGCCAGTGGATGCGCGGCCCACCTTCGCTTATCGAAGTACGGCCAATAATACGGTTCGGCAAGAACGAAAGAAGGGAAGGTAGGCATGTACTGCAGAAACTGCGGCAAAGAAGTTCACGAAAAGGCTGTCGCATGCCCCGCATGCGGAGTGCCGCCCCTATTAGAAAGAAAATACTGCCCTAATTGCGGCACTCCGACTCAACAGAATCAGACGATGTGTACCAAGTGCGGGGTTTCCATGTCGGCATCCAAGTCTACGCCTGGGGCCAAGAATAAAGTCGCGGCCGGTCTCCTCGGCATATTCTTGAACTGTCTTGGTATTCACAAGTTTTACCTCGGGTACAACAAGGAAGGTGGCATCTATCTCGCGATAACCCTAGGCGGGGGATTGATCACTTGCGGCGCAGCTTCTGGAGTAATGTCGATCATTGGCTTCATTGAAGGAATCATTTATCTCACAAAATCCGACGAAGAGTTTGAACGAACCTACGTCGAAAACAAGAAGAGCTGGTTCTAGTCCAGAAGAGGGAAGCAGAGTGCGGCCTTGCCCCTCCCCATAGCCGCAACACCCCAGCTCAACTCACCGGCTCAATATCACCCACAAAAGGTAGGGCGGTTTGGCTCAAACCGCCGCCGCTCGTTCCGGCGAAGCCCTATCGCTCACGCCCGACCAGAGAAGGACGATTCGCGAATACGGAAACGAGAAGGGGCGACTGGTTGATTTTAAAACATTGTTGCAATATCCGCGGCCCACTTGCGTTGTCTATGTATGAGCTGCACACGCGTACTGGCGATCCTCTTCCTCACGGCAACCGGTGTACTCGCCGCACCGAATCACTTGCGGCGGAACACCAACACCAGCGAGATGGCGAGGTTCCCCAGGCCGACGTTCGGCGGGGCCTATACCTCGATTCCAATTTTTGTAACCGTGGTGACGCATACCGAACAAACCACACGGTATGACCTTCTGCCAGCGGCTTTCGAAAGCGCGCGCACCAACACGTACCTCTTTGCAAGTATGCTTGCCGAGCATGGCGTGCAGTACGACTTCCAAAGCGACTGGACTTTTCTCGCCGCCGTGACGAATTTCGACAAAACCGGCCACGCGGAAACGGGCGGCACGAACATCGTCAAATGGATAGAGGATCTTGGCTTTTCAATTGACCCGCACAACCACGTGGGCCAGTCCAGCTACAACAGCGCTGATCTGGCCGCGCTGATCACCCTGTGCGGAGCGACACCGAGCCCCGTTGTCGGCGGCTTCCTCGCATATCCCATCACCAACTCTCAATGGGCGCTCTATCAACATACCATGACCGGCGCGGTCTATACCGCCACCACGTGGACGGCCGGCACAATGTGGGGCGGAGGAAGCGGAAGCCATTCGCTAGACACAAACACGTGGTTCTCTGGCGTCTATTGCCCGCGCGACGCCACGAACTACTGGCAACACAAAGACGGGAATCTTCCCGACATCGGCACCTATGGCGGACGCTATCAAGCATGGACCAATCTCGACATGCTTCTCGCTATGCGCAGTGCCGGCCTGCTGTGTACGGGAAGCATCTATACCTGCACCATCATGGCTCACGTTACCGATCTCACCCCAGCCTATATCGCCGATTTTGACGCGCAGCTACAGGACTATACCAACAGGCCAAATATTCGTTGGGTCAATCTTGTCCAACTCACAAATATATGGGCCACGGAATATGGACGCCGTCCTAGTCGCCTCCCGTGGGTTCTAACCAATGACTACGACGCCGATGGCATTATTGATGGCTGGGAGGTATCCAACTTCTGCGGCACCTGTGAGATCGATGGCACACAGGATGATGATGGCGATGGATGGAGCGACTCGGAGGAGTTCACAGCGGACACCCAGCCGACGAACTCAAGCTCTGCATATTCTAATAACTGGAGCGCGGTCGAGGACTATTCGATTCTCGACATCTACAACAGTTCGGCCGGCCGTCTGTACACCGTCGAAAGCACCACCAATCTGGTTGAAACCAACTGGACACCCGTCATCACAGATGTACCCGGCAACGGCGGCCTGCTCCAAATCACACTCACCAACACCTTGTCGTCGCAGTTCTATCGCAGCATCGTCGCGCGACCCTAAATGTGTGCGGTCGCCCCGCTCGCCTCGACCCGCCGCAACACCCCAGCTCAACTCACCGGCTCAATATCACCCACAAAAGGTAGGGCGGTTTGGCTCAAACCGCCGTGAGGATATCTGCCCAA
>JAMLJG010000026.1 GCA_023953695.1 Kiritimatiellia bacterium
AAGAGGTGGCGCGGGCGGCCTTTGCGAATCCGTTTAGCGAGGAGCGCGGGGCCGTGGATCGCGCGCTCGCCGGCGAGCTGGCCACCCCGGAAGACTCGGCCCGCGTGCAACAGATGCTGGTGGCGCTTGCGCGAGAAATGACAGCACTGGAGCGAGCGGGGCTTGCGGAGCTGGGCGCGCACAAGGGAGAAACGCGCGAGTTCATGCGCATCGCATTGCTCTTCGATGTATTTCACCGTCACCTCGCCGCGCTGGACAGCCACATCGAAGAGCAGCTCCAACTCGGCGCAGAACCGGCTCCCGCCTCTTTTGCCAATCGCGTGCTGGAGGATCTCAAACGGCGCGGCTTTTCCGCCGCAGAGGCTCTCCACTTCCTCGCGGTCTTCTTTCAGCTCCGCCGCGCATTCTATTTCATTGCCCGCGGACTAAAGGGGAATAGCGCGCGTATGCGTCTCCTCCGCGAGCGGCTCTGGCAGAACCTCTTCACCCGCGATATCCGCTGGTACGATCGCTATCTCTCGGACCGAATGGAGGACTTCTCCACACTTCTCCTCGGTGACACGGGCAGCGGAAAGGGCGCAGCGGCCGCCGCGATTGGACGCTCGGGCTTCATTCCATTCGACCCGCGGCGCAACCGCTTCAAGGAGAGCTTCACCCGCGCGTTCATCGCCATCAATCTCTCGCAGTTCCCGGAAACACTGGTGGAGTCCGAACTCTTCGGCCACCGCAAGGGCGCTTTCACGGGAGCTGTGGAGCACTATGAGGGTATTCTCGCGCGCTGTTCTCCGCACGGGGCAATTCTGCTCGATGAGGTGGGCGATGTCGCCCCGCCGCTCCAACTCAAATTGCTCCGCGTCCTACAAGAGCGGCAATTCACTCCCGTAGGAAGCCACGAACCTCAGCCGTTCCGCGGACGCGTGATCGCAGCGACCAATCAGCCGATTGAAGCGCTTCGCCGCGATGGTCGCTTCCGCGACGATTTCTATTACCGGCTCTGCTCTGATGTAATCGAGGTCCCTTCTCTCGCCGCGCGACTTCGCGATGACGCAGACGACCTCGATCTCCTCACACGCGAAATTGTCCGGCGGATCATCGGTCAGGACTCCGCCGAACTGGCCGACGATGTCCGCGATCGCATCGTCAAAGCGGTGGGTCCCAACTATCCGTGGCCCGGCAATGTGCGGGAGCTGGAACAGGCTATTCGGCAAATCCTTCTGACTGGCGGCTACACGCCTCAACAGAACGCTGCCCCACAAGCCGATGCCGCACTGGTTGCCGCGTGGGAATCCGGCACGCTGACGGCCACGGAATTGCTCGCCGCCTATTGTCGGCATCTTCACGATCAATTCGGCACATATGAAGAGGTCGCGCGCCGCACGCGACTTGATCGGAGGACGGTAAAGAAATACACTCTCGCAATAGGCGCGAAAGACGGAGGTTTCCGATGAAAACGATTTTGGCTTTTGTTGACGATCTCTACGAAGACCTCGAGTTGTGGTACCCCAAGATCCGCCTCGAAGAAGAGGGCTGGAAGGTCGTCGTCGCGGGGCCGCGCGGGGGACAGGTCTACACGGGAAAGCACGGCTATCCCTGCAAAGCCGCAGTGGATATCGGAGAAATTGAAGACCCGCTCGCCTACGATGCGCTCTTGGTTCCCGGCGGCTTTTCGCCCGACAAACTCCGGCGCTATCCCGATGTCTTGAGCATCGTACAGGCCATTCACAAGGCGAACCGACCCATCGCGTTCATTTGCCACGCGGGCTGGATTCTGATCTCAGCCGATATCCTGCGCGGTCGCCGCGCCACAAGCACGGTCGGCATCAAGGACGACATGCGCAATGCGGGCGCGATCTGGGAAGACTCCCCACTCGTGGTGGATGGAAACCTGATCAGCTCGCGAACACCGGCGGACCTGCACGTCTTCGCGCTCGCGCTCGTCAACGCGCTGAAGGCGACTACAAATCCTTGATGATTTCCTGCTCGGCGCTGATCAAGAGATTGTACATCTCCTCAGCCGATTCCGCTTCGCGCAGATCGAGCAGCATCGTCGTCTGATAACAGAGCACGCAAAGGCGCGCGAGAACGTGCAGGTGAATCTTGTCTTCCTGACAACAGACGAGGAAGAAAAGGTCGGTGGTCATTCCATCGGGCGACCCGAACGGAATGGGCTGAACCGTGCGACCCAACACGAGGAACGAATCCTCAAACATGTAGGGCTGATGATTGCGCGGATGCAACAAGGCGATACCGCCAGCCAATGCGGTGGAACACATCTGCTCGCGCTCTTTCAGGCTCTTGAGCAAGTCTGCTTTCTGGAGAAGCAGTCCCGTCTTGTCGGCCAGACCGACCATATCCGAGATCACGGAGGCCTTTGTCTTCGACTTCAGCGTCGGCGTGATGTACTCGACTTTTAGCAGTTCGGGAATGATCGCGTGCTGTTTGTCCAAATTGTGCGACTTCGCGCGACTCGGCGATTTTTCGCGCTCGTCCATATCGCCCTTCTTCGAGCCGATGATGCGCTTCGAGGCCCATTCATCAATGTCGTTGCGCATGAAGACGAGCTTTTCGCCACGGCGCTGAAACGGGATCTCTTTGTCCCGCACAAGGCGCTCAATGTCGCCGCGCCCGAGGTGCAGATAATCCGCGACCTCATACAGGTTGAAGATGCGATGAGGGACTCGCGCCCCTTTACTCCCGGATGAACTGCTCTTTGCCATAAATCTCTGGAGCCAACGGTCGGATTCGAACCGACGACCTGCGCATTACGAATGCGCTGCTCTACCAACTGAGCTACGTTGGCCTAAAGCTCACAGAATAATCGCGACGCCTGGAATGTCAAGGTTTCGGCGACTGAACCGATACATGCTCGCCTAGAAACCGCAACACGACCTGCTGGTCGGCCATATCCAGCAGCTCAATCGTCAAATCGCGCATCCCTGGCCCCGCCGTGGACGCAGCGCGGTCCACCTTCAACAAATAGTGCGTCAATTCGCGGCCCGGCAAATGCAAAGGCGTCACAAACAGATCCACCCTTTCGATGGAAGCGGCGGGCGCGCCGCCTCCCGTCCACCACACCACGTCGCCGCGCCGGATCGAAACGGTCATATCCAGCTTCGTGAGCCCTGCCGTCAGCTCATATTTCTCGCGATTGCGCTTCCCTTGCGTCTCGGCTTTCTCCGCAGCGGGTGCCGCGTCGGCTCGCGTTTGACCGCGCACCGGTAGCGAGAACTGCATTTGCTTCAGCAAAAACTCGCCGACATCCGCCAGAGGCGCGGGCGCCCAACCGCCCTTCTCTTGCTCGGCAAAAACAACGACGGGTTTTTCCAACTCCAAATGCGCAATCCCAACCCGCCCGCGCCGCCACAGATCGCTCCAACGCCACTCGATGGAAACGCGCGAGGCGCGAATACCCGGACTGCTCTCCCGGCGCGTGCCCTCGGAAACCAAATCGCGAATCTTCAGCCCATACGCCGCCGTAAGTTTGGTGCTGCCGATGCGCACGGGCATGCCCAACACGTTCTCAACGCGCTGTGCCACGAGGGACGCAAAACCATCTGTCCGCCCGACAAACAAACCGGTGATGTAGAGAATCACGCCGACGATCAAGAGCGTGCGGATGCCAACCCAGACGCTGCGCACCCAACTCCGCTTTTCTCCCCGCGACGGCGCTTCGCCCGACGCGCGGGCACGCTTGCGCGACATCGCCGTCATGCCCCACCCGCCAATTCGCGCGATCGCGCGGCCGCCGCCGCGAGCGCGGCGGAAAACGCGCCAGCCAAATCGCGCTCATTCAAAACGCGCAACGCCGCCTCAGTCGTGCCGCCTTTCGACGTCACCTGCTCGCGCAGCTCCGAAGGCGCTCGGCCACTCTCCCGCGCCAATTGTGCGGCGCCCATCACCGTCCCCAGCACCAACTCGCGCGCGACGCCGGCCGAAAGGCCCAACACCACGCCCGCTTGCTCCATCGCCTCCATCACGCGGAAAATGTAAGCGGGCCCGCTTCCGCTCACCGCCGTCACCGCGTCCATCTGAGCCTCCTCCACCCGAACCGTCGCGCCGACGGCGGCCAGGAGCCGTTCCGCCACAGCCAAATCATCCGAGCCCGCCGAGGCGCCCGCGCACAGCGCTGAAACGCCCGCACCCACCAACGCAGGCGTATTCGGCATCACCCGCACCACGCGCGTGCCCGAGCCGAGTGCCGCTTCAATTCGACCCGTCGTGATCCCCGCCGCAATACTGATGATCAGCGCACCGGGCGCCGCACCTTTGAGCGATTCCAACACCGCCGCGAATTGCTGCGGCTTGACCGCAAGCACCACCACACCCGCGCCACGCACCGCCTCGCAATTGTCCGCCGAGGCCGATACACCGAAGGACGCGCGAAAATAGTCCCGCCGCTCCTCCCGCAGATCCGTCACCGTCACGCTCTGCGGCGGCACACCGGACTTCACCAGTCCTCGCACCAACGCCTCGGCCATATTTCCCGCGCCGATAAAGACAATCCGATCGTTCCCACTCATTCCGCTTTCCTCGCCTTCCGGTCGCCAAAGAGAAGCGTTCCAATCCGCACCCGCGTCGCGCCCTCCTCAATCGCCACCTCAAAATCCCCGCTCATCCCCATGGACAAATGCTCCAACGGCGTGCCCGTCTCCCGCGCCAACGAGTCGCGCAGCTCGCGCAGTTTCCGAAAATAGGGCCGCGCCTTCTCCGCCTCCGGCGCAAGGGGCGCCATGGTCATCAACCCCTCCACCACCAAGCGCGGACACGCATTCGCCACCGCCAACACGCCCGCCACTTCCTCCGGCTTCAGCCCAAATTTGCTCCCCTCACCCGACACATTCACTTCCAGCAAAATCCGAACCGTCCGGCCCGCCGCATCCGCCGCCGCATCCAACACGCGCGCCAACTTCTCCGAATCCACCGAATGAATCACATCGAACAACTCCACCGCCCACTTCGCCTTGTTGCTCTGCAAATGCCCAATCAAGTGCCACGAAAGTTGGCTCGGACACTCCGGAATCTTCGCCCGCGCCTCCTGAACCTTGTTCTCCCCAAAAATACGCAGCCCCAGCGCCGCCACCTCCGCCACCGCCGCCGGCGGCTGCGTCTTAGACACCGCAATCAACTCCACCTCGTCGCGACTCCGCCCCGCCCGCGCACACGCCGCCAAAATCCGCTCCTCAATAGCGCTCAACCGATCTGCAACCGAATCACTCATAGCGAGCGTTATACCGAAACTTCCAACGATTGGAAATTTCTTATCGCCGCGCTTCCAACCCTTGGAATAATCGCCGCCGAGTGGCACAGTCGCCGCGAAAAATGAATCTGCCAACCATACTCATCCAAGGCGAGCCCGCGTGGAACCAGCCCGCCTGGCTGCGCTTCGAGAACCCCACCGCAATACTCACCGCGCACACCCTCGATGAAGTGCTCCCACTCCTCCAGCACATCGAAACGGCCAACGCGCGCGGCCAATGGGCCGTCGGATTCCTCACCTATGAAGCCGCGCCCGCCTTCGACTCCGCCCTCGCCGCGCACACCGCCCCCGCCGACGCTCTCCCCCTCGCCTGGTTCGCCATCTTCGACACCTGGCAACCCGCAGCAGAACCCAGCGGCGACGCCCCACCCCTGCACCTCACCCCCCAACTCGACAAAGCGACCTACTGCGCCAACATCGAACACATCAAAGCCGCCATCGCCCGCGGCGAGACCTATCAAGTCAACTATACCTTCCCCCTCCACGGCTGTGACCCCGCCCCCCCACTCGCCCGCTTCGCCGCGCTCAGTCGCGCCCAACGCAGCCAATACGCCGCCTTCATCGAAACCCCAGACTTCGCCATCTGCTCCGCATCGCCCGAACTCTTCTTCCTCCAAACCGGCGACCACATCACCTGCCGCCCCATGAAAGGAACCGCGCCGCGCGGACGATGGCTCGATGAAGATCAAGCTCGCGCCGCCCAACTCCAGCGCTCCACCAAAGACCGCGCCGAAAACATCATGATCGTGGACATGATGAGAAACGACCTGGGCCGCATCGCCGAACCCGGCGCCGTCCACGCCCCCCACCTCTTCCAGATCGAACGCTTCCCCACCATCTGGCAAATGACCTCCACCATCCAGGCGCAAACCCCCGCCACACTCACCCAACTCTTTCGCGCACTCTTCCCCTGCGCATCCATCACCGGCGCACCCAAAATCCAGACAACCAAAATCATCCGCGCCCTCGAACCCGCGCCACGCGGCATCTACACCGGCGCCATCGGCATCGCCGGCCCCAACCGACACGCGCGCTTCAACGTCGCCATCCGCACGCTCCATCTCCAAAAATCCAACCAACGCGCCACCTACTCCATCGGCAGCGGCATCATCTGGGACTCCCACCCCGATAACGAATACGCCGAAAGCCTCGCCAAAGCCCTCATCCTCGACACCCCCGCCCCCTTCGCCCTCCTCACCACACTCCGCTGGGAACCCCACACCGGCTGCCCCCTCTGGCCCCGCCATATCGCCCGCCTACGCCGCGCCGCAGAATACTTCGGCTACCCCTTCCACCTCCAACACCTCCAGCGCACCCTCGACCATGCCCTCGCCGCGCCACCCCACACCCCCCAACGCATCCGCATCTCGCTCGACCCAACCGGCCACATCGCCATCGAACGCGCCCCCCTACCCGACCCCGTCACAAACCCCACCCACATCGCCCTCGCCCGCACCCCCATAGACACACGCACACCCTACCTCTTCCACAAAACCACCCGCCGCGAACACTATGCCCAAAAGCGCGCCGAACACCCCGACGCACACGACGTCCTCCTGTGGAATGAAAGCCAAGAGCTCACCGAAACCACCATCGCCAACATCGCCATCCACATCAACGGCCGATGGACCACCCCGCCCATTGCCAGCGGACTCCTCCCCGGCGTCATGCGCGAAGAACTCCTCGCCCGCGGCGACTGGATCGAAAACCCCATCCCCCTCAGCAGCCTCGCCCCCAACACCCCCCTCCAACTCGCCAACGCACTCCGCGGCGTCTGGACCGCCACCCTCGCCACCGAGTAGCTCAGCTCATCACCGTCAAATTCGCCACCACCAACCAGACAAACGCCCCCACCGACAACAGCGACAACCCCACCGCAATCGCCCCCCACACCGGCGTCAAACGCCCATAATTTCCCCGCTCGCGCTCCACCAGAAACCCACACAGCGCCCCCGCCACAAACCCGCCGAAATGGCAAATGTTATCCGCGCGCACAATGAACCCGAACAGAAAGCCATACGCCGCCCACTGCAAAAAGAAATTGCGCTGCGCGCGCCCCGCCTCACCCCCATAAAAGTGGGCATAGCTCATTCCAAACCCAATCAAACCAAACAGCGCCCCCGACGCCCCCGCAATCAACATCTGCGACGAACCCCGCACCACCACATCCGCCGCCCCCCCCGCAATCAGCGACAACAAATACACCGCGAGAAAACGCAGAGCCCCCACCTGCCCCTCCAGCACCGGCCCCACCTGCGACAACGCAATCATGTTGAACGCAATATGCATCAACCCGATGTGCAGAAAGCCATACGTGATAATCCGCCAATACTGCCCCGCATGGAAAAGCATCGGATCCAGCGCCCCCATCCGATACAGCATCACCCCCTCCGGCTCGAACAAATTGCGAAAGCCGAAAATCGCCATCACCACCAACATATTCAGCAGATTCAGCCCCACCAGCGCCATCGAAACCACCGGATCCCCCTGCCCGACCCCACGGCGACGCCAACTCAAACCCAACCGGCCCAAAAGTTCTTCCCAATTCATAATGCAGCGCAGCAAAGCAGATTTAAGAGAAAACGCCAACGCCACAAAACGAAACACCTTGCCTCAGCCCCCCATCTAGCGTAGTTTCTCACACATATCGGGCGAGGCACCGCCCTCCCCGACACACACGACCCGTGAGGAGAGGTGGCTGAGTGGTCGATAGCGGCGGCTTGCTAAGCCGTTGTACGGGTAACACCGTACCGTGGGTTCGAATCCCACCCTCTCCGCCACTCCCAAGCGCAACCCAAGCCATCACCTCGCGCCCCGCAACCATGCGGCGGTTTTGAGCCAAACCGCCCTACCCTCCCCCAAAGAACTAGCAAAATCCAGCATTCGCTATGCCGGAATCAAAGCATCCAACCCCTCCATCAATGACGATGAAGCCGACACAATCTTCCCGCTAACGACCCTTGCGCTTGCGCCCGAGGCTTAACGGTGGTTCGATACTCTTTCATTTTAGCGACCAATGAAATCATCAGGAGACTCAGGTCCAATGTAATCCAAAGCGAGCAAGGCAGATACGCAATGTTGATGAGCAGAGAGCAGAGCGCACAGCCAGCGAGAAACAGTGTGGTCATGCATCCGCCAAACGCGGCGAATCCTTTCAGGTCGGCGAGATGGTTTCGCATTGCGAAGATAAACGGCAAAGCGATGAACAGCGCTAAAACAAGGTGAGATATCGGTCGGGTCCAGAGCCAAACCAAGGGTGATGGCATAATATGGGCGAAACCCTCAAGCGCCTGCAGCCCCGAAGAATCGAACATCCACACACGCGACGCGAACAGCATGAATGGACCATCGAACTGATATACGCGGAATGATTGTTTTCCAAAGGGTATGATTGACGTGTTCCAAGCCTAGTCAGTGGCCGCGACAATATTGCTGCCCGCGGAGTAGGCGACGAACCTGATGGGATCGCTCAGTATGATTCCATCAACATAGCCCTCCCTAATCTCGATACGGCCGGTCGCAGTTGTAATTGCCCCTATGTCGTGTTCGTATGGGGGATACCCACTTGCCGCGCTTGCCGCGAGAAGTAGCAACATCGCTATGGCGAAGCCTTTCATGTCATGTCGGTCGAATGTGAAGCTGACCGTGCGGCATAGTGCGGCATAGGGTCACGTCTCGACATTGGATTCTGCGCGCGCATTGAGTAGCATTGAGTAGGGTCAGGTCTTGACATGCTTCACCGCCCACCTCGGTCCACTGGTGCGGGCCTCGGAACGCTCACTCCCTTCGGTCGTTGGTACCCACCCCGATCCCGTCACGGCATCTGCTGCTGCACATGCCGCGCCGGTCTGCCCCCTGCGGACTCGCTCCCGCAGAGGCCGTCCCGTTCCCCGCCTTCGGCGCGGCCCGTGCCGCCCACTGCTTCCGCTCGGAACGCGGGCCGCTCCGTGGGGCATAGGGGTCACTGCCCACTCGACCCCATGGGTGGAACTTCCTTTGCCTTTCTCTTCTCTGCGATATCCCACGGCAGACACAACGTGTCCATGACCAATGAAATCGGCAGATCCACTGTCGCAAAGACAACCCACAGCGCTTTCTCGATTACATTGGGGCGGTGCGATGAGCCGGCACCGCGCCAGCCACCGAAGGGATCGAAATCGTTCCGCAGGTAGCGATACGTTCCCATCACGTCTGCTTGCGTTGCCGGATACAAGCCCTTGGGCTCGCGGCCAGAGATGTCTGTCCGCACTACGACTGTCGCACATCCGGATAGGCATGCGGTCGTCATCGCCACAAAGACGATCTGAACGATCCTCTTCATCATCTATCTGATGCTCCAACGAGAAGAGTGAGCTTCCTTTTGCCCGCCACGGGCAAACCGCAAGCCCTACTTTCTGGCTCGACGCATCCTCTTTTCCATCTCTTTCGCCGCGCAATTCTCGCACCAGCGCTCATCTCCTGATCGGGTATAGCCATCGGTGCCAAGATTGATGATGGTCCCGCACTTTGAACAATGTGTGGGTTCATAGGATGGAGGATCGGGCATCTTCTCAAAATTGTGCTCGTTGGTTCCATACCAAGCGACCATCTCTGGCTCGAACTCTCTCCGGCATTTCTTGCAGGTTTTCCAGTCTCCCTTGTGGCCCTCGTTGAAGTGATATCCGCAAAGGGTGTAGCGGCGGTGGTTTCGGCTGCAACTGTTCGTGGCGAAGGAGAAGAGAACGTACTTGTGCTCGTCGTTACATATCCAGTTGCCACAGCACTCGGTCTTGATGAGGTTCTTGGCTTTGCCGCAGAGACCACAACGCGGCTTGTCGGTGTTCTTCTTCGCTGGCGCTATCATTGTTTCCTCCTGCGTCGAACGACAAGCCCGTGGGGCACGAAGTGTTCCCGCAAGCCTCATGTTCGATCATCCTATTTTCTGTTAGTATCTTTTCGGTGTCCAACTCTAAGAATGAGCACAATCAAAACATCATTTCGGATTTCGTAAATGACACGATACACGCCGACACGAATCCGCATAACGTCGTCCCCGGAAAGCTTCTTGCCATCTGGTGAGCAAGGGTTCCCGGCTAATCCCTCGATCCGCTTCAGTATCCGAGCCGCGTCCTCCTTGGGAATACTTCAAAAATCTTTCCGAACACTGGTGGCAAATTCGTTCCTAAAGATGGCATCTTTTTTCAGTTGCCCCAGAAAGTCCTCGAACCCAACTGCTTTCTCCCGTCGCCGCTTCTTGATCTCGTGAATATCCTCAAGGTCTTCAGCTAGGCTAGCCCGGAGAGCATCATTGACCAGGTCGAACATGGATTGGCGCGTCTCGACGGCTTTAATCCGAATCGCTTTATGAATCGCCTCGTCAAGGTATAGGGTTGCCTTACTCATAGTGTCGCAAATCTGCCTCTATGACGGCATTACGTCAAGGCGCTGCTTGGGGTCGAACGACCACCCGCAGGGGCGCTGCTAGTTTTTCAAGCGGTATGAGCGGGGTCCAGCGTTGGTTGCAAGTGGGATTGCGATGGAATGAGTCCGCGCGGTGGGGTTCAATGCCGCAGCTAACTCCCATGTGCCGCTCTTCATGGACGCCTCTTGGACGGTATAGGTGAGATCGGTCTGAAGTGGCGACCAAACGATAACGGCATCGGTCCCGGCGATATGCGCACTCTCTGCAGCCGGAAGCTGATCGGCATAGATGGCGTCGAGTTCAAATTGGCTGCTGAACATCGCGGAGGGATTGTTGATGACGATCCTCACTTCGGTGACATTTGTGAGACATGCGGCGAAATGCTCGCGATCCAGAGTCGCCTGGCCTTCCTGCGACCACTCTGTTTCGCTCACATCCTTGAGCGATGTCGCGTAATTGTACCATGCACCGGTCTGCGCAATCCCATCGCCAAAGGCGCGGATAAACACATTGGTGCCACTTGCCCAACGCAAAACGGGCGCGCTGTTTGTCAGCGTTACCGCGCGAACACGGAAACCGAGCAGCGATATTCCGGCCTGTTGATAGTTCCCTGTGAAGGCCCCACCCGACGCATCCGCGCCAGAATACAACATCGCAGGAGTCGGAACGGGTGGCGCTGGCGGCGGCGGGACAACGAACGTGACGCGCAACATTTCATTGGTGTGCTGCAGGAGCGGGCCCGAAAGACACGCCCAACCGTTTATTCCATCCACAAAATCTTCGCGATAGACGTCCGCGCCATGGACCGCGCTGACCATCAGCGCAAAAACCCAAAACAGAACACGTTGCAGACAGCGCATCACGGACCGCAGTCTATCAGATACAGCGCATCGAGCTAGACCCGATTGCGGAATGCTCTCCAGCGGCCAAGCAGCAGGGCGCTATGGAAAATACGCCGCCCGAACGTCAATCGGCAGAATGTCGAATGCGGGATGCTGCCCAAATGCGAGGAGTAAAACCCTTGACCCGAGGCTCTCCGATCTTTATCCCCTCTGAATGAAACCGAACTTTGGGGGCTTCCTTTTTCTCATTCTATTCCTCGTTGTTGCGTCGGCCTTTACTGCCGATGCGGCAATTTCGATCGGCCCGGGGCCGATTATTGGCACCAACAAGAATCCGGCGGCGCTTTTCGGAAACCCGACGGATGACCCGGTTTGGTATGAGGAGTTTCAAGACTGGAAAGCAACAGACCTCCGCGCACTGGACCCCAATGACGACTCGTACGATCTCGGCGATGGCAAGAACGAGTCGCGCGATATTGTTGCCTTCTATACTCGCGAGGAAGGCGACAACTATTTCTTCCGTATTGACTTCTTCGACCTGTCCTATCTGGCAGAGAACGGCAGCCTCAATTGTTATGTAGCGATCGATTGCGCGCTCGGCGGCAACACAACGCTCCCCGATGGAATCGAAACCGACACGAGCTATCCATGGGATGTCTGCATCAAGCTCTATAGCGAGCAATATAACGACGTAGTCCTCGCAAATGGCACCAGCGTAAAGAACAATAATTGGCTCGGCTCCTATTGGCGGTCGGACTTGGATGCCGTCGAATTTGGGATCAAGCGATCGGTCCTCACGAACGCGGGTTGGAACGGGTCATCCCCGATTTACTTCCAAGTGTACACTACGAAGGATGGCGCCGACATCGGTGGGCAGAGCGATATCACTGACGCGATCGGAACGCTGAACCGCAACACGGGTGGCGGAGTCGGCCTTCTTTCCACAGCGATTCCCTCCACCTCCACGGCCGGTCGGGCCAAGTATGCCGCCATCGCTCACGCCAATCAGTCCATCGCCCCGCGTGATGGCACGCAGCGACACATCTACACGGACTATTCGGACACGCTGAAGCCGGGCTTCATTCGCCTCATGGATTCGGCCCAAATGCTCAATGTGCCGGTCAACCTGCACATCAGCGGAACGCTTCTAATGTCGTTCCTCTGGGCCACACAGAATCCGGCCGACGCCAACTACCCGGATCGCGACGGGCCCACTTTCGTCAACCGCGTGCGCGATTTTGTCACCACGGGGCCCGGCTCACTCATCGGAGGCGTTCTCGCCGAACACATCATGCCCTACTTCGAGGGCGAGGTGAACCGCCGCAGCATCGGCCAAAACAACGAATTGCTCTACCACATCTTCGGCATCAACGAGTCGCAAATGGGCGTCATGCACGTCCCCGAGCGCGTCATCCACACCGACACCAACGCGCCGTGGACCGACCCCAACGGACCGCTCAAAGGCAAGCCTTTCGAGGATATCCTCGCCGGCGGCTTTGAAGCCACCTACCTAGACGAGGTCACCCACCTGCATTGGTGGTTCTATCCGCAGGAGAACAACCCCGGCGGCAGCCCATATGGCGGCCAGTGGGACGACAATAACTGCGGGCGCTGGGCTGGCGGGCAGGGCAATGATGAAGCCCCCTATCACCACAAAGTTCACAAGATCAACGGCGTCTATACGTTCATGATCAATGACCGCGAGGACCAGTCCAAGTTCGGCCCACACGATTCGGGCCTCAATCGCGACACCCGCTACACGCTCCTCCAGAAGGCACTCAGCCCCGACTACGCCCAACTCACGCTCGTCTTCGATGACTGGGAGGCGTTCGCCGGAAACTCATTCGCCTCCCCCGATCCGAACAACAACGCGGACCAGTGGGATCAAAGCATCCGATGGATTGCGAACCACCCCTGGATCGAAATGGTCAACCTCAAGCAAATCCTCGATTGGGCGAAAGCCGACACCAATTGGGTCGTGGACCACGGCTATGTCTATGACAAGCCGATGCAAACCTACGAATGGCTCAAACGCGCCAGCGAGCACAGCTATGACCACTGGTATTACGGCTCTGCGCTGGAAGACAGCTTCTTCAACCGAACCGCCCTCGTGCACGATGCATGGGCGCCGAGTACCATGAAGAAGTACGGCGACATGAATACGCCAGGCACTCTCATCCGTGATTCGTGGGACACCATTGAATCCGTCAGCGCGACCAACCTGCGCCGCTTGGCGGAATGGTCCTACAGCGCCATGATCTACGAAACCGCATGGCACGATGAAGACGCCAATCCCGACCAATACCAATCGCGGAACTATCAGCAAACGTTCAATCGGAACGACGGCTGCACCACGTCCTACGAAGACACCACGCATGATCCCATCTCCGGTTGGGCCACGCGCCTTCATGGCCACGTCCGCAAAGGCGGCATTTTCAAGGCCGCCAGCGATTGGGTTGCCGACATCAAGTCCGGCTATCAGGGCCCTCATTCCCGCGCGTTCGCCTCGGATATTGACGATGACCAACTGGACGAATATATCCTCTGCAACAACCGAGTATTCCTCGTCTTTGAACGGTGGGGCGCTCGCCTCACACACGCATTCCTCTATGACCCCGCGGTCAATGGCGGCGACGCGATCGCGGTCGTCGGCGCATCGGCCTCGAATCCGCCGAACGAGTCGGAGAACGAAGGCGTCGGCAATAACCGCGTCTCTGCATTCAAAGATCAGTGGAGCACCGGGCTGTCCTCATCCCAATATGTGGACGACGACTTCGCCTTCAGCGCCCCCATCGGCTCCAGCAACGGATGGACATTCACTTCGAGCGACGGCAAGATCCAAAAATCTTACATCCTCGACGCCAATCGCGATGTGCTCCGCGCCACCTACTCCATTACTCCGGATGTCGGAAAGCTCTATGTTCGCTTTGGCCTCGGCCCTAATCAAATGGACCTGATGAAGAACGGGCAAGTTCACCTCACGGAAGCTGCCGATACCTCCTATCGCGGCCTT
This sequence comes from Kiritimatiellia bacterium, assembly GCA_023953695.1. Lineage (GTDB taxonomy): Bacteria > Verrucomicrobiota > Kiritimatiellia > CAIVKH01 > CAIVKH01 > JAMLJG01. Next base: position 14,514 of record JAMLJG010000026.1, read on the forward strand.
CGAAACACACAGGGTGGCGCGGCGTTCATCGTCGCAGGGCGCAATGTCGGTTTCGTCAACAATCCGGGCGATGCCGACTGGGACGGGCGCAAACTCCCGCTCACGCAACAATTCGAAGTGGAAAGTACCTCCACCAATTGGAGCGTAGGCTTGGCGTTCAGTCAGGCGAGTGCAAACGATCTCGATGGCGACGGCCTGAGCAACACCAACGAATTCGCGCTCGGCACCAATCATGAACTCGCCGATAGCGACAGCGATGGCATGCCTGATGGCTTTGAAGTCGCCTACTCCTTCAACCCAACCAGTTCGACCGACGCAGCGCAGGATGCAGATGGTGACGGACTTTCCAACCTGGAGGAATACATCGCAGGGACACACCCGCATCAAAGCGGGTCTGTCTTTCGCGCCTCCAGTATCCTCTCCCCCAGCGAAGACAACTTCTCCATCCAGGTTCCCACATCAACAGGTCGCATCTATAGACTTGAGACAACCCCCGCCCTCACTGCGTCGTGGAATATCGTCAATGGCCAAACCAACATCCTCGGCAGCGGCGCACCACACACCTTCACCACCACCGCTCCCGACGACACCCGCTTCTATCGCATCCGCGTCCAAATCCCGTGACTGCAAATGGATCCCTCCACACGCGCGCACAAACGCGCGCGTATGGAGAAGGATAACCTTGTTGGCGATTGCTCGCGAAAGGAAGCTCGGCGCAGTTCAGCCTGCTCGCTCAATTGACACGCCGCAGGCGTGCCCATTGAGATCCGTGGTGTCCATGTCGCTCGACGCGGCATCCACCCACTCTACCCGCTGCGCGAGGACTTCGTTTTTGACATAACCCTCGTGCGCCTCCACAGCCTGGCGCACTTCGCCCGACGCGTGGAGCGTCAGCACAATGCGATCCGCAATGTCGAGATCAGCCGCCTTGCGCAAGTTCTGCACTTTGTTGACCAGCTCTCGCGCGAGGCCCTCTTGAATCAAGTCGGCATCCAATTCAGTATCCAGTGCAACGGCGAACCCTTCCGACGCGGCCACGGCAAGGCCGGGGCGCGGCGTGCGTTCGATCAAAATGTCATCTTTCGAAATCGTCAGCGTCTCGCCCTCAAGCGGAAGCTCCATCGTCTCGCCTGCCAGCAACCGCCCGACCGCTTCCGATGAAAGCGCGCGAATCGCATTCGCCGCCGGCTTCATCTTCGGGCCCAAGCGCGGACCGAGATTCTTGAAGTCGGCCTTCGCGGCCAAATCGGCCAAATCGGTCTCGCGCGAACTGAACACGACTTCGCGTACATTGAGCTCCTCGGCCAGGACATCTTCCAGCACGCGCACGAGACCCAACCGCTCCGCATCGTGGCAGACCACGCGCATCCGACGCAGCGGCTGTCTCACCTTTAGATCGAACTGCGTGCGCACCGAGCGCCCCAGCTCTACAACGCGAATCGCCTCCGCCATCTGCGCTTCCAACGCCCGATCGCGCCGCTCCGGGCGCGCGGCGGGATAGTCGCACAAATGCACCGATTCCGGCATGCTCGGCAGCCGCAAATGGCGATAGATGGCCTCGCTAATAAACGGCACAAAAGGCGCGGCGATTTGACTCAAGCGGACGAGCACCTCGTGCAGCGTCGCGTAGGCAGAGGCCTTGTCGCCATCGTTCTGGCTCTTCCAAAAACGGCGGCGGCTCCGGCGGATGTACCAGTTCGTCAACTCCTCCACAAACGCCACAAACGGACGCACCGCGCGCTGGAGGTCGTAGCGGTCCATCGCCTGCACAACCTCTTCGTTCAGGCGCTCGAGGGACGAGAGTATCCAGCGATCGAGCAGATTCTCTGAGGGCGCCGCCGGCTCGCCCGGCTCCCAACCGTCAATGCGCGCATAGGTCACGAGAAAACTGAATGCGTTCCACCACGGGATCAACAAGTGGCGCAGCGCCTGCTTCACCCCATCTTCTGAAAAGCGCAAATCGTCCGCGCGCACAATGGGCGAATTGATCATATAAAGGCGCAGCGCATCCGCGCCATACGTATCGAGGATGTGCTGCGGGTCGGGATAGTTCTTCAATCGCTTGCTCATCTTGCGGCCGTCCTCGGCCAGCACGAGCCCGTTCACCACCACATTCCGAAATGCAGTACAGCCCTTCAGTGAAGTCGCCAACACCATCAGCGTATAGAACCAGCCGCGCGTCTGATCGAGCCCCTCCGCGATGAAGTCCGCGGGAAAGTTCTGCTCGAAACGCTCTCTGTTCTCAAATGGATAGTGCATCTGTGCGTAGGGCATCGAACCGCTCTCAAACCAGCAATCCAACACCTCAGGCGTGCGCCGATAGACCTTGCCATCGCGGCGAATCTCGATCTTGTCCACGATATGCTTATGCAGATCCGTCACCCGAACGCCGGAAATCGACTCAAGCTCTGCGATGGAGCCAACGCAAATCATGTCGCTCCGGTCTTCCACATTCACCCAGACCGGAATGCACGAGCCCCAAAACCGATTGCGGCTGATGTTCCAATCCTTCGCCTCGCGCAGCCAGTTGCCGAAGCGCTTCTCCCCAATCGCCTCCGGCATCCAGTGAACCGCGTCGTTATTCGCGACCAGCGACTCGTGCAAATCCTCCACCTTCACATACCACGCCTCAATCGCGCGATAGATCAGCGGCGTGTCGGTGCGGTCGTCGAACGGATAGCTGTGAACAATCGTGGATTGATGGACGAGTTTCCCCTCTTCCTTCAGGCGGCGAATAATCGCCTTGTCCGCATCCTTGCAGAACTGCCCCGCATATTCCGGAACGCGCGCCGTGAACGCCGCGTTTTCATCGAGCAAATCCACCGGCGGAATCCCCGCCGCGCGACCGACGCGAAAATCATCTTCGCCATACGCAGGGGCGATGTGCACGATCCCCGTTCCGTCTTCCGTGCTCACAAACGTATCGCCCAGCGCCACAAACGCATTCGGCTGCTCGGCGAGATAGGGCAACAGCGGCTCATAGCGCCAGCCTACCAAATCCGCGCCCTTGAAACGCGCCACCACCGCATATTCATCCGGCTTCTTGTAGTACGCCGCGAGTCGCGCCTCGGCCAGCACATAGACCGAACCCTCCTTCGCGTCGCGCACGGCCACATAGTCCAGCTCCGGCCCCACACAAACCGCGAGATTCGCGGGCAGCGTCCATGGCGTGGTCGTCCAGATCAGGAAAAACCACTCGCCCTCCACCCCCGCCTTCGCCAGCGACTCCTTCGCCACGCGCAAGCGCACCGTCACCGACGGATCCTGCACATCCTGATAATTGCTGCCCGCCTCGAAATTCGACAGCGGAGTCGTCAGCTTCCAGCTATACGGCATGATGCGGTACGACTTGTAGACCCGCCCCTTCTCCCACAACTGCTTGAAGACCCACCAGATGCTCTCCATGAACGAGAGATCCATCGTCTTGTAGTCATGGTCGAAATCAACCCAGCGCCCCATCCGCGTGACCGTCTTGCGCCACTCCGCCACATATCGCAGCACGAGCGAGCGACACGTCTCGTTAAAAACATCCACCCCCTTCTCGCGAATCGCCGCCGTACCCGCGAGCCCCAACTGCTCCTGTGCCAACGCCTCGATCGGCAAGCCATGGCAATCCCACCCGAACCGACGCTCCACATAAAAACCGCGCATCGTGTGGTAGCGCGGCACGATGTCCTTGATCGTGCCCGCCAGCAAATGCCCATAGTGCGGCAGCCCCGTCGCAAACGGAGGGCCGTCATAAAAGACGTACTCCTTCGCATTTCGCCGCTGATCGAGCGAACGTTGAAACACTTGCGCCCCTTCCCAAAACGCCAGCATCTGCTCCTCCAGCGTCGGGAAACTAACTTTATTGGAAACCGGTTCAAACATGGCAAAGGCTGCAACGTAAATACGCAACGCCCCGAAAAGCAAGTTCAACCCGCGCCGCACCCCGTGGCCCACCCCGCGCCTCCAAGCCTTGAAATCCCAATTGGCCCGCGCTTCCAAGGCTTGGAAGTGCCGCGCCCACAGACTTCCCAGGATTGGAAATCGAAGCCCGCTGCGGATTGCGGTTGCCTGAAGTAATCGCACGGTCTATACACTTTGATATGCGCTCATCTACTCTCGCCGCTGTGGCGGTACTTTTCGCTCTTGGCCTCGCAGAAGTCGCTTCCGCTCAAAACCTTGAGCTGAGCGCTCAATATTGGGAAATGAAGCCGAGCGGGTCGCTGGCGATTGGCAAGGATGGACAGCCCGGCACCTCGGCCGATCTAGGAAACGATCTCGGCTACAAAAAAGACAAACTCTTGGGCTTCGATGCCGCGCTGGGCGATGCGAATCGCCTCGTCTTCTCCTATTTGGACATGGGCCTCTCCGCCAACCATGTGCTGACGCGCGACCTCGATATTGATGGCACGCGTTATGCATCAGGTACCGATGTCCGTTCGACGATGGATATTGACCTGATGCGCCTCGCCTATCAAATGCAGAATGGCGTCTATGGATTCCGCGGCGGATTCCTCGCGGGCGTCGAGTACATTGATTTCAAGGCGCAGGCTCGGGCGACAAGCGCCGGAGAGGCCAAGGAGTCCTATGACACAATCCTCCCCATCGTCGGCGCAAAAATCCACCTCGGCCCGCCCTCGCTCCGCGTGGACATCTCGCTCGCAGGCAGCCCGTGGGACATCGAAGGCACCCGCATAAATTTCATTGATTTCGAGGCGAACCTGAAGGCGAGCTTCAAAGGGTTGTTTGCCGGCATCGGCTACCGAAACCTTTCCTTTAAGGCGGAAAACGACAGTGCCCCCCTCAAAGCCGATGTGAAATTTCGCGGCCCGCAACTTCTCGCCGGCATAATGTTCTGATGTCCGGCGCAACTGCCAGACGGCTGTCACAAGGGCTCGCTGTCCTTCTTCTCCTCGCAATCGGTTGCGGGCGCGAGAAGAAAGAGAGTGGCGTTGTCGTGCCTCCTCCCGAACCGCTCGGCGCACTGACGCTGCCCGCATCCGATCTCTACTCACTCACCTACCCAACACGCCAAACCCGCTTGGCCGACACCAACTACAACGGCGTGTATCAACCGACCGGCTCCGGCAATCCCGAATCGGGAACCTACGGCTCGGTCCGACTCGGGAACTACGGAAAACAGATCCTTCCCCGATTTCATGAGGGCCTCGATATCGCCGCGCTGGAACGAGACCGGCAGGGCCGTCCGCTCGACGATGTATTTGCCGCCGCAAACGGCACTGTGGCCCTCGTCCATCGCACAGCCGGCAACTCGGACTACGGCATCTACGTGGTCCTGCTCCACAATGACCCCGTCGGCGAGTTTTATACGCTCTATGCCCACATGGCCGAAGCCGACGCCTCCCTGCGCGAAGGCGCGCCCGTCACCGCAGGTACGCGCCTCGGCAGAATGGGCAACACCGCGCTCAGCGGCATACCGATGAGCCGCGCGCACCTGCACTTTGAAATCGGCTTGATCGCGAATAGCCGGTTCCTCACGTGGCCCGGCCTGCCTAAGAAATATACGCCCGGCGGCAAATACAACGGACAAAACCTTTGGGGCCTCAATCCCATCCTCGTCTTTCGCGACTTCGAATCGCACGCGGGCAAGATCACGCTTCTCGACCACATTCAGCGCACACCCACCGCAATCGAAGTGCTCGCCAAAGTCCGACACCTTCCAGATTGCTTTGTTCGCCACCCGCTCCTCTGGACAGGCCCCGCCTCCAGCTCCGATCCGATCGTTCTCTCTATCTCGGAGGGAGGCGTTGTGCTCGCGGGCCGACCCGCCACCGCAGAGGAAGCCGCGCGTCTAGGCAAACAGAATGCCGCTGTCCTCCGCGTGAACGAAACCGCGCTGGGGAAGAATGCGCGGCGAATCGCCGTTAAGCGAAATGGTCATTGGGTCCTCGGCAGTAATGGCGAAAACTGGTTGAGCCTCTGGCTCTACTGATCGGCTACAACGCGCACGCAATCGCCGCCGCAACGCGAGCGTTATTTTCGAGCAGCGCCAGATTTGCGCTCTGGCTCCGCCGCTCCGTCAATGCGCTGACGCGGGCAAGCAGGAATGGCGTCACTTCCTTTCCGCGCACTCCGGCCTCCTCCGCAGCGCGCAGCGCTTCTGCGATGGCCCCTTCAATCGAACTCGCAGGAACTTCGTGCTCGACCGGAATCGGCGCGCACACCAGCAGCCCTGCGTCCAGCCCCAACTCGTCACGCGCGCGCATCAGCGCCGCCACCTCCTCAGGGCAGTCGCACCGCGTATCAACCGGCAAGCCCGACGAACGCGAGTAAAAGGCCGGGAAATCATCTGTGCCATAGCCCACCACGCAAACACCCCGCGTCTCCAACGCCTCAAGCGTCAAGGGCAAATCGAGGATCGCCTTTGCACCGGCACACACCACCGTCACGGGCGTCCGGCCGAGTTCCTCCAAATCCGCGCTGACGTCGAAAGGGTGCCCGCGATGCACACCACCGATGCCGCCCGTCGCAAACACTCGAATCCCCGCGCGATGCGCGAGAAACATCGTCGCCGCCACCGTCGTCGCGCCGTGCTCGCCCTTCGCCACGGCAATCGGCAGATCGCGGCGACTGCACTTGCGCGCATCGGTTGCCCCCGCCAGCGCCTCCAACTCCCCGGCCTCCAGGCCGATGTGCACTTCCCCTCGCAACAACGCAATCGTGACAGGAGTCGCCCCCGCATCGCGAACCACGGTTTCCAATCGCCGCGCCGTCTCCAAGTTCACCGGATGCGGCAACCCGTGCGTGATCAAAGTGCTTTCCAGTGCCACCACCGGCCGCCTCTTCGCCAACGCCACCTTCGCCTCGCTGCTGAAATGAAAGTTCATCTTCTTTGCACTCCGCCGGTTTATGCCGTATCAGTTTGACATGTTCGCTCCATCAAACAAGCCCAGCTCCATCCCCCTGCGCGAGCTTCTCGCCCGCGGCTTCCGCGCGATTCTCGCCCCTGCATCCGGCGGGTGTAGCCGCTATATTTTCAGCGCAGAGGTCGAACTCCAACTCGACGGCGCTGGGGCCCTCTCCATCAAGGCCCCCGAGCGCTCGACCAGCCAACTCGCCATTCTCCAAGTAACCACCCAGAGCCTCCACATCCCCCTCGAAATGGACGAAGACGGGATCACCCGCACCTATCTCGTCCTCACCGGACGCCTCCAGCCACCGGTCGGAACCGATCCCAGCGAATGGCAGCCATTCACCGTCATCTCCGCACACATCAGCGACATTTCCGGCACTGTCCAGAGCGTTAATCTGCCCGCCCTCGGGCTGGCAAGCACAACCCGCTGACACCGCGCCAGTTGCGCACAATCCATAAGAACTGGGCCTCGCCAAGTCGTTTTCCATCCTACTGCACGGCAAGGAATTACAAAATCAATCCAGCCACAAGGCGCATTCCCTATTGAAGGCGGGGGCACATTGGTGCAGCATGGTCCCTGCGCGTTTCTAAACGCAGTTTGCTATGCGAATACTCATCATAGGCGCGGGCAGTGCCGGGCGGCACCTTGCCGAAAAACTAAGCGAGGAGCGGCACGACATTGTAATCATTGATCGCGACGAAGCCGCACTCAATGAGGTGGCCGCCCAACTCGACATCCAAACCATCGAGGGCGAAGGATCCAGCCCCCGCATCCTCGAAAAGGCCGGTTTGATGAAAACTGACCTCGTCGTCGCAGTCACTGACCGAGACGAAGTCAACATCCTGGCCTGCGCATTCGCTTTCGCCGCCGGAGTGCCCCACAAAGTGGCTCGCGTCTCGAACCCCGACTTCCTCCACGCCAACCCAAAGTTTGATCTGAAAAAGATGGGGATGGATCTGGTGATCAGCCAAAAAGAGGAATGCGCCGACGAAATTTTCACCATCCTCCGCATGCCCGGAACCCTGGAAGCCGTGGATATGTTCGAGGGCCGCGTACTCGCCGTGGGTGTCAAAGTCCACATGGATAGCCCCCTCGTCCTCCAGACCCTCAAGGCCTTCCCCCGACCGGAACTGCTCCAGCGAATCCGCTTCATCGGGGTGATGCGGGCCGAAGAGCTCCTGATCCCCAAGGGCGACACCCAGTTGATGATTGGCGACGACATCTATTTCTGCGGCGAACCCGCCGACGTCACCGCATTCCTCGAGTGGGCCAGCCCGGAACACGAAAACTTCGAGAAAGTCCTCATAGCCGGCGGCGGCGATCTCGGCCTCCAGCTCGCGCTGCGGATGGAAAAAACGGATACCCCCGTCGTCCTCATCGAACAAAACAAAGAGCGCGCCGAAGCCTGCTCCAAAGAGTTGGACAAAACCCTAATCATCAACGGAGATGCGCTCGATTCCAAAACCCTCGAGAACGTGGGCGTTATCCACGGCTGCGCATTCGTCGCCACCACTGGCAATGATGAAAACAACATCATGATCTGCCTGCTGGCCGAAAAGGCAGGAGCCACCTTCACCCTCGCGCAGGTGACCAAGCCAGAATACGTGCCCATCATCAACAGTTTGAGCCTGCTCGACCGCGCCGTCAGCTCCCACATGTCCATGGTCAACGCCATCCTCCACTTCGTCCGAGGAAAAAATGTGAAAGCAGCCGCCCTGCTCCACAAGCTCCCCGGCGAACTGCTCGATGTCGCGCTCGCGCCGAATCATCGCTGGACCGACAAACCCATTCGTAGCCTCCGCATTCCAGACGGCATCATCATCGCGACCGTCCTGCGCGACCAAATCGTCGTGCCGCCAACAGGCGACCTCGTCCTGCGCCCGGGCGACCGCCTCGTCCTTTTTGCCACGCCTGCCTCAGTCACGCGCGTGGAAGAACTCTTCCGGGGTTGACGCCATCGTGAATTTTCGCGCCGTCTTTCATCTGATCTCGTTTCTGCCCATCGTACTCGGCCTGAACATGCTGCTCTGCTGGGGCGTCGGGGCATACTACGGCGACTCCTGGTTTGTCCAACGCGGCTTCGCCCTCTCGGCCTCCGCATCGCTCTTTCTAGGCGGCATACTCTGGACCTCCACCCGAGGCACCGTAGACCTCAATCGCCGCGACGGCGTCGGCATCGTCACCTTCGGATGGCTCATCACCACACTCATCGGCGCGATCCCATTCCTCCTAACCGGCGCCATTCCACAGCTCGCAGGCGCATGGTTTGAATCCGTCTCCGGCTTCACCACCACCGGCGCGTCCGTAATGACCCATCTTGAAGAAGTGCCGCGCAGCATCCTCCTCTGGCGCGCCCTTGCACACTTCATGGGAGGCATGGGCATTCTCGTTCTCTGCGTCGCCATTCTCCCCCTGCTCGGCTCAGGCGGCATGCAAATCTATCGCGCCGAAGCCGCTGGCCCGTCCAAAGACCGCCTCACACCGCGCATCGCCAGCACAGCCAAACTGCTTTGGGGTCTCTATCTCGGCATCAATGCCCTCAACATCATCGCCCTGCGCATCTGCGGCATGTCCTGGTTCGACTCCGTCTGCCACGGCCTCGCCACCATCGCAACCGGCGGATTCTCCACCCGCTCCTCCAGCATCGCAGCCTACAACAGCCCCGCCATCGAATGGGTCCTCATATTCTTCATGCTGGTCGGCGGAACCAATTTTGCCCTCCACTGGCATCTCCTGCGCGGAAAGTTCAGCGCCTATACCCGAGACTCCGAATTTCGCCTCTACATCGCCATCATCTTCGTCGCCACCCTCATCATCGCCCTGAACGCAGCGCCCGCGCTCTATCACAACACGGGTACAGGCGTCCGAGGCGCACTCTTCGCCGTAGTCTCCGTCATCACCACCACCGGCTATGGCACGGATGACTTCGCCCTCTGGCCCGCTCTCTCGCAATATATCCTGCTCCTCCTGATGCTCATCGGCGCCTGCGCAGGATCCACCGCGGGGGGGCTCAAAGTCGTCCGCGTGCTCATCCTTTGCAAGCAAGTCCTCCGCGAACTTCGCCTCTTCATCCAGCCACAAGCCATCTACCGAGTCAAAATGGGCAAGCAACTCGTGGACACCGAAATCGTCTCCATGATCGGCTCCTTCTTCATCATCTTCATCCTCGTCTTCGCCTCCGCCGGCGCCGCCATGCTCCTCTTCACCCCCGATGCCACAACCGCGTTCTCCTCCGTCGCCTCCGCACTCGGCAACGTCGGACCCGGCCTCGGCGCCGTCGGCCCCCAAAGCAGCTACGCATCCATACCTGCCGCCGGACAAATCATTCTATCCCTCTGCATGCTGCTCGGACGACTCGAACTCTACACCGTCCTCGTCGTTCTCATGCCCAGCTTCTGGCGCCGCTAATCCCGGACAAAACCCTCCACAGACTCAGAGGGATTCAGCCCAATACGCTCTCTTAAAAAGGCTGCGCAACCGCGCGAAAGTTTCTACACTGAAGCGAGAGGTGACATATGAAACGCATCTTGGTTCCCGTTGACTTCTCCCCCATCACCGAAACCGTGCTGGACACCGCCAAAACCCTCGCGCGCGCGCTGCGAGCCGAAATCGTGCTTCTTCACGTCGCGCAGCCCGAACCCGAATTCATCACCTACGAGCCCGGCCCCGAGTCGGTGCGCCAGGCCGTCGCGCGCGAAATGACAGAAAACCATCGCAAGGTGCAAGCGCTCCATCGGCAACTCGAAACCGAGAACATCCCCGCCACCTCCCTCGTCGTGCAAGGCTACATCGTCGAAAAGATTCTACAGGAAATAGAGCGCCTCAACATAGACCTCGTCGTCATGGGCTCGCACGGACGAAGCGCTCTCTATCACATGCTCCTCGGGAGCGTATCCGAAGGCGTACTCAAAAAATCAAAACGCCCCATCCTCATCGTTCCTGCCCCCAAACCCTAGCCACTGCCCGTCACTTCACCATCAGCGAAACAGCGAGGCAAATCCTGCCCTATTTGCGCCACACCACGAGCACCGTTCCCATTACGTTCCGCATGGATTTGAAGGACGGCGTTCCCTCGTACAAATCATTCAGAGAACGGGTCAGATCCTTCCAATAGGGTGAACCATAGTCGTGCCATAGGATCAGCCCGCCTTCCGGCTTCAACAGCCTCAACGCAACCGCCGTATCGCTCTTTACGTAGTCATACGAATGCGCGCCGTCTACAAACACGACGTCCATCTTTCCCTCATATGGAGAAAAATCAAATGTCGCCGAATCTCCGTACAATTGCGTGATATTCTTTGCCCAGGGCGATCCGGAGAATCGCGCACCTGACGACTCTTTCTTAATGAATTGCTCATCGCCGGTAGCAATCTTCAGCCCCGTCTTGTCGACCTCTTCTTGCGGCAGATCCAGCGTGTACACATGACAATCAGTTCCAGCATTCGCCGCCATGTTTAGCGTCGTCCGGCCGTCAAACGTTCCAATTTCAAAGCACGCCTTCGGCTTCAGATCGGCAATCAATTGTGAAATGACCAACAATTCATATCCGCTAACGTTTCCATCCGCCACATCCTGCTCAAGGACGCTCACCAAGGGCGGCGCAGAGAAAAGAGCCTTTGCTTCCGTGACCGGAATCAGCAACGTCGGCCCAGATGGCGGTGGAACCGGACGCTTCCTCAAACCTAGTCGGAAGGTGATTTCATGCAGAATCTCACGATGTTCGCGGCGCAGCACACCAACCGTTAGCAGGTACAAGCAGCCGGCCAAGCTCAAGAGATATCGCTTAATAAATGTGAATGCCTTAGTCATAGCGCCATGATAACACCACTTGCCATCGCGAAAACAGAGAGGAATGTCCCGATGTCTTGCAAGACCGGTGTGTCGCCCTTCCTGTAATTCAGATTGCTCCTCCGAATAGAGATCCCAAGGGAACGTTCAGCACTTCATCTCCAACATCACGGCAGATGGAACTGAAAGAAACAACACGCACGATCGTCAGAATAATCGCACGGACCTTGTCTTGGGAATCCTAAACAATAAACAGGCTGATAAACCGTGTAAGATTCCCGCCCAAAACTCCAGGCATCAGATCGTCACTTCACCATCAGCGTCACAATGAGGCGGCCGTCGCCCTGCGGCACGCCACCCAAAATCGTTGGCTTGTTTCGCTTCAGCCCCACCGACGTGCTCAGCAACCGCTCCTCGCCGCGCTGCCAGCTCACCTCCACATGGCCCTTCTTGCCCATCCGCAAATACAACACATGCCCATCCCCAAGCGCCAGCGAAGTCGAGCCGCCCGCTCCCAGCAAAACGCTGCCCTGCCCCAGCAACCGATAGGTCTCAAAACGCAAAACAGGGCGCAACAAATAGTCCACGCGCTCTAACCGGCGATCCAACGGCGCGGGCTCGTTCGATGCGAGAATGAGCATCGCCTCCACCTCCATCGGCTGCTGCGCCAACGCAGGAGTCGCAAAGCCCACGCACACGGCCGCCAACACAATGCCGATCCACATCTTCATAGCTGCTCCTCGCCCGACGGCCCCTCGTCCGGGGTCATCAACCAAATCACCACCGCGCCACTCGCCTCATCCTCATACACCATCGCACTCGACCCCGGCAACTCCGCCTCCACCCACGCCACTCGCGGCATCGCCGCCTCCGCCGAGGGCGCCAGCCAAATCCGGACCCCGAGAAATCCCACTCCCACCATAAAAAGAACCGCCAACGCGGCAACAGCCCAGTTCCAACGCCCACCCGCGCCCACCGCAACCGCCGGTTCCGCCTGCGCCACGCGAATCGCGCGGCGCACATCGTTCCACATCGCCTCCGGCGTCGGCGCAGGGACCGGCTGTGCGCGCAAGTGCTCACCCAACGCCTCCCACGCCTGCTCAGCCTCCCCGCCCAGCGCAGCGCGCGCCGCCTCCACACGCACCCGCTCGTTCGGCGGCAGCTCGCCATCCCGCCAACGGCTCAGCAGCTCCAATTGTTTCTCCCGCTTCATCGCACGTCCTTCATCCGATCCTGTACATACCTCCGCGCATAAAAAATCCGCGACATCACCGTCCCCACCCGGCATCGCATCGCCTGCGCAATCTCTCGATAGGACAACCCTTCCACCTCGCGCAAGATCAACGCCATCCGGTGCTCCGCCGCCAATCCATCCAACGCCGCCTCAAAAGCCTTCCGCACTTCCTCCCGCTCCAACTGCCGATCCGGACGCCCCTCATCCGGCGCCTGCCACTCCACCGCCGCCTGCGGCTCCCGGCCCGGCTCCTCGTCCAGCGACACCTCCCGCCGCCGCGTCGCGCGCCGCCCCTGATCCAGCGCCGTATTCACCGCAATGCGATACACCCACGTGAAAAACTGCGCATCGCCCTTGAACGTGCCCAAACGCTGCCACGCTTTCACCCACGTCTGCTGCGCCAGCTCCCGCGCATCCTCCGCATTGCTCACCATGCGATAAATCACCCCGAACACCCTTCCGTGAAACGCCTTCACCAACTCGCCAAACGCATCCTCATCGCCCGCCTGCGCACGCGCCACCATCTGCGCCAACACCTCCGGCGCAATGCCTTCATCAGTATTCGACGATTCTCGACCCAACTTATTCACACCCACCCCAACTTCCAATCCTTGGAAGCCCTCGCAACTCATACTTCCAATCGTTGGAAGAATCTCTCACGGTCGGCGCGCATCCCAGCCCATGTCCACATAGTTCCAGTCCACGCGATCCCGACGCAGCGTCAACACGCCAAAACCCTCCTCCGTTCCATACCACGGCCCGCGCCACCACTTCGCGCACACCGCCCCACCCGTGATGAACGTCGTCCCGCGCCAGCGCAGCATCTCGTTGACGTGCAAATGCCCCTGCAGCACCACCTGTAGCCGATGCCCCGCAAAGGCCTCCAGCACCTCGCGATTGTTCACCACCGCGCGATTGCGCGGCGCAGGTGCCTCGGCCCCCTGCGTGGCCATATAAAATCCCGTCAGCAGCGGCATGTGCATCGCCAACACAATCGGCGTCTCCGGATTCACACCCGACAAATCCGATCGAATCCACGCCATCTGCTCTTCGTCAATGAAGCCGCGATATTTCAGCTCATCGCGCGTGATCTGCACGCTATCGAGCAGCATCACGTGATAGCCCCCCACATCGAGAGAGCGATAGATGCGATCAATCCCCAGCTCCTCGCGAAATGTCGCGCGCGGATCCGCCTCCGGCTCGCTCCCATCCTCCGGCATCGCGCCGACCAGATCGTGATTCCCCATCGCCGTCACCGCCGCCGGTTCGAGAAGGTCGTGCAGATTCGCGCGATAGGCCTTCCAGCGGTGCGCCACCGCCGCGCGGCTCGACTGAAATCCATCCGTGATGCAATCGCCCCCGCACAACACCAGATCCGCGCGCTGCTCGTTGATCTTTCGCGCCGCAAGGCGAAGCGCCTCCTGCGTCTCCCACTCCACGCGAGTGTGAATGTCCGTGAAAAAGGCGAGGCGCACCGAATCGCGCGGCGCATCCGGCGCCGCCGCCCACGCGGCCTTCTTCGGCCAGCCCAGCGACCAACCCGCCGCGCCCGCCGCCGCCATCTGAATAAATTGCCGTCGGTCCATCATGGCAACCCCTTCCGTTCGCGCCGCTTTCGACGCGCCACATCATACCGCCCCACCGCCACCACCACAAGAATCAGCGCGCCCACCACCCCTTGCGCCTCTCGGCGCGTGAAGCGCGTGATCAACTCGCGACTCACCGGACTGTCATAAACACCCGGCGCCGCCGCAGCCGCCATTTGGGCGCGCACCTCGGGCGTCACGTCGCGCTCCGCCGCGCGCAAACTGTTGCCAAACCAGTTCTCCAGCAATCGCTGTTCACCAAATGCAATCGTTGCAT
>JAMLJG010000027.1 GCA_023953695.1 Kiritimatiellia bacterium
TGCGTACGTCGTCGGCCAGTTCGGCGGCATCCTGACCGATGATCCGCCGGACAATTTCGCGCGTGAGGAGATCGAGGTCCTCTGTGTCATCGCGAAGTCGTGCGGCGAGAGAAGGGACCTCGATTACATCAGAGCAGAGCCGGTAATAGAAATCGTCGCGGAAGCGACCATCGCGGCGAAGCGCCTCAATCGGCTGATTGGTCGCTGCGATCACGCGCCCGCGGAAACGCTGAGGCTCGTGGCTTCCTACGGGAGTGAATTGCCGCTCCTGCAGGACGCGGAGCAATTTGAGTTGGAGCGGCGGGGCGACATCGCCCACCTCGTCGAGCAGAATGGCCCCGTGCGGAGAGCAGCGCGCGAGAATACCCTCATAGTGCTCCACGGCTCCCGTGAAAGAGCCCTTGCGGTGGCCGAAGAGTTCGGACTCCACCAATGTCTCCGGGAACTGCGAGAGATTGATGGCGATGAACGCACGGGTGAAGCTCTCCTTGAACCGGCCGCGCCGCGGGTCGAATGGAATGAAGCCCGAGCGTCCTATCGCGGCGGCCGCCGCGCCTTTTCCGCTTCCCGTGCCGCCGAGGAGGAGTGTGGAGAAGTCCTCCATTCGATCCGAGAGATAGCGATCGTACCAGCGGATATCGCGGGTGAAGAGGTTCTGCCAGAGTCGCTCGCGGAGGAGACGCATACTCGCGCTGTTGCCCTTCAATCCGCGGGCGATGAAATAGAATGCGCGGCGGAGCTGGAAGAAGACCGCGAGGAAGTGGAGAGCCTCTGCGGCTGAAAAGCCGCGCCGTTTGAGATCCTCCAGCACGCGATTCGCAAAAGAGGCGGGAGCCGGTTCTGCGCCGAGTTGGAGCTGCATTTCGATGTGGCTGTCCAGCGCGGCGAGGTGTCGGTGAAAAGCATCGAAGAGCAATGCGATGCGCATGCACTCGCGCGTCTCTCCCTTGTGAGCGCCCAACTCCGCGAGACCCGCTCGCTCCAGTGCCGTCATTTCTCGCGCAAGCGCCGCCAGCATCTGTTGCACGCGGGCCGAGTCTTCCGGGGCGGCCAGCTCGCCGGCGAGCGCGCGATCCACGGCCCCGCGTTCCTCGCTAAACGGATTCGCGAAGGCCGCCCGCGCCACCTCTTGAAAGAATGCGCGCTGTCGCGCGGATAGGAGTTTCATATACATAGAATGTATATCATGTATCCATAAAATGAACAACATTCCGATGAATCAGCTTGGGCTGGATGCGCAATCTATTGATAGGCAATCCGTTGCGAAGTGGATTGGATTTGGCACGCGCCTAGCTACTCTATGGCGACGAGGAGTTTGGTTATGGCGAACAACCACAATTGGATACAGGGCGAGATTGATGCCTGGGAGCGCGAGGGGTTGATCACCCTCGATTTGGCGGCGCGGTTGCGCGCGCGGTATTCGCGTGGCGGGAGTGCGCCGCGCAGCGCATTCCTGATTGGGCTCTCCGCGCTGGGCGCTTTGCTGTTGGGTGGCGGGATCATTCTGTTGCTCGCCTACAACTGGTCGGATTTGAGTCGGCCGATCCGCGTGGCCGTTTCGCTCTTCCCGTTGCTCACTGCGCAAGCGCTGGCGCTGTTCGGGGTTGTGCGCGAGCGGCATGGCGCGGGGTGGCGCGAGGGGATCGGGCTCTTTTGGACGCTTTCGATTGGCGCGGCCGTGGCGATGGTGAGTCAGATCTATCACATTTCCGGTTCCTACGATTCCTTTCTTTTGACCTGGGTGCTGCTCGCGCTGCCTGTGGTCTATTTGCTGCGGAGCTCGCTGGCGGCGGCGCTGTATGTGGTCGGTGTGACTGCGTGGGCCATTCCGTTAGCGGGCGAGAGTGAGCGCGTTTGGTTCTACTGGCCGTTGCTCCTGGCGGTTGTTCCGCTGTTGTGGCGCGGAAGTCTGACGGGTGTGTTCACCAGCGGGCTCGCCTTTCTCCGTTGGATGGTGACGCTGTCGCTCTTTGTGGGAGTTGGCATTACTTTCGCTGAAAAATTGGACCGCCACTGGATGCTCGCCTACTCGGGATTGATCAGCTTTCTGTACCTATTGGACTTGCGCCTCCAGGGGAATGCGCCGTCGTTGTGGCATCGGCCGATGCGCGTGCTCGGTGTGCTGGGTTTCCTTGGCATGGCGGTTGCCCTGACATTTCGATCGCCTTGGCGCCACGGTGTGCCCCTTTTCTGGTGGGGAAACGGGGATACCGGGTGGGATGTCTATCTTGGAATGGTCGTGGCGCTGGGATTTGCATGCGCAGTCCTGGCGGCTGGATTCAGCGCGCGCAAGCGGCTCCGTGCGGTGGAACGTTTTCCCGCGGTGCTGTTCTTCTTTGTGCTGGCGGGACAATTCGTGGCTCGGCGTTGGGTGTCGGTCGAGCTTCTGCAAGTTGCCGCGAATCTCTTACTGGGCGGATATGGGCTGACGATGATGATTCATGGCTTCCGCCGCATGTCGCTGGGAGCCGTCAATTTTGGAATGCTTGTGCTGGCGATGCTGGTGATCTTGCGCTTCCTCGATAGCGGGGTCTCCATTCTCGTTCGCGCGCTGGTGTTCATCGGGTTGGGTGTGGCGCTATTGGGCGCCAACGTGGGCTTGAGCCGCCGCTTTCGGAGGGTGTCATGAGAAAACGAATTGCGATTGGGGTGTTGCTGGTCGTCGCCGCTGTTCAGCTCGCGGTGCCCGCATTGATGGTTCAGGGTCGCGAGCGGACGCTGCGCGAAGGCGAGGCGTTTCGATTCCGAACGCAGCCGGTGGACCCCTACGATGCGTTTCGCGGGCGCTACGTTGCGCTATCGGCCGAGCAGTTCACCATTAACTCCGACATGCCCATGAAGAAGCGCGGGGGCCGCGAGCGCGTCTATGCATCGTTGACGACCGAGGCCGATGGCTACGGCGCGGTTTCGAGTGTAAGCCGCGATGCGCCGACGACAGGCGCATATATCCGCGCAACCGTGTGGCGTGTGGGCGATGGGAACGTTCTCGTCCGATTGCCTCTGGAACGCTTCTACTTGCCGGAAGACGAAGCGCCAGCGGCGGAGGCGGCCTATCGCACCGCCAACTCCAGAGGCGCGCGAGCTGCCGATATTGTGGTGCGCGTGCGAAAGGGCGATGCCGTAATTGAGGATTTGCTGATTGAGGGGACGCCCATTCGCGAATGGCTGAAACAACAACAGACAGAGGCGCTGCCCTAGATGACTCTCGTACACGTCATTCTCGGAATCGGTATTGCACTGCTCGCTGCGCGATCGGGCTATCCCGCGTGGACGCAGTTTCGCGCGGAGCGCGACGCGCGCGACGCGGTACGAGGAGCGGAGGGCGTGCGTCTGGGTATGCAGGCATTTGCCGTGGGCGATGGCGATGTCGCATTGATTTTTGTCCACGGGTTTGCATCGAGTCCGGCCGTTTTCCGCGAGATGGCGCCCGCCTTGGGCGAGAGAGGCTTTGATTGCCGCGCGATTCGGTTGCCGGGATTCGGGGAGTCGCTCGACCGAATGGCATC
The DNA here is from genome assembly GCA_023953695.1 of Kiritimatiellia bacterium. Classification (GTDB taxonomy): domain Bacteria; phylum Verrucomicrobiota; class Kiritimatiellia; order CAIVKH01; family CAIVKH01; genus JAMLJG01. The sequence continues at coordinate 3,507 of JAMLJG010000027.1, forward strand.
CGTTTCTGAAGACGATTGGCAGCGGGCGGTGGCTGACGCGGTGACGCGAGCGCGCGCGGAGGGCAAGAAGGTGTGGCTCGTGGGTCACTCGATGGGCGGCGCTCTCTCCATCGAGCACGTGTTGCGGCATCCCGGCATGGTCGAGGGCGTGGTGCTGTTCGCGCCGCTGATCGAGGTGTCGTCGCGGCGCAGTTTGGGATTGCCGCCGGAGGCGCTGCATCGGTTTGCGCGAGGCGTGCTGCCGCGCGACACCATTTTGGAAACGGCGTTTCCCGTGGATTTGCACGCGAGGGCGGAGGGAATTGAAGAGCTGCGCGATCGGTTCCTGCCGATCTCGGTTTATGATGCGATGTTTCGCGTCGCCTCGTTCATTTCGCCGCGCGCAGAAGAGGTGCGTGTGCCCGTGCTGATGTTTCTTCCCGGTCGGGACAGGATCGTCAGCGTCCGCGCGAGTCGCGAATACTTTGACGCGGTGGGCTCCGCGCGCAAATTGCTCGTGGAGGAAAAGAACGCTGGGCACGTCTTGCCGTTGGATTACGGCTGGCAAGACGCGGTGCAGCGTGTACAAGAGTTTGTCCGTGCGGGGGGTCGTGAAGACGCGCGGGAGGAGAAATGCTTGTGATTGCTCGCTATGGAAAATCGTTCGCCTGGATGAATGCGACGCAGTTTTGCGGCGCGTTGAACGACAACATCTTCAAGTTGCTATCCTTCTTCTTCGTGATTCGCCTGCTAGGCCAGCAACATGCCGGCTCGCTGGTGTCGCTGGGTGGCGCCATTTTCGTGGTTCCGTTTTTGTTGTTCACACCGGCGGCAGGTGTGTTGGCTGATCGCGTCAGCAAGCGAACCATCATCGTTTGGGCGAAGGTCCTCGAGATTGTCGTGATGCTCCTCGGTGTGGTCGCCTTCTCAACCCAATGGGCACCGGGCGCATTCATCGTTCTCTTTCTGATGTCCACGCAGAGCGCGCTGTTTGGACCGAGCAAGTATGGAATCATTCCGGAACTGGTGCGTCGCGACCAAATCTCCGCGGCGAACGGCGTCCTCACACTGATGACCTATCTGGCGATTATTCTGGGAACGGCCGTGGGGCCGTGGCTGGGAGAGGTACTGGGAGGGCGCTACTGGTTGACCGCATGGGTGTGCGTCGGCATTGCGATAGTGGGAACGGCGACGAGTTTTGGTATTGAGCGAACGCCGGCTGGCGGCTCGCAGGCGCGCGCGTCATTTTCGATTGTCGGCGACGTGTGGCGAACACTCCGCGGAATTCGCGGCGACAGGCAATTGCTAATGGCGGTGGTCGCATCGGCCTACTTCACCTTGATCGGCTCCTTCTTGCAGTTGAACTTGATTCCCTATGGCATCAGGGCGCTCGGCCTTTCGGAAACGCAGAGCGGCTATCTCTTCTTCTTCGCCGCGATTGGAATTGGGGTGGGGTCGTGGCTGGCGGGGCGGCTTTCCGGGCGCAATGTCGAGTTTGGCATCGTTCCGATTGGCGCTCTGCTTCTCGCGTGCGCGACCCTCGGGTTGGGGCTGGTCGGGATCGGCTTGAACGCGGTGCGCGGGCTGATCCTTTTTGCGGGCATCGGCGCGGGGCTGTTTCTGATTCCGCTCGATGCGTTTATTCAATTTCGCAGTCCGCGCGATCGCCTTGGCTCCATCCTCGCGGCCAGTAGTTTCTTGAGTTGGACCGGCGTGCTCATCGGTTCCATTTTGGTCTTTCTCTTTAGTGGTCCGCTGAAGATGACGCCGGGGCAGGGGTTCATGGCGATTGGCGGATTGACGGTGGTGTTGGGTGTGGTGGCGGTGATCGTGTTGCCCGATTTTCTTGTTCGCTTCTGCGTAATGCTTCTTACGCGTGTTTGCTATCGCCTGCGGGCGCATGGTGTGGAGAATCTTCCGGTTGAAGGCGGGGCGCTGCTCGTCGCGAACCACGTCTCCTTCATGGATGCGCTCCAGATTCTCGCTGTCCAGCAGCGCCGGATTCGTTTCCTGATGCACCGCTCCATCTACGAGAAGCATCCGCTCCGTCCGCTTTTTCGCCTGATGGGGACCATTCCGATTGCCGCAGAAGATTCGCCCAAACGCATTGTCGAATCGCTGCGCGCTGCTCGGCAGGCGCTCGACGATGGCTACATGGTGTGCATTTTCGCAGAAGGCGCGTTGACGCGGACGGGCATGACGCAGGGATTCAAGCCGGGCTTTGAGCGCATCGTCAAGGGAAGCTCGCACCCGATCATTCCGATCTACATTGGCGGCACGTGGGGCAGCATATTCAGCCATTATTTCGGTCGCTCGCAATTGCGGTTGCCGACGCGGTTCCCTTATCCGGTGGATGTGATGATCGGAAAGCCGTTGCCATCCGCCACGCGAGCGAGCGAGGTGAGACAGGCCGTGATGGAGCTATCTGCGGCCTATTTCGAGACGCGGAAGTCGCTCCATCGCTCGCTTGGCGCGATCTTCGTGAAGATGGCGCGGCGCAAGTGGCGCAAAGCGGCTATTGACGACACCTCGGGTCGGTCTTTGACGTGGGGACAAGCGCTCATCGGCGCTCTGGCGCTCGCGCGCGTCTTGAAGAGAAAGACGCGAGGGCAGACGCGGGTTGGTGTTCTCCTTCCGCCGAGCGTGGGTGGAACGCTGGTCAACGTGGCCTTGGCACTGTTGCGGAAGACGACGGTGAACCTGAACTTCACGGCATCGGACGAGGCCTTTCGCTCCGCGATTGATCAGTCGGGACTCCACACCATTGTTTCTGCGCGCGCCTTTATTGAAAAGTTTCCCCAATTCGCAAACCTGCCGGGTCTTGTGTTGCTCGAGGATATGCGAGGAGAACTGGGTGTGTTCGCCAAGTTGCGCGCAGCGCTGCTGGCTCGCGGCTTTCCCATCCGCTGCTTGACGCCGCTGCGGGGCGCTTCTGCCGATGATGTCGCCACGATCATTTTTTCTTCCGGCACCACTGGCGCGCCGAAAGGCGTGATGCTGACGCACCACAACATCGCGTCGAACGTGGAAGCGTGCGCACTGGTCTTTCGCCCGACGGAGCGCGATCGCTTATGCGCGACCCTTCCGCTCTTTCACTCGTTCGGGTTCACGGTGGGGATTTGGTTTCCCGCGCTGACGGGGATTTCTGCGAGCTATCACACGAGTCCGCTGGATGCCGGGCGCGTGGCGACGATGGTGCGCGAGCGCAAATGCACGGCGATGTTTGTCACTCCGACCTTCTTGCTGGCCTATTTGCGCAAGGCAGAGCGGACGGATTTCGAATCGCTGCGCCTGGTGGTGGCCGGGGCCGAGAAGCTCAAATCGCGACTGGCTGATGCGTTTGAAGAGCGCTTCGGGATTCGCCCGCTGGAGGGCTATGGCACCACAGAGCTTTCACCTGTGGCCGCCTTGAGCTTGCCGGATGTTGATGTGGATGGAGTGTATCAGGCGGGCAGAAAAGAGGGATCCGTGGGTCAGCCGGTTCCCGGAGTTGTCGCCCGCATTGTGGATCCGGAATCGGGAGCGCCGCTGCCGCCGGGCGCCAGTGGGCTGCTGTTGATCAAAGGGCCAAACGTGATGAAGGGCTATTTGGATCGAGAGGATTTGACTCGTGAGGCCCTCTCCGATGGTTGGTATCGCACGGGCGACATGGCGCAAATTGATGAAGACGGGTTCATTACGATTACCGATCGCCTCGCGCGCTTCAGTAAAATCGCGGGAGAAATGGTCCCGCACCTGGCCATTGAAGAGGCTTATCTCAAGAAGCTGGGGACGAGTGAGGCCGTGCTGGTGGTCACCTCGGTGGCGTCGGAGCGAAAAGGCGAGCGATTGGTTGTGCTCTGCACGGCGGCGGCTGGAGATCCCTCGCTCCTGCACGACATCATGCAGCAGAGCGGGTTGCCGAACTTGTGGCGGCCCGCGCGCGACTCCTATTTTCACATTGATTCGCTTCCCCTCACCGGCAGCGGAAAACTCGATGTGAAGGAAGTGAGAACGTTGGCGGCGCGTTTGATCGAGAGCGCGGAGTAGCGTAGGTTCTCTGCATCGCAGGAGATGCACAATGGAACAACGACTCAACTATCAAACCTCGTCACCGGAGGCCTTCAAAGCCCTTCTTCACACGGAGATGCAGGTGCACAAGTGCGGACTGGAGAACTCGCTATTGGAATTGGTCAAGACGCGCTCCTCCCAGCTCAACGGCTGCGCGTGGTGTTTGGATATGCACACAAAAGATGCCCGCGCGTTGGGCGAGACCGAGCAGCGGCTTTATCTCGTTCCTGTTTGGCGCGAGGCCCCGTGCTACACGGCGCGCGAGCGAGCCGCGCTTGCATGGACAGAAGCCGTGACGCTCATTCCAAATGGCGTGTCGGATGAGGTCTACAACGAGGCGCGAAACCACTTCAGCGAAAAGGAACTGGTGGACCTCACCCTCGCGGTGATTGCCATCAATGGATGGAACCGAATGAACGTTGCCTTCCGCACGAAGGTGGGCGACTACGTCAGCCCGCACGCGGCACACTAACCGACCAGTTTCCGCACACGCTCATCGAGAGCGAGCTGGTCCTGCGTGAATGCGCAGTAGGCCGAGAAGTTGAGCAGTGCATCCAGTCCGATTGCGCCCTGTTGCGTGCGCGTCTTCCAATGATCGAGGACGGGAATCTTCCCATCCTTTGTGGCGAGCGCACGATCGCTCTCTGACCAGTGTGGAAAGAGGTCGGGAAAGCCCGCGTCCGCGAAATGTTTTGCGATGTCGTCGGGCGCGAGTTCGCAGCAATTCCTGGCCAAGAGCGCGTCCACGGCTCGCAGGAAGGCCGGAGAGACGTCCCAGAAGGCATCGGCGCCGATGCCTTTTGCATCCAGCCCATCAGCGAGGGGCACGGTCGGATCCTGGTCCACTTGAGAACGCGGGTTGGCGAGAGGCGCCTCGCGATACTGCGCTGCAGCCTTGGGCGGCATCGTGAGTACATCGAGGCCGGAAAGAGCTGCGATTTGCGCACCGCTCCGAATGCTGGCGCCGATCAAGCGCGTCGCTGTCCGCTGTTCCTTGCGGAAGCCGGAAAGAATGCGCTGCGTTGCGAGCGTCGCTTTCTCGCCAGCGCCTTCGCCGGAGCCGAGATGGTTGTCGGCAATCAGCGCGTTGATGCGGCCGAGGAAGACGTTGATGTAGTCGGGTTTCGTGAAGAGCGCTGCAATGACATTTTGACGGGCCGAGAAGCCGAGCGTGAAATTGATTGGCACGCCCGCCTGCTTGAGCTTCTTTGCGCCGAGATAGCCCGCTGGGGTGAGCGGCACTTTGACCACGAAGCGCTCGGGGCAAATGGCATAAATGCGCTTGCCGTAATACACCGTCTTTTCCACATCGTGCGCGAGATCGGTGTGCAGCTCGACACTCACCGTCGCATCGAACGTCTCGACAAGGCGGAGTCCGTGCCACGCGTTCAGAATCAGCGCGAGTTCGAGTTTGAGCGTCTCGTCATCTATGGCAGGGTTTGCGCCGCGCACGACAGCTACGGCCTTCGAGACGAGATTGTCGTAGATGCCCTTTTGGATCTCCTTGTTGAGGAGCGTGTTGTTCGTTGTCAGACCGCCGAAGGAAGTGTTCCAGATTTTGGATGCTTCGCCAATATCGCCCGTATCGAGCCAGAGCTGCATGCCGAGAGCCTGGAGTTTGGCCCATTCGCGGTCGGGGTAGGCTTGGAGCTTCGGCTTACCGAATTTGTGTTGGAGACTGTTTCGGAGAAAATCATGAACTGTATTGATCATATCTTGCATGGATAGCTCGCTTTCTCTAATTGTCCGCCCAATCTTCCGAAACGCAAGACGCTGGCGCGGGAAAACGTGCATTTACAGGAGAATTGGGAAGTCCTTGCCTGGAAAGTAGGGGTTTTCACAGAATTGCAGCCGACGCGCCGATCCTTCAGGGTTGACACCCGCTTCGGGGTTGTGTAAGTAGCGCGCTCTTTAATTGCGCTTGCTTGTGCAACGAATAGAGAGAGGATTTATCCATGGCGAAGAAAAAGCAGAAAAAGGCGGCCAAGCCCGCTGCAACAAAGGCGAAGAAATCGGCTCCGAAGAAGGTCGTCAAGAAACCTGCGCCGAAGAAACCGGTGAAGAAGGCGGCTGTCAGCAAGAAGTCGCCGCCAAAGGCTTCGAAAGTGGCGCGTGCCACGAAGCGGCCTGTTGCCGTGGCGGCCAAGCTCGCCGAGAAGGCAAAAATTCAGCCGCCGCGCCCCTTGATGCCCATTCGTCCGGCGCCTGTTCTGAAAGGACCGATGGCGAAGACGAAGCCTTTGACGAAGAAAGATTTGGACATGTTTCGCGAGATGCTGCTGAAGCTACGCGATCGGATCATTGACGAGATTTCCTTTCTCTCGCGCGAGAGCATGAATCGTGCGCAGCCGGACTCGATTGGCGATTTGTCGAGTCACAGCCAACATATGGCGGATCAGGGCACGGACAATTTTGATCGCGAGTTCGCCGCAAGTTTGCTCACCAGTGGGCAGGATGTGCTGAAGGAGATCGAAGAGGCGTTGCGGCGCATTGACAATGGCTCCTTTGGGATTTGCGAATCCACGGGGCGTCCGATCGAGTATGAGCGCTTGAAAGTGTTGCCGTTCGCCCGATACTGCGTCGCCGCGCAGACGGAAATTGAACGAGGCCGCCCGCGGTTTCGCCCGTTCCGCCGCACGAGCATCCAAACCTTGGATCAGCAGCAGCAGAACTGAGTTGGCGTACGCCCATGCTTCCCCTTGTTGTAGCGGTGGTCATCGCGTTGTCCGATCAATGGACGAAGGCGATTGTGCGCGGCTCGTTTGCGCTGGGGGAATCGCGTCCGGTCATAGACGGTTTTTTTAATTTTGCCTATGTCCGGAACACCGGCGCGGCGTGGGGGATTTTGGGCGGGCAGAACACATCGCTCACGATTCTTTCCGTTGTGATGCTGGTCGTGATGGTGGTGTTTCGGCGCTCCTTTTTAGGCAACACGTGGGAGCATCGCTTGGCTCTGGGCCTGATGGTTGGGGGCATCATTGGTAATCTTCTGGATCGCGTGCGATTGGGGTGGGTGACGGACTTCTTCGACTTCTACATCGGAAACTGGCACTGGCCCGCGTTCAACATCGCCGATGCGGCGATTTGCACGGGCGTCGGGATCTACATTGTCTCTGCGTTTTGGGTGTCGCAACACCCGTTGAATGAACATCAAGACGACTCGCCGGGGAAGCCTGCTGCGCGATAGTGGTCCAATGCGCGAACGGCAGGCATGGGTGTTGACCGGACCGACTGGAGTCGGCAAGACGGCTATCGCTCACCAGTTGGCTAAACAGTTTAATGCCGTGGCGCTCTGTGCCGATTCGATGGCGATTTATCGCCACATGGATATCGGGACCGCCAAGCCTGAGCCTGCGCTCCAGATCGAAGTGCCGTATCGCGGCATCAATCTCGTTGATCCCAATGAGGCCTTCAGTGTTGGCGCTTTTGTTCACGCGGCGCGCCGGGCGGTGGAGGAAGCGGAGGCGTTGGGACGGCCGCTGCTGGTGGTCGGGGGAACGGGTTTGTATCTTTCTGCGTTGCTGCGGGGTCTCGATGTGCATTCGGAGCCCGATCCGCTTCGCCGCGCACATTGGGAGCGAGTCTGGGAAGAGGGAGGATTGCAGGGGCTTCAGGATGCGTTGCGAAAACTGGATGAGTCCTCCTTTCGCCGCCTTGCCGATCCTCAGAATCCGCGGCGGGTGATTCGCGCTCTGGAGCGGGCCGAGGCGGGAGAGACAAGCGCATCGTGGAGCGAGCGGAACCTGCGACCCGTTGTTGGATTACGGATGGAACCTGCGCACTTGCGGGAGCGGATCGAGGTGCGCGCGCGCGCCATGTTTGAAGAGGGTCTTGTCGAAGAGGCGCGAGGAATTCGCGCGCGTTGGCCGGAGTTGTCGCCCACGGCCCGGCATGCGATTGGCTATGCGGAGGCCTTTGCAGTCCTCGATGGAGAATGCGACGAGGACGCGGCGCGCGCACAAACGGTGAAGCGAACGTGGAGCCTTGCGCGTCGGCAAATGACGTGGCTTCGCCACCAGATACCCGTATCATGGGTTGACGTGGCGTCGGGCATGACTGTGGATGAACAGGTGGCTTGTGTGCGCCGCCAATGGGAGCAGGATGGACCGTCAACTCTATACCTCTGAAATCCAGCCGGAGACGGCGCTGTTGATTGGTGTGCAGCACTCGCGTCTGCACGAGTGGGAGGTGCGCGACCATCTGGAGGAGTTGGCATTGCTGTGCCATACGGCTGGAGCCGTCGTAGTGGGCGATGTTGTGGTGAGGATTGGGCGGATGAACTCGGCGCTCTACATCGGGTCGGGCAAGGCCGAAGAGATCGCCGCCCGCGTTCGCGAGGAGGGGATTTCGACCGTTGTGTTCGATGACGATTTGACGCCCGCACAGGGGCGCAATTTGGAAAAGCTCATCGGGACGAAGGTCATTGATCGAACCCAGGTGATTCTTCATATCTTCGCGCAGCACGCGCGAAGTCGGGAGGGGCAGATGCAGATTGAGCTCGCTCAGTTGGAATATCTGCTGCCGCGTTTGCGCCGGATGTGGACGCATTTGGAGCGTCAAAAAGGCGGCATGGGGATGCACGGGCCCGGGGAGAAGCAATTGGAGCTGGATCGGCGTCGAATCCTCGAGCGCATTGACCGATTTCGCGGCGAATTGCAGGACGTGCGACGCCATCGCACTGAACAGCGGCGCGGTCGGCGTCGCCACGGCTGGAGCCTGGTTTCCCTCGTGGGATATACCAATGCGGGGAAGTCCACGCTGCTCAACGCGCTGACAGGCGCGGAGGTTTATGCGGATGACAAGTTGTTCGCGACGCTCGACCCGACGACTCGCCAATTGCGTCTGTCCAAGCATCAACAGCTTCTGCTCACCGACACCGTGGGTTTCATCCGAAAGTTGCCGCATGGCCTTGTGGAGGCATTCAAGGCGACGCTGGAGGAGGTTGCGCACGCGGATTTGTTGCTGCACGTGATAGACGCTGCCCATCCGCGCGTGGAGGAACAAGTCGCGGCAGTGGATGCGGTGTTGCAAGAACTCGGGGTGCAAGACAAGCCGGTTCTCTACGTCCTTAACAAGATGGACGAGCCGGACGCGCGATTGCGCGCGGCGATGCTGGCGCGGAAGTATCAACCGGCCGTCGAAGTGTCGGCGTTGCGCGGCGAAGGGTTTGACGCGCTTCGCGATGCGTTGGCAGATGCCCTGCAGAATCGCGCGGTGCGCGCGATGATCTCCGTTCCTCTTTCGGAAGCGCGACTACTGGCGTCCATTCGCAGCGGCGCCGCAGTGCATTCCTGTGTGTATGAAGACGAACGCGCCATCATCGAAGGTTCTTTCCCGCCGCGTTTGTGGGGGAGCTGCAAAGCGTATACCTTGGATCCCGTTGAGGAGGTGGAGGAGTCGTGAGCGAATCGAGCAAGACGGATGCGCACGTTCTGCGCGAGCAGCATTATTCCTTCTCCAAGCCGATGCGCGAGGTGCCGGAAGCGGAGCGGCCGCGCGAGGTCTTTGATCGGGTCGGTCCCGAGAATATGTCCGAGAGGCAGTTGCTCGCCTTGATTCTTCGCAGTGGCGTGCAGGGGCGCAGCGTGATGGATTTGGCGGAAGGCCTGTTGACGGAATACGGCTCGCTGGCGGGGTTGGCTGCGGTGAGCGTGGAGGACCTCGCTTCGGTGAAGGGGATGGGGCGCGTGCGCGCACAGGTCGTGAAGGCGGCTCTCGAATTGGCGCGTCGCCTCGCATCCACCGGCAAGCGCGAGGTCGCCACAGTTCGGACGCCGGAGGATGCGGCAAAGCTGTTGCGGCACGAGGCGCTGGCGAGCGACGTCGAATGCTTTTGGGTGCTTCTATTGGACCGCAAATATCGCCTTCATCGCCCGCCGCTGCTCATCACGCGCGGCATTCTCGATGCGAGCCTGGTGCACCCGCGCGAGGTATTCAAGGAGGCGGTGCGCACGAGCAGCGCGGCGGTAGTGCTGGCGCACAATCATCCGTCGGGCGATCCGCACCCCTCGGCGGAGGATATCCGCATCACTCGGCAGTTGATTGAAGCGGGGCGGGTGATGGATATTGAAGTGCTCGACCACATTATTCTCGGGCGCGCGGAGGACGGGCGCACGCAGGATTATGCCTCGCTCCGCGAGAGCGGGCTGGTCGCTTTTGGAGGGTAGTGCGCATGGCGATTCATCCGACTGCAATCATTGATTCTTCGGCAACATTGGCGTCCGATGTCGAAGTGGGGCCGTATGTAGTCATCGGACCCCGCGTCGAAGTGGGCTCGGGAACCACACTGGGCGCGCATGCTGTTTTGGTTTCGCACGTGAAGTTGGGGGTGAACTGCCGCGTTCATCCGCACGCGATTGTGGGCGATGTCGCGCAGGATATTGCCTTCAAGGGGGGCGACAGTTTCGTGGAGATCGGCGACCGTGTGATTATTCGCGAAGGCGCGACGATTCATCGCGGAACCAAGGAGGGAACCGTCACGCGGGTCGGCGATGACTGTTTTCTCATGGCGAACAGCCATCTGGCTCACAACGTGGCGCTGGGCAAGCGGGTGATCGTGGCCAACGGCGCTCTGTTGGCGGGTTATGTGGAGGTCGGCGACGCGGCATTCGTGAGCGGCAATGTGGTGGTGCATCAGTTCTGCAAAATCGGTCGCCTGGCGATGGCGTCGGGTGGATCGGTTGTGGGGCAGGATTTGCCTCCGTTTTGTGTGACGCATTCGGATCATCGGAACACGGTTGTGGGGCTGAATGTGGTGGGACTGCGGCGTGCGGGAATGTCGTCCGAGGAGCGGCTTCAGGTGAAGCGCGCATTCGCTTTGCTGTATCGAGAAGGGCTCAGCCCGAAGGCGGCTGCCGCGCGTATTGCGGCCGAACTGCCGCCGGGTCCTGCGCATGAGTGGGTGGACTTTATTCACGCGAGCAGGCGCGGGTTGTGCGGTTTCATCGGCGCGCTCGATTCGGAAGACGAGTGACGCGGATTCGGCGCTGTCCGCGACTAGGTGGGGTCCTTTTCGGGCGACTCGGCCTACAGCGGCTTGCGCTTCGACCCCGTTCTCGCTATCAATCGCCTCTTTAGATCGGAAGTTCCCATGATATTTCGCTGGACCCAACAATTGATTCCCACGCTGCGCGAAGTGCCCGGCGAGGCCGAGATTCCCAGTCATCAATGGATGCTGCGCGCTGGCCTGATCCGCAAACTCGGCGCGGGCCTCTACACCTTTCTTCCACTTGGTCTGCGTTCGCTCCGCAAGGTGGAGCGCATTGTGCGCGAAGAGATGGACCGCGCCGGCGCGCTTGAAGTGCTGATGCCCGCGTTGCAGCCGCCTGAAATCTGGCAGCAAAGCGGACGGTACAAAGCGGCGGCCGAGGTTCTATTCAAAGTCGAGGATCGCGCGGGTCGCGAGTGGCTACTCGGTCCGACTCATGAAGAGGTGATCACCACGCTGGTCGCCAATGAGATCAATTCCTACCGCCAGTTGCCCCGCAACTTTTATCAGATCCAGGTGAAGTTTCGCGACGAGATCCGCCCGCGCTTTGGGCTGATGCGCGCGAAAGAGTTCATCATGAAGGATGCCTATAGTTTTGATGCGACCGACGAGGGCGCCACGATCAGCTACCAGAAGATGTACGAAGCGTACACGCGGATTTTCCAGCGCTGCGGCCTGAAAACGATCGTGGTGGAAGCCGACACCGGCGTCATGGGCGGCAAGTTCTCGCACGAATTTGTGGTGCCTGCGGATACCGGCGAAGACGAGGTGGCCTACACCGATAGTGGGCGCTATGCCGCTAATTTGGAGAAGGCGACCAGTCGCGGTCCGGTTGAGCCGACGCCGAGTGTGACGACCGGACCCGCTCCCGAAAAATTTGCGACGCCGGGCGTGACCACGATCGAAGATCTCGCTGCCGAGCCGCACCGTGTGCCCGCGCACCAGCAAATCAAGACCTTGGTTTATATCGCGGACGGAAAGACGATCCTCGCGCTCTTGCGCGGTGATGATCAGTTGAACGAGGCGAAATTTGCCGCAGCAGCGGGCACAACGCTTTTCCGCCCCGCCACAGCGGAGGAGTGTCATGCCGCGTTGGGCGCTCATCCGGGCAGCCTCGGCGCGGTGGGTGTGAAGAACGTGACGGTTCTTGCCGATACCCTGCTGCGCGAGGCGCGCGGCATGGTGACCGGCGCGAATGAGGACGGTTATCACCTCCGCCATGTGGATGCCGCGCGCGATCTGGCGATTACGGGCTGGCACGATTTGCGAACCGTTCGGGCCGATGAAAGCAGTGTGGAGACCGGCGAGCCGCTGCGCATACGCCGTGCGATCGAAGTCGGGCATGTCTTCAAGCTCGGCACGAAGTACAGCGAGGCGATGAACGCCCGCTTCCTCGACACCGATGGGCAGCAAAAGCCCTGCATCATGGGGTGCTACGGCATTGGCGTGACGCGCACGTTGCAGGCGGTCATTGAGCAGAACTGGGATGCCAACGGCATTCTCTGGCCGATCGCCGTTGCGCCGGTGGAAGTGGAGGCGTTGGCGATCAACGCGCAGCACGCGCCCAGCGTGGAAGCTGTGGAGCGCGTGGCGGCGGAATTGTCTGCAGCCGGAATTGATGTCCTCCTCGACGATCGAGACGAGCGCGCGGGCGTCAAGTTCAAGGACGCTGATTTTGTCGGCGCGCCCATTCGACTGAGCGTTGGCGAACGCTCGTTGGCAAAGGGCGAGGTGGAAATCAAGTTGCGCCGCACAGGCGCCGTGGAGTTTGTTCCGGTTGCCGACGCAGTGAATCGGATTCGCGCGTTGGTGGCCGAACAGTGGGCTTCCCTCAAAGAGGTCGGAGCGGTAAGGGAGCAATGAGAGAATGAGCCGAAACTATAGCGTCGAAGGAACGAAGACATTTCTCTATTGGTCTATCGCTCTGCTCGTCTTCGGTCTATGGACTCTGAAGGACGGTTGGTTCCCCTCACAGGCCAAAATTGATGCAAAAACTGTTGAAGAATTGAAGAATTTCATGCTGTTCAACAAGACTCTTACCCTTCTTGTTCTTCCTGCGTCAGCGGTTTGCGCCTACATTCATCGCGTGGTCCGCTGATGGAGGCGAAAAATCAGAAGAACCTTTGCCTTGACCGAAGAATTGGTAGGGCTAGTATGCCCTTGAGCGCTGACTGCTAAGTGTCTAACTGGCTCGCACTTGCAGGGGGAACGACCGTGGAAACTACGAACAAAAATTTGACTAAACGCGACCTCGTGGTTCGCATCTCTGAAGAAACCGGCCTGATTCAGCAGGATTGCTATAAGGTGATTCAGAAGACGCTGGATTACATCGTCGAATCGCTCTCCAAAGGGGAGTCCATTGAGTTTCGCAATTTTGGTGTTTTTGAAGTGCGCACCCGCAAGCAGCGCATCGGCAGAAATCCAAACAAACCTGAGCAAGTGGTGACCATTCCGGAACGGAAAGTTGTCAAATTCAAGCCAGGCAAAATCATGAAGCAGCTCATCACGGGCGAGTGATCGCCACGCGATGCTGATTTCTCATGGCTTCTGAAGAATTTCAACCACTCCAGGGCATGGCTGATCTCGCCGCGCCCGAGATTGCGCGTTGGCAGCATATTGAGGCTCAGGCGCGAAATGTTCTCTCCCGCTACGGTTTCTCCGAAGTTCGCACTCCGATCTTGGAGCGTCTCGAGCTTTTTGTCCGCTCATTGGGTGATGAAACCGATGTTGTCCAGAAAGAGATGTATCAGTTTGAAGATCGGGGCGGACGAAAACTGGCTCTGAGGCCGGAAGGCACGGCTGGGGTGATGCGCTACGTCGCCGCCCGCGGGCAGGATGCTCAAGATGCGCGCCTGTACTACATCGGCCCGATGTTTCGGAGCGAGCGACCCCAGGCGGGGCGTCGCCGTCAATTTCATCAACTCGGCGCAGAGGCAATAGGCGCCGCCCATCCGGCTGCCGATGCCGAGGTGATCGCGTTGCAACTCCACCTCCTCCAGAGTTGGGGTCTTTCGCAATGCCGCGTGCACATCAATACGCGCGGGCTCGGGACGGATCGCGTCAATGCCCAGCAACAGATTCGCGAGCTGCTGCTCGCCAAGAGAGAGCTGCTGTGCGTAGACTGCCAGCGGCGGCTCGATACAAATGTTTTGCGCGTGCTGGACTGCAAAAATCCCGAGTGCGCCAGGATTGTTTCCGCGCTACCGCCCTTGACGTCGTTTATGTCGGCCGAAGCGCGCAGCTATTTGGATGAAGTCTGCCGCTCGCTGACCGCGCTGGAAGTGCCGTTCGAGCTGCGCCCGAATCTCGTGCGCGGCCTCGACTACTATCAGCACACCGTATGGGAAATTACGCATCCCGCATTAGGCGCGCAGGATGCGATTGCGGGGGGAGGGCGCTATCTCTTGAACATCGGGGGACGCGCCATAGAAGGAGTCGGGTTTGCGATTGGTCTGGAACGCTCCTTGGTTGCGCTTGCGGCCGAGCGGCCTGAATCGCCTCCCGATCGCCTGCCGCTCGTGTGGTTCGTTGCGCAGGGCGAGCGCGCGCATGAGGAAGGCTTGCGCTTGCTACAGAGTTTGCGATGGCGCGGTATTGCGGCGCAGATGTGTGTGGATCGCCGGAGTATGAAGGCGCAATTTCGCGCGGCGGATCGAGCGAAAGCGATGTTTGTGGTGGTGCGGGGCGATGCGGAGCTTGAGAAGGGGATCTTTCTGCTGAAAACACTCGCGACCGGCGTTCAGGAAGAATTGGATTTGCCCTCGCTGATGGATCGGATGAAGCCGCTGGAGCGCGGCGACGCAGTTTTGTTGAGATAACGCGTCAATCGTGCTCTGGCGCGTAGTCGGGCAGACTGAGATCCCACCGCAGGCAGATACCTGATTGCGCCGCGCCATCGGGTGCGAGGTATTCCACGCGGACCCATCCATCTTCGAATTCTTCGACAACCGTCACGTGAGTTCCTCGCGCGATTTCCCCGAGGCGTCGGCGCGGCAGGTCAGCCGAATAGACCGCGACGGTGCGCGGCGCAACGACACGGAGATGCGTTGCCTTGCCATTCGCCGTTTTTGCTGGCTCGACGGGTTTTGAGTATTGCCATGCGCCTAGACCGGCGAGTCGCGCGCCATCTTCCACGCTCAGCAGGCGCGCGCGATAGCGCGTGGAAATTTCGCCTTCCGGTGTGGACGTGCGAACGCCGTACACGCGGGCGTATCCGCGCGAGATGAGTTCCACCGCCAGGTCTTTGTCCGGGGGGCGGACAAATGCGTAAAAGCGCGGCGTGCGGCTGCGGCCCTGCGCGCTGTGCCAACGAGTGATGACTGTGAATGGCTGAGCAAGTTGGGTGCGGACGAAATCGCGCGCCGCAAGGCCCGTGCTCAGCGCCTCTTCGCGCGCGATGCCGAAATATTGGGCCTGCTCGTCGACGCGTTGCGGGAAGGAGTCGTCATCCTCGGGCGCATCCACAAAGTAGAGGCGGAAGATATACTCCTTGCCGTCATGGCGGACGTGAAAACTGTCACCATCGTTGTAGGCATTGTCGAGGAGTGTGCAGCCTTCCAAGACCGACCATGGAGTTGCTGCGGAGGATGGGAGAATAGAAAGCGCGCTGAACAGAAGGGCGAAAACAATTACTCGCAACGAGGTGAACGACATACCTTGTACTATAAGACACCGTTTCCGCTTCTTTGTCGACAGCGCAGCGCGAAAATAGAGAAGAAAAAGTCCCGTGGTTTATTGCATTCTGGAGATCAGACGTTAGGATGCGCTTCGACTACGGGACAAACCCGTGGATTTGGAGGGTGCTTGCCACGACATGAAGACTGATTCGCTAACGCGCTGGACCAGCAACGACACCGCTGAACTGTACGGTGTGCGCAACTGGGGTGGTGGGTATTTCGATGTGTCTGAAAAGGGTGAACTGATTGTTCGCCCGAAGGGCAAGGGAACCGGCGAAACGATCGGCATGAGACAGATCATTGAGGATCTGAAAGCGCGCGGAATCGCGATGCCCGTGTTGCTGCGTTTTGGCGATATTCTCTCGTCGCGAATTGCCGCGATCAACTTGAGCTTCAGGAAGGCGATAGAGGAGGCCGGCTACAAAGCGGACTTCCGTGGCGTGTTTCCCATCAAGGTCAATCAGCAGCAGCAGGTGCTGGAAGATATCGTCGCGTATGGACGCCCGTTCCATCACGGCTTGGAGGCTGGCAGCAAGCCCGAGCTGATCGCCGCGCTGGCCCACAGCCAGGATCGCGAATCCCTTATTGTGTGCAATGGATACAAAGACGAAGAGTTCATTGACCTGGCGTTGTATGCGCTGAAGATGGGGTTGAAGACGATCCTCGTCATTGAGATGCCGAGCGAATTGCCGCTGATTTTGGAGCGTGCCCAGCGCATGAAGGTGAGACCGCGCCTTGGTGTTCGTGCCAAACTTGCGACTCGTGGTGGCGGGCACTGGAACGAATCCGGTGGCGACCGCAGCCAGTTTGGCTTGAATGCCGCCCAGATCATTGATCTGGTGGACCAGCTTCGCGCGGCCAACATGCTCGATTGCCTTGAGATGTTGCACTACCACCTCGGTTCACAAATTCCCAACATCCGAAGCGTCCAGGCGGGTATCGTAGAAGCGGGACGCATGTACGTGGAACTATTCCGCGAGGGTGCGCGGATGGGAATGCTGAATGTGGGCGGTGGATTGGCCGTTGATTACGACGGCTCACACTCCAACTTCGCTAGCAGCGCCAATTACACGATTGATGAGTATGCCGCCGACATCGTGGAGGGCATCATGCAGCGCACGGACGAGGCGGGCATTCCGCACCCGATTCTCGTCAGCGAATCCGGGCGAGCGACCGTGGCGCATCACGCCGTCTTGCTATTCGATATTTTTGATATCGGTCGCTTTGAATCTGAACGGCCCGCGGAACCGCTGTCCGCGACCGCGCATGAGCACCTTCACCGGCTTGCCGAAGTGGGGGAAGCGCTCACGGCAAAGAATGCTCAGGAGTGCTACCACGACGCGGTGTTCTATCGCGATGAGATTCGCTCCCTCTTCAATCAGGGCGCAGTATCGCTTCGCGACCGCGCCGCGGCAGAGCGCCTCTTTTGGAGCATCATCAATCGCGTGGCCGAGGAAATGCGCGGTCGGAAATATGTTCCCGACGAGTTGGAAGATCTGGAGACCGCCATTGCCGATGTCTATTTTGGCAACTTCAGTGTGTTCCAATCGCTTCCTGATTCGTGGGCGATTGAGCAGTTGTTCCCCATCATGCCCGTCAATCGCCTTGATGAAGCGCCGACCCGGCAAGCCGTGCTGGCGGATATCACCTGCGATTGCGACGGGAAGATTGATCGCTTCATTGATCTGCACGACGTGAAGCGAACGCTCCCGCTGCATGACATCAACGGTCGCGATTACTATCTCGGTGTATTTCTCGTGGGCGCATATCAAGAGACCCTGGGCGACCTGCACAACTTGTTCGGCGACACCAACGTCGTCAGCGTCAAGCTGGGCGAGGGCGGCGCGATTGAGTTTGCGGAAGAAATCGCTGGCGATACGGTGGCCGACGTTTTGTCTTACGTGGAATATGACGTGCAAGATCTCGTGGAACAGATGCGTCGCACCGCGGAACAGGCAGTTCGAACCGGCAAAATTTCACCCGAAGAGCGGCGCGAAATCATGGCCGCCTACGAAAACGGGTTGCGCGGATACACCTATTTTGAAAAATAGGGTAACAGCGGAGGTGAGATGGCGGGTTCCAAATTCCTGAAGAAGAAGATTGTTCCTCTTGATCCCGAGAAAACAGAAACAGTCGAAGATGTAGTTGCGGCGCTCGGGCGCTGTTCCTTCCAAGGCCGATCGCTTGCGCATGCACTGGATGCGTGGGAAGCGATGGCTCGAGATCGCCGATGCCTCCGAGTGATGAGCCTGGCCGGCGCCATGGTTCCTGCTGGAATGGGCCTGCTTGTAGTGCGTCTAATCGAAAGAGGCTTGCTAGATGTGCTCATTTGTACCGGCGCAACGCTCTCCCATGACCTATGCAATACTGTCGCGCGCGATGAGCAGGCGCATTATTTGGGTGATGAAAAGGCCGATGATCTAGCCCTGCGAGAACAGTCCATCAATCGCATCTACGACACCTATTTGCCGGAACGCGGTTTCGACACGGCGGAAGACGCCCTCGCGGCCCTTCTGCCAAAAGTGCACTTTGCCAAAAACGTGCCGGGGCGACGCACGGTATCAACACAATCGTTTTTTGCACAGATAGGTCGCCATTTGCCTGGACGCAGCATCTTGACGGCCGCTGCGCGACACAACGTCGCGATTTTCGTGCCGGGCATTTCTGACAGTGAGTTGGCGCTGACCCTCGTCACCCACAATCGAACGCATGCGGATAAAATCGAGTTCGATACGCTCGTTGATGTCGAACATTTTGCCGAACTGATTGTTTCCAAGCCCAAGTCGGGACTTGTCAGCATTGGCGGTGGTGTGCCGCGAAATTGGGCGCAACAGATCTATCCGTATCTTCATCTGCGCGGCAATGTCAAAGATGTTGATGTGGAAGGCTATCGCTATGGCGTTCGTATAACTACGGACAGACCTGAGTTCGGCGGATTGAGCGGATGCACGATTTCAGAGTCGAAGAGCTGGGGCAAATACACGAATCGCTCCATAGACGCGAGCGTGATTTGCGATGCGACCATTGCGCTGCCCATTCTAACCGCAGCACTTTTTCAGCGATTGGATAAACGATAGGGGAATTAGCTTGATTGCGTCGCGCAACTGGGGTACCCCTGATACCTCATTCCTTGATCGGGGCGTGGCTCAGCCTGGCTAGAGCGCTTGGTTCGGGACCAAGAGGTCGCTGGTTCAAATCCAGTCGCCCCGACCAATCTTCGCTCTCGCTGCGATGCGAGCGAAGGCTGGTCGTTCTTCCTAGTCGTCCTTGCTGGACGCCGGGCTTGGCAAGGTGTGGCGCTGGGCCGTGCCGGTTGACACCGTCGAGGCGGCTATCGCCGCCCGGTTCGTTCCGCCCGTCTTCTCTTCCCTCTTGGGGGGCGCGCGCGAAGAGGAAGAAATTGCGGATTGGACGGGCGGTCCTCACCGAAGACATGCCGCCTACGGCGGCAGCAGCCAGCGAAAACAAGAGCGCAAGCCGCGCGGTCTGGACGACCGCACAGCTTGCTTAGTGCGGCGCTTTGCTCCGGCTGTACGCCGGAGCTTTTCGCGCCTTGGCCGCTGTCGCGTTCACCAACGCACCATGACGAAACATCATCTCCATTTTTGCCACGATCTTTGAAGATACGCGGTCTCGCCGCTTTTCGTGCTGCCGGTTCTTGCGCCTGCATTCGCTCACGCGGGCTTACCGGCTCGACAAGCTCGCCGCCGCCCGCACCGCTCATTCCGTCGCAAGCCCCGTCACACCAAAATCGGCTGCGTCGAATCCCAGGCCACGCTGTCAAATCGCCGCGCGTGATCGCTTACGCGACATCACGGCCATTTTCGGCGCGGCCTATTCAACCTCGGCGCGTTCCTTCGCGTCGCCGTCAGCGCCGCACGCGCCGACCGCTGCGGCTGCGCCCCGTCGATGACGCCGGGCCTTGTCCTTGCTCGGGGCATCCCGCCACGGGCGGGAGCCGCGGTTATGACCAACTCAAAGCGGGGCGATTTATGGGTTTGGGCGGGAATTGGGGGCATCCCCGCCCAACCCCGACAGCCGCCATTCTACCGTGTCGGCACCCCGGCAAGGATACTTCGCTCCCGCCTCCGGCGGGATGCGATCCTCCTTGCCTGGGACCCCGCCGCCACGGTGAACCAAAATCGCTTCCTGACAGGCTTTGAACTTGTGCCGGTCTCTCAAAGATGGCATACACTCCGTATCGGCTGATGCCGAGCGGTTCTAACCGACCGCTGTTCTTTTCAGAAAACTTAGATTATTGCGTTTTACGCAGTTATCGTTCCTCCAGAAAACCGCGAATTTTCAGTTCAAGGAGCGAGACATGCGGAGACGCGCCCATACGGGCGCGGCTCCCTGTCTTGTGTTCCTTGGACGGGGCTTCGCGGTCCCTCTGGAGGTCATGAGCTTGGAGTCGCGCCTCTCTTTTATGCCGAGAGGCGCAATACGGGAGTAACTACATGAGAGCATTCTTGAACTCGAACTTGCGCCGGATCGCGCTGGTTATCGTGCTGGCAATCAGCGCCGCCGCGCTTGCGCTGGCGGCTGCCGTGGATGGCGGGAAGAAACCCGCCGTTGATCCCGACGAATACGCCGAACTCATGGCGCACAAAGTCGGCGATGTCTACGACCTCGAAGAGCACTTCATCTCGCACCAGTACGACTACTTGCCGATTGCTCCGCCTGCACCCGATATTTCCCTTTCGCAACCGGGCTTTCCCGAGGTCCTGCCGTTCGATCCAAAGAAGTTCCCTAAAGAATTCATCGCGGCGTTGGTCGGAGCCTACGAGAACACTGTCCCGGTCTACGATTTGACCGTGATGGAAGACACGAAGACACGCGAAACCGTCTTTCTGAACGCAGAGGGAAAGGAGATTTTCGCCCTGCCCGCCGCGCAGGGCTACGATCCTTTCGCATGGCTCAAGAATCACTGGCCCGCGCTCTACGCGGGCGCAGGCTCATGGCAGGCGATTCAGTTTTGGCAAAGCATCTACGACCCGGCCCGCATCCAACTCAAGACCAAGCTGATCTTGCAGGACGACGTTGAGCCGTACCTGTACGCGAAGGCGGCGATTGCGGCGGCTGCCGCCGCCCTTGAGCCTTTCGGCGGTGCCGAATCCATGATGCTCATGTCCGAGAACTCGGACACGACCATCGTTTTCAAGACCTTCGCTCGTGTCACGAACGGCCTGAGCATGTCCATCACGTACACGAACGGCTTCACGAACCGCCTCGATATATTCACCTGCAATGACATCATGCCGGAAATCTGGTCCATCGCCGTGCGCGAACTGCCAACCGCCGGGACGAACCTCGTCACATGGGTGGACACCAACTCATGGGTGGGCGGCGGCCTGCCCGTCCGCTTCTACGCCGCCGCTGACGCGACGACGGACGCGGACGGCGACGGATACCCTGACGGGCGGGAACTCATGGTTTATCAGACCGACCCGAACGACCCGACTTCGCGGCCCGTCCGCGTGTCGGGAACGGTCAGCTATTCGGGCCTCGAGACGGGCAACATTTTCGTGGTGATTGTGACGGAATCGAATGGCTGGTCCCTGGCAAAATCCACGTTGCTTGCCGGACCCGGCGCGTACACCAACGACGAGGTAGCCAATAACGAAAGCTATTGGATCAAGGCGTTTCGCGACGTAAACGCGAACAACGTCCGCGATTCATGGGAACCGTGGGGCATCTACAGCACAAGCTCGACGCTCATCACGGGCGACACGGCGGGCATCAACATCACGATGGCGGACGTTCCTTCCATTTGGGGAACGATCAGCTACACGGGGACCAAGACCGGCGACCTTCACGTTATCGCCGTGACCGCATCGAACAGTTGGGACACGACTTATCAGACGGTCATCCCGTGGGTGATCGGGGAGACAAACGAATTCGGCGGGCCGATTTACCTGACCTTCCCCGTAAGCTATTCGATTGTTGGCGTCCCGGTTTCCAACTACTGGATTCGGGCGTTTATTGACTCGGACACGAACGCCGTTTTCACCTTCGGCGAATCGGCGGGGCAATACACGTCGAACGGAATCCCCGTCAGCAACCGCGTGACCGGGATCAACTTCACGCTCGACCAGGACACCGACGCCGACCAAATGCCGGATTGGTGGGAATGGCAATACGGATTCGATCCGGCGAACACCAACGACATGCGCGGCGACCGCGACGGGGACGGACTTGACAACTACAAAGAGTTTCTTTTCGGCGCCGATCCCGACGACCCGGATTCGGATGGCGACGGCATGGCGGACGGCTGGGAGTTCGAGAACGACTTGAACCCGACGAATCCTGCCGATGCGTCCGCCGATCCGGACGGCGACGGCCTGAACAACCTGACCGAGTATCAGCGCGGCACGTTCCCCGATAACCCGGACAGCGACGGCGATTTCATCTCCGACGGCACGAACACGCTCGGATCGGGCGCGGCGACGATCTTCCGGGGACCGGACCCGAACCCGTTGACCTCCGCGCCCGGCGTTATACCCGCGCACCTGATGCGCGAGACCACGCGCATGGTGAAAGTGGTTGAAGACAAATCGGGCCGCCCCATCGTGGCTTGGCGCGGGCAGGATTCGCTACTGAAGGATCAAGTCTATGTCATGAAGTGGTTCGGCTCCGGCCCCCAGACGGCGGGCCAGTGGGCCGATCTCTCGGGAATGTGGGAAGCTTTCGGGAGTTCTGCGGACGAGCGCGGCTTGACGCAGGCCACCAACGGCGTCAACGGCTTTGATCTGGCCACCAACACGAACGGAGACCCGGCCATCGTCTGGAATGAGACGCGCGGAGCCGAAACGCGCGTCTATTTCAGCGAGTGGACCGGAAGCAACTGGACCGGGCGTAGCGGCTCGGATGCAACCGGCTTCGCCTCCGTCGCGCAAACTTCACGCACATGGGGGAAGTCCGTGTCCTCGCCCCCTGACTTCAACAGCTATACGACCGTCCTCGATATCAATGACCTGAGCCTCACGATGGACCGGCTCAACCGGCCCTGGGTTTCGTATCTGCGCTGGAACGGCATAAGCGATTCAAACTTCAAAGTCTCCGCTTTGGTGAAATATCACAATGGAACGAACTGGGCGGGCATAGGCAACTCCGATGCTACCAACGGGATTACGGGTAGCGAAAACGCCATTGCGCCGCGCATCGTCGTCAACTCAAACAACACGCCGTTTGTCGGCTACTGGCGCGATAACTGGAATGTCTACGTGCGGTACCTGACAGGAACAACGTGGAGCGTCCTCGGAAGCGCTCCCGTGTATGCCGGGGACTTCTCGACGGATCGCTTCGATCTGACCGTTGACGGCAGCAACAAGGTTCAGGCGTGCGTGCAGTTCATGACGAGCACCAACTACGCTCTGAACTTGCTCCGCTACACGACATCCTGGGCTGGCTACGGCAGTTCAGCGACCGGTAACGGACTGCTGCGCGTGCCGCCGAGTCCGATCATCATGACGGCGGCATGTCATCGCATCTGGCTCCAGACAAACGGCAATGTCGGCCTGTTCTTCAATCAGGACTATTCCGCGTTACTCGCGCGGTATTGGGCCACGACCAACTGGCCGGGTCTTGGAACGTCCTTGACCGGTAACGGCATCAACGATTCCGGCCAGAAGATCGGTGGCCTCTCCGGGTCCGGCTGCAACGATTCGCCGGTCGTCGGCTATGCCGAACGCATCGGGAACGGCGCAAGCGATCCGTACCGGCTCGAAGTGCGGCAGTTTCTCGCGGACAGCGACGGCGACGGTTTGAGCGATGTATTCGAGAACGGGAACGGCCTGAACCCGAATTCCAACGATACGGACGGCGACGGCGTTTCCGACGGCATCGAATGGAGCTTCTACGGCACGAGCGCGACCGATACCGACAGCGATGACGACGGGTTGACCGATGGCGAGGAAATCAACGGCACGAAATGGAGCGTGTGGAGCGATCCGCTCAATCCCGACACGGATGAGGACGGCATGCTCGACGGCTGCGATCCGTTCCCGAACTCGCCAGCCGGAGACAACGACGGCGACGGGATTCCTGACGAACTCGACCCGGACGACGACAACGACGGCTGGTCCGATGCTTACGAAACGGGCACATCAGGCACCGACCCGCTGAACCCGGATAGCGATTGTGACGGCATCCCGGACAGCCTCGACACAGGAAGCGGGGACACCACGCCGCCGATGATCACGATTATCGAACCCGTGGATGGTGCTTTGCCATGATAGCGAAACACCACCTCGCGCTCTTCGCCGTCGCGCTCGTCGTGCTCGACGCGCTCCCCGCCTTTGGCGCGAGGGACTGCGCTACGTGCAAACAGATCTCGTTGAAGCCGCTCGACCTCACGCGGACGCCGACCCATGAGGAACTGATTCTATCCGGGCAACTCGGGGGGAACCTTGCGCCCACCGGGCCGGAAAGTCTTTCCTCTTCCGATGACCGACTTGCCTTTGGCCGGGCGATGGACGCATGGAACCGGCACGATTACAAGCGGGCGAAGGTCCTCTTGAAGCAGCACGCGCAGCAGCACCAGAACAGTCCGTGGAAGGCCGAGGCGGAATTGCATTTGGGCTGCGAAGCCCGGTTCAATGGCCGCTACGCGGAGGCCGAGGGCTATTTTTCTGGCATTCTGGCGCAGAACGCCGACAAGCAGGGAACTCCGGACGGTGAAGTCCTGCACCGGGCGGAGCTTCGCCTTGCGATGCTCGAAACGATGCGCGGCGACTTCGCGGCGGCCAGGCAGAAGTGGGCCGCGATCTTGCGCGACGATCCCGACCGCGCCCGGCGCGATTATGCCCGGCACTGGCTCTATCGTGTCGGCCTGTACGAGCAGAACGCCGAATACGTGCGGCGGTGTGGCACGGAAGCACTTGCCGCCTTGCTCGCCCGCATCGGCGAAGACCGCGCCGCGCGCGGAGTTGCGGCGCTTCCAGCCAATCCCGAGTACGGCTTTCGTGCCGATGAACTCGTTTCCCTCGCGCGAAAGCACGGCGTCCGGCTCGCAGGCGTGAAGGCCGCGAGCACGGAGAAGCTGGCGACGCCGTTCCTTGCGCACTACGAATTCAAGCACTTCGTCGCCGTCACCGGGCGCGACGCCGAGGGCAATGTCACCGTATTCGATCCGATTCTGAACCTTGAAACGGTCATGACACCGGAGGAATTCGCCCGCGAATGGTCGGGCGTCGCCCTTGTGCCGCGGGAGCGGCGCGGGCTTTTCGCCGGACTGTTGAACGGAATCGCCCGGCTCTGGCGCTCCGCGCCCAAGGACGCCCCGCAGTTGCTCGCCTCGTCGGAATTGAAGCAATTCACGGGCGGTTGCTGCGGCATCGAAAACCCGAACACGGACGAAGGCGGCAACGTACCGACCGTGGGGGGCACTCGCTGCCCAAAACCGGGCAACCGTGGCTTGAGCGGCTGGACCTTCGCGCCAAGCAGCGTGAACATTTACGTTTCCGATACGCCGATCTGGTACGCGCCCGCCATAGGCCCCGCCGTCGCGTTCACAATGAGCTACAACGCGATTGACGCGGATAACAACCTTCCGAGCTTCGGCCCCAAGTGGATGTTCTC
>JAMLJG010000028.1 GCA_023953695.1 Kiritimatiellia bacterium
CCCAAGACGCCGCCAAACCCAGCACCCATGCCTCCTCCCACAATGGTAGGGCGGTTTGGCTCAAACCGCCGCCACTCGCTCCGACAAAACCCCCTCGCTCGCGCCCGAACCGTTCCGGCGCGTTGAGCCAACGCGCCCTACCCACACCGCCACGCGAATCATTCACAAATGGTAAGGCGACTTGACCCCAAGGCGCCGCCAAACCCAGCACCCATGCCTCCTCCCACAATGGTAGGGCGGTTTGGCTCAAACCGCCGCCACTCGCTCCGACAAAACCCCCTCGCTCACACCCAAACCCATTCCGGCGCGTTGGGCCAACGCGCCCGACCATCCTGAATCAACTCGCGACGCCACTGCCGCGTTCCACGGCAAGCAACAGTGCGCTGAACGATACTTTTCCGATATCGCGCGCACCTGAAGGAGTTGATCATGCCCCGACATTCCTGCAAAATCCGCCGGATATCCGGCAAGGAGTTGGCGCATGAAGATTTGGGCATTCGACCTCGGCGTTTCATCCATTGGCTACGCGATCCGCACCCAAACGGACGAACTCAAACCGTTTGATGCGGTGGAAAGCCTTCTCATCCCCGAGAAAGTCGGATCGCTCGAAACCGCTCGACAGAGGCGACGCGCCCACAGAACTCGCTTGGCTCACAAGGCACGCGAAAACTGGCTACGGCGCGTCTTTCGCGAAGCGGGACTGAGCAAAGCAATCCTCGAAGGGCGCAGCGTCGGAAAACGAGATAACAAATGGCAATTGGTTCGCAAGGGCGACTATCGGCTCGAGCGCGCATTCCCGCCGCACCCGGGAGCCAGAACAAATGATGGCGCACCCTCCGATGAGCGCGGAGCAAACACCGTGTATTGCGGCGCACTCCTGCGCGCACTCCTTATCGCGGGTCCTGCCGCCCAACAAGCGACGCAAGGGAGAACGCTGGAACCATGGCAGATTTTCAAGGCGTTGCACTCCGCCATTCAGAAGCGAGGCTACGACCCGAACTTGCCGTGGAAGCGGGGCTGCACAACAAGCGATTCCGCCTCGCGAAAGAATGGCGACGCACCCGATTCCGACAAAGAAGCGCGAACAGAAGGGCCGCGAGGCAAAGCTCGAAACGATTCTGACCCTGAGGAGGGTGAAACGCGCGCAGCAGCCGAGGCAATGCAGGGATTATTGGAAAGACTACCTCGGCACCGCCAATACCCATGCTTTTGGGAATGCCAACAAATGGGTCTTTGGGAATGTGGGGAATCCGAGCGCTTTCATATTCGTCAAACGCATCGCGCCGCTACAACCACACAGCAGAGGATTGAGAACCCCGCCGGCGGCATCACGGAAGAACCTGCCGTCTTTCTTCGCAGAGCCGTGGAAATGGAGCTGCTTGATCTGTGCGCCGCAGCAGAACACCTCGCGCCCGAATTGGCCGGAAAGGCTCGATACATCGCTTACGGCCCAACCGAAACAGCCTACGCATCGTATCAGGCCGCGCACGCGAACCCAGCAGAGCGGAAAGAGATGTTTGACAAAGCTGGCGGTCCGCTGGTTCCAGGAAAAGCCACCGATTGGCAAGGGGCGCTCTCACAAAAGATCCCAACATTTGACAACCGCGCGCCTGGCGCCTGCCTACTGATCCCTCGATATCACGCGGCAAAATCTTCTCCTCGCACTTGCGAAGGCAAGCCGGTCGAAGATTCCCTTCTACCCGCTGAATATGTGTTCCTGAAACAGCTGAAGGACTTGCGCTTCGCGACCAAGACCGGTGACCGCGGTTTCACCGCCTCTGAACTGCGAGCTATTTTCGCTGAACGCCACAAGAAGATAGTCGAACAGATATTCCAGAATAACGGAGAACTCGCAGAATGTGCAAAACAATCGCTGCGGCTCACAAGAACGGAGCTTGGAAAATGGGTTCGGAAATTCGGCGGCACGAGCCTGCTACCCGAGCAAGACAAAATAGAGCCACCACAAACCTCGGGCCGCTCCTCCTATTCCCGCCCCGCATTGCGAATTTTGATTGCCGTGATCCTCTCCGGACTCTCCCCCCGCGAGTGCAGGCGGCGACTCCTCCAAAGAGAAGGGGACGACTTCCGGACACTGGCCGGCGAACTTCACCTCGGTAACGACGCCCAGCGCGGCCTCGTGGCCGAAGACTTGGCATTTCTGGAACGAATGGGCGACAACTGGGACAGTCTCTTTGTGCCCGACGCCCGCCTCGCTGAAGCCGCAAAAGCCGCAGTAAATGCAGATGCAACACACCGCGAGGCCCTTGTTCGAGAGCTGATCGGCAGCGTACCCGACCCCATCGTGCGACATCGCCTGGAAACTCTTTACCGTCTCATCAAGCGGCTCGAAGCCCAACACGGCCCACCAGACCGGGTCGCCATCGAATTTGTTCGCGACCAATTCATGCGCGGAAATAGTAAGCGCGCTGAAAAGCGAAGGAGCGACTGGACCTCCTTCCAAAATCGTCGAAGGAAAGAACGCGCTCAGGCGCTGGCGATCCTCCAAGGCCAAGGCAGCGCCAAAGACATTCTAAAGGTCCAGCTTTGGAAAGAGCAGGATGGAAACTGTCCGTTCTGCGGCCATGCGATCGGCAGGCCAGGCGTCAGCTCCGCAGACCAAACGCGTTCGTTTAATCGCTCCGTGCTCGCTCATATCGTTCCCGAGAGTGCAGGTGGACCCCGAACCTATCTCAATTTGGTCGCGGCCTGCCACACATGCAACGATCAACAAAAAGACCGCTATCACGCCCTCTGGTTCCAGCAAGACGGCCTACCCTGGGACGCATTTCGCGACCGGGTGGCATCGTTCACCAAAATGTCGCGCTTCAAAAGGAAGCTTCTCAGTTGTGAGGACTCGGAACGCGCAGCAGACATGGTGGAGCGACGAACCGCGCTTCAACAGACCGCTTGGATTTCCAAATTGAGCCAAGCTGTCATGTGCCTGCACTTCGGGTGGCCGCTAAACTTTGCCGGCACCGACAGAAAGATCATTGTCGTTCCGGGCGCGTTGACCAATCAGACCGCGCGCCGAAGCGGACTCTACGAGCTGCTCGGAACGGAAGAACTTCGACAGGAGCGCGAAAAAGAGCTGGCGCAACTAAAAGCGGCCGCCGAACAGAACCACGACAGCCCCGAAGACCGAACCAAGGCGTGGGTCGCCTATTTTAACGAAGTAGAAGCCGCCCACGAAAAACTGCGGACGGACAAACGTCACCATGCCCTCGACGCCATGGTTCTCTCTTTCATTCCCACATGGGCAACTGACCCCACAAAGAAGTACTGGCGAGGTCTGCCCAAGGAGGCAAATCTCCCCTATTTCAAGCAGCACCTCGCGCGCGTACTACCCCGCACAATCGCCACAGAGCGAGCCGGCCTTGAAGAATCCAACTATAGAGATCGAAAAGGCCAAGCCGTACGGCGATACTTCCTGAAAGAGCTGGCCTACAAAAAGGGACTCAATAAAACGTTCGACATCAAGACGGCAAGAAAGAGTGCCCAAAAGATCGTAGACGCGAACATCCGGCGCCTGGTTACTGATTTTCTGCAGAGCGATTGCAGCGAATCTGCATGGAATGATTTTTGTCGCTCCGCGCGGGTCGTGCCTGGAGGACCGCTCGTTCGGCGCATCACGCAGAAAGTCTCGGACGACCTCTCTGAATTCCGAGCCATGGCCAAGGATGGTCGTGGCGCATGGCGCCGCGGCGATAAACACCAAGGCTACTTTGTGATTGTTGGCGCAGATGGATCCCATCGAGTCAGGCCTGTGTATGCGCATGAGCGTCGCGCGGATGTCGAACGGGAAATCACCAGCAAATGCGCAACTGTATATGGCTTCTTCTCTTCTGGTTGCTTAATCAACATCGAAAAAGCGCTGACACAGGGCAAGAATCACCTAGCCGCCGGCCCATACATCTTGCGAAGCCTTCGGAAAGATGGATACGCATATCTGGAGAGCCCGGATGGCAAACGAGATAGCGGCATCGCACTCACCCGCCTAATTGCCGCGGGGATGAAACGAATTGACTGATTGGCGAAATCCATGGCGCATCACATTCTACATATTCTTACGCATGGCGTCTCGCTGGGGCGCGATCGCGGCCACTTGATTTGCCGCGCTCCCAAGCAAGACGAGGCCGCCTCGGATCGGCGAATGCCGCTCGAAGATTTGCGAGCGGTGGTAATCGCCGCGCGCGGCGTCACTCTGACCAGCAGCGCAATGGCCGGAATCCTGGAAAATGAAGGCATTATTCTACACTGCGGAGAACGCTATCAGCCGATCGGAGTGACCGCGCCACTGCCGCGCACCGTGGATCCCAAAACCATGGAGAATCAGGCTCGGCGATTGGCCTCCCTCAATCAACGCGTCTGGAACCGGCTGCTGCGCGGCAAAACTCGGAACCAGCGCGGCGTGTTGGCGGATCGCAAAATCCCGTGCGCCTATCTCGACCGCGCCCTGACAGCTCCCAAGATTGACGAAAGCAACTGCGCGCGCCAGTACTGGCGTCTGTATTTCCCATCCATCGGATGGAACGGCTCGCGCCGAGATCGCCACTGCGAGAATCCGCCGAACCAAATGTTGAACTATGGCTATGCCGTCCTCTGCGCACTCTGCCACCGCTCACTGGTCATTCACGGCCTGCTCCCTCAAATCGGAGTGGGTCACTGCCCATCCTATCGCGGCGATCCTCTCGTGTATGATGTCATGGAGCCCTATCGCCCCTTTGTGGACTGGATGCTCGCATACTTCATGGCACAACGAGACACCTCGATGGAAAGCTGGTGTCGGTTCGTTGGCCGATCACTCAAAGAATTGCGGACGCGCAGGGGCCCGATCGCGATCAAACTGATGGACGCGATTGATCACACTGCGCGATCACTCGGCGATTGCTACCGACAGCTTTCCGCCGATCCTCTCTGGGTGCCGGATCTGGGAGTAGATCTGGCGACATGAACGCCGTCATAGATTCTGCATATCGTATGGGCTGGATGCTGGTCATGTTCGACTTACCGGTGCTCACAAGAGAGGAGCGCAAGGCCGCAACCGACTTCAGAAAAAAGCTCCTCGATGACGGCTACCATATGGTTCAATTTTCCGTCTACGCGCGGGCCTGCGTTGATCGGGATCGGTTGGACAAACACGCCGCACGCATCAAGAGTTTCTGTCCCGAGGCAGGAAATGTCCGCGTGCTATTCTTGACAGATCGCCAATGGGAGCGCGGCCTTTGCATCACAGGCCCGAACTACAACCAAGGCAACAGAGCCCGGAATCTGTCCATGCCTGAACAGATCGAGTTCTGGTAATTACATTCGGCTCGTTGGCGTGCCAGGCAGTGGCCAACTTTCCGAAACTTCAGTTAAGACTTCCCCTTCCGACGCGCAGACTGACAAAACAACCGCAACCTACTTACCTCCACCAACCTCCGACAAGCCTATTCTGACAGACCGCGCGTCGGAGGGAAGTCAAAACAGAACACTCTTCGTGCCGGAATGCGTCTCAATTCTGACAGACCGCGCGTCGGAGGGAAGTCAAAACAGGGCGGTTCGGATGTTTGGCAGTCTCGCGATTCTGACAGACCGCGCGTCGGAGGGAAGTCAAAACACAGGTCCGGTTTATTCCGTTTCAACCAGCATTCTGACAGACCGCGCGTCGGAGGGAAGTCAAAACTATGTTATGTGTTTTGCGCTTTAGGTTGTGATTCTGACAGACCGCGCGTCGGAGGGAAGTCAAAACTCTTGGAACAAGGCAGAGATATTGGTGACCATTCTGACAGACCGCGCGTCGGAGGGAAGTCAAAACACAATCACGTATAAGGATAAACGGACGGGCATTCTGACAGACCGCGCGTCGGAGGGAAGTCAAAACATGTGACCGCTCTGGCCGTGTCAAGCGGCGATTCTGACAGACCGCGCGTCGGAGGGAAGTCAAAACGGGTGCGCATGGGGGTCGGTTCGCACATAGTTGCAACTCTCGCTTGCTTGTCTTTCGCTTTCTGTCTGTGGTGTTCCGATAAGCGCTGACTGCGCGATGCACGTTCGTTCGACTTCCCCTACCCACACCTCCACGCGGATCATTCACAAATGGTAGGGCAACTTGGCCCCAAAGCCCCGCCAAACCCATGCACCCATGCCTCCTCCCACAATGGTAGGGCGGTTTGGCTCAAACCGCCGCCACTCGTTCCCGGCAAAACCCCCTCGCTCACACCCGAACCACTCCAGCGCGTTGGCCCAACGCGCCCTACCCACACCCCTCCCACGATCTCACCTGCAAAGATCGCGTCGCCTGATTAACCGGCTCGCACAAGTATCCCATCCGGGCAATCGCGTAGGGACGGCCGGGCGCGCTTGCGGTGGGCAGGGGCCTGTGGCATGCTGGCCGGATTATGCGCACTTTCTCCATTTTTACTGGCGCCTTCCTGATAGCCGGCCTCGCTTTCGCCAACACCTCCACCAATGAACTGCCTGCCGATGGCTATGCGGCCATTGTGAATGCGCGAGTGATCACGGTTGGCGATGTGCTTGAGTTCGTCCAAGCGGGCGATCTTCAAATGCGCGACGAGTTCGCGGGCGCCGAATTGGCGCGGCGTCGCCAGGAGGCCTACAACAACGCGCGCGACCTGCTGATTGAGCAGGCGCTCATTGTCGAGGATTTCAAGAAACTCGGAGGCGCCATTCCCGACCGCGTCGTGGACGACCGAATCAAGGAGTTCATCTTTGAGCGGTTCGACAACAGCCGCGCGAAGTTTCTCGAAGCGCTCGCAGAAGAGCAAATCACACTCGACGAATGGCGAACCCGCGTCCGTGAACGCCTCATCGTCAGCATTCTCCGGCGTCAGGAAGTGACGGACCGCATCAAAATCACGCCCGGCGCACTGCAAAAGGCGTACGACGGCCAACTGGAAAAGTGGAAGCTCCCCGCTCGCATTCACGTCCGCCTGATCGCCCTGCCGCTGCCCGAGTCGGACGATGCGCTGAAAGAGGATCAACGCCAAATCGCCATACGCGCGCGGGGACGCATCCTCGCAGGCGAGTCCTTCGCCGACGTCGCACAAGAGGTTTCACAAGATAGCAAGGCAGCCGCCGGAGGCGACTGGGGCTGGCGCGCTCCGTCCGATTTCAGCGCCGACCTCCGCGACGCTCTCAAAAAACTGCCGACCGGCGAAGTCAGCGATATCATCGAGACCCCCGCAGCCATCTACCTGGCCCTCGTCGAAGGACGCGAGGCGGCGCGCCAGCGCACGCTGGACGAAGTGCGCCCGGAAATCGAACGGTCGCTGCGCCAGGCCGAAGCCGAACGACTCTATTCGCGCTGGATGGAACGACTCAAAAAGAAGTACTTTGTCCAGGTGTTCTGAAAAGTTCCAACGCTTGGAACTTTCGGCCCAAACGATTTCCAATGCCTGTAAAAAGACAACTGCGAATCGGAATCACCCTCGGCGACATCAACGGCATCGGTCCGGAGATCGCGCTGAAGGCCGTGCGCCGCCTGCGCAAGCTCAATGCTCAATTTGTTTTCATCGGCCACGCAGGAATCCTCGCAGAACAAGCCCGGCACATTCGCTTGCCCGCACCGCCGACAGCCTCGCTGGATGATCCGCCAACCCGCGCGCGCGCCTATTGCTGGACTCCCGAACGCCTGCCATTGCGCTGGACGCCGGGCGAGATTGACCCCAGCGCTTCTGCCGCAGCGGGCAACTGGATCGTGGCGGGTGTGGATGCCTGTTTGCGCGGACAGCTCGACGCGCTGGTGACAGCGCCCATTTGCAAAGAGGGCTTTCATCGCGCCGGGATCGAGTGGCCGGGCCACACGGAAATGCTCGCGGAGCTCTGCGGCGTTTCGCGCGTAGGCATGATGCTTTTCGGCGGGCCGCTCCGCGTGGTCCTCGCCACGCGACACATCGCAATCAAGGACGTGCCCGCCTCCCTCACGCGCCGCGTGATAGAGGACGCCATCGAAATGACCGCCATGTCGCTCCCCTGGCTGGGCGCGCGGCGCGGCCGTATCGCCGTTTGCGGACTCAACCCGCACGCAGGCGAGGGCGGCAAAATGGGCACGGAGGAAGAAGACCTCATCCGCCCCGCCGTTGAACGCGCGCGCCGACGCGGCGTTCCGATCGTCGGCCCACTGCCGGGCGACACGGTCTTCCACCAAGCCGCTCAAGGCGACTACGACGCGGTAATCGCGATGTATCACGACCAGGGACTCGCACCGCTGAAATTGATCGCATTCGATTCCGGCGTGAACCTCACACTCGGCCTCCCGATCGTCCGCACCTCGCCCGATCATGGAACCGCGTTCGGTATCGCCGGAAAAAACATCGCGAATCCATCGAGCATGGCGGAGGCCATCAAATGGGCCGAGCAGCTCGCGCGCCGAAAAAATCCGTGGGCTCAATGAGCCCCCACGCGCATAAACATCGCGCTCCGCACCCATGAACCCAACCCGCCCCACCGAAGTGCGCGACCTCCTGCGCCGTCTGGATTTCAAGCCCAGCCGCGTGCTCGGCCAGAACTTTTTGATTGATGGGAACATCCTCCGCATCATGCTCGACGCGGCCGAGCTGACCCCGGCGGACAAGGTCCTCGAAGTCGGCCCCGGTCTCGGCGTCCTCACGGCGCCACTCCTTGAACGAGCGGGCCACGTCCTCGCAATTGAAAAGGACGACGTCCTCCACGCGCACATCCAACAAACCCTCGGCGGCGCGCCCAACTTCACCCTCATTCACGGCGATGCCCTCCACGAAAACCTCCCCGCGCACCTCGCGCGCGGCATCAACAAGGTGGTGGCCAATCTCCCCTATTCTGTCGGCACGCGGATTCTGGTGGATCTTTGCCACGCCGAGGCGCGGCCCGAGCGAATGGTTGTCACCGTGCAGCGCGAAGTGGCAGACCGCATCACCGCCAGCCCCAACACCAAAGACTACGGCGTGTTGAGCGTCTTTGCACAAGCGGACTACAAGTCCTCGCTTCACAAAGCCATCGCCCACTCCTGCTTCTTCCCCGTTCCGCAAATCGAATCGGCCATTGTGCTCCTCATTCGCCAACCCCGCGCATGCCCCGCAAAAGACGAGCGCCACTTTCGCGCGCTCGTGAAGCGCTGTTTTGGACAGCGCCGGAAACAGATCCACTCGCTCGTGAAAGACGCGCCCGCGCTCGAACGCGCTGGCCTCGACCCCAAGCAGCGACCGGAAACCCTCTCGGTGGATGACTGGATCAGGCTCTCAAACGAACTGAGCCTTGCCCCTCAATAGTGTTTGCGAAAGGTCGTCCGCACCCGATAATGCGCGCCGTATGTGGAAGGCGTGCAAAATCGCGGCGACGTCGCTGCTGCTCGGAATGAGCACGGCATCTGCACAACCCGCACTCGATCTTCCCACCGCGCTGAATCTGGCGCTCACCCAAAACCGAGATCTCGCTCAACGCGCGCGCGCGGTCGGCAGTGCGGACCTCAGCCTGGCATCCGCCCGTGCAGACTTCGGTTTCAGCCTCCGCCCGGATGGAGGCGCACAGACAACAGAC
This sequence comes from Kiritimatiellia bacterium, assembly GCA_023953695.1. GTDB lineage: Bacteria > Verrucomicrobiota > Kiritimatiellia > CAIVKH01 > CAIVKH01 > JAMLJG01. The sequence goes on from JAMLJG010000028.1 coordinate 9,517, forward strand.
GATCGCGACAGCTATTCCTACGGCCTCGCGCTCGGCAAAAAGTTTCTCCTCGGCACCGAAGTGTCGGCGGGGCCCCGCATTCAGTGGTCGGAGACCGACGACGACTCCAACACGCGAACCAGTTGGCAAGCAGACTTGCGCCAACCGCTCTTCCGCAATTTCGGCGCGCTCGTCCAGGGCGAAGCCCTCATCCTCGCAAACCAACGAATCCGCAGCGCGCAGCGCGATTACGAATTGCAGAAAGCGAGCCTCCTCCTCCGCGTCGTCGAAATGTTCGAATCGCTCATTCGGCTGGACCGCAAAATCGCGTCGGACGACGCCTCGCTCCAACGCCTCGACAAACTCTATCGCCTCACCCGCGCGCGGGAGCGCCAGGGCCGCGCCACGCGCGTGGATACCCTCCGCGTCGAACTGCGTCTCGGCGAGGCAAAATCGCGACTCGAAACCAGCCGGGAACAACTCTCTTCACAGCAACGCGACTTCGCCGAGCTTCTCGGCCAATCGCCAGACACCCGCTACACACTCGAACCCCCACCCCTCCTCGATCTCGAGCCCATGCCGCCGACAGAAGCCGTGCGCGTAGCGCTCTCAAATCGCCTCGATTATGCCCAGGCCATCCAAGATTACAAAGACACCGTGCGCGGCGAAAAGATCGCGCGCCGCGGCCTCCTCCCCGACCTCAACGTCGTCGCGCGCTATGAATCATACGACAACTCCAGCGACACCTATACCGGCACACGCAAGGGCGACCTCTGGTCGGTCGGAATCGGCGGCGACACGGACCTGAATCAATCGCACGAACGCGCGCGACTCGGGCAAGCGATTCTCTCGCGCGAGTCCGCCATCGAATCCGTCCGCATTCGCGAACTGGCCATCACGCGCGAAGTGCAACAGCAGACCACCGCCTACCGCCGCGCCATGGATGAAATGCGCATTGCGGAGCGAAACCATCAACTCGCCCTGCAGCGCGCGAAGCTGGCCCGCCGCCTCTTCGAAATCGGGCGCGGCGACAACTTTTCCGTCACCGACGCCGAAGAAGCGCTCACCGACGCGGAAGATCGCCGCCTCAGCTCGCGAGCCGAGGCCTCCGTCGCCGGCTACAACTATCTCAACACACTCGGCACGCTGCTCGAAGCCCCCGCCGTGTTGCGCCCGAATCTCAGCGAGGTCCCACCGTGAAATTCCGATCCCTTTTCCACTTCCTTCTCGCCACCGCGCTGCTCCCACTCGCCGCCTGTTCGCGCTCGGGCGAGAACGCCAGCACCCACACCATCGCCACAGGCCCGATGCAGGTGTGGACGGTCTATCCCGGCAAGCTCGAGGCGCGGCGCGTGGAAGTGATTATGTCGAAGTTCAACGGAAGCGCCACCATTGTGGAACTCGCGCCAGAGGGCGCGCCGGTAAAAGCAGGCGATCTCCTCGTCAAATTCGACAGCTCGCAAGTCGAGCGCGACCTCCTGAAGCTGCAGCGCGATTTCCAGCTCGCCAGCTCCGACCTCGAGCGCATCGAAAAAGCCGAACTCCCGCTCGAACTCCGCGATCTCGAGGCTCAGCGCATCGAGGCACAAATGACCTTCGAGGCGGAGAAGCAATACCTCGAAGACTCGCGCGCGCTCCTTGCAGAAGACCTCGTTTCCGAACAGGAACTCGAACAACAGAAATTGAAGGTGGACCAACTCAAGACTCAACTGGAGAAACTGGATCAAAAAATCGCGCTCACAAAAGACTTCCTCCACCCCTCCGCGCTGGAGCGCGCGCGCGCCACGCTCTCCTCCGCCGAACAAGAACTGAAGCTGGCCAAAGCACAGCTCGCCAACTGCACCGTCTTGGCCCCCGCCGATGGCGTTGTGGTCTATCGCCCCCTCCACGTCGGCGGAGAGTTCCGCACCGTCCGCGTGGGCGACAGCATCTACAAGAATCAACCCTTCCTGATCATCCCCGACATGCGCGACCTCATCATCGAGGTTCAAATCCCCGAAGCGGAACTCGCGCGCGTAGAAATCGGGCGCTCCGTTCGCGTCACGCCGCTGTCCTATCCCGACCTCGCCCTCACCGGCAACGTTGAAACCGTCGGGTCCATGGCCACCATCGTCGCGGATCGGCCCGGCTGGCAACGCTATTTCCGCGCCGTCATCGGCCTGCAGGATGCCGACCCGCGCCTGCGCTCCGGCATGTCCGTGGAGGCCGAAATCCTATCCTATTCCGCAGACAACGCCCTCCTCATCCCGCGTTCCTTCGTCCACATGAATGGCAACGAACCCACCGCCCGCATCGCCGGCCCACCCGCGCGAACGCAACCGCTCAAACTCGGTTGGGCCGATGTGCAAAACTTCGAAGTTCTCGATGGCCTAAAACCCGGCGACGTCGTCAAACCCTAATGCAACCGTCCTCCCCAACCGGGCCCGTCCTCTCCATGCACGACGTGTGGAAAAGTTTCCCCACACCCCGCGGCACAGTGGAGGTTCTGCGCGGCGTGAACCTGGAAATTGATCCCGGCAGCTTTGTTGTTATCACCGGCCCCTCCGGCTCCGGAAAATCCACCTTCCTCAACCTCGCCTCCCTGCTCGACACGCCAACAAAGGGAACGCTCCATTTCGGCGGACGCCTAGCCTCCGCACTGAACGAACGCGAACTCTGCGCCCTCCGAAAAGAACGACTCGGAATGGTCTTCCAGAAGTTCTGCCTGCTCACCCATCGCAGCGCCCTCGACAACGTCCTCTTCCGCTTTCGCTATCTCACCAGCCCCGACTCGGACGCGCGCTCCCGCGCCGAACACGCGCTCGCCCGCGTCGGACTCGCCTCGCACGCCGAGCAACCCGTTCGCCTGATGTCCGGCGGCGAAATGCAGCGCGTCGCCATCGCGCGCGCCGTCGCACAGCGCCCCGATCTACTCGTGGCGGACGAGCCGACCGGAAACCTGGACCGCGCGGCCTCAACCAGCGTGATGGAGACCTTCCGCGAACTCAACGCAGACGGAATCACCATACTTCTCGTCACCCACAACGAAGCCCTCCTGCGCTACGCCACGCGCCACCTCGTCTGTCGTGAAGGCCGCTTGGAGGATGTTTCATGATCCGCCAACTCCGCGCCAGCCTTCGCGACATCGCCGACGACATTCGCGCGCGCCCCGGCCGCGCTGGTCTTTCCTTTCTCGCCCTCGCCATCGGCATGACCGCACTCACCGTACTGCTCGCTGTGCTGGGCGGGCTTCAAGACCGCGCGCGCCAAATTGTCGAAGAACTCGGCGCGCAAGTATTCGCCATCGCGCAGGCCCCATCGGATGCGCAAACCCAGCCCTCCCTGCGCCTGAGCGCGCGCCACATGGACCTGCTGCGCGCGCACCTTCCCGGCGCCTCCATCTCCGGAGTCCAACTCACCGAGCGCGTCTCCGCAGGCGGCGACCGACAAGTTCGAATTGTCGCGACAGATGAAGCACTTCTCGACATTCGCCCCTGGCGCATCGCATCGGGGCGATTTCTCGACGCCCGCGATCTGCACAACCGAGAGCGCGTCGCCGTCGCCGAAGAAACACTCGCACGCGAGTGGAACTGGCGCGTCGGCGACGTCATTCGCCTACGCGAAACGCCCTATCGTCTCATCGGCCTGCTGCGGATCGGCGCCGATGCCCTCGAATCCGAATCCACCGACCCCGCGCTCTCCCCCGGCGATCGCGCCCTCTTCGTTCCCCGCACCCTCCCGCCCTATTGGCAATTCAGCGCCCCCGCCGCAGAACCGCCACTCGACGCAATCTACATCCGCAATCCCAGAGGCCAATCCATCGAGCAATCCGTCGCACTCGCCCGCACACTTCTCACCCAACCCGATCAGCGCCTCGAACGCCTGTCCTTCATCACACCCGAGGTCCTTCTCCAACGACTGCGCAAATTGCAAGACACCATCCGCTTTACCGCGGGCAGCATCGCAATCCTCTGCCTCGTTCTCGGCGGCACCACCCTGATGAGCCTCCTCGTCGCCAACGTGCGAGAGCGCGTGACAGAAATCGGGCTGCGCCGCGCACTCGGCGCCACCGCGCAAGACATCGCCGGACTCTTCGTCCTCGAGGCCATTCTCCTCACCGCCATCGCCGCTCTATCCGGCGCGCTCGGCACCTGCGCGGTTCTCTGGATGGCGCGCGATCGCTTCCCCATTCCCCTGCGTCTCGACCTCTTCGTCCTCCTCACTCCCTTGCTTGTCGCGACCCTGCTCGGAATCGCGTTCTCCTTCTGGCCCGCACGCGCCGCCGCCCGCATCTCCCCCGCCGAGGCCCTGCGCAACGAATAGCGGCGGCAGCGCCTCCCCAAAACCCACAGCCAACACCCGCAATATCGGCGTGCATTAACCCGCAACATTTGCTACGCTCGCGGGAACCATAAGGAGCTTGTTATGTCGTGGAACTACGAAACATCAGTCGTTTGGAATGGCGGCGAAACCGGAACAGTCGGCGCAAACGCGCGGCCCGACCTCGCCTTCAGCTCACCCCCTGAGTTTGGCGGCAAGGAAGACCTCTGGAATCCGGAGCTGATGCTCGTCTCCGCAATCGAAGCCTGTATGCTGCTCACCACCCTGAGCATCGTGCAGCGCCAAAAAATTGCCCTGACCGCCTATTCCAGCAAAGCCTCCGGCAACATGGCCAAGACGCCGAACGGCCTGCGCTTCCAGAGTTGTCACATCGAAGTCACCCTGACCATCCCCGCAGGTGACGATGCGGACAAAGCCGCGCAAGCAGTCCACACCGCAGAACGCTATTGCCCCGTTTCCAACGCGGTGAACTTCCCCGTCACCGTCGGAGTGAAGGTGCAAGACGCTTGAAAACGCCATGCCCGGATCGCCCCCCATCCAAGGAATCACACTCGCCACGCGAGTGACCTTGGCGCGGATCATCGCGATCCCCGTGTTCATTGTCCTGCTCATCTACTACCTGCTGGGCCTCAAAGACGGAACGCCCAATCCAACCCTGCGTTGGTGGGCGTTCGGCATTTTCCTAACCGTCGCTGCGACGGATGCGCTGGATGGCTATCTGGCGCGCGCGCGCAACGAAGTCTCTGCTCTCGGCCGCATCCTCGACCCGCTCGCGGACAAACTCCTGCTGCTCTCCGCGCTCATTCTCCTCACGCGCCCGAACTTGCCCGCTCTCACCCCGCATATCCCCATCTGGTTCTCCGCGCTCGTGATCAGCCGCGACGCACTCATCATCGGTGGCTACTTTCTCGTTCGCCACGTCGCCGGCAATGTTCACGTTCAGCCCCGGTGGACCGGCAAGGTCGCGACCGTTCTGCAAATGATCGCCATCCTCTGGGTTCTCTCACAATACGACGAGCGCCACTTCCCCATCCTCATCGGTGTCGCAGGAGCGCTCACCGCCCTCGCGGGACTTCAATACCTCTGGGACGGCTGGCGCCAGGCGCGCCATTCCCCGCGCGCCGGATAATCGCCCCGCGCGCGACCCGCGCCCATCAATCGTCGCGCGGAGGCTCTTTGAGGATTTGGCGCAATTTCTTGAGCGCCCCGTCCTGAATCTGCTTGATCCTCGCTCGTGTCAACTTGAGCAATTTCCCCGTCTCCTCGAGCGTGCGCCCCTCCACAAAGCGCAGCTTCATGATGTGCCGCGACCGCTCGGGCAGAGAATCAATCGCCTGCCAAACCTCCGCCACTTCCGCAGCGTGCATCGCATCCGGCGCCTGCGTATCCTCCACCACCTCGTGCAGATTTCCCCCGTCCTCCGTGAAAAGCGCATCGAGCGAAACCGGCGGCACGGGCATGCGCGCCCACTGCGAAATATACGCGCGCACCTTGTTGACTCGCTCCACCGGAATATCGGCAATCTTCGCCACCACCTCGTCGGACGGCTCTTCTTCGTAGTCGCGCTTCCACGTGTCCACGATGTTCTTCACCAACTGCATCTCGCGGCTCGGCCGTATACCAAAGCTGCCCGCGCGCACGTGATCGCGAAAAAAATTGCGCAGCCGATTTTGTACCGCTCGCTGCGAATAGGCATAAAACGGCGTGCCTCGCGTCGCATCGAACCTTCGCACCGCATTCGCAAGCGCCTTCGAGGCCTCCTGCAAAAAGTCCGCCAGCCACATCTGGCCAATCCAATAATACGGCTTGAGGCAATTCACAATCATCCGCCGGTTCGCGATGAAAAGCTCCTCCTCCGCCGCCTCGATCCGCGAAATCAGCCGCCGCGCCCCCACCAGCGCCTCGCGCGCCGCTGCAGCCGATTTGTAGCGGCGGCGGCTCGCCTGCCGAACCTGCAAACAACACCAATAAATCTCCGCGAACAACCCCGCCGTCTGCTCCGGCTGGAGCAAATCCACCGTGCCGCGCTCAATCAAGAAGCGACCCACCGCCTGCGTGGACGAATCCGCCCGCACAAACGTCCGCGGCTGACGCACGCTCGGCGCCTCATAGTCCTTCCGCTTGAAATCCGGAAACTCGACCGCTGGAAAGGGCAGTCCGTCGGCAAGCGCCTTTAGCTCTGCTTGATACTCTTGAGCATTCTTGCCGACCACGTATTCCTCTCATCCTTGCGCGCGCGGTGGACACTGCAATCCGCCGCTCAGCGCGGCGGATATTCCGGCAGCTCCAAACCATCCGCCGAAAAATGTACCCACAAATCCTCGCTCTGTGCGCGAATTAACGCCTGCGTGTCCGCATCCACATCAAAGACCCACTCAGCGCGCCGATCCTCAGTCTTGCCCGCGTTCGACGCCACAACCGCGCCCGGCAACTCAAAGGTCAGCGTCGCGCGGAATCCCGCCAACAGCGATCGCATCATGTCCAGCGTCTCAGGCGGGATGGATTCAGCCCCGGCCGCGCCGCGCTGGCGCAACTCATACGCCCCCTCGTCAATTTTCTTCAGCTCCACGGTGCGATCCGAAAAGAACTCCGTCTTCATCACCCCCGCAAGCGACGCAAATCGGATTTCCAGCCGAACGTGCTTGTTCCGATCGTCATCCCACGCGCGCACGTCCTCCAACGCAATGCCCAGCGGCGCATACTCCTTGAACTCCTCCTGAATCTTCGCCTTGTCGAACGAAAAAGGCAGCGTCGCATCCTCGCCGCTCGCCTCGGCCTCCGCCTTCACGCGCGCCTCAATCTCGGCAAACGCCTCCTTCGTCATCGTGTAGCCAAAGACCAATTTCCCACCGCCCGTCGCATCGAGCGAAAGCGTCTGCTCCACCTGCACACAGCTCGAAGCCAGCAGGAGAACCAGACCGAGCGAAAAAAAACGCCGAAAGAGAACAAAACAAGATGGCCACATGACGTTCACTGTCGCACGACGGCTTCCCGCGGTCAATTCGAGAGGGCAAGCCCTCAATCCATCGGCTCTTCGCGCCAGAACACCGGAACAATGTTCTGCCCGCTCACCTGCAACACCGCCCAAATGCCACTGCGCACACCCTGCACCTCGCCCATCGAAACGAGCCGGACAAACTTGGTGTCGCGCACCGTCAGCCAGCGCGCAATCTGCGGCGTCATCCCCGCGATCTGATTCAGATCGCGAATGCCATCGTCCAGCGTGCCCTCCTGCCCATCGAGCCCAAGCCGCAACCGATGAATATCCTCCAGCACCAACTCATCCATGTCGCAAATGGCCAGCAGCTCCGCATCGCCCGCGTCGTTGACATCAATTTTGCCATCGCCCCACACCGTCAACTTCTGCGCGAGCCCCCGCAACGGCGGCTCACCCGAATTCGGCGAAGGGCCGCCATACACAATCGCATCCGTCCACCCCTTGATCATCCGCAACTCGTCCACCGTCTCCAAGGGCCCGTTCTTCACCTTGTAGCCGCGATCCTTGTAAAAGGGATCGTCCGACTCCGCGCCGTTTGTGCGATGGAGATCATCCTCGTCAATCCAGTCGAGCAACGCATCAATCAGCTCATCATATAACTCCGGCGGAATCTCCGCCTGATCGAGCAACTCCTCGAGAATGCACCGCGCGCCTTCGTCCGTCGCCGCCTGCGTCGCGAGCACATTGATATTCCACCTGCGCGGCTCCGGCAAAAGCGACACCTCAAATGCGCCCTCCCCCAACTCCTTGCGCTGATTGGAAAAGCCCATGCCGAGATTCTGAAAACGGTGCGCGAGCTGCATCATCGCCTCATCGTCATCCGGCCCGATATTCAACTCGCCCGTTTCCCCCGTATTCACCGGCTTGGTCATCAACACCTTCGCCCACTCCACCCCCGCCTGCGCCAGATACTGCGCCTTCGTCTTCTTCCGCATGTACGACGCAATCTCCGCCTCAATCCGCATGTCATACGCCATGGACGAAATCAACAGCGCCAAAATCATCAGCGTCCACAGCGCCACAATCAGGACCGATCCCTCCCGACTCGACTGCACCCTGGTTCGTATCCGCTGCATCATCTAACCTATTGCCCACTGATAATTCGTGTGCGCGGCTGATTCGCATCCCGCGCCGCACCCGTTCCACCGCCGACCCGCGGCGACCCCTCCACGCCCGCGCCAACCTCGCGATCCGGCCGCGTATTCGGGCCCGACCCCTCCGCACCCGGCTGCCCCGTGGCCACCGGCACCGTGCTCGTCGTCACCGGCCCCAGCGGAATCTGCACCAACCGCGCAATCTTGACCGGCGGCTCATACTCACCCGGCGACTCCATCGTCAGCGTCACCTCAATCAACCCCGGAATCTTGTTCGTGTCCTCCCACTCATCATCCCACGCCTCATCCTGCGGATTCCACACCCGCACATTCAACCCCTTCACCCTCGTCGAAATCGCCCACGAAGTCGCATCCTTCTTCTCCAGCTCCTCCGCCAAATGCGGAAACGCGCGCACGGTGAACGCATCCTTCCCATTTTCATCGGACTCAATGCTCACCATCAACCGATGCACCCCCTGCGCCAGCGGCGAATCCGGCGGCATAAACGCCGTCCCCGACGTCACCCAGCTCACCTCATCCTGCTCACCCTGATTCACCAGCCAAAACCCATACCGCTCCGGCTTCAGCGGGAAATAGGCCGTCGAGCGCAACGCAGAAACCAACTGATCGATCACGAAATCGCCATGCCGAATCTCATCCACCACCTGCCCGCCGCGCCGCCACGCCTTCAGCACCGCCGAAAACGTGTTCCACACCACGGCAAACGCCACCCCCATCACCGCCAGCGCCACCAACAGCTCCACCAGCGTGAACCCGCCGCGCGCCCGACCGCGCACCCTAGTTTGTTTTCGGCCAGTGCACATACGTCACAACCGTCTCCGAATTTTCCATGCCGCGATCCGACCACGAAATCGTCGTCGTCACCAACCACAACCCATCGTCCTCATCGCCCACCCCCTCAATATCGCGACGCCAGCGATACTGACTATACTCCCCCGTAAAACTGCCCTGCCCCGCCGCGTCCTCAATATCCTCCTCAACCCAAATCGGCTTCTCCACCTCCACCCGCCCAAACAACTCCCGCGTCGTCTCCAAATTCCGCACCTTCCGCACCACCGCAACACAACGCGACGCCGCCGCAATCAACACCACCAACCCCGTCCCCAAAATCACCAGCGCCATCAACACCTCAACCAAGCTCAACCCCGCACGCCGACGCCGCCACCGCCGCGCCGCCACCGACTCCACCTGGTCACCCCCACTCACAAAAACTCAACCTCCGCCGAACCCGAAATCCCCTCCACCCGAATGCGAACCCGCTTCCCCGCCTTGTCCTCCAACTCAATGACAAACCCCTCCCCCATTCCGTTCGGAAAGAAATTGACCCAATACACATCGTCCAGCGCGCGCCCCGCCACCGCCGACTCAAAGGAAACAATCTTGATATCCTTCGGCAGCGGCTTCCGCAAATCGCTCCGAATCGGCGGCGGCCCACTCGCCGCCGCCGCGCCCCCCTCGCCCCGCTCCGAAATGAATTGGCTCCGCTGCGCCAACGCCGCGCGATCCGCCAGCGATACCACCTCAAGAGAACCCGCCACGCGGTCGAAAAGAATCGCCATATAATGCTGCTTCAGCACCGCCATGCTGCGCGTGTACTTGACCGACATCACCACATTCCGCGCCGCCGTCCGCAACTGCGAACCCTGAAACGACTTCGCAAACATCGGCACCGCAATCCCCACCGCAATCAGCGAGATCGCCACCACCAACAACAGCTCAATCAGCGTGAACGCCGATCGCCGCGAACCCCCTGACGAACGCCACGGCGCGCCTTGCGCGCGACCCCGCATCTGCTCATTCGCCATAGTTCATCGCCCGCACGAAACCCTATTCCGTGCTCCAATTCGTCACATCATCCGCGCTATCCACCCCATCCGGCCCCAGCGACTTCAAATCGAACGACTGCTGGTTGTTGTTCCCCGGACTCGCATACACATAATCATTGCCCCACGGATCCTTCGGCATCCCCTTCTCCAAATACGGCCCGCGCCAGCCCTTCGTCCCACCCGGATTCTGCACCAACCCCTGCAGCGAACTCGGGAACTGCCCCATATCCAACTCATAGAGCCGCAACGCCGTGCTCACATTCTCAATCCCCGCGCGCGCCGCCGCCACCTGCGACTGCTTCACGCGACCCGACAACTTCGGCACCGCCACACCCACCAAAATGCCGATGATCACCACCACCAACAGCACCTCAATCAGCGTGAAACCCTCGCGAGCCACGCGCCTCAAAACGCAACGCTTCGTATCCATAACCGCATCTCCCATAATCACACGCACCTTCAACCCAAACGTCCAACCCTTGGAACCGCACCCCGGCCCCTTTTCCAATCGTTGGAACTTTTTTCGCGAAAACTTCCAACCGTTGGAACCCCGCGCGCCCCCCATTTCCAACCCTTGGAAATGCAGCGCACGGACCGTCCCGTTACTTTATGTTCAGCCCGCTCGTCATGTCAAACACCGCCATCAACATGCTGATCGCGATGAACCCCACCACCACCGCCATCACCACAATCATCAGCGGCTCCAGAATCGTCGTGAACACCTTGACGCTCCGGTCCAACTCATCGTCATAGCGCCGCGCAATGTGGCTCAGCGCGCCGGGCATATCGCCCGATTGCTCCCCAACCGCAAGCATATCGGTGAGCAGCGGCGGAAAAATGCGCCCCGCCGCCAGCGGCCCCGAAATCGTCGAACCGTCCGTCACGCGCTCGCGCGCCTCCTTGATTTGCTCGGCAATGATCACATTCCCCATGCTGTCCTGCACAATACCCAGCGCGCGGAGCACCGGAACGCCACTCTGCAACAGCGCACCCAGCGTGCGCGCAAACTGCGCATAGGCATTCGCCGTGATGATGCGCTTGAAAATCGGGAGCCGGAGCTGAAGCGAATGCCAGCGGTGCTGCCCCGCCGGCGTGCGAATATAGCGGCGCAGAAAAACAACCAACCCAAAAATCGCAATCGCCAGCAGCCAACCCCAATGAATGAGAAAAGAACTCATCCCAATCAGAATCCGCGTCGGCAGCGGCAACGTCCCGCCCAGTTCCTCAAAAATGCTGGAGAAGCGCGGCACAATGAAAACCATCGTGAAAATCATCGTCAACACGCCCACCGAAATCACAAACGCAGGATAAACCAGCGCCGACGAAACCTTGTCCCGCGCAGCCTGAATGCGCTCATAGTGCACACTCACGCGCTCCAGCGATTCGGACAACTTGCCGCTGGCCTCGCCCGTTCGCACCATGTTGACATAGAGATTGCCAAACGTCTCCGGCCACTGACCCAGCGCATCGGAAAGGCTCGCGCCGCGAATAATCTCATCCCGCAGCGCGACGACAATCTGATCGCGCCCGCCACCCGAATGCCGCTGCGAAAGCGTGTGCAGCGCGCTGCCAAGCGTCATCCCCGACGAGAGCAAATCGCTCAACTCCTGCGTGAACATCAGCGTCTCGCGCAGATTCATCTGCGCCCGCGCATTGCGGCGCAACACCAGGCGCGGCCCCTTCGCGCGCGCCTCCTTCTTCTCCTTCGTTTTCGCCGCCACAGCGCCCACCGTCTCCGTCACGGAAATCGGCGTCAGCCCCTGCCGCTCCAACTGAAGCAGCGCAGCGCGCTTATCGCCCGCCTCCAGCGTCCCGCTGGCGCGCTGGCCGGTGGCCGAACGAGCTGTGTACGAAAAGCGAGGCATCCCGCGTTATCCGTAAAATACGAGGAGCCCCATCACCCCTCCTCCGGAACCAGATCCTCGTCCTCTTCCGAGACGCGGACCACCTCTTCAAGCGTCGTGACCCCCTTGAGCGCCTTCGTCCAACCATCCTCGCGCAACGTCCGCATGCCCAAACGAATCGCCTCCTGCTTGATCGCGCTGGAGGAAGCGCGACTGACAATCAACGGCCGAATCGTGTCATTGATCACCAGGATTTCATAAATGCCCGTGCGCCCGCGAAAACCCGTTCCGCGACACTCCTCGCAACCGGCCGCCTCCATGATCACACCCTCGCCGAGGCGCTCCAGCGGAAAGTTGACGCTCTTCAAAAATGCCTCATCAATCTCCCACGGCTTCTTGCAGTGCGGACACAACCGCCGCACAAGGCGCTGCGCCACCAACCCCTCCACGGAAGACGCAATCAAAAACGGCTCAATGCCCATATCCGTCAATCGCGTCACCGCGCCAGCCGAATCATTCGTATGCAGCGTGCTGAACACCAAGTGCCCCGTCAGCGCCGCGCGAATCGCGATTTCCGCCGTCTCCTTGTCGCGGATTTCGCCGACCATGATCACATCCGGATCCTGACGCAAAATATGGCGCAGCCCGACCGCAAACGTCAGCCCGATCTCCGGCTTGACGTGAATCTGATTCACCCCCGCCATTTCATATTCAATCGGATCCTCAATCGTGAGGATCCGCAAATCCACAGAATTGATCGTGTGCAACCACGCATAGAGCGAAGTTGATTTTCCCGACCCCGTCGGCCCCGTGACGAGCAAAATGCCGTGCGGCTTGTTGATCAACTTCAACAAAATCTGCGCGTCGCGATCCTCCAACCCGAGCCTGTCCATGCCAATCAACCCACTCGACCGCATCAACAAACGGAGACTCACACTCTCTCCATAAACCGTCGGCATGGTGGACACGCGCACATCAATCTCCTCGCCATGCACGCGCAAACTGATGCGGCCATCCTGCGGCAATCGCTTTTCCGCGATATCCATATTCGCCATCACCTTGATACGCGAAATGATCGAGGCCTGAAAGCGCTTGAGCTGCGGCGGCACCGGCGTCTGGTGCAGCACCCCATCCACGCGATAGCGAATGCGCAAATCCATTTCCTGCGGCTCGAGGTGAATATCCGTCGCCCGGTCTTTGTGCGCCTCCCAGATAATCTGGTTCACAAACTTGACAACCGACGCCTCCTGATCCAGCTCGCTCAAATCCTGCTTGCTGAAATCCTCCTCCGGCACCTCGATCCGGTTATCCGCCATCATCCGGTCAAGCGTCTCCGCGCCAACGCCATAGAGCTTCTTCGCAGCCTTATCAATATCCATCGCCGTGCTGAGCGCCAACCGCACCCGAAGCCCCGACGCCAACCGAAGCGCATCAATCAAACCCGGCGCAAACGGATCATTCGTCGCCACGCGCAACGCGCCACTCTCCAGCGCCACCGGCATCACGTTATATTGGAAAACCGCCTTCGTCGGCAGCCGCTCGAGCACCGCCTTATCAATCGCCATCTCGCCCGGTCGCACATACGGCAACCCCATCGCCGTGGCCAACGCCTTCAGAAAATGATCCTCCCGCGCATAGCCGAGGTTCACCACCTGATCCGTGATAGACTGCGTAGAGTTAGCCTGACGCGCGAGAACCTCCTCGACCTGGCCGGGCTGAAACAGCCCAGTCTTTTCGAGAAGCGCAGCCAATTTGTTAGGGGCAGACACCGTCATGCTATAAAGAAGTCGCACACCGCGACACCGGCTCAAGATAAAGCCACGCACCCCACCGGTCAAATGCCAAGCAGCGCAAACGCAACCATCTTGCTCTGCACAGACCCGCTCTGCTATCGCCCAACCCGAAGTGGTGGGCGCCACAACTGGACAACCAAACAAGAGGGGCAACCAATGGAAAACGCAAACTATAGACCCGTCACAACAGGCAACTGGATGCTGACCTACCTGCTGATGTGTATCCCCCTCGTCAACCTCATCCTTCTGTTCGTATGGGCATTCGGAAGCAATACACCGATAAGCAAGGCAAACTGGGCCAAAGCCTCGCTGATCTGGATGGTCATAGCCATCGCTTTCTACATCCTCCTCTTCGCCATGTTCGGCCTCGGCGCCGTACTGCTTTCCGGAGCGGCGCAATAGCCCCCCCAGGAGGGGGAGATCAACGCCGCATCTCCGGAACTCTAACCGCCTTTCATGCTATCTGATCCTGGGTGCCTCAACGTTGACTTCGGAATGTGTGCACATATACTCCGTATCATATTGCACGATAATGATTTGTATAATCAATCATCAAAAGTGTAAGAAACAGCGACAAGCCAGCATTTTTTGTCCGCTTTACGGTATAGAAAAGAATCCGCTACCCTTCGCCTTGTGTTTGAGGAGGTTGTGACTGCTCATCAAGAACATCGCAGGTTCACAAGAAAACTACTCAATAAATTGTTGGGCAATAATATGAAGTGCTCACTATCCATAATGCTACTCTTCGCCGCGTCATATGCGCGTGCCGAACTCTATGGGCCGACTGATCTTGAATGTTCTGCCAGCGTCTTCTGGGGTGACGACACACTGACGACCACCAATGAATTCGGAAGCGACTACGCGACCGTATCTGCAGCCTACGGTGCCGAGCCATACTCTTCGTACTTTTCCGGGACAGCCGTCGCATCTGCTGAGTACGGCCGTGTATATCTCGCGCTTACCGTGGGGGCAATGCCCTCGAGCTACAGCCAGCAAGCATCTCGTGCATCTGCACGGTTCACAGACACATTTGTGGCCAGCGGCCCGACTGGTACCGGCACGGTGTACTTCTCTGCCGAGGATCACATCGACATTACTACCGTCGTCCTGACTGGAGACCAGACCAATTGTTCATATGCCACAAGCGGAATGGCTGTTGTTCGCAACGGAATCACCAACGAGCCGATTGGAATCACTTTCGGTGCGCCATTTACATTCAGCTATGGCATTGAGGGACAGGCAGGATTCGACGGTACAAATCAGAACACCATTGAGGTGAGATACATGGGATCGCGCATGAAGTGCACCTCGAATACTTCCACCACGCATATTTATGAAGAGCGACCGATATAAGCAGCGCGGGCAGTAAACACACGCCAAGACCGCTGAAAGTTTCTGCGAATCGCACAATCAAAAACTCCACTACTCTGCCCCACCCGGGCCCCGCAGGGTCAGCCTTGAAAAACAATTATTGAGGCCGATGCCGCCCTGCGTTTGAGTCGCGGGATGGCCCCACCGGGTCAGCATGGGGTCAGGTCTTGACATGCTCCATCTTTGCCTCCACTTCGCGCAATACGGCTCTGAGCGCTCGGTCATGGGCCGCCCGCTTCTTGATTCGACCAATTGCCGTCGCCACAGAACGATAATCAAGGTCGCCCGCAATCACTCCCAACTCCTTAAGCGTCAACCCGCATCGCCTCCGAGCAATTTCCAAAGCCACATCTCGACCGGAATCGCCAACACGATTCACGAATTGATCCCATTTTTCTCCTTTCACCAACTCCACCGCTTTCACCACCTGTTGAAACGACGGCCTCGCATGCAAATGACGCAGTCCCGGCTGTTCGCGATGATCTCCTTTGGCTCCTTTCCCAACCTTCTTGAGGAGATCACGACCCAATACCAGTCCGCCCACAAGCTGATCCCACGGACTTTCCACCAAACCGCTGCGAAGCGGTTCTTCAACATACCTCTGATAGGCGATCTTCTGTTCCGACTCTCGTTTTGCTCCCCCAAGCTGCCAGACATCACCCCGCTGCACCGGAACGGTAGTCTTGCCTTGACCAAGATAGGACGGATAGGAACTCCAACGGTAGCCTCGAAGATGAGCAATCCTTTTGCGCACCACATCTGAAGATGGATGCGTCGTCGCGCCCGATGCTTCCAACCGGCGGCCCTGTTTATCAAGGCCCCACCCCTTAACGCGAACGGGATTTAGATGCACGTAGCGAGTGACGGTCCATCCCGCCTCATACGGATCAAACAATTCGGCCTTGTAGCGCCCCTGAAAAAGTGGGCCAACTCTTCTATGCCGACGGTTGAACCACATGCTGTAGGAGGTTTTCAGCCATTGCATCGCCGCGCTGAGATTCCGATCCGGCGTCTCCAGAACCAGATGAAAATGGTTGGGCATCAGCACAAAGGCGTGGATGCGAACTCGAAAACGCTCCGCGAAATCCGCGAGCAAATCCTGAAAGTGACAGTATTCCGCCACCTCGGTAAATATCGCGCGCCGCTCTATTCCCCTCGCGGTGACGTGATACCATACACCATCCAAATTGATCCGTATCGGTCGTGACATACACGAATCTCAACACGACTGGATGCAGCATGTCAAGACCTGACCCCATTGGGGGGGTCCATGCGTATACGTTTCCATCGTTTCGTTGCGTCCGTTGAGCACGGCTTTGACCAGCCAGCCGTGATATACATATCGGTTCGTGCTGTAGCTGCCGTCCGATTCGAGCATGATACGCTCGCGGCGGCGACTCTGTCCATCGTAACGGTTCTGGAGAAGCAGCTTCCCGCTTCCGCGCTCTGTGACCCGGATGAGCCGATTCTCCTCGTCGTACACATACTTCAATTTGGGGCAAGTCTTCGCATTTTCTATACGCGCTGCTGTGCATGGCGCATGTCATGCGCCTGCCCCCATGGCCGACTCTCCGTCAACCACATTCTGCAACTATGTGCGGACCGACCCCTATTCCCCGACCCCTATTCCCCCGTCCGTTCACCCTTGTCGAGCCGTAACCCCATTCGCTCTCGTTAGAGCATTTTCGCAAACACAACAACAAACACAAACGGGGCTGGCGCGACGAATACAAACAGAAAGCCTATTATGCCCATCAGAAACCACAGCCTATTTCTAGGCATCACACTGCAGATTCTCCAAGATCGCCTTCCCACAGCAACCCCGAGCACTAAGGCACAGAAACAAATTGATGCGCATACGAGCCATACAATCGGATCATCAATGCGAAAAGTCCACTTGAACACCGTTCCAACGGCGGCCAAGAGGATTGTAATTACGGCCACCGAGAACTCAAATGCTAATACCGAGATACAAATAACCGGTAACGCACACAACCAGCGCGGATTCGCACTCAAAACATCGGGGTCATGCCTCATGGAAATGCCTGAGCACATAATTCATCTGCGCTGTAACGAGCGATGATGGCCGCCTGCATGGCCTTTTCCAACTCTGAAACAACTCTTTGCCCACGAACTAGCATTCTGATGTAACGCAGAACATCCCACGCTTTATTTCGAATACGAAAGCCAAACCCAACAACGGCCGCCTTCGACATTTCCCCATCTATAAACCCCGATTTGCGCGTTTCATCACAGCACTTGTCAACTTTGATACACGAAAGAGTCGCTTGGTATCCAACCGTTCCCTCAACGTCACACTCGGCAACACCAACCCCGAGTCGCCTGCCGAACCATTGCAAATTGAACCTACAGTCACCCACGTCCAACTTCCACGAGTTGAAGTCAAACGATATGCTTGCCCTTATGTGGGGGGAGCACGTCGCGAGGCCATGCTTGTCCACCAGTCCTATAGGATCGTTCAGAACGAATGCATACAAATGAATCTGCGCCGCAAGCTCTTCTAGGGGATCCCTATTCAACCACCTCCCCTGTCCGGGGCTATAGAACCGATATCCATAATAGTTCACCCCCGCCGCCCGATCCCATTCCTTTGACGAGAATTGGTATCGGGGAGTGGGTCCTGTTTGTTCCAGAACCTGGCCGAAGGGGTCGTAGGTCAGGCGGGCGGAGAGGGTGCGGGATGCTGTGCTCATCAGGTTGATGTTGCCCATGACGTCCGCGTGGTACCAGCGCGTGGTTCCATTGCTGCGCTCAGCAAGGATGCCGCCGATGCCTCCTGCCCCTTCAAGACTCCCGCTCAAATCCGGTCCATGCGTATACGTTTCCATCGTTTCGTTGCGTCCATTCAGCACGGCTTTGACTAGCCAGCCGTCATAGACACATCGGTTAGTCACCAAGATACCGTCCTCCAGCTGAATGCGCTCCCGGCGGTGGCTCAACCTGTCAACCGCATTCTGCAACTATGTGCGGACCGCCCCTATTCCGCGCGTTTAACCCCTTCGCGTTCCGATGTCGGCGGCGAATCATATCAAGACCTGACACTACTTATCCCTGCTGATAAACCTCTTTAGGAAATACACGGAACAGAAAGATGACAGCCAAACGATAAGCGCAACTCCCCCCCATATTAACCTCAAAGTCAGCAAGTCACCTTTTAGGAAATACCCCTTCTGGTCGCCGAACACGAGATCGACCTGAGAACCTTTAATTGGGAAATACGGGGTAAAGTCGATTGCATAGTCTGGAGCCCAATAGTAAACGCCAAATACATACTTACTCCATAGCGCATGGGCAATACTCCCGAACAAAGGAAGAGCCACGCTGAGACATAACCCCAGAAACAGAACAGGCATAACCTCTATATGAATAAATGGTTTTAGACATAGCAATATTGCCGCAGCTACAACATACAACATTAGATGTGCTATTTGCATCGGGACAAAATACCACATCATCTCTTTTAGAAACCACACCATTTAAACTCGCTCCGGTTACCAACTTTTTTACGAGACATCAGGGCGTACAATCTTTTGTACAACAGCAGAACTGCGCAGCTGATGCTTCCATTGCATCAGCACCACTGTGTAGGGCTGCGTACCTAGTTTCGACATCCATCACGTAGTCTCCCGACTTGCCCGATCCTCCAGTTGGCTTCGAGGTTATTTCCCATTC
>JAMLJG010000029.1 GCA_023953695.1 Kiritimatiellia bacterium
CGGCGGAGATGAGGTCGTCGGAATAGTCAATTTCGAGGCCGTCCAGGAACATCGCGCTGCCGGGGTCGGCGACGATGCAGAGGTCGTTTTCCTCGAAGAGGACCTGATCGGAATCTGCGCGCGAATTGTCAATGCAGGCGGTGTAGGTCATGCCCGAGCATCCGCCGGAGGTGACGGAGATGCGCAGAAAGTTCGGTTGGGCGACTTCTAGTTTTGCCAACTCTTGCTTTGCCTTGTCTGAAATATGAATCGCCATAAATCCCCTCGAAAACTAGCCCCATTTGCAAAGGCGAGAGACGTTACGCCGGAAGGGTAGGCGTGTCAAGGCGCCCATCGGGGGGATTGTCGTGTTCGGGAACGGATTTCGCGCGATTGGATGGATTTGCGCTTGATGAAAAAAGGGGTTCGGCGCTCAATTTGGCGTATGGCTTCGCGACCGCAAATCATCTGTTTGACCCCGGTTCTGAACGAGGCGTGGATTCTGGAGAAGTTTCTCGCCTGCGCTTCACTTTGGGCGGATCGGATCGTTGTGGCGGATGGTGGCTCCAGTGATGAGTCGCTGGAGATTGCTTCGCGGTGCGAGCGCGCGATTGTGGTGCATAACCGGGCGGGCGGGATTGATGAAGAGGCGCGGCAGCGCCTGCTCATTGATACGGCGCGCGAGATTCCCGGGCCCAAGATTTTGGTCGCGCTGGATGCGGACGAGTTCCTCACGGCAGATTTTGAGCGTTCGCCCGAGTGGCAGACTATTTTGACAGCGCCGCCGGGAACGCTCTTTCAGTTTCGGAGCATCAATCTCTTGCCGGGCTTTCAGCGCGCGTGGATAGCGGATGGCTCGGCTGCTGCGTATGTGGACGATGGGCGCGAGCACGTCGGTCGGCACATCCACGGCCCGCGACTTCCGCGCCCGCCGAATGAGCGACGGATACGGCTGAATGACATCGGTGTTTTGCACTATCAGTATGTGGATTGGCCCCGCATGGAGAGCAAGCATGTGTGGTATCAGTGTTATGAATGCCTGCGCTATCCAGAAAAGCGCACCGTTGAACTGTTTCGGAAGTATCACCACATGTATTGCTTTCGGCATCGGCCGAAGTTGACGATTCCGGTTGAGAGCCGCTGGTTAGAGCGATATGAACGCGCGGGTGTTGCGATGAGAGAAATGCGGGCGATGGCTCCGTGGTGGGATGAGGCCGTCGTTGAAATGATGATGGAGCAGGGGGCGCGCGCGTTAGCGCGGGCGGCCATTTGGGGTCGCGATTGGGCGGCGTGCGCGGCTCCGCACCACGCGGGTCGCGAGGCGGAGTTGCGCGATCCTCGGACGATGCGCGAACGCGCGCTTCACGCCTATTTGCATGCGACTCAAGACTGGCCCGATCGCGCGCCGGTGAAGCTGATTGATTATACGCTCCGCGCGCTCGGCGCGTGAAGGCGCGTTGATTCGCGGCGCACTCGACGAGTGGGTGGCGGCCGGTGTAATATGGGGCCGGTGGGGGAGAAAGGATTGGCGTTTGGTGGCGATGGCGAAGGCCCGTGCGGCTCTGGTGTACGAGAGTCGCTTGAAGGATTTCGTCGCTGCTGGCGTTGGACGGCGTGCATTTATGCTAAAGTATTTCTCCACCGGCTTCTTCTTGGTTTCCTGGGCGCTGGCTCTCACGCCTGTTCGCGCGGCGACGCGCTATGACGGAGACGGTGTGCCGACGGCCCGACTGGAGCAGCAGCGCTGGCTCATCAATCGCGCGCGCTTTGCGCCGGAGCGGGAAGCGGATCGCCTCAGTCTAACCAACACCTCGCCGGGCGGGCACCCGAACTACGATGTGTGCGAGGACACAGATGGCGCGAACGATTTCGGTACTACGACCAATCAGTGGGCGACGTGGGTGGCGTCGAAGCCGCCCCTCGCTCCGAATGCGCGTTTGAGCCAGGCTGCTCAAAAGCATTCGCAAGATATGGCGGAAGTCGGATTGCTTACGCACAGCAGCCCTTCAAGCAATTACTATCCTCTTAACAGTGAGCCCTATCAACGCCATGCGGCGGAGGGGTACACGAACGCGATTGTGGGCTACTACGAGAATATCTTTTATGCGTACGCGGGCGATTGGAGTTCGTATCCATCGAATGCGATATTGTCGCCGGATATTCACGACTGGTTCTTTGTGGACACGGGCATTGTGGATCGCGGCCATCGGCAGGCGATCCTCAACGCGACGGCGCGCGAGATTGGGTTGGGCCATCAACAGGCCCGAGCTTTTGAGAGCCCCTACTATGTGACGCGCGATTACGATGCGCAGGACTACGGGCGGGAGAGTTCGAATTGTTTTTTCACCGGCACGCTGTTTTACGACGCGAATACCAACGCGATCTACGACGAGGGGGAGGGCGTTGGCGGAATCGAAGTTCATCTGTGGCGCAGCGATGGTCAGGAGGCCGCGTGGTATGACGTTTCGGAGGCGTGCGGCAGCTTTGCTGTGCCGCTCAACGGCTTGCCGGGCGGCGAGACGATTGCGATTGAGCTGCGCAATGCGAGCGGCGGCGCGCGCCAGTTGAGCATTCCACTGGGATACGAAACGCTCGGCGCTTTGCATCTGACGAACGGTGAGTCGCGGGTGTTTGGCACGTTCACGCGGGCGGTCGGGGCGGCTAACGCGGGATTTCGCCAGTCGAGCCCGCTGTTTCGCGGGGTGAGTGCGAGTGCGGGGGGCGGTGGAGTGCAAATCCAATTTCAGACGCTAGTCGGAGTGGAGTATCGCATCGAATCCAGTGCGCAGCTCGTTCCCGCGCCGAGCTGGACTCCGCTGGCAACGGTGACGGCCGTTTCGGCGCAAATCAGCGTGACCGACACCAATGTGGCTGGCGGCCAGTTCTATCGCGCGTTCCTGCGCGCTCCGTGATGCTTTCCCGCGCGTGTGGGATGTCTCTATAACCGGACATAATAGTCTGAAATATAACCACTTGAAAGAAAAGATGTTTTGTTGATAGTTGGGTTGACAATCGGGCCGCGTCTTTTAGTGTTCGCAACGGAGGATGCGAGATGAAAAGAACTGACCGTTTTGGCTTGGGCGTGTTGGTGTGTGGGCTCTTGTTTTCTGTGCAGCCGTGTATTCAGGCGCAGGAGACGGAGATTCGGCGGTTCGATGCGCCGCCGACCGAGCGGCAAGTGCAGAGCGAGGTGGAGCGTGCGGATCGCGCGGCGGGGCGCCTGACGCTCGGTGGTCGGATTGGCGAGAGCACGAGTGAGGGCTAGCTCGATATTCTTCAGCCGCTGGTGGGTGGGCAGAACGCGCTTCTTTTTCTCAACCCGAAACTTTCAGGCACTGACGACGACGAGAGCGAGTGGAGCATCGGCTTAGGCGGCCGCGTTTTGCTTCCGAAGCGGGCTGATTCTTGGCGCGAACGTGTTCTATGACGAACGCGAGACGAGCCAGAACCATAGATTCGATCAGATCGGCGCGGGGCTCGAACTGCTATCCACCTGGATTGATGCGCGTGGAAACTACTATTGGCCCGACGACAAGCGCCGGGTCATCGCCTCGGACAGTCAGGTTTCGGAACAACAGTCCTCGCAGTCGTGGTCGGGGCGATATTTATGCGCGGCGCTATCAATTGAAGCAAAATCGCTACACGCGCGTTTCGACGAAAACCACCACGCGCTATTTGAATCGCTATGGCTGCGTTGGAGGGCTACGACTTGGAACTCGGCGTGCGATTGCCGTAGTTGCCGGAGTGGTTGGGCGCGCATCTTCGGAGAATACTCGTTCGAAGGGCGACTTCACCGAAGACATAGATGGGTTCAAGGGGCGCTTGGAAGTGCGGGCGCTGCCAGCTCTCGTGCTGGATGCGGAACTCTACGAGAACAAAGAGCTGACAGGGAGCGACTACTTTGTCGGGGCGCGCGTGGATGTACCGTTCGACCTGTGGGATCTCGCGCGCGGGCGGAATCCATTTGAAGGCATTGGCGAGAGTGCGCGTCCGACGCGGCGCGAAATGCGGGATCGGTTGAGCGATATGGTTATGCGCGATCCGCATGTGCGCATGCACGAGTCGGGCTGGATTGAGGATCCGAGTCGAATGACGGTTTCGCGAAAGAGCAAGACCACGAGCAAGGGGCACGTGGTTCTCGACGATGTGAACTTTGTGAACAATGCGAATCAAACGGGAGTCGAGGACGGATCGGCCGAGCATCCGTGGCATCTCGTGCAGGAGGGCGTGGATGCCGCGTTTGGCTTGAAGAACGTGTATGTTTTTCAAGGCATCGCGCCCTATGACGAACATGTGATGGTGGAGCAGAACGGGGTGAACCTGCGTGGTGAGGGGACGGCGATTCCAGGGTTTGGCGGGAAGATTTTCGGCGGGGGCAAGTATCCGGTGATGAGCGGCGTGGTGGATGGCAAGAATGGGCCGGCCATGACCATTGCTGCGGATGATGTATTCATCACGGGGTTTGATTTTTCTCGATCGGCGGGCGGAGCGGATATGGGCTTGCTGGACCCGTTCGGCTTTGGCTCATCGCTTGATCGCGTCGGCGTTCTGGCGCTCAACGCGAATCGCCTGCTCGTGGACAACAGTCGGTTCAGCGGCCAGGAAGTCGGCGTCGAATTTCTGGCGATGGGGATTCCGGAGGCGGCCGTGATTGTGCAGGACAGCCAGTTCACATCCCCCGCCAGCACGAATAGCGTGGGGATCGCAGCGCTCTTCCACTCCGTGGATTCCGCTTATCTTGAGGTCGCGGACAGCTCGATTTCCGGCGGTTCGGAGGGGATATGGTTCTCTTCGCGAGATGGCGGCGATGCCGAGGTCTACATCGAAAACACGGATGTGAGCGACACGCTAAACTCGGGAATTGATCTGACGGCTTTCAATCTTCTGGGCGACTTTAGCGCGTTTCTGGGTGGCAATCGCGTGGTGGGCGCTGGCGACGACGGTGTTTCGATTTCTCTGATGAACCTGAACGGCGGTGCGCACTTGGAGATTCAGGACAACGATATGGGTGGCAGCTTTTATAGCGGGCTCGGAATCTACATGCTCAATGTATCCGGTGACGCCGATATCAACATGATCAACAACGTGTTTTCGGACAATGCTTTCAGCGGCGCCGACCTGCATTTGGGCTATATCGTGGGCGATGTGAACCTTGTGAGCGTGGGAAATGCTGGGCTTCGCAATGAAGACGGGATGCACGTCGCTATTGACAACATCGGTGGCGATGTGAGCACCGCGTTTGCCTATAATCGGTTTGAAGACAATATCTTTAGCGGCCTTGATTACATTGTGGATAGCGTCGCGGGCAACTATCGCGGCGAGTTTGAGGGCAATATCGCTCGCGATAACGGCGACGAGGGGTTGCGCGTTGTGGCGGATCGGGTAGATGGCGATGTTCTGCTCTCCTTCTTGAATGATTATGCGAGCGGGAACGGCAGCGATGGTCTCTTTGTGTATGGCTATTCGGATGCTGGCAATGCGGATCTGGAAGCGCACAATTTGTATTCGTACAACAATTCCGGCTATGGCGCTGACCTGAGAATGGAGGCGCCCTCGGGAGATGCAACGATCGCGGTTGAGGACTCGCGTTTTCACGACAACGACGACGGGGGTCTCAGGGTGGACGTGTCCGGCGGAGCGTCTGCTCTCGTGAGCCTCTCGAATATTGAGGCCGGATCGAATGGAGACCACGGGATCCGCGTGTCTATTGACTCCCAAGGTCATGCTGCGCTGCAGACCCATGAACTTGTTGCGAACAACAATGAAGGCGCAGGTCTCCGTGTTCGGTCTCACAGTGCGAGCAATACATTCATCATGCTGGATGGCGGTCAGTTTCGGCAGAACGGTGAGGTGGGTGCGCGGATAGTGGCCGATGCTGATGCCGAGTTGTTCTTCGCCGCGGGGGATCTTGCTGTGAATGACAATGCTCGGGCGGGTCTCCTGCTGGATCTTGTTGGTCAGTCCAACGCGATGGCGCTCTTGAGCTATATTGCGGCCACAAACAATGGGCGTCATGGCATTGCCGTGGAAGTGCAATCGGGCGGGGGGGCCTATTTTAGTGCGCAAGATATCTTGGCGAGCGATAATGCTCGCGACGGCATGGTGGTTGAAATGCAGAGCGACGGAATGGCTTTCGCTGTAATCCACAATGGAGTATTTAACGAAAATGGTTGGAGTGGGTTGATGGTAGACATGGTCGCTGAGCGCATCGCCGTGGGGCTGGTGAGCGATGTGGTGGCACAGGGCAATCGGGAGGGACTCACATATGAAGCACAGAGTGTTCAGGAAATCGCGCATGTAGCTGTCAACCGAGCGGAGCTTACGGACAACATCCGCGCGGGCGGCGCCATTCATGTCGAAGCAGAGCGCGATGCCGTTGCGATTCTGGATAGCATTACTGCGTCCGGCAATGGTCGGGACGGTCTCCAAGTTGAGGCGCAAAGCGATTCGGGATTGAGTGACGCACAGCTGTCAAACGCTGTGTTGAATGACAACGGACGGATCGGCGCATCGCTGATCGCGCACAGCTCCAGCACCAATCCGGCGGATCTTGCGACGGTCAGCGCGACGGGCGTAATCAACGCCAACGGAAACAGCACGGGTCTGCTGTTTGCCGCTGAAAGCGACTTTGGCCAAGCGGTGGTGAATGTGAGCCTGGTCTCGCCATCAACTGCGAGTTCGAACACGTATCACGGCATTGTCGGTGCGGCTCAGGGGGCGCATGCAGACGTTTCGATGAACTTTGGCACGGGCCGGGCGGACGACAATGGCAGTTGGGGCGCTGTGGGGGTGGCGGTCGGTTCCCTTTCGCGCGGGGTAAGCATAAGTGTTGATGGAAGCGGAAATGGAAGTGGAGATGTGGTGGGAGTTCAGCAGACGAGCGGCGTGTGGCGCGCGTACGTGCCGTGAGCTAGATTGCGCGAACAATACGGATGAATGGCGAGAGGGCGTCGCACGCGAGTGCGACGCCCTTCGCGTTGAGGGGTTTCAGCGAAGGCTGGCGAGCCATTTGAGGATGATGCGCGTCGTTTTGTCTTCGCGCCCGTGGAAGCCGTGGTCGGCGCCGGGGATGATTTGGAATTGGAATGGTTGGGCGCGCGAAGCGGCTTGGAGGCGTCGGCCCATTTCGGGCACGGGGATGCAGGCATATTCTTCCTCGGCGGGCAGTACGGCGAGCGTGGGCGTCTTGATTGCGGAGAACTCGCGCAGCGGGCCGTCCATATCGAATAGGCGCGCTTCAATCTGGGTTCGATCGGCGACGCTGAGGAAGCGGCGCGCGGAGAATCCCAGGCAACCTTTGCCGCGCAAAATCTCGCTGCCGTTTCCCCTCTTCACGAGTTCGGCTGCGACCTTCATCCAGTGCGCGTAGCGCTTGCCGAGCGTGCGCCGAACGATGGCGTAGTCGTCGCCGATGGCCGCGAGGATGAGCGCGGCGATGTCGGGGGCCTTTCGCAGGTGCTGGTAGTAGGTGATTTTCTGGCAGCCGGTGCTGTGGCCGAGCAAGAAGAAGCGGCGATAGCCCTTGGCGCGCCCGAAGGCGAGAGCGGCATCGAGATCGTGTCGGGACTCGACAAACACTTCGTCGGCGACTTGCCCTTCGTATCCGCGATTGTTGAAAGAGAGGACGTCAATGCCTGCGCGCGGCGCCTGGCGCAGCATTTCTTTTTTGGAGAGCGAGCGATAGAAGTTGCCGCCCATCCCGTGGATGAACAGGAGCAGTGTGCGGCTCCGCTTTGCGCCGCGCGCCCAGAACCCATCCAAGGGGCGTTTTTGTCCTCGCGCGGGGAAGGAGACGAGCGAGCCGGAGATTTCGAGCGAATTTTTCATGGCGACGTGTTATACCCTCGACCCGCAGTGTACGCAGTTGTGCGCACTGAATGAAGGCGCGAATTGAGCGTCGAAGGATTAGGATGAAAACTACGGTGCTTTTCTTTTTGCTTTTTGCAGGCGTCGCGTGTGCCGAATCGAAGGTCCCCGCCGACTTTGACGAGATGTTTGGGCGATTGGCCGCCTTGGTGGATCGCGAGGAAGTCGGTGTCATGGATATGGCGCGCGGATCGTATGACGGCGCACGCTTCATCGGGGTTGGCGCTTCGGGTGTCGAACGGCTCGACTCGCGCTTTCTCGATGCCGGGAGTTTTGGCGAGGCGGCTGTCGCGGGACTCTACATGACGGTGTGGGGGAAGGCCGAGCACCTGGCGAAGATTCGGCGCGAGCTGGAAGCGAATCCGCTCAAGCGGAAATGGTTGAGCGGGTTGGTCGGATCGGAGGACAGCTTCTTTGGTTCTTTGTCTGGCGGAGCGGCGTATCAGCCGCTGTTGCGACTGTTGCCGACTGTGGGGGGAACGCGCTCGCTGGCGATGCTGTGCATTGGCTCGAAAGATCCGCTGGTTCGGCGCGCAGGTCTTTTCTGGGGATTCTGGCTCGCGGATGATTCCTATTGGAAGGCCGTGCGGATGCTCGCCAGGAATGAGAACGATCGCACAACATTGAAGGTGGTTCAGCGATTGCTGCTGCGCCCTGAAGCAAAATAGGAGCGGAGCATGAGCAGACTTCCACCCGTACTTTTCGAGGACGAGCACATCCTCGCATTCGACAAGCCGTCGGGGCTTCTCATCTCGCCGGATCGCTGGGACAAAGAGAAGGAGAATCTGATGGACGAAGTGCACGCCCATCGCTCGCCGGACATTTTCAACGCGCACCGGCTCGATCGCGACACAAGCGGCGTCATTGTCTGTGGAAAAACGAAGGACGCGCTGAACAGTCTGTGTCTCCAATTCGAGCGCGGGGAGGTCGAGAAGGAATATCTCGCCCTCGTGTGTGGCCGTCCACCCCACGAGCGGGGCGAGGTGGACCAACCGATGGCCGAGGATGCCGAGCATCCGGGGCGAATGAAGTGCGTGCGGCACGGCAAGCCCGCCATCACACGCTACGAAACCGAACAGGCGTTTCGCGGCTGGACGTTTCTCCGCCTGTTTCCGCAGACGGGGCGCACGCACCAGTTGCGTGTTCACATGAAGGCGCTCGGGTGCCCGATTCTGGCGGACCCGTGGTATGGCGATGGACTTCCGCTCGTTCTTTCCGAATTCAAGCGCGGCTACAAGCCGAGTCAGCACAAAGAGCACCCGCTGATTGCGCGGCTCGCGCTGCACGCGCACCGCCTCACCCTTCGGCATCCGGCCGATGGGCGAACCCTCGCCATCGAAGCGCCGATCCCGAAAGAACTGCGCACGGCGATTCGGCAACTCAGTCGGTGGGCCGCGTGAGTTATCCCGGTCAGCTCGAGCATTTCTGGCGCGAAGAGGCGCGGCTGCTTTGGGGATTCTTGCCCGAAGAGGAATTGCTGCAGCGCGTTCGTCCACACGTTCAGAAATTGAGCGATCGCTTCACCGTCGAGCGAGGCGCCGGCGGCCCTCGCTATGGCGAGGAGCCGGAGGCGCGACTGGCCTACGGGTTCTTCTTTTTCCCGCAGACGTTTGTACGCACGCAGCAGGCGCTGCGGGAGTGTCTCGCGCGGCGCAGCCCTCGGAGCGAAGCGGGCGACGGAGCGATTGCTGTCTTGGATCTTGGCGCAGGAGCGGGGGCAGCGGGATTTGCCGCGCTGCATGCGCTGCGCGAGCGCGATGTGCGCCTGTTGGCGCTCGACCACTCGACCGAAAGTCTGGCCACGCTTCGAAAGGGCTTTGAGTCAGGTCGAAACGAATTGTGGCCTCGCGCGACGCTGGAGACGCGCGTCGGAGATCTCCAGCGGCTCGACGCGCTTTCGGGCGGGTGGGATTTGGTGATCGCCTCCTTCGCCATCAACGAGCCGTTTGAGGGGCGGCCGCTTGCGGCGGCGGAGGAGTGGCTGCGCGGCGCGTTGGGCCTCCTCAAACCCGGCGGGCTCTTGATCCTGCTGGAACCTGCGCTGAAAGAGACTTCGGAGCGGCTCGAACACTTGCGCGACCGAGTGGCTGCGGATGCATGGGCGCACATCGTGGCTCCGTGCCTCCACGCACGCGCGTGCCCACTTTTGGCAGAAGGTCGCTATTGGTGCCATGAAGTGCGGCGTTGGGAGTCCCCGCCGCTCGCGGAGAAAATCAATCGCACCCTGTTCCGCGACTTGCCGCATTTGAAATATAGCTTTCTCGCGCTGGCGGCCGAGGCGGTCGCGCCGGGCGATGCGCAGCCCAATCGGGCGCGACTCGTGGCGCCCGTGTCTGAGCAACACGGCAAGTTCGTTTCACGCGGATGCTGTGCCGATGGCGCATTGCGCGACTTGGACGTGTTGGCGCGCCACCTCAGCGCCGATGAAAAGCTGGCCTTGCGCCGAATGGAGCGCGGCAGCCGCGTGACGTTCGAGATCGAGCGAGCGCTGGGGAGCGGCGCCGTCCGGGCGCGCGCGCTGCAACCGGAGCCGTGACGAGGGAATAATGCCGCGCGGTGATGGGGCGCAGAGCGGACTCGATTTTTCCGCCGGGGCGTGATTAAGGTAAAGGAATGGCAAAGCCGATTCGTTTGTTATTGGTGGATGACCACGCAATTGTGAGGCACGGTCTGTCGCTCCTGCTCTCCAAGAGCCGCGAGTTTGTCGTGGCCGCGGAAGCCGGCGGCGTACAGGAAGCGCTGGCTCGCGTCAAAAAGCGCGCGCCCGATGCGGCGATTATTGACCTCTCCATGAAAGACGGGAGCGGCTTGGACCTGATTCGCGAGATCAAGAAGCTCCACCCCGATTTGCCCTGCCTTGTGCTCTCCATGCACGATGAACTCGAATATGCCGATCGCGCCCTCCGTGCCGGGGCCCGGGGCTACGTGATGAAAGAGAACGCCGACGAGGTGATCGTGGAGGCCCTGCGCGCCGTCATGCGCGGCGAGGTCTATGCGAGCCCCGATGTGGCCGCGCGCATGTTGCAGCAAGTGGCGAATGAATCCACCGCTGATGAATCGGAAAAAGGGATTGCCAGTCTGACTGATCGCGAAAAAGAGATCTTTCGCAGCCTCGGCGAAGGACTGACGACCAAGAAGATTGCGGAACACTTCGGACTGAGCGCGCGGACGGTGGAAGTGCATCGCTCCAGCATCAAGCGGAAGTTGATGTGCGAGGACGGAGCGCAGTTGTTGCGCGAGGCCGTACGCTGGGTGGAGGCCACAAAGGAATCATGAGCTACGCCATTCTGGGTCTCGTTTCCTATCTGCTCGGGGCCGTTCCCTTCGGCCTGTTGATCGGCAAAATGCGCGGCGTGGATGTGCGCACCGTCGGCAGCAAGAACATCGGCGCCACCAACGTGTTGCGGACGGTCGGAAAGCCCTGGGGCATCCTGACCTTCCTGTTGGATGCCTTGAAAGGATTTGTTCCCGCGTTTGTATTTCCAACCCTTGGAAATCGGTTCGGATTGAACTTCCAATCCTTGGAAATCGCCGCGCTCATCGGCGGCGCAGCGGCGATTGTCGGCCACAACTTCCCGGTGTATCTCGGCTTCAAGGGTGGCAAAGGCGTCGCCACGAGCGCGGGCGCCCTGTTGGGGATTGCGCCGCTGGCGGTGGGCGTGGGATTGGTCGTGTGGATCGTGATCTTTTATACGACGCGCTACGTGTCGCTCGCCTCCATCCAGGCGGCGCTCGCGGTGCCGATTGTCGGATGGCTGTATTATCGCACGGCGGGGGTAGCGGTGCCCATCGCCTTGACGCTGTTGGCCGCGCTGATCATCGTGCGGCACCGCGCGAATATCCGGCGTCTGTTGAACGGAACAGAAAACCGCTTCAAGAAGAAGTGACACGCGCGGGGCGTCACTTCGTTGGTGCGTGTCGCTCCGGCTTGGGCTCGCGCGCCATGAGCGCTTGAACGGCTTCGCGCGGGTCGCGGTTGTCGTGGACGATGGCGACGACCTGTTCGGTGATTGGCACTTCGATCCCGAGTTCATTTGCGAGGTCGAGCGCGGCGCGACAGGTCCAGACGCCCTCGGCGACCTGTTCCATGCCCGCCATGATATCGCCGATCTTTTCGCCCTTGCCGAGGCGCTCGCCGACGCCGCGGTTGCGGCTCAGCTTGCTCGCACAGGTGACGATGAGGTCGCCAATTCCACTCAGGCCCGCGAAGGTTTCGGGTCGCGCGCCGCGCGCCACGCCGAGGCGCGTGATTTCGGCGAGGCCGCGCGTGATGAGCGCGGCCTTGCTGTTGTCGCCGAAGCCCACGCCATCGCTGATGCCCGCGGCCACTGCGATGACGTTCTTGAGCGCGCCGCCGAGTTCGATGCCGATGACATCATCGCTGGTATAGATGCGAAACTCGGGGCTGTTGAACACGTGTTGAAGCGCCACCGCGCGATCATGATCGGTGCATGCGATGACGACCGCGGTCGGGATTCTGCGGGCGACCTCTTCTGCGTGGCTCGGGCCGGAGAGGGCGGCGACTGGGCCGATCTGGAGATGCTCCTCTGCGATCTCGGTCAGACGGCGATGCGTTTGTTTGTCGAGCCCCTTAGCGACACTGACCGCGAGAACGCCGGGTTTCAGGAGCGGCGCGAAGTCAATCGCCACCTGTTTGAAAAAGCGCGAAGGAACCGCGAGCACCGCGACATCGGCTGCTTCCACCGCATGCGCCTTGTCGGACGTCCACTCGATTGAGGGCGGAAGTGTGACGCCGGGCAGGAATTTCTTGTTCTCGTGCGATTCCCGGATCGAGTGGATGTAATCCTCGAACGGGCCCCACATACGCACGCGGTGCCCGTTTCGATTCAACACGAGGCCCAGCGCCGTGCCCCATCCGCCATCGCCAAGAACTGCAATATTCATGCCGGGCAGTATGCGGAGTTGTTTTGCAAAATGCCAGTGTTCAGGCGAGGGAGTCGCGCTGTGGGATAAGCGGAGCGGCCATGATCCACACCTTGCAGGGGATCATGGCCGCGTGTTAGGCCGAAACTGCGTTGCGCTGAATTACGCCTTCACCGCGCCGATCTTGGTTGCCTGCGGCACCTCGACCAGTTTCCCGTTGGTGACATCGTAGATGTATCCATAAACGGGGATGTTGCCGGGCACCAGCGGGTGATTGCGGATGCGGGTGACATCCTCCACCACGCTTTGAGCCAGATCGGAGAACGCGAGCCACTTGATGAACTTGCCTTCGTCTGAACCCGGGCCTTTGCCATGATCTTCCCAGCCATTCGCACCGATCGTGGACTGCTCCAGGCTATTTGCGAGGAGCTTGCTGATCACGTCATCCGTGAACGTGAGCATGCCGCAATCCACATGGTGGACTACGAACCACTCTTTGGTTCCGAGGAGCTTGTAGGAAATGACGAGCGAACGAATCGCATCATCACTCGCGCGCCCACCGGCATTGCGGATCACGTGGGCATCGCCCTCCGCCAAACCGGCGAACTTCGCGGGGTCCAGACGCGCATCCATGCACGTCAAAATCGCGAACCGGCGTCCCGGCGGCATCGGCAACTTGCCCTTATCGCCAAACGATTCTGCATAGGCCTTGTTGGCCGAAAGAACTTCACTGTGAACTTGACTCATTGTGTGCCTCAATTTTCTTAAAGACTGATTATTGTTTTCTGCAACCACTTACCAAACCCAATGTTCCATCAACAGCTCTCGCGCATACCACATCTCCCCGATCTCTAATGGCGACTAATTCGATAGGCGTTATACACATTCAATTTCGCGGTGCAAGCGTTTTCTTGAAAAAGTTTTCCATCGCCCAATCGGGGGGGGTATCAGGCGAAGCGAGATTGGAGGAGGGCGTGCGACTCAGCGTGGCGTTGTTTGAGTTCAGCGGCGCAACTATTGCGCGCGAGATCGCAGGCGCGTTGGCCCAACGCGCCGGAATGGGTTCGGGTGTGAGCGAAGGGGTTTCGCCGGAACGAGTGACGGCGGTTTGAGCCAAACCGCCCTACCTTTGTGGGTGGATGCGTGAGTGGGTGGGTTTGCGGCGCCTTGGGGCCAAGCCGCCCTACCTTTTAAAAGAGATTATGTGTGGCGGTGTGGGTAGGGCGCGTTGGCTCAACGCGCCGGAGCGTTTCGCCCTCGTTCTTGACGTCCCGAGTACGTTCTGGCGCTGCCTCCGCCCTGAAATTGCGCATCTAGGCTGGCAATGGCGGGCGGGTGCCTTCACCAGCCGAAAAGCGATTTCCTGTCAGATTGGAGCGGTTGGCGCCGGGCGGCGGCCAGGAATGCGAGCAGATTCTGTTTACTCCTGGCGTCGTGAAGAATCGGCGCAACCCCTGATTGCAAGAGGTGACATGACTTATCATGAATGCTGAATCGTCAAGGCTCGGCAATCCTTGGACTGAGGGGCTACCCCGGGATGTCATCGCTGTGCTGCCTCCTGCTGTGAGTGGGGACTGGGAGGGTGTTGAGCGCTGGCTGTTCGGTGAGGGTCGTCGGCCAGGCCCTGTTCAGCGGTACATTTCATTCCTCAAGCGTATGCATGAGGCCTATCACGCTGCCGCGGAACTTTTCGATTTGTGGTCTGAACCGGGCAGTGACGGAAGCAAACATGCCCTGCGGCTCAGCTTGAGGTCTTGACGAGCTTGCGTTTCAAGATCGATAGAATCTGCGCTGAGATACGCTTCCAGCGAGCAATAATGCCCGGGAGGATAGACTGCGTTCCCGGGAGATTTGATGCGCGAATGTCTTCCAGCAGTGATGTCCGGTCCAGCCACTCCTGTTGAACGAAGAACGAGTAGTGATGAACGAGCGCGTGCTGAACGAGAACAATGGACTTGTTGTTACGGGGAATCCACTCGCCCTGTGCGACCCCGCCCCTGACGCTAAAGGGGCCGACCGGCAAGGCGTTTGGAAATTGCACGAAAGTCAAAGTGGCGCCCATTCACGGAGGCCGAATTCGACATTCTTTATGTCGAAGGCATCTCGCTGCCGGGTTCGATTGTGGATGCGGCGATTCAGTATGGCCTGCTCGAAAAGCGCGACTCCTGGCTCTCCATGGATGCCAAGCAGTTGGGGCAAGGCCGCGATGCGGTTCGCGACAGCCTGAAGAACGATCCCGAGCTGCAGAAGCTGCTGGTGGAGAAGATTCAGGCAAAGGCGAAAGAGATTCACCTCGGCCGCGACGCGGGCAAGGGTGACAAGGGCGACGAATAGCGCGATTGTCCAGCGGTATTCTTCCAAGCCTTGGAAGTCGCCGCGTGGCGGAGTTCCAAGGCTTGGAACTTTTAACGAGAGCGTGCGTGAATAAATCGCCGCACCCGTCGTCTCACTTCCAGAACGCAGAAAAGGAGTTCTGGTTATGAAACGAATGATTGTTCTTCTGAGTGTTGTGGTCGTCGGCGCGGGCGCTGTGGGCTGTGCGTCGCCGCAGTATCAGGCGCGTCGCTCGGAGGCCAACTCCGCCATTGCGGGGGCGGTGCTGGGCGGAGCGCTGGGCGGGATCCTGGGCAACAATGTGGGCGACGGCAAGAACGATGTGCTCGGCGCGGCGATTGGCGCGGCGTCGGGCGCGTGGGTTGGCCAGCAATATGGGCAAGGGCAGGACTCGACTCGCCACCGGCTGGAGTCGCTTGAAGTTGCGAATTCTTCCGAGACCGTGATGATCAACAACTCCAACGGTTCTTACACGCCGGTGATGTTGACGAAGGTTGGCTATGGTCAGTATCGCGGCCCGCGCGGCGAGATTTATCCGGCGCGCCCGACGGAAGAGCAGTTGAAGGTCGCCTACGGATTCTGAGCGGGGGAGGGGAGTAGGTTTCGCGCTGCGCTGCGCCTTGGAGTTGGGGCGCGGCGCAGTTGCTGCACTTGAGAATTGGGCGGTGGGGCGTATGTTTCCTCCGTGCTGGGCGGTGGAGTGCCCGGTTTATTGATTGCGCGCAAGCGCGAGGAGACGGCGATGAGCAAGGCTAATGGGGCGGCGCCAGAGATTGAGATATTTTATGCGCCGGTGTGCGGATTGTGCGCGGAGGCGATGAACTTCTTTCGCTCGCGCGGGCTCAGCTTTCACGCGCGCGCGGTGGAGTGGGGCGGCGAGGCGTTTGTGGATTCGGAGAATGCCCGGGCGATGTTTGCCAAGTGCGGGGGCGTTGTGGATTTTGTGCCGCAGATTTTCGTGAACGGAATGCATATCGCCGGGTGGCGCAAGCTGGAGCCTATGATTGAGTCTGGCGAGTTTGATCGCCTGTTGACGGCTACGCCGGCGTGATTCATCGCTCCATATATGAATACAATACAGCCTCAGCCCACAGTGGCGGCGCCTCCTGCGGCTCAAATGTCAACAGCATCGTCTTTTTCAACCATGCGTCCATCGGCGCAAACTGGAGCGGAACCATTAAGTTCCAGAATTCCTGTGCTACGCCCCTGCCTCCAGGCTCCAGCAACATCACCGCGGATCCGGGGCTGGCCAGTCTGACGCATCTCTCCGTCGGCGCGCCTTGTGTCGGCGCGGGGAGCAATGCGGACGCCGACTGGATGACGGACTTACAGGAGTATTGGGCCGACACGATTCCAACGAACGGCTTGTCCTTCTTCCCCAATATCGCCCTAACGAACGCGCCGCCAGGCGTGATGTCGTTTGTTGTCACCGATTCCTCCACCGGCCGCGTGTATGGAGTTTATGCCAACACCAATCTCCTGCAAGCGCCGCACACATGGACGTTGATCCCGCCGGAAAAGACCGGCACCGCCGCCTCGTTCACGCTGACCGCAACCAATAACCTGCCAGCGCAGAATTATCGCACCGGCGTCCGTCTGCCGTGATCCGAACAATTGTTGAATACAAAGCGATCGGGGTAGCGTGCAGGCGGCCGCCAGTGCGTGCGTGACGGATGGCGAGTGGAGATGTGGCGTGTTTGGGCGTATAGTGTCGGCTGTTCCTTTTGTAATCTGACGCTTTGATGAATCATAATCCGCCCATGC
This sequence comes from Kiritimatiellia bacterium, assembly GCA_023953695.1. Taxonomy (GTDB): domain Bacteria; phylum Verrucomicrobiota; class Kiritimatiellia; order CAIVKH01; family CAIVKH01; genus JAMLJG01. The sequence continues at coordinate 16,828 of JAMLJG010000029.1, forward strand.
GACGCGGCTATGTGCTGCTTGCGCTCATGATGACGATGATGCTGGCCGCGATGGACAGCACCATTGTCTCGACCTCCATTCCCGAAATCGTTTCGGAGTTGGGCGGCTTCGCAAAGTTTTCGTGGGTGTTCTCCGCCTATCTTCTTGCGCAGACGATCACGATCCCGCTTTACGGAAAGTTGGCCGACATTTACGGGCGGAAGAAGATCATGGTGGTTGGGGTTACGATTTTCCTGTTCGGCTCAGCGGCCTGTGCGGCTGCATGGAATATTGATTCGCTGATCGTTTTCCGCGTTGTGCAGGGGTTGGGTGCGGGCAGCATCCTGGCTTCTGTGAATACTATTGCGGGGGATATTTATACACTGGAGGAGCGCGGCAAAATCCAGGGCTGGCTTTCCAGTGTGTGGGGCGTGAGCGCGATTGTCGGGCCGGCGATTGGCGGCGCACTGACGGCGTACATCAATTGGCGGTGGATTTTCATTATCAACTTGCCTGTTGGGATTCTGAGTCTGTTCTTTCTCGGGGTCCATTTTCGAGAGGCGCTCGTTTCTCGTCGCCCGGCGATTGATTATCTCGGGGCCGTACTCATCCTGTTGAGCGTCGGTCTGTTCATTGTGTACTTGCTCGAGGGTGGGCAGCGTTGGCCTTGGTTCGGCAAGACGGGCCTTGCGTTGTTGGCGATCACTCTTGTTTTGGCAACGCTGATGGTGCGAGTTGAACGAGCTGCGGCTGAGCCGATTCTGCCTCCGTGGATATGGCGGAACAAGACGCTTGTTTTCACAAATCTCTCCATGATTTTTATGGGGATCGTGATGATGGGTCCGGAGACCTTTCTCCCCACTTTCGCGCAGGCTGCATTGGGACTGGGAATTATTGCATCGGGTTTTGTTTTGGCGACGATGAGCATCGGCTGGCCTATTGCTTCAGGCTACTCGGCGAAGGTGTATATGCGGATTGGTTTTCGGAATGCGTCGCTGATTGGCGCCCTTCTCTTGGTCCTGGCCTGTGTTGGATTTCTTTTTATTCCCCGCCCCCAACCGATTCCGCTACTCGTTTTGGATCAGTTGCTACTCGGCGCGGGATTTGGCTTGTTGAGTACGCCCGCACTTGTGGGCGCCCAGTCTATCGTGGGGTGGGAGCAACGCGGCGTCGTCACAGGGTTGGTGATCTTCACCCGTAACTTGGGGCAGAGCCTTGGTGCGGCGATTTTCGGCGCTATTTTCAACAATTCGTTCCAGCGCCAGATGAGCCACGCACCCGTGGCGATGCGCGAAGGTCTGACCGACATTCTCCACGTCTTGAAAGAGCCGGGTATTCCTGTTGCGAAACGAGCCTTTTTGCGGGAAGCGATCAATCTCTCCACGCACCACATCTACATCGGGTTGTCGCTGTTTGCGATCCTTGCTCTTTTCGCGATCTGCCTCGTGCCTGCGCGGATCGAGCGCGCGGGGGTTGAATAGGTGTTTGGCGTTGCCGTTGTGAGGCGCGCGCAACTTTTCGTGCGCGCGGCTACCGATTATTCCGAGAGGAAGGTGCGGCGACCGCGCGCCCAGTCGTGCAGAAGTTCGTGCACCTTGTCCACGCCTTCGCCGGTGGCGGCGGAAATGGGGAGTGGGTTGAGACCGGTGGCTTTTCGAAAGGCCTTCAAGTTATCTGCAGCGGCTGGTTCGTCCATCTTGTTTGCGAGGACGAGAAAGGGGCGCGCGGCCAGGTCGGAAGAGTAGAGGCGCAGCTCTTCCTGCAGATTTCTGAAATCCTGAATTGGGTTGCGCCCCTCGGTTCCCGCCATATCAATGACGTAGAGCAAAAACCGCGAGCGTTCGATGTGGCGCAAGAAGTCGTATCCCAGCCCCACGCCTGCGTGTGCGCCGTCAATGAGTCCGGGGATATCGGCGATGCGCATCATGGTGTAGTCTTCGAACTTCAACGTGCCGATCAGCGGGTTCAGCGTGGTGAAGGGATAGGCTGCGATTTTGGGACGCGCCGCGGTCAGCGCGCTTAGGAGCGTGGATTTGCCCGCGTTCGGGTAGCCGACGAGCCCGACATCCGCAATGGTTTTGAGTTCAAGAACGATGGTGTTCGTTTCGCCTTTTGTGCCGGGTGTGAACTCGGTTGGCGCGCGGTTGGTCGAGGATTTGAAGTGAACGTTTCCTTTTCCGCCGCGCCCGCCTGCGGCGACGAGCAGGGAGTCGCCATCGGCAAGCACTTCGCCGAGATATTCGCGCTCGGTGGTGGAAAAGAGGGCGCGCCGTCCCGGTTCTTCATCTTCATCGTCCACGGGCGCACCGGGCTCAACGGTAGGGAGTCGCCACGCTTGAGTTCCACACGGGACGAGCAGGTGAAGGTCGTCGCCGGTTTTTCCGGTGCATTGCTGGCCGTGACCGTTCTCGCCGTGTTTTGCGCGTTGGATGGGCTGGAAGTAGAGGCTGACGAGCGAGTCCACATCTTTGCTCGCCTTGATGAAGACGCTGCCGCCCTGACCTCCGTCGCCTCCATCCGGTCCGCCGAGCGGGACATACTTCTCGCGCCGAAACGAGGCGCTGCCATCGCCGCCGTTTCCGGCGAAGGCTTGAATGATGACGCGATCTTTGAACGAGATGGGTTTCACGGCTGGATAAAAGAAAAGCGCGCCCGGTGGCCGGACGCGCTTCCCATTAGATGGGGTTCGACATTAGGCCGTCGCGGTTTCCCGCACGTTGATTCGCTTGCCGCTGCGATCGAATTCCACCGTGCCGTCCTTGAGGGCGAACAGAGAGAAATCGCGCGCCTGGCGGACGTTCACGCCGGCGACGAATTTCGTGCCGAGCTGGCGAACGAGAATGCTGCCCGCGGTGACCTGTTGGCCGCCGAATGCCTTGACGCCATGGCGTCGGCTATTGCTGTCGCGACCGTTGCGTGAAGAACCTTGACCTTTTTTATGTGCCATGACGCACCTCCCGATTAGGCCGTAATTGCTTCCACCTTCAGACGAGTCAGGCTCTGACGATGCCCGACCTTGCGGTGGTAGCCCTTGCGGCGCTTCTTTTTGAAATTAACGACTTTTTCACCGCGATGCTGGTCTACAACTTCCGCCGTCACCGATGCGCCAGCCACAACCGGCGCTCCGACCACGAGTGAAGAACCCGCATTCAGCGCGAGCACGCGATCCAGCGTAACCTTCTGGCCCGGCTCGACATCCAACTTTTCGACGTCCAGAATATCGCCCTGTTTCACGCGATACTGCTTGCCGCCGGTCTCAATTACTGCATAAGCATCCATGGAATTTCCCCAAACAAAGGGACAGAAGCTACGGCAAGAACCACCACCATGTCAATCTCCAAACCCAGCGTAATCCGCGTACCTCGCAAACGGCTCCCGACCGGCCCGCGCCGGAGGATTCGATGGCCCTGGATTCGCCTGGCTCTATTGGCCTTTGCGGGCCTTGCCATGCTGGCGCTGACGTCCGACCTTGTGACCCTGCGCCTGAAGACCGATAAGGCGTTGAGTTCGACGGGGACCTCGCCGCTGGTGACCGATGCCCTGCTGGATGCCGCGACAGCGACGAACCGCTATGTGGATTTCGCAGGACGATTCTCCATCGCGCGCCCCGCAACGTGGGCGGCCTATCCTTTTAAGCAGGAGGGGGACTACGACGTCACGCTGCGCGGCCCGCATCAAATGGAAATCAGCATCATGACCAAGTCCATGTCCACCGGGGGCCTTCACGCGATTCGGGCTGAGTTGGACAAGGCAGAGGAGCGGCTTCGCGTTGTGACAAATATCGAGGAGACGGAGTTTCAGGGGCGCCCGGCATTCCGGCGTACGTTGCGGCTCGGCACCATCACCGTCGAGACCCTGGATTTTCTCGCCGGTTCGCTGCACGTGCATATTTCCGCCAGCGCGCCCCGGAAGTCGTTCGACGATCTGCGTCCCGTTTTGGTTGCCATGATGGAGAGCCTTCGCGTTGAATAAATCATCGCCGCGCGATACCCTCGCCGCAGTGAAAACTCTTGCCGCAACCTCTTTCCTCACACGCGACACTCGCGCCCATGTCTGAAACCACCACGCCCATGATGGCTCAGTATCGGCGGATCCGCTCCGAGCTGCCGCCGGACACCATTCTTTTTTTCCGACTGGGCGATTTCTACGAAATGTTTTTTGACGACGCCAAGACGGCGTCGCAAGTCCTTGACATCGCGCTCACCAAGCGGCAGTCCACCCCGATGTGCGGTGTTCCCTATCACAGCGCCGACCTGTATCTCGCAAAACTCATTCGCGCGGGATTGAAAGTGGCGATTTGCGATCAGATGGAAGACCCCGCGGCCACCAAGGGCATTGTGCGCCGCGAAGTGACGCGCGTGGTCACGCCGGGCACGGTCCTCGAAGATCAGGTTCTCGAATCGCGCCGCAACAACTACCTCGCGAGCCTCTGTCCTGCCGACGAACGATTTGGGCTGGCGTTTCTCGATTTGTCCACCGGCGAGTTCTGGGTGGAGGAGGCGGGCAGCGCTGCCGCAGTTCAGCAACATCTGGCCCGCTATGCCCCAGCTGAATGTATCGTTCCAGAGCCCGCTCGCGATACGGCCGAGTTGCGCGCGCTCTTCCCCAGTGGCGACGGTCCCATTCTCACCGCGCACGACGAGTGGACATTTGAAGCGGATTCCGCCGTGGATCTGCTCACGCGCCACTTCCGCGTGCACTCGCTCGATGGATTCGGCGTGAAAGATTCCCCGCTCGGCCTGCGCGCTGCCGGCGCCGTGCTGCACTACGTCGGCACGGCTCTCCGCCGCGCGGTGGATCACGTGCGCTCCATCCGCGTCAAACACGAGCGCGACTTCATGTTGCTCGATGAAACGACCTTGCGGAACCTCGACCTCATCGAGTCCTCCAGCGGCGGGCGCAGCGCGACGCTCCTTTCCGTGCTCGATTCCACGCGAACCCCCATGGGCGCGCGGATGCTGCGCGATTGGCTCACCCGGCCGCTACTGAACCTCGACGCCATCCGCGCGCGGCACAATGCCGTTGAAACCTTTGTGCGCGAGCGCCGGGCCCTCGCCGACCTCCGCGAAATCTCTTCAGAAATCCGAGATCTGGAGCGCCTCATAGCGCGACTCAACGCCGGAACCGGCAACGCGCGCGATGCGCGCGCCCTTGGCCGATCCCTCGCGGCGATCCCGCAGGTGAAAGCCCTCGTTGCGCCCTTTGCCGCCGCGCTCTTTGCCGACCTCAACAACGAGCTTTCCGCCCAACCCGATCTCGTGGCCTTGCTCGACCGCGCCCTTGTGGACGAACCGCCACTGCCCATCAAAGACGGAGGCCTCTTCAAGGCGGGCTATCACGCCGACCTCGACGAATTGCGCGACGCGGCGAGCAAGGGCAAGCAATGGCTCCTCGACTTTCAGCAGCGCGAGCAGGAGCGCACGGGCATCACCTCGCTGAAAGTGCGGCATAACAGCGTGTTCGGCTATTTCATCGAAGTGACCAAATCCAATCTGGATCGCGTGCCCGCCGACTACATTCGCAAGCAGACCATCGCCAACGGCGAGCGCTACATCACGCCCGAGCTCAAGGAATACGAAAACAAAATCCTCGGCGCGCAGGAGAAATCCATTGCCCTCGAATACGAACTCTTCCTCGCCCTTCGCGAGACGATCGTCGCTGAAACCGCCACCATCCAGCGTTCCGCCGCCGCCATTGCCCAGCTCGACTCCCTTGCCGCACTCGCCGAGCGAGCCCTCGCCCTCGGCTACACGCGCCCCGCCATGACCAGTGGCGATACGCTCCGCATCAAAGACGGGCGGCACCCCGTTGTCGAAGCGCTGCCGGGCGCAGATCGGTTTGTGCCGAACGACGCGCTACTCGACGGCAAAGAAAATCAACTCATCCTCATCACCGGCCCCAACATGGCCGGCAAGTCCACCTACATCCGTCAAGTCGCGCTCCTCGTCGTGATGGCGCAAGCCGGTTCATTCGTGCCTGCCGCGGAAATGGAAGTTGGCATCGTGGATCGCGTCTTCACGCGCGTCGGCGCGAGCGACGACCTTGCGCGCGGGCGCAGCACCTTCATGGTTGAAATGCAGGAAACCGCGAACATCCTCAACAATGCGACCTCGCGCAGCCTGATCGTCCTCGACGAAATCGGGCGGGGCACCAGCACCTTCGACGGCATCAGCATCGCGTGGGCCGTCGCCGAATATCTGCACAACGATCCGCGCGTGAAAGCCAAGACCCTTTTCGCCACCCACTATCACGAGTTGACCGACCTCTCCATCGCGCTACCCGGCGTGAAGAACTACAACGTCCTCGTCCGCGAGACCGGTGATCGCATCGCCTTTCTGCGTCGCATCGTGCCCGGCGCTGCCGACAAGAGCTACGGCATCCAAGTCGCCCGCCTCGCCGGGTTGCCCCCCGAAGTCGTCGCGCGCGCCAGAGAGATATTGCACAACCTCGAAGAAGGCGAATTCGAAGAAACCGGCCAACCCAAACTGGCCCGCCGCTACGGTCGCAAAGGACCAGACAACCCCAATCAACTGCGCCTCTTCGACGGCTGACGCGCGCCTTGGGGCCAAACCGCCCTGCCTTTTGAAAGAGATTTCGCGGGGCGGTGTGGGTAGGGCGCGTTGGCCCAACGCGCCGGAATGGGCTCGGGCTGAGCGAGGGGGTTTTTGTCGGGTAGAACGTGGCGAATAACCGGCTATACCGCTGGCGCAAAGGACCGCTCTGATGACGGCCAAGACTATACGTTACCGATTCCGCTGAAAAACCCTGTCGGTGGGGCGCTTTCCCTGCTGTCCACGAAGCATACGGGATGGAACCAGCAATATTCCCAATGATTTTTACTGTACTCATGCGTGGTGGGGCGCGCTCCCATGGCAATTTTAAGAAACCGGGGGTTTTTCAGCAGAACTGACATCATACTTTTTGCCCATGCTCTCCAAGTACATCTTCATCATCGTCTTCAAGTTCTCGTCAGTCTTCGCCCGTCGCCGCTGCCCCCCCCCCACGACGTGACATGATACCAACCGCCCGCCAACATGATCCGCAAAGGCCTGCTCATGATATTCAACTACAAGAATGCCATTCGCCAAGTAAGCGTACTGTATAATGTCTAGACGTGACCCCAACACATTCAACACATTGGAACGTGCGCTGCCGCAGGACCTCTTTGCGCATCCGGGTGGCGCGATCGGGGATGTGGGAGGCGGGCAGCAGGTTCGCCCGAAGGAGGGTGGCCAGTTTGCGCGCATCGACTTTATCGGTCTTTACTTGCGCCGCCGCGATCAGCCGCACATGCAGCGGATTCGCCATCACGATGCGTTCGATCCCGGCAATCGCCTCCAGAATCTTCATGCAACGCCCCAGTTCATCGTAATTCCCGAAAGCCACCTGAGCGGGCGTATGCTTTCCGATGAGTTCCGCAAACGCTCTGAAAGCGTGGTCAATTCGTTCCTCGGCCAGAATGGTCTGGCCTTGTCATGACACACACGACCGAGTAGCGTTTGTAGGCTCATTCTCATACTAGTCTTCATGGCGAAACACTTCAGGCCACCCGGCGGGCCACCATGGCCGCGCCTCAGTAGCTTGATGGGCATTATACGCCACATCTCCGGAGCTCTAACCGCCTTTCATGCTATCTGACCCCTCACGCTTTTGCTCCCAAGCTTGGCTTTTCAAGCATCAAAAAGGGAGTTGTGGTCAAGTTCTGCAAATTGATCAGGATCATGGTTAGCTCCTGTGTCCTGCCCATCCGCCGAAGGGCCGGAGGCCCGAAGGCGGATGGGCAGGCCGTTTTATGCAGCTCGGTTCACCAGCTTGATCTTCTTGTGCTCCCTCAATAGCTCCATATTCAAGTATCGGTGCTGCTCAATCCACCCCTCATGGATCTCCACCGCCAGCGCCCGCATCAACCGCAGGCAGCTCTCCGGATGGGGAAAGATGCGCACTACGTGCGAGCGCCGCTTGAGTTCCTCGTTGATCCGTTCAAGCATATTCGTCGACTTCAAGTGCTTGTGATGAGCCAGGGGCCACCGATAGTACGTGAACGTCTCTTCGATGTTCTCCTCGACCCAGTTGCATAGTTTCGGATATCGCTCCGACCATTTCGCCAGCCAGGCTGCCAAGTCCCTCCGGGCCTCTTCCAGACCACGCCGGTCATACAACCATCGCAACTCCATCAAACAGTCGTCGTCCGCCTTCCGCGGAAGGTAGTCCATCGCATTCCTCAAAAAATGCACATAGCACCGCTGCCACGCCGACTCCGGCAACACTTCCCTCACCGCCTTTTTCAACCCGCGGTGATCATCCGTTATCGTCAACTCCACGCCGCGGAGCCCCCGCTGGCGCAGCCCCTCCAAAAACTCTTTCCAACTGCTCTGACTCTCCCGCCCCGCCAACTCCACCCCCAGCACTTCCCGGCGACCCTCCCAGTTGATCCCGATCGCAACCAACACCGCCTGGCTCTGGATCACGCCATCTATCCGGACCCTCTCATACCGCGCATCCAGTATCAGATACGGATACTCCACCTCCAACTTCCGCTTCGCAAACCGCGCCAGCTCCTCGTCCAATCGTGCGTTGAGTGCACTGACGGTCGAGGCGCTGAAGGCATGCCCACAGAGCTCTTCGGTCACCGCCTTGACCTTCCGCGTGGAGACCCCTTGGATGTACATCTCTGCCAATACCGTCACAAACGCCTTCTCGCTTCGCTCATAGCGATCAAATATCTCCGTGCTGAATCGCCCCTGTCGGTCTTGCGGCACCTTCAGCTCCAGCTTCCCCACACGCGTTATCAGCGACCGGCTGTAATGCCCGCTGCGGTAGCCCCGGCGGCTTTCCGTCCGCTCCCCCTTGCCGGCCCCAATCGTCTCGTCCATCTCCGCTTCTAATACCTCTTGCAACGCCATTTGCATCAACGTCTTCAAGAAATCTTCGTCCTCCATCACTACTCGCTTCAACTCCTCGCGCGTAATGATACTCTTCCTCTTGGTCATGGTTTTTTCCCTTTCTGGCCCTCTCGGACCGGTTTGTTTTTCTCAATCCCGGAATTAACCATGACCTCTTTCTTTTTGCAGAACTTTTTGCACACTACCAAAAAGGGTTCTCGGAGAGCATTTGAGACGGATCAAGAGCGCCTCTAAACGCCTCAGCGTGATGCTCTGCTGCATATTCTCCAGCCGGAACAGCGTTGATGGCGTCATTCCCGTTTTTCTGGCGAATTGTGCGTATGTCATATCGCCGCGGGCCTTCTTCAGAAAGATGGCCAACTTATGATCCAGAGTCCGCTCCACGGAGGAAGTCTGCAAAATGACGCATTCCTCATGCGGAATATCTTCTTGCGGTATGCCTGCGTTCGTCTAGTATCAGCCATCTCTGAAGTCCTCCGGAATGATCGAAGTCTGTGCCACGAAGGGGCCAAAGCACTCGAAATCTGCGAGGTCAGGCAAGGGTGTAGTGTTAAGATGAAAACCAACTTCGAAAACAGGCTGAGGCGTATTGTCCTCAGCCTGGGAGGAAGATCGGCCACTCCGCTGGTGATGGCCGCTTGCGCTCTCTTGAATTTCACGCCTCCGGCCGGCGCTGAGGAGGTGCAAACGGTGCACTCTTGGGATGATCTGGTGGAGCGCTACCTCGAATTTCGCGAGCAATCCTATTTGCTGGTGGTCCCCTCTTGGTATCTAGGAGAGGACCAGATCGAGTCGGTGTTCGACAGACACGGACTGGCGGGATTCGAAGAACAGCCGGACTGGTATTGGAATTTTGATGGGCCGCCGTTCAGGATAATGGCGGGGAGCCACATCGCCGGAACCGCGAAAGCCCCCAAGGAAGTGGTCATCTACGAGGATATGGCGAAGGGCCAGATCGTCGTGATGAGTACGGCTGGAGGGGATGGCTCTGGGTATAAAAAAGTAGCTGCCTATGTGGCACCAGCGTGGCCGCAGCGGAGTTGGGATGACCGTTCTTCTCGCTACTTGGCTCGCGAGCTCTCGAAGAGGCGGATCACGTGGCGAGTTGCGCTCCATGACGAATCGGTAGAAGCCGAAAAGGTGGCGCTAGAGACTGCTGCGGATGACGGTGGAATGGGGTCTGTCGCGTTGATGGAGATGTTGAGTGGTGAGACCTGTACGGCGATCGTCTTTCGCTCTCTGCAGCGGCAGGGGTCGGGTTCGTCGTTCGATGTTGAACTGTGCGTACCTGACGGCATTGCCAATGTGGATATGTTTGCCACTACGGCTCTGCTTCCGAATGGTCCTTTCTGGTCCTTGGCTGGCACCAATCTTCCGGTGGTATCGAATCGAGTGGTTTGGGAATGGGCCCCTTGGGTGGATTCGCATATGGTACTTGCGGCTGGAGATGCGACACGGGACACCGATGGCGATGGACTCCAAGATGCCCGCGAGTTCTTTCTCTACGGATCCGACAGCATGCTGGCGGATACGGATGGTGATCACCTCCCGGACGGATGGGAAGTGGAAAACGGGCTCAACCCGCTCGACGCCGCCGACGCGGGGGAGGATCCCGATCGGGATGGGTGGCGAAATCTGGAGGAATATGAAGGCGGCACGGATATCCACGACAGACTCAGCAATCTTGGATTTGGTCCGCAATTGATGATCAACGAATTCGTCTATCACCCAGCATCAGGACAGAACCAGTGGGTGGAACTATTCAATCGAAACCTGCTCCCCATAGACCTCAGCGGATACCGCATTCAAGTATCGGACGGAGGAAGCTTCTCCACGGAATATGTGATTCCTTCCAACACG
>JAMLJG010000003.1 GCA_023953695.1 Kiritimatiellia bacterium
GGCTGCCTATGTCGTGTACGACTTGATCAACAATGTCGTCGAGCTGCGGCGCGTGGCGTATGATATTGAGAAAGCTCAGAAGAAAATCTTGAATGCCGGTTTGCCGGGGCGCATCGCCGCTCGCCTGGCGGTTGGCCGATAAGGGAGTGTGGCATGCGTTACGTCGTGACTTTGGGGATCGGAGCGGTATTGATTGCGGGAAGCGCATCGGCGCAGATTGACTTCTCTGCGCGCCTTGTGAACAGCGATGTGCTGACCTGTGAGTCTGTTCCCGTCGTTGTCACGCTTCAGAACAACCGCGTTGACGCGCTTGAAGCGAGCAGCGAGCAGGGCTATAGCGTCGCATTTGAAGTGACGGATCCTTCAGGACTCCTGATCCGGCCGATGGGAAAGGCCTCGATTTCCATGCCCGCCACAATTCCGGGACAGAGCACGGTTAGCTTCACAAATGACCTGCAGCAAATCTTTCCACTTGGTCGCTATCATTCGTTGTCTGTGCGCGCCCGACTGACGGTAGGAAGTCGCAGTTTCGTCACGGACAAAATGTTTGTGGAACTACTGCCTGGCACAGAGGTTATGCGGCTACAGGCTCCTGCGCCAGATGGCCAGATACACACCTATTCACTTAGAACCATCAACCGCGAAAAGCGCGACCGCCTGTTTCTGCGCATTTCGAACGAAGACGAATCGCTTTGCTATGCTGTCGGCGATTTGGGGCGCTTCATGCGCCTAGGAAAGCCAACGCTAGAAGCGGATGGGCTGGGGCGCGTTCATGTTCTTCACATGACGGCTCCCAATCAGTTCATGCACAGCGTGTATGAGGCATCGGGACCGCTCGTCTCGCAAACTCTCGTGCAGGGAGAAGTCAGTATGGTCCGATTAGTGGAAGATGGCGCGGGCAGCTTTCGTGTTGCCGGGGGCGGTGTCGTTTCCGGCCCCCGCGATCCGATGCCAGAACCATTGCCAGTGCGTCGCGGCTTGTGACATTGACACTGGCTCGGCGTATTGCTACTGATTACAACTTCTTCGGCGCACCCGTGGTGGAATTGGCAGACACGTAAGATTCAGGTTCTTATGCCTTTACCGGCGTGGGGGTTCAAGTCCCTCCGGGTGCACCACTCCCAATCGCCTCTCCGACTCTCCGCCAAGTGATGGGGAAAGGGCCTGTTTCATTAGCAACAACACGCTCGCACGCGGAGCTGGAGCCGGGAGAGCAGGCCGCTTTCTGGTTCCGCTTGCTTCGCGGTGAATTAATCGGATTCATTGAGGGCGTTGTCCGGCGGATGCTCGGAGGGAGGGATGGATGAAGTTCTTGGTAACGGGGCTGAACGGCACGGTGGCACCTGTGTTGGCTGTTCGGCTTCGGCGTGATCATCACGACGTTGCGGGGTGGGATCGTGCCCGCGTGTCGCCTGATGACCGAGATGCCTGTAACGCTTACATTGCCCAGCAACAGCCCGATTGGGTCATTCATCTGGCCATGGGGAGCCCGGACTGGGCTGCCGAAATGGCGGCGACCTGTCTCGGACGAGGTATAAGGTTCCTGTTCACAAGCACTGTTTCTGTTTTTGACGGAAGTAGATCCGGTCCGTTCGCCCGCGAACAGGAGCCCGATGCCCGCGACGAATACGGCCGCTACAAGGCAGAGTGCGAGCGTCGCATTCGCCATGCGAACCCCGACGCGATCATTGCCCGCCTCGGCTGGCAGATCGGTGACGCGCCGGGAGACAACAACATGGTTGATTTTCTTGCTCGCACCCATCGCGAGAAGGGCGGCGTAGAGGTCAGCAGCGGTTGGATTCCCTCGGCCGCACATCTCGGCGACACAGTAGAGGCTCTCTACGCCTTGTGTTGCGATGGTCCTGCAGGGCTATATCAACTTGAGGGAAACCCCGGCTGGACATTTTTTCAGATCGCGACCGAGTTGAATAAACGCCACGGCAACGCTTGGAATATTGTGAGGAAAGAAGAGCCGCGGCGCGACGGACGCATGGACGAGGATCGCGTGACAATGGGGAAACTGGACGCTCGATTTCGATAGCGAAAGTGAGACGCCAATGCTTCGAGGAGCGGCGGCGAAAAGAATGTCGACTCCCTGCCTTCAAGTGCCATCGCGCTCGTACGAGTGGCGCTGATGAGCTATTGCGACACCCTTTGTACGCGGCTTCACGCCAGTTTTGTCGGGATTGGCTGAGTGAGTACATCATGGTCATGCATATGACGCAACAACCCGATGCTCCGCGCGTTGGAGTTCTTGTGTGGGGTGTTCGGTTCTTGCGTGTTTTACTTCGCGGGTATTTCTCTTATGCTCGCGAGGATGTATGGAACGCTAACCATTGTGATGCGCTTCTTCTCGGCTCTGCCGCTTTGGCTGGCGCGTGGGGTTGGGCGCGGGTTGGGCTTTCTGGCCTATCTGTTTGTGCGGCGGCATCGCCGAACGAATCTTGCCGAAATGGCAAGGTGCTTTCCCTCTACATCGCGGAGAGAACTGAAGCGAAGGTTGAGCCGTGTGTATCAGGGAATGGCCGTCAACTACATCGAGGTTTTTCGCTGGATTGGAGGGAAGCAGGGCGAGCTTGATTCGCAGGTGCGGATGTCCGGCGAAGAGCATCTGGATGCGGCTCTGTCGCGAGGCAGGGGAGCGCTGATTTTGACGGCTCACACGGGAAATTGGGATTTGCTGGGTCTGTGGGCCTCGCACCGCGTGAAGCTGACGATCATCTCGAAGGAGTTGCGGAGTGCGGGCGCAAATCGTTTCTGGATGGAGGCGCGTGCGCGGTGCGGTTTGAACATACTCCCTGCGCACCAATCCTACCGAGCCTGTCTGTCTGTCCTGCGGCGAAATGAAGTTCTCGGGTTTATCCTCGATCAGAATATGACGCGCATGGAAGGGATTTTCGTGGAGTTCTTCGGCAAGGCCGCATGCACCACGCCCGGATTGGCGTTCATGGCTGCGCACTCGAAAGCTCCCGTGGTGCCCGCGTTCATGATCCGAGAGGCAGATGGCTCGCACCGCATTGAAATCCATCCGCCAATTGAACCGCCGCCGGATCGCGAGGCGGAAACGTTGCGCGCTGCGACTCAACGCTATACGAGACTGATTGAAGATGTTATACGACGACATCCGGATCAATGGATTTGGATGCACCGGCGCTGGCGTACACAGCCGCTGCCGGTTGAACAAATGGCGCCTGTCGGTGTCAAAGAGGCGATAGAATGAGTGCAAAATTGAATACCGTGGACGATGCTGAACAATCGGCTGGCAAGGGATTGGCTGTGGTGGGTTCTGTGCTGACCATTGCGGCGGGGTTGAGCTTTTTTGTGGTGTGCATGCTGTTGCCGCTGGTGGGTAAGGCTGGGGTGCAGACGGTGCATGCGCAGGAGAACTTCTTTGCCTTTCTTACCGCACTGCTGATCAGTCTGCTTTTTTCGCTGGCGGCCACGGCGGTAAAGATGGCCCGTCGTCGCCAGGATCAGAGTCCCATGCCCTATCTTTCGATACTGTTGACAGGGTTGAACATCTTGCTGTTGATTTCGCTTCTCGCCGGACTGCTGAAAATCTAGCACTGAGCGCACCCCTTTTTCTTTTGCAATCCGCACCCGCTCTGTTATATCGGTTCTCGCATTACGGAGCTGTCGTAGTTTGGAGGATGGAATCGGTATGAAGTCTTTGCGTTGGCTGTTTGCGGCCGCAGCGGTTGTGGCGTTTGCTTCGACTGGGGCGTTTGCCGAAGAGCGTGATCTTTTTGAAGAGGCCCCATGGTATGCAGGCGCCGGTGTCGGCTACATGCACTATGAGGGCGACGAGCAAGTGGACTATGGTCTCTACCTCGGTGGCCGTCTCGGGTACGATTTTAACAAGTATTTTGGCACAGAGATCGGCTTGGACTTCTCGCCGCTCACCAAGGATGGGGATTTCAAAGATCCGAATCGGGATCATTTGCACGAGGACCTTTGGGCGATCCGTCTGTCGTGGGATGGGCTGCTGCACCTCCGCAACGCGCGCAATTTGCACTGGGATCCGTATCTCGCGGCGGGTGTCGGCTTGCTCTATTACGAGAAGAAGCTCAACGACAGCAACCCCGAGCTTTCCCTCCACGCGGGAGCGGGCTTGTTCTATCATTTCAACGACATGTGGGCGGTGCGATTGGATTGGCGTTCTGCAGTGGTGGGGGCCGACACGGAATTTGATCAGTTCTTCTTTGCGGGGATGAACTATCGCTGGGGCGCGGCGGTCAAACCGGTCTACAGCGTTTCGGGGGGCGATATTGACAGCGACGGGGACGGCCTTTTGGATTCCGAGGAAGCCGCTATTGGCACGGACCCGTTCAACCCCGACACGGATGGCGATGGTCTTTCTGACGGCGAGGAAGTGCGCACCTATAAGACGGATCCGTTGAATCCCGACTCCGATTATGACGGCCTCAAGGATGGCGCGGAGGTGTTGGTCTATAAGACTAATCCGCTTGATCCCGACACCGATAAGGGAGGCGTGACTGATGGTCACGAGGTGATTGAGGACGGAACCGATCCGTTGAATGGTGCGGACGATCTCCAGCTCTTCACGCTGCAAATTGAGTTCGATTATGATCGCGCGAATCTGCGTCCACAGTATCACCAGGACTTGGATGTCATCATCAAGGTCTTGCAGCGCGACCCCGGCGCGACGGCTCGCGTCGAAGGTCATGCAGACAAGCGTCCGAAGTCGCAACACGCATACAACATGCGCCTCTCAGAGCGCCGTGCGCGCGCGGTCTTGGACTATATCGCAACGGCTGGCGGTATTGATCGCTCTCGCCTGACGGCGGTTGGATATGGCTTCACGCGTCCGCTCGTTCCGAATGATTCGGAAGCGAACATGCAGAAGAACCGCCGCACGGAGATCTATATTCGCCCGAGCGGCAAGGCCGAGGTACATACCACCACGGGCGCTGCACTGAATCCGGAGACGGCGCAACCGATCGGTCAGTAATAAGGCGATGCATTCAACGAAAGCGCGCGAGCGATAGCTCGCGCGCTTTTTGTTCTCTTGATCCCAGGATGCCAGAGGAGTTGCGGCCTGAGGCTGCAATCGGAGCGCGCAGCGGTTGCTGTTCGGCGAGTGGCGTGGCGGGCCGCGCTATTGAAGAAGGGCGGGTGCCACGAATATCCGCGCGGCTGCGCTGCTGCCGAGTGTGCAGGGGGCGTTTCGGCTGTGGCAGGAAACGACGAGCGCATCGGCATAGTCATCTTTGGAAATCACGGTGATGTGCGCCTCGGGGACGAGCCCGTTGCGTTCGGCGAATTGGAGGAACTGCGCATCGTTGTCGAGGACGCGCGCAATGCGATAGCGTTCTCCGACGACGCAGGAGGTGAGGGTCTGCGTGGGTTCGTGGGCAATGATTCCTTTTGCGCAGGGGATGGGTGATCCATGGGGATCGGCCTTGGGGAAGCCGAGGAAGGCGTCAATCTTATCCAATACCTTGTCGGAGATGGTGTGTTCGAGCCTCTCCGCTTCATCGTGCACTTCGGACCAATTGAATCCGAGGGTTTGCACGAGGAATAGCTCCACGAGGCGATGTCTGCGTAAGACGTGAAGGGCGAGCTTGCGTCCGCCGTCGGTCAGGCGTACGCCCGCGCGTGGTTCATAGTACACAAGGCCGGAGTCGGCGAGAGCCTTGATCATGGTGGTCACGGTGCCGGGGACCACATTCATTGCCTCGGCAAGTCGTCCCATGGGGACGAGGGTTCCGGGCGCGCGCTGTTCTTCGTGGTAGAGGCGCTTGATATAATCTTCAACCGTACTGCTTGGCATTTTGCATCCCCTTCATGACTGGGCCGCATCCTCGTCAAATCGCGCGACCAAGAGGCGAAGACTGTTGAGCACGACGATTACGGTGCTGCCTTCGTGCCCGATGACGCCGATGGTGAGCGGGATCAGTCCCCCAAACGCTGCAGCGACGAGAATGACGACGGAGCCTAGAGAAATTGCTAGATTTTGCCGGATAATCCGGCGCGCTTGGCGGCTGATTTCGTAGGCGACGGAAAATCGGTCCAAGCGATCTTTGGTCAGAATGATATCCGCCTCTTCCAGCGCCGCATCGGCACCGCGCATGCCCATGGCAACGCCGACATAGGCGGCGGCGAGGCTGGGCGCGTCGTTCACGCCGTCGCCCACCATGGCAGGGCGCTCACCGGCCTTATTCCACGCTTGGACTTGACGAACTTTGTCTTCGGGTGAGAGGCCTGCGGCGATCTCGGTGACGCCGAGGGTGTGAGCGATTGCTTTCGCGGCCTCTGGCCGGTCGCCCGTGAGCATGGTGATGGGGAGTCCCTGGTCGCGCAGGTGAGCTAGAAACGGGCGGCTTGCAGTGCGCACTTCATCCTGAAGAACGAATCGGCCTCGGATGTTGCCGTTTTGGAAAAGGACTTCTGTTGTGCCCAATTCGGGTTCTGGCAGGGAGGCGAGCCAGTCTGCTTCTCCGAGCATGCTCCTTCGTCCGAGGCTTGCGATCGCGCCGTGGATGGTTCCCGTGAGCCCGGCCCCCGTTTCGGAGCGGAATCCGGTGACATCAGGGAGTCGAAGTTCGTCTTCGGTTGCCTTCCGAACAATGGCCTGTGAGACGGGGTGATTGGACTGGGCCGCGATGGCGGCTGCGCCAGCCAGGAGATCGCTGGGGGCAACACCGGGCTGTGGCTCAATGGCAATGATGCGGAGGTTTCCGGTGGTAAGCGTGCCGGTTTTGTCCAGCCCCACGCGAGTGATTTGCGCGAGGTTTTCCAGTGCGACGCCACCACGAAAGAGAACGCCACGGCGCGCGCCCGCCGCGATTCCGGCGAGAATTGCGGAGGGGATGGAGATGACCAGCGCACAGGGAGACGAGACGACCAGCAGCGTCATCGCTCTATAGAATGCGGCGCTGGCGCTTTCCACATGGAAATAGGGAATCTTCCACCAGATGAAGAACATGGTGGTGCATAGAACGAGGACGAAATAGGTGTATCCGCTTCCGAAGCGATCGGTGAAGCGTTGTGACGGGGCCTTGGACTCGCGAGCTTCCTGGATCAAGCGGATGACCTTGCGCAGCGAGCTTTCGGCCGCGGGCTTAAGAACGCGGACATCCAGCTTGCCCCAGAGGTTTAGCGTGCCGGAGAGCACTCGTTCTCCGGGCGCTTTGTCCACGGGAATGGATTCGCCGGTCAAATTGGATTCATCAGCGGCAGAGGATCCGCGGAGGACGAGGGCATCCACGGGAAACATTTCGCCCGGTCGGACGGCGAGCATGTGCCCCGGGCGAAGTTCGTCCACCGCGATAAGCTCCTCCGAGCCGTCCTCTTTCAAGAGCGTGGCCGTGGTTGGCGCTTCTTTGAAGAGGCTGCTGATGGCGTATTCCGTGCGATGTTGCGCCAGTTCTTCGAATGCGTCGCTGATGGAAAAGAGGAAGAGGAGCAGGGCGCCTTCCCAGAAGTGTCCGATCGTGGCAGCGCCCACTGCGACGAGAATCATGAGAAAGTGAATGTCGAGAGTTCGCCTGCGCAAGAGGTGCCACGTTTCTTGAACGGGGAACCAGCCGCCGCAAATGAATGCTAACGTGTATAGGATCCGGATGGAGATGGGGAGGTGTTCGCCAAGAGGGAGGGGGTCATGGGGAGCCGACATTAGTCTTTCTGCAATGAACCCTGCCAGTGTGAGAGCGCCGGATGAAATGGCGAGGGCGAGTGGGAGTTTCCAGCCGTGATGGTGATGGTCTTCTCCTTCTCGGTGGGAATGTTCGGCAGGAATCTTTCTCATCACCTCGACACGCATCCAGGGGAACTGCTTCCAGTTCCACGAGCGCGCGCTTGTGGAGATGGGTTCGCGCTCGAGGAGAAGACCCGAGCCCGGAAGCGCGACAACGCGTATGCCGTCGGGAAGAGGTCTATTGGCGTTCTTCACGCACTGTGCGCAGTTGGACTGCCATGGGGCCGTGGTGCAGGTGGGAATGTCTTCCGGCTTGAATTCGCCCGCGAGTTGCTCTAGCTCGCGTTGGGCCTCATCGGTCTCCACATTGGCGGCGCTTGCAAAGGCGATTCGACGGGCTTTCGCATCAATGAAAACCGCTTTGATCTTTTCGGTCGTCGCCAGAATTCTGGCAAAGCCATGGACAATGCACTTCGATTCACTCATTGCGGAATTGTAGCAGGGCCCACGGCTTTGCGCGTGAGATCATCTCTCCTGAGAACTGAATATTTTTAACAACTAAACTCAGAAACGGTTGACAAACTAGCCCGCAAGGCGCATTTTGACCAGTCAAAAAGAAAGATTCGATTAGTGAAAATAGCAAGAATCGCGCTGGGTTTCACCTTGGCGTGTGTAGCGCTGGGGCCATTCGCCCACGCGCAAGAACCCGTGAACGAGCACATGCGGCCGTTTCGAGTCGTGGCGACCGTGGGCATGGTGGCCGATGTTGTTCGAGCCGTTGGCGGGGATCGCACAGAAGTCGCTCAGCTCATTGGCAGTGGAATTGATCCGCACCTCTATAAGCCGACGCGGGGCGATGTGGCGCAGATGTTGGGTGCCGAAATTATATTCTATTCAGGGTTGAAGCTGGAAGGAAAGATGGGCGATGCCTTTGCGCGATTGGCGAATAGCGGGCGCGAAGTGCATGCTTTGACGGAGAAGCTGGGAGAGGGCTATTCGCTGCACAGTCCGGCGAGTGCGCAACACACGGATCCGCACGTCTGGATGGATGTGCAGGGCTGGATGACGACGATTGGCGTGGTGGCTGAAGTCATGTCTCGCCTCGATCCGAAGCATGCGAGCGATTACGCGCAGCGCGCCGCGACCTATCGCGCCGAACTGGAAGCCTTGGATCACTACGTTCGCGAGGTCATTGCAACCATACCGGACGATCAGCGGATATTGGTGACGGCGCACGATGCGTTCCAATACTTCAGCCGGGCGTATGGCATCGAGGTCTATGGCATACAGGGAATGTCGACGGAATCGGAGGCGGGCCTTGAGCATATCAATCGGTTGGTGGACCTGTTGGTTGCGCGGCATGTACCCGCAATTTTTGTCGAGAGCAGTGTTGCCGATCGAAACGTGCGCGCCTTGGTGGAGGGCGCGCGTGCCCGGGGTCACCGCGTGGCGGTTGGCGGAACATTGTTTTCCGATGCGATGGGCAAACCGGGCACCTATGAAGGGACTTATATCGGGATGATTGATCACAATGCGACGTTGATCACTCGCGCACTGGGCGGAACTGCGCCGCGCGGCGGGTTTCAGGGCAAGTTGGAGGGCATGCCATGATGTTGCCGTGGAAGATGTCGGGACAGCCAGCGGGCCCGGAACATTCGCCCTATGCGCCTGTTTCCATTCACGATGTGACCGTTGCCTATCATCGCAAACCGGTCTTGTGGGATGTGGACCTCGACCTGCCGGAAGGCAAGTTGGTCGGTGTGATTGGTCCCAACGGCGCAGGGAAAAGCACGCTGATCAAGGCGATCTTGGGCTTGGTGCCCACGGCTTCGGGCGAGGTGAAGTTCTATGGAGGAACGCTCCGCAAGCACCGCGCATTGGTGGGCTATGTGCCGCAACGCGAAAGCGTAGATTGGGATTTTCCCGTTAGTGCGCTGGATGTGGTGGCGATGGGACTCTATCGGCGAATCGGCTGGTTTCGCCGCATTCGTCGCACTCACTATGAAGAGGCGACGAAGGCATTGGCGCGAGTTGGGATGGATAGCCTGGCGTTGCGCCAAATCAGCCAGTTGTCCGGCGGTCAGCAGCAGCGGGTCTTTCTTGCGCGCGCGCTCGCACAGGACGCACAGATTTATTTCATGGATGAACCGCTCGTGGGTGTGGATGCGGCGACGGAGCGGGTCATCATCGCGTTGCTTCGCGAACTGCGCAATGCGGGTCGAACAGTGGTGGTGGTGCACCACGACTTGCAATCGGTCGCCGAGTATTTTGATCACGTCATTATGCTCAACACCCGCGTTGTGGCAGCAGGGCCGACCGCTGAGGTGTTCACGCAGGATAACTTGCTGAAGACCTATGGCGGCCGCCTCACGCTGCTGGATGAGGCTGCGCATGCCGTGGCGAGGACAGGTCAGCGGTAGCCGGTATGACCGCGCAGCGACAGAGTCGGGGTAGCCCTTCGTTTGGCCTCCTGGTGGCGCTTGTCGGCGTGCTGGCGTTTATCGCGCTTACCGTGTGTGCTGAGAGCGCGACGCCCGCGCTGTGGCGGATTTTTTCGCTGCGCGATTACAACACGCGTGTGGTTATGGGTGGAACGGGGTTGCTCGGCGTCGCATGTGGCGTGATCGGGACCTTCATGGTGCTGCGCAAGAAGGCCCTGTTGGGAGATGCAATCAGCCATGCGACATTGCCGGGCATTGCGATTGCCTTTTGGGTCATGGTGGCGGCAGGCGGGACGGGAAAGTATCTGCCGGGGCTCCTCCTGGGCGCGGCGGTGTCGGGTGTGTTGGGAATGGGCGCCATTCTTCTTGTCCGCCATCACACGCGGTTGCCGGAAGATGCGATTCTGGGCATTGTGCTGAGCATCTTCTTTGGAGCGGGTGTGGCCATTTTGGGCGTCATCCAAAAGATGAGCACGGCCTCCGCCGCCGGGTTGGAGACGTTTATTTACGGCAAGACCGCCTCCATGTTGGGCGAAGATGGACGCCGCATCGCGTGGGCCGCGGGTGTGCTCATTGCGATCAGCGTATTGTTGTTCAAAGAGTTTCGCGCGCTCTGCTTCGATGCAGGCTTTGCGCGCGCACAGGGATGGCCCATTCGTACGCTGGATGCGGTGATGATGGGCATGGTCGTGACGGCCACGGTGATTGGACTGCAGGCGGTGGGCCTGATTCTCGTCATTGCTCTTCTAATCATTCCGCCATCTGCCGCACGATTTTGGACGGAAGATTTGGGGATCTTGGTCTGGCTTGCGGCTGGGTTGGGGGCGCTTTCGGGCGTTGTCGGCTCGGGTGTGAGCGCGGCATTTCCTGAGCTGCCTGCGGGTGGCGTGATTGTTCTTGTGGCCTCTTCCGTGTTTGTGGTGAGTCTTCTTTTCGGGCGCGCGCGGGGACTCGTATTTCGCGCTGTGACCCACCTGTGGCTTGAAGTGCGAATCACCCGCCAAAATGCACTGCGTTCGTTGTTTGAGGTCTCGGAGCGCCACTCTGCTGGCGAGCCTGTGACGGAAAAAGCGCTGCGCGAAGTGCGCTATTGGCGCGGGATGCAGTTGCATCGCGCGCTCCGCCGCTTGGAGCGCGAGGATCGGGTGTGTCGGGTCCTCGGCGGCTGGCGTCTCACGCCAGATGGTCATGAGGAAGCGCAACGCATGGTGCGCAATCATCGCCTCTGGGAACTCTATCTAATCCACCATGCAGCGGTTGCGCCCTCCCATGTGGATCGCGATGCTGACTTGATTGAGCACGTATTGGGTCATGAAATGGTTGTGGAGCTGGAGAAACTCCTCGACGCAACGGTTGCTGAGCCCGCGGTGCCAGAGAGTCCACACCCCATTGCAGCGCCAGTGGAAGAGGGGGGGACATGAATTGGACGCTTCTGGATACGTGGATGCTCGCCACGGGTATCTTTTCCGCGCTCTCCTGTGCGCTCTTGGGCAATTTTCTCTTCGTGCGCCGACTTTCCTTGATGGGGGATGCGATTAGCCACGCGGTTCTCCCAGGATTGGCGGCTGCCTTTCTGATCACGGGGAGTCGCGACAGCGGACCGATGTTGATGGGAGCCGTCATTGCTGGTGTTCTGACCGCCGTGCTCACGCAAGGGATTGCCCATGCGGGAAAGGTGGAGGAGAGCACCTCAATGGGCATTGTATTCACGACGCTCTTTGCCGTGGGTCTCCTACTGATTGTTCGCGCGGCAGACCGCGTTGATTTGGATCCCTCTTGCGTATTGTATGGATCACTTGAGCTGACGCCGCTGGACACGATCCGCATCGGGGGGATGACGCTGCCTCGCGCGTTCCTGGTCAATACCAGTGTGTTTGCTGTGAACGCGGCAATTGTGTGGCTGCTCTTCAAAGAGTTCATGATTGGTGCATTTGACCCGATGCTCGCTGTGACACAGGGGTTTCGTCCGCGCTGGATGCACCAGTTGTTGATGGCGCTTGTTGCGCTCACGGCGGTTGCCTGTTTCGAGACGGTAGGCAGCATACTCGTGGTGGCCATGTTGATCGTTCCCGCTGCTACAGCTCGGCTGCTTTCGAGCCGATTGCCCGCGATGTTGGGTCTGAGTCTCGCTATCGCTGCGGGCAGTGCGATTCTGGGCCACCTTGGGGCGTTGACAATTCCGCGCTTGTTTGGCTTCGAGGATACGACAACGTCGGGAATGATGGCCGTTGCCGCGGGCGCAATGTTCTTTCTCGCGCTCATTTTTGCTCCGGGGTCGGGTGTTCTGGCGCATGCGCGCAATCAACTGTCTTTGCGCCGTCGCATTGAAAACGAGGACGCGCTCGCCGCTCTGTATCGGCGAGGGGAGGGGATGGAGTTGGCAACAGCGGAACTGCCGTCGCCTCGCTTGCTTCACCGCTTGGAGCGGCGCGGTTTCGCCGCAGAGTCGGCCGGTGTCTGGCAGTTGACCCCTCGTGGGAAAGAGGAGGCCGAGTCTGTGATCCATGCCCATGTCTTGTGGGAACGCTTTCTTGTTGATCACGCCAATATGCGTGTGGATCACGCCCACCAATCATCGGAGAGGTTGGAACACGTGACGACGCCGGAGATGCGGGAAGTTCTTGCGGAAACGGTGGAAAAGCCGGTCACGCCGCCATCAGACGGCTCGATTTTGCCGCCACGCTGACATTTTCAGTTGCATATTCGGTTTTCGCAGTTGAATCTCGCTGGGTTTCCGAGTATCACGGTCAGCTTTTCAAGAGGAAGCAAGCATGCCGGTAAAACACATTCGCAATAAACATCTTCGTCGCAAGCGCAAGGGAGCTGCGGACAAGCGTCGTCGCGTGAAGGTCCAGAAGAAGCGCGTGGTCGCCCTCGGACTTCCGGCCGAGAAGGCTGAAAAGCTGAATCAGAAGGAAATTCGCACGCTGCTTCGCAACCCCAAGAAGACCGCAGCGCGCCTGACCAAGAAGTCCGCCTAATCTCTCGGGCATTCCTATGGCGGTTCGCTTTCGATACCGCGTTGAGTATGCCTTACTGCGCGGCAGCGCAGCCCTGCTAAATGCGCTGCCTTATCCATTGGCCCTCGCCTTCGGCGCGGGCCTTGCTGCCCTGACCCCGCTCTTCGGTTCGCGCCGTGTCGTAGAAGCGCGCCGTCGTATCGCAGAGGTCTTTCCTGAAAAGTCGCAGCGCGAAGTGCGGCGCATTGCGCGCATCGCACTGCGAAATTTGGCCTTCAACCTGGTGGAAGCCCTGCGCTTTCCCCATATGACCCGCGAATGGATAGAGCGGCATGTTGATGTCGGCAATTTTGACGATGCCACCGTGGCGCACATCCAACCGGGGCAAGGCGCCCTATTTGTTGTGCCGCACATGGGCAACTGGGAGATGGCCGGGCTGGTTGCAGGGCAGCGTGGATTGCCCATATTCTTATTGGTTGGCCGCCAGCGGAATCCTCTGACGGACACTTTTATGAGGGAGATTCGCTCCGCCACTGGCGTCACTGTGGTGGTGCGCGATCAGCTGGCGGTGCGAAATGTGTTGCGGAATCTGCGAGTTGGTAAGGCGCTGGCTATTTTGCCCGATTTGCGCATGCCCACGACTGGCGTTCCGGTGAAATTTCTTGGGCGCGATGTCGAGTTTCCCGGCGGCACAGCCCTCTTTGCTCGGCATGCGCATGTTCCGGTTTTCATTGGACACGTCCGGCGGGTGGGGTGGACAAAACATGTGTGGGAATTTCTGCCGCCAATGTGGTCTGACCCCGCTTTGAGCAAAGAGGAAGACGCACAACGCATTTTGCAGACCGCGGCAGATCACTTCAGCGAAGCAATCCGTCGGCATCCCGAACAATATTTCTGGTTCAACAAGCGCTGGGTGCTCGAAGCGCGCAAGAAGAGCTAATCCATCTTTCGATCGAGTCTGCGCGCGACGACCCAATCGAAGAACGATTCGGGCAACAGGCTTCGGGCGAGGGGCGCAGCGTAGGCGGGGAACGTCACCTTGTAGCGGCGCTTGGGTCGCGCGGACTCCAAAGCGTGCACAATTTTGCTTGCGACGGCGTCGGGCCCCTGAGTGAAGATGGCCGAGCCGTCGCTGTTTGCCGATCGGTCGGGAAGCGCGATGCGGGTGTTCGTGGGCATTTCTGATTTTCGTATGGCGGCCGAAGTGTTCCGAAACTCGCTTCTGATGGGGCCGGGTTCTACCAGACTCAAGCCAATCCCTGTGCCGCGCAGTTCGACGCGCTGGGCATCGGCTAGCGACTCCACTGCGTGTTTTGACGCGCAGTAGGCGCCGACCCGTGGAATGGTGACGCGGCCCAACACGGAGCTTATGTGTACGATTCGCCCTGAACCGGTTCGCAGCATCGCGGGGAGCACGAGGTTGGTGAGTTCTTGGAGGCCGAAAACGTTCACTTCGAATTGACGCCGTAATTGATCGCGACTGAGATCTTCCAGGGCGCCCGGTTGCCCGAATCCTGCGTTGTTCACCAAGGCGCCGAGTTTCCCGTCGGACTCCTTCAAGACCTGCGAAGCCGCGGAGTGAACGCGGGTTGAGTCCATAAGATCCATGTTGATGGGATCAAATCCTTCAGCCGCGAGCGCGTTGAGATCAGCCGGTTTGCGTGCGCCGGCAAAGACACGCCATCCTCGATCGCGCAACACGCGCGCAGTGGCTCGACCAATACCGGTCGAGCAGCCAGTGATGAAGAC
The DNA here is from genome assembly GCA_023953695.1 of Kiritimatiellia bacterium. GTDB lineage: Bacteria > Verrucomicrobiota > Kiritimatiellia > CAIVKH01 > CAIVKH01 > JAMLJG01. The sequence goes on from JAMLJG010000003.1 coordinate 14,811, forward strand.
AGAACGGTGTTGAACGAGGGGCAACTTCATCCGGGCAGCATCGCCATTCACTTGCGCTGCTGTCAAATCACTCGTGAGTGAACTTGTCAGATTCTCCATTCCAGCTAGAGTGTCTGCATGAAAGCACGCTGGCTGGGCTTTGTTTCAATTGCGCTTCTTGCCCTGGTTTCTTGTTCAACCGTTGACCCGGTCACGGGCAAGCGCGTCCAGAATATGTATCTCATTCAGGACGACGTTCAGATGGGCCGCGAAGTGATGGCAGACACTGTTGCAGCGATGCGCAAGGAAGGCGTTCGCATCAACAAAGATGCCGAGCAGGTCGCCAAGTTGCAGACCATCGTTCGCCGAATCACGACGGTGTCCCACATGCCCGATTTGCCCTATCAAGTGACGCTCTTTGAGACGAACATTGTGAATGCATTTGCGGCACCGGGTGGGCAAATGGGCGTATTCACTGGGCTCTATCACCCGGAGATGGGGCTGGTGAAAGACGACGATGAATTGGCGGCGGTGATTGCGCATGAAATTGCCCATGTCACCTGCCGCCACACGACAGAGGCATTGACGCGCGGGATGCCGCTTCAGCTCGTGCTGCTGGGCGCATCCATCTATGCGGAGTCCAAAGGGAAGCAGGATTTGGCCATGGGCTTGGCGGCGGGCTTTCTGGTCTACCAGGGGTTAGTGCTTCCCAAGTTTTCGCGCGCGGACGAGAGCGAGGCGGATTCGGTGGGGTTGATGTATATGGCGAAGGCGGGCTATGACCCGAACGCCGCGATCCGAATCTGGGAACGGGCGGCCGCGCGCGGAAAAGATCCGAAATTGTTCGCAATGTTTTCCTCGCACCCGACCGATTCTGCCCGCGCATCTGCGCTGCGAAAGTTGCTGCCGAAGGCACTGGCGGAATATGAACGGGCTCGCGACAACCCCTCGCGTCCGTGACGAGTGTCCGAACCGAAGCTGCGGCGGGAGACGCGAGCGCCTTCTGACTACTCGAACTGTTTGCGGAATTCGTCCAACTGCGCTCGAAGCGCCGCGAGTTCTTCGCGGAGTGCCGCCACGTCGCTTTCAAGTTGTGCGACCCGCTGTTGGTCGCCACGCAGTTGTTCGGCGATCGGCTCGGTTGGCGTCCCGACCTCCATGGAGGGCGGCGCCCCGAGCAGGTGAGCATAGCGCGATTCCTTTTGTCCGGGCTGGCGCGGGAGCCGCACGACGAGTGCGCCAGCCGGGCGTTGAGCCAGTTCATCCAATGCGAGTTGAACTGTGGCGACGTCCGTCATGGGGGTGAACCGCTCGCAGCGAGTTCGCAGTTCTGCGGCGGTTTGAGGGCCGCGCAGCATCAGCTCGCAGAGGATCGCCGTATCGCGCTTGTCGAGGCCAATCGCTTGTGGAAACTGATGTTTATATTTCGGCACTCGACTTCCGGCGACGCCGATGATGACCGCGAGGCGGCGTTCGCGAAGGCGATCCAACGCGCGAGCGACTGTGGCATCGTCAAACGCCACGATGGGATCGCGGTTGTTCTTCTGGTTGCAGGCTGCGACAAGCGCGTTTAGCGAGAGCGGGTAGTAGTCTGGCGTGGTGACTTGTTTTTCAATCAGCGCACCTAGCACGCGCAATTCTTCCGCGTTCAACGGAAAGTTCGGCGCTTCATTTTCGCTCATATCAAAACTCCAAACATCGTTTGCCGAAGGCGGGAATACCCATGGGTGGAGGATCGCCGAGGGGCGAACGTCTGGGAATGATTGATAATTCCGATCATGACGATGGGGCTTCCCACGTTCGCTTGAAATCCTGGATGACGGCGTGATGGGTGAGGTCGAACCAGATCGGCGTGAGGGAGACATAGCCGTCTTCCAGAGCCTTGATATCGGTACCTTCGCCATCGCCAAACTGCTTCATCTCGCCATCCATCCAATAGTAGACATTGTTGCGCGGGTCGGTTCGACGATGGAAGATTTCGACAAAGCGGGAGCGCCCCATTCGCGTGACACGATAGCCTTTGATTTGGTCAAAGGGGAGATTGGGGACGTTGACATTGAGGAGTGTGTCGGGCGGCAATCCGTTTTGCGCGAGCTTGGGCACGAGGTCGCGCGCAACTCGGGCGGGGGTGTCCCAGATGGGGTCTGTGAAGGTGGCGAGCGAAATCGCCATGCTGGGGATCCCGAGAATCATTCCCTCTGTCGCTGCGGAGACAGTCCCCGAGTAGATTACGCTGATGCCCGCGTTGGGCCCGAGGTTAATGCCGCTGACCACGAGGTCGGGACGTTTTGGCAGAAGGGCCTCCACGGCCAATTTGACGCTGTCGGCGGGAGTGCCTCCGACGGCGTGACCGAAAAAGTTTCCATCCACTTCCACGGGCCTGCATTTGATCGGATTGGAAAGGGTAATGGCGTGGCCGACAGCGCTTTGCTCCACGTTGGGTGCGACGACGTGGGTTTCGCCCAAGTCCTGAATTGCCGCGTGAAGAGCCCGGATGCCGGGCGCGTGGATGCCGTCGTCATTGCTAATCAAAATTCTCATGGTTGGAATCTCTCATGAGAGGCGGGTGAGGAACAAGCGGGAAGATGCGTGTGGAGCTTGCCAGCGATGGGGTGGGCGGGGTAGGGTTTGCTCGGCCGTGCTAAACGGGGAGGTAGCGGTGCCCTGACCTCGGCGTAAATGCTGGGTGACCTGCAATCCGCTCTAGCAGGGTTGAATTCCCGCGCCAGGCGATTTGAGGCCGATAGGCGCGCCGGGAAGTGGTGTTGAGCGTTAGGCCCGAGATGACGGATGCAGGTGAACCCCGCCAGGACCGGAAGGTAGCAACGGTAAGCCATCGCGTTCCGGGTGTTGCGGGACCCTGGCGGGAGCTGCGGAACGGGAAGCGGTGTCAGTCGAGAATTGACGAACGCGGGTGCACGGTCACTTTTTAGATAGGAAAATAACGGTGGCTGAAAAGAAAACAAAAACACACGAAGTGCTGGCGCGGAAATATCGGCCGCAGAAGTTTTCTGATGTTGTCGCGCAGCAGCATGTCACGCAAACGCTGAGCAATGCCATCCAGTCCGGTCGCATAGCCCAGGCCTATCTCTTTGTGGGGCCCCGCGGCGTTGGCAAAACGACCTTGGCGCGCATTTATGCAAAGGCGTTGAACTGCGAAAAGGGCCCAACGCCTGATCCTTGCGACAACTGCGCCATTTGCCAGTCCATCAGCGAGGGGCGTTGTTTGGATGTGATGGAGTTCGACGCGGCTTCGAACACGCAGGTGGATCGGGTTCGCGAGATCATTTTGGACCACATCGGCTTTGCTCCTGCGCAGACGAGATACAAAGTGTTCATCATTGACGAAGTGCACATGCTCTCGGCCTCCTCGTTCAATGCGTTGCTCAAGACGCTGGAGGAACCGCCGCCTCATGTGCGTTTCGTGTTTGCGACGACGGAGCCGCAGAAAATCCCCGCGACCATTCTTTCGCGATGCCAGCGCTTTGATCTGCGCCGCATCCCCACCGCTGCCATTGTCGCAACGCTCGACAAGATCGCGAAATTGGAGAAGGTGAAGTTGGAGGGCGATGCCGCGCTGGCTATTGCGCGAGGCGCTGAGGGCGGGTTGCGCGATGCGGAGTCCGCCCTGGATCAGTTGATCGCGTTTTGCGGCAACAATATCACGGAGGCCGACGTGCTTTCCGTATTCGGTCTTGTCGCGTGGAACAGCGTGCAGGAAATGGCCACGGCCCTCTTGAGGGGCGATGTTGCGACGCTGTTTCGCTATATCGCGCAGATGGACGATGGGGGTAAGGATTTGCAGCGCCTATCGGTCGAGCTGCTCGAGTATTTCCGCGACCTCCTGGTGGTCGCCTATGCCGGCGGACTTGGCAGCGATGTTAGCGACAACGAGGCGCGCTTGAGCGTGCTACGCGAGCAAGCGGCGCTCGCGAGCACCGAGCGGTTGGGGCGAATCGCCGATATTCTTGTGGATGTGCAGGGACAATTGCGCTACGCGCTTTCACGGCGAACGCTTTTGGAGGTTTCGTTGGCGCGCGCCTCGCGCGCCGCCACGGCCGTTTTGCTTGATGACGTTGTCGCCGCACTTGCCGAAGCTCCGGAAGAGGGGAGATCGGACTCCGAGTCTTCCCCGCGCGCGCCTTTGGTGTCGCCGGCGGCGCAGCCGAATCCGGTATCGGCGCCGGCGCAGACTCCGTCGCCGCGCGCTGAAGAACCACCGCCGGTTCCGCGTCGGTCGCGCACGATCGCCGCGCCGGCCGATCCGGCGGCCGAGTTGGCCGCTCTTCATGCGAATTGGAGTGGCGTGGTGGAGAAGGCGGGCGAGGTCAATCCCTTGATGCGTTCCTCCCTGAAGGACGCGACACCGGTTGGGGTGGATGATGACAGCGTGACGTTGTCTTTCGATCCTGAGTTCGCTTCGAGTTTGGAAAAGCTGAATGTGCCCCGCAGCATTCGGCTGCTGCAAAAGTTGGTTGAAGAAATACTGCGTCGCCCCGTATCCCTCAACCTTGTTGTGGGCGCACCTCGCCCCGATGCAGAGATTCTTAACCCAACTGATTCGAAGCCAGCCGGGAAGCATCCGGATTCCTCAGAGGCGGGAAAACGAGACTGGCGCAAGGAGGATGCGGTTCGCCGCGCGATGGATGCGTTCAATGGCGATATTATTGATGTCCGAGAATAGGAGAAGACGATGAATGTGATGAAATTGATGAAGCAAGCGCAGGCGATGCAGCAGAATGTGCAGAAGCTGCAAGAGGACCTCGCTCAGCGCGAATATTCCTTTTCCGCAGGCGGCGGGGCGGTCACGGCAGTTGCCGGTGGCGATATGTTGGTGAAGCAGGTAACGATTTCACCCCAGGTTGCCGATCCCGATGATCTGGACATGCTTCAGGATCTCGTGATCTCGGCTGTGAATGGCGCATTGAGCGCGGCGCGTGATGATGCGTCGGCGGAGATGGGCAAGATTACGGGCGGACTCAACATCCCGGGGATGTAAAATCCGATGCCGGAGGCATTGGACAAATTGATTTCGGGACTTGGCCGTCTTCCGGGCGTCGGCAAGCGTTCTGCCGAACGGATGGCCATGGCGATTTTGCGCGATCCTGCGGGTACGGGCGCTGAGTTGCTCGCGACGCTACAGCACGCGATTCAGCAACTCACGCCGTGCCGCACCTGCGGAAATATCACTCTCCGCAGTCAGGATCCCTGCAGTTTGTGCGCCGATCCGCGCCGCGATTCCACTTTGCTGTGTGTTGTGGAGGAGCCTGCGGATATTCTCGCGATGGAGCGATCGGGTGCATATCGAGGTCGCTACCACGCCTTGATGGGGCGCTTGTCGCCCATGAGGGGAGAGGGTGTCCGGCATCTCCGTGTGGATTCTCTAATCGAGCGCGTTAAGCGGGAGGGCATTCGCGAAGTTCTTCTCGCGCTGAACAGCGATGTGGAAAGCGATGCTACGGCCTCCTATCTCCGCGATGTTCTCGCGAGCATAGACGTCAAGGTCACCCAGCTCGCGCGCGGCATTCCATCGGGCAGTGGGCTGGCCTATTCGGATGCCACCACACTCTCGCGCGCACTGGCGAATCGCCAAGTTTGGTAGTGGCCAATCTGCTCCCCGCGCGCTCATTCCGTTTGTGCAATGGCTTCCTCGCATTGCGCGTAGAAGGGATACCGCTGCTGACTCCGCTCTCCCACTGGCTGTGTGCGAGCGCTGGTGCGGTGTCAGGGAGGCAGGAGGCGTGCTCGAAAAAGCTGGACTGCAGGCCCGGCGCTCACCGGCGCGGTGAGCAGCGGGTCGAGTGCATTGCTCACGGTGGTGAACGATGTCCAGGATCCTCCGTTCTCGCTCGCCTCCAGCGCATAGGTGTAGCCTTCCTCCGCCAGTAGGGAGACTGAGTCGGGTTCGATTTGAACCATCTTCATGCTGGCTCCTCCGGTATAGGCGCCGGGGGGGCGGTGCAACTGGTGGCGCGGGTGCTGATTGCGCTCGCGGGGCACCGCGTTGGAGAGATTGCCCACCGGGACGAGTGGTGGCGATGGGCGGTCTCCTCCCGGGAACGGTGGAATGGGATAGGTGATGGCCCGAAAGATGTCACCCGTGATGGCGGGCCGAAAATCGTTCGCGCCCAGGTTCACGAAAAGAGGGTAGAGGGTGTTGAAGTGGTTTTCTGCGCGCAATTGCGATTCATTGCACGTTGGATTGTTCGTCGCGCAGCCCGTGGAGTCACCCAGCACGGGATGATTGGTGGGGCCATTCCAGATCAGGTTTCCTCGGATATGAAGATTGATATCCCCATACGAAGGGGAGGGGATGTTGGAATTGGTGGGTGGTAATGTAGCCCCGCGGATGGCGAACTGCTGCCACTGGCTGTGGTTCGCCGGAGGGTTTAGCACTATGTTGTTGTAGATATAGACGTTGCGATTGGGAATGTATTGCGAATCGTCCTCCGGGACCGATAGACCCCATCCGCCTGCCAGGCGATTGTTTTCGCAATCTGCCCAATTCCCATCGCATCCGCGCGCACCATGCACCACTTCAATGACGTGGCTGCGGCTGCCGACGCGAACCAAGGTGTTGTAGGCCAGCAAGATGTTGTAGCCGCCATTGACACCGAGGCCCGCACCTTCGGTGTCGTGAATTACGTTGTTTGCTATTTTGATATCGTAGGCTTCGTAGTGAAGCCAGGGATTGGTCATGAACTCAAATCCCGTACCCTGACCCGCAGTGATACCGCCGGTCCCAGCGTCATACACCTCATTGCCATCAATGAGAATCTGGGCTGAACCGCCTTTTACATAGAGAGCCCAGTCATTGGCTTGGTGAATTTTCGAGCGAACGATGTGCCCATATTGAACGGCAACAAAGTCCACCGCGTTATCGCCCGCGCCGGAAATGTCGCAGTCTTCAATGTAGATGTTCTGACACTGGTTAACTTTGACCGTTTCGTGAGCGAAGTTGTAGCCGCGAATGGTGCAGTTCCGAAGAAGAACGAACTGACATTGCTCCAAATGGAAGGCATCGCCACCATCGGCGAGCTTGCGGAATTCGATGCCGAGAAAATAGAGATAGGCGCAGTCGAAGATGTTGGGATCCGGCAGAATCACGGATCCGGGCGGGCCCTCCGCCTGTAGGATGATGGGATGTGCGGCCGTGCCGTACCGAGACTCCCAATAGTTGGGAATAGAAGTGTGCGTACCGGGTTGTAGACGAAGGCGAAATCCATTGGTGAGCGCAATGCCCATTGGGATCCGATTCCACGCCTCGGTCACCGTGCGGACAGCCAGATTCGACGTCGCCCCGGAATTGGCGTTATTGCCATTGATTGCATCCACCCAGATATCCCGAGTGGTCGGACTCCCAATCGCATAAGAAGTCGGTTCCCATACTTGTGCGGACGATTCCAGACACAGCAACCCAACCAGAGTGGCGATCCCAGCATATTTCATGCGAACACCTCTCGACCTGGACAGAATGTACCGCTGGAGTGGGGGGGCTGTAAAATGGCGGATGTGAAGCGGGGAAATTGGGAATTCGCGCCGAAACAATTTGAGCTAGGAGCCTTCGGTGGATAAATTGCAGCCTTTGGAGAAGGCTGTGGCTGCACATCTAATAGACGGCAAATTTATCGCTCGGCAAATTCGCGATGAGCTAAGGGCAGACGTGACCGAGCTTGCAACCCGGGGCGTTGTCCCCGGTCTGGGCGTATTGCTGGTCGGCAATCATCCGGCTTCGCGCTCCTATGTGACGGCCAAGGAGAAGGCCTGTGCTGAAATCGGAATGCTCTCCCGCGAGATAAATCTACCCGAAACGGCCACCCCGCGCGAGATTGTGCAAGCCGTTGAAACGCTCAATGCAGCCTCCGACATTCACGGGATATTGGTTCAGCTGCCATTGCCCGACAGCTCAATTGAGCAGGAGGTTCTACAAACGGTGGATCCGGGCAAGGATGTGGATGGATTTCATCCCGTCAATGTGGGCCGCATGGTGTTGGGTCTGCCTGCCTATTGGCCCTGCACGCCTCACGGCATCTTGCAGATGCTGAAGCGCAGCAGCATCCCTGTGGCGGGCGCTCATGTGGTCGTTATAGGACGCAGCAATATCGTGGGGCGACCGCTTTCAATTCTTCTGTCCATGAAGCATGTCCTCGGCAATGCAACGGTCACGCTCTGCCACACGGGCTCGCGCGACATTGCGAAGCTCACTCGGCAAGCTGACATCGTGATCGCGGCCGCTGGACGCCCGCACACCCTGACGGCGGACATGGTGCGGCCCGGGGCTGCAGTGATTGATGTGGGAGTGAATCGCGTGGAGGACCCGACGCGCGAGCGGGGCTATCGCCTGATCGGCGACGCGGATTTTGACGACTTGCTGCCAATTGCCTCGGCGATTACCCCAGTTCCCGGCGGCGTAGGCCCCATGACCATTGCTATGCTCCTCCACAATACGGTGCAGGCGGCGCGCCGCCTGACGAACAACGAAGCGAAGGGCTAATGCCGTGCGGGTGCTGAATCGCTATTTGATGACCGACTTCTTCGTCTCCTTTGGAATGACGCTGCTCGTTTTCACCTTCGTGATGAGCCTCGGCGCAGTGGTGAAGGCCATTGATCTTGGCGCGCGCGGAGTTTCGGGGCTGCTCCTCCTGAAATTCTTCAGCTTCAATATCCCGTATATGCTGACATTCACGTTGCCCATGAGCGTCCTCACGGCAACTCTTTTGCTTTTCGGACGTCTTTCTTTCGACGGCGAACTGACGGCGATGCGCGCATCCGGAATGAGCCTCTGGCAGGTCATCGCACCCGTCGTCTTTATCTCCATCGCCGTCTCCACGCTCTGCATTGCCATCACAGCGGAGATTGCGCCCCGAGCGCGGCACGCCATGCGATCCGCGCTCGTTCAGCTCGGCGCGGAAGATCCGATCAACCTCTTGGAGGCAGGCCGATTTGTCCGCGATTTCCCGGGTCTTATGATCTATATCGGAAGTCGCTCGGGGAGTCGCGTCACGGATGTGATCGTCTACGAATTGGCCGACGAGGGCGCCGATCGAAATGTGCGAGCAAAATACGGCACCTTGCGAACGGATAAAGAAGCGAAGGTCATGTATATTGATCTCTACGAAGTGCGGATTGACCAACGCGACGAGAAGAAACAAGGCGACACGTCACAAACGCAATATATCAATGCGAGCCACTATCCGGTGCGCCTCGATTTTTCGGAAATGCAGAATAAGACGGTGCGCCGAAAAGTGTCGGATTTGGTCTTCTTTGACCTGCTCAATGCGATACGCGATATCAAGGGAATCTTTCCCGAGTTGAAGAAGGAAGATATGAATCGCCAGCGCATGACGCTCGTCGTGGAGGCAAACAAGCGCCTGGCCCTTTCCATCTCTTGCTTTGCGTTCACCCTGCTGGCCGTGCCATTGGGCATGCGATCCAAGCGCAAGGAGTCGTCGGTTGGCATTGGCATAGCCCTGCTGATGGTCTTCTTCTTCTATCTCTTCATCATCGTCGCGAATTCCCTGGTGAAGCACCCGGAATTTCGCCCCGACCTGATCGTCTGGATTCCCGTCATCGGTGCAGAAATCGCCGGGTATGTGCTCATTCGCCGGATGATGTGATGATGCTCCTGCGCGCAGCGCCATCTGCATCGCTGCGAATCGAGCGCTAGAGTCGTCGCCAAATGGCCACACGCAATCCGCGATGCTCGACTTCGGCCAGGACCGCCGCATCAGAAGGGGTTTCTGGAAGATGGCTATTCTTCGTGTTCAGCATAATCAAATCGCCCGGTCTCGATTGACGCCATGCCTCTTTCACGGAATCCATGTCGGCAATGGGTCGCCCCGCATGGAACTCGATCGTTGCTCGGTGTCTGCCCACCAAGAAGACCCGCTCTGCATCGTGGACCTCGGGTAAGCAGGATTCAAGGGCTGCGCACAGGGCCTGTTTGGGCTCCGCGCGAGGCTGGGCAATCGAGACAAATACAACATACATAGGGAGAGCGATCGCCACCCCCCACGCGCTCCTGCGACGGAGCTGCGCCGCCTGTGGGCGGCCCCACAAGAGACCGCCCAGAAACCAACCGACAAGAAGACTGGCTGGAGGAATCAAGAGCGTGCAGTAGTGGATTTGTTTGCTGCTGGTCGCGGAGAGCGCGAGAAATGAGGTGATGAACCAAATCAGGCAAAACAGCAGAGCGCGCTTCGCTCGCGCGCGCCGCCACACGGCATAGAGCGCGGAGGGAAGCGCCAGCGACCACGGCAAAAATGCGATCAGGAGAGTATAGACGTAGTAATACCACGCTCCTCGGTGCTGCGACGTCTCGCCAAATGTCGCGGAGAGTTCCTGGCGCAGTTGCGCCAAGGAACCCGCACGCGCCCACAAATAGAGGTACCACGGGGAAGCGATTGCCAGCGCGATTGCAAACCAAACAAACAGACCGATAAGTACCCGTGGCCCATGATGTGACGCGTTGATGCAAGGACGATTCCAAAGGGCAAAGCCCAGCCATGCGAGAAGAGGGAGAACAAACGCGGCCGGACCTTTGGTCATGAATCCCAATCCGGACGCGAGCCCAGCCGCGACGATCCACATCCATCCCGCCGAGCGAAAGAAGGCGCGATAACCGCTCCATGCGGCCAGCGCGGTCCAAAATGTTAACGGGACATCGGTTTCTGCTACTCGACCCTGACGCAGCATAATCAGGCTGGTTACACAACAGAGGGCCGCCACACACGCTCGGCGTTGGCCCATGAATCCACGCGCTGCAAAGAAGATCGTCAACGCCAACCCAACGCCAGCCAACGCCGAGGGCAATCGCGCTAGGAACGCGCTGTCGGTCGCGTTTCCCAAGCGATAGCAAGCCGCGACAGCCCAATACATCAAGGGCGGCTTGCGCAGCCGTATTTGGCCGAGATAGTCGGGAAGGAGCCAGCTTCCGCCATCCGCCATGCTGCGAGCCGTAAGCGCGACGCGCAGCTCCTGTTCGCGCTGAACAACGGAGGTGCCAAGCGCGGGAAGATAAAAGAGGAGCGCGATACCAATCACCCAGAACGCAGCGATGCGGCGACTCCGAACGCGCTGCGAATTGGGGTTCATGGAATTGAAATCAGCGGCGTGGCCGGGTTCGAGTATTGGTCGGCGCGTCGTCAATGAACTTGAAGACGGTTTCGCCGGGCTTCGCGAGCCCCAGCTCCTCGCGAGCAATCTTTTCCACGAAGTGCGGGTCGTTCCGCAAGCGATCCTGCTTGGACTTGAGGTGCTGGAGCATCTCCTCCTCGATCTTCACCTCTTCCTGCAATTCCGCATTGCGCCGCTGAAGGTCCTGGTGTTGACGAACTTTGGGATAGAAAATGCCCACCAGCCCTGCCAGCAGAATGAGGGCCAGCGCAACCCAGCAGATTCGAATTATGGTCCCCCAAATGTTCATCTGGCACTCACTTCAAGCGGCAAACGGCGGAGCCGCCAGTCGGGTTGCTCCGCCGTTTCCACTTTCCCATCCGCCGAGAATTAGATGCCGTATACCGCAGAATCGCCGAGCAATTCTTCAATACGCAGCAACTGGTTATACTTGCAAACGCGATCAGTGCGGCTGAGCGAACCCGTCTTGATTTGACCCGCATTCGTTGCAACGGCAATGTCCGCGATGGTTGCATCCTCGGTTTCGCCCGAGCGGTGGCTGATCACGGCCGTGTAGTTTGCGCGCTTGGCCATTTCAACGGCTTCGAGCGTTTCCGTCAGGCTTCCGATTTGGTTGACCTTGACGAGGATCGAGTTGGCTGTGCCGGTGTCAATGCCCTTCTTGAGGAACTTGGTGTTCGTCACAAAGAGATCGTCGCCCACGAGTTGGCAGCGATCGCCAATCGCGTCGGTCAGAAGTTTCCAACCGGCCCAGTCGCCCTCGGCACATCCGTCTTCGATGCTGATGATGGGGTACTTCTTGACCCAGTTGGCCCAGTATTCCACGAGTTGGTCAGCGGAACGCACGGATTTGTCAGACTTCTTGAAGATGTATTTCTTCTTTGCCTTGTCATAGAACTCGCTCGAGGCGACATCGAGCGCGAGGAAGATGTCCTTGCCCGCTTTGTAGCCCGCATTCTCGATGGCCTCGAGAATGACTTCAATGGCGTGCTCGTTGCCCTTCAGAACCGGTGCGAATCCGCCTTCGTCTCCGACGGCGGTGCTCAGACCGAGCTTCTTCAAGACGGCCTTGAGCGCGTGAAAAACTTCCGTGCCCATGCGAAGCCCTTCGGAGAACTTCTTGGCGCCTTTGGGAATGATCATGAACTCCTGAACATCAATCGGCGCGTCCGAGTGAGCGCCGCCATTCATGATGTTCATCATGGGAACGGGGAGGACTTTTGCATTGGTGCCGCCGATGTAGCGGAAGAGGGGGATGTCCAGCTCGTTGGCTGCCGCGTGTGCCGCGGCGAGCGATACGCCGAGAATGGCATTGGCGCCGAGCTTCGATTTCGTCTCGGTGCCATCGAGCTTGATCATCGCGCGATCCAAGCCGGTCTGATCGAAAACGTCGAAGCCGAGGAGGGCCTTCCGAATCGGGCCATTCACATTCGCGACTGCTTTCTGAACGCCCTTGCCGAGATAGCGCGTCTTTACGCCATCGCGCAGTTCAATTGCCTCGTGCTCGCCCGTGGAAGCTCCAGAGGGAACCGCAGCGCGGCCCTTTGCGCCTGTTGCCAGATGAACATCAACCTCCACGGTTGGGTTGCCGCGCGAGTCGAGGATTTCGCGCCCTACAATATGAATGATCTCGGACATATCGTCTCCTTATTTATTGAGATACAAAGTCGGGCGAGAGTAGAGCATGCCTGCTCATATTTCAAGCGAGGAAGACGCGAAATCCTACTTGCGGTAGCGGTGAAAAACACTGCGGACGCCTATGCCTTTTTCGCTTCATTGTCGTTATGCGCCACCACCCGGAGGTCGCTGTTTCGGAGAGGGCGGGAATAGAAGGGGAAATCCTCCGGGCGCGACGTATCGGGGCGAAATTTCCAGCGTTTGTAGCTCCATGCCCAGTGCTCAGGGTGCTGGCGAATCAACTCGGACAAGACATCTGCAATTCGCTGACTGAGTTTCTGAATGGCAAGGTCTTGATCTTCCGACAAGTCGCTGGTATCCACTGTATGCATCGGCAGCGTTTCGTAGGTGCCCGCCGCGTTCGGAATCATGCAGCCCACGATAACCGGTGCGCCCGTTCGCAGGGCCAGCAGGGCTGGAGCGGAAGAAATGGGCGCCGGGCGGCCGAGAAAATTGACGAACACACCTCCATCAACAGGCTTGGTGTTTTGATCCAGCACCAGTGCAATCTTCCGGCCTTCGCGCAGGGTCTTGAGGAGAGACCTCACCGCTCCTTTTCTCGCCACAATGTGCTGCCCCGTTCGCTGCCGCAAATCGTTGAAGAGCGCATCCACCCGCGGGTTTTTGATTGTGGCTGCAACGCTGGTGAGGGGTTCGCCACCGCGCCGACTTACAGCCATTCCGAGTAGTTCCCAGTTTCCCATGTGGGCCGTGATGCAAATGACCGCGCCCGGTTGAAAGAGCTGTTCATAGCTGGGGTGAAACGCTACGAGCGCTTCCAGTTTGCGCAGCGGTTCCCTCGTGACCCAGAAAACATCCAGCATGGACAGAGCGAACGATTGGAGCGCTTTGATCGAGAGACGCCGCCGCTCTCGGTCGCTCAGTGTGGGGAACACCAACTTCAGATTTGCATCGGCGACATCGCGCGTCCGGCTCCCGCCCAATAAATAGGCCGTTCGACCGAGGAAGCGGGCGAGGTAACAAAGAGTAGGGCGGGTCAGGGTGGGGATCACCCGCAGCGCCCATTGAGCGAGCCGCACTTCCATTCCAGCTCTCAGTCGGCGTTTCTTCATGCGAAAAATTGGTGAGCCGGGAGGGACTCGAACCCTCGACCACAAGATTAAAAGTCTCGTGCTCTACCAACTGAGCTACCGGCCCACAGCGCTTGGGAAATTGGGAAGGTAATGAACTGTGCTGCGGATGTCAAAAAAAGCATTCCGGTTTTTGAGCAGTAACTGGAGCGAAGCGGTCGAATATGCTGTACTCAAATTATGCGCATTAATTCATGGCGGATTCGGATGGGGCTGCCTCCAGCGACCTTCTGGCTTCTTTTTTCCTTGGTGGCCGTCTACCTGCTCCAAGTCTTCAACGCCTACGTGATTCATCTGCCACTGGAGTCGTTCTTTGGCCTCAGTATTTCCGGCATCATGCAGGGTCACCTTTGGCAATTCCTGACCTATCAATTTTTGCATGGCGGCACGATGCATATTGTAGTGAATGGGCTCATGTTCTACTTTCTCGGCGCCGAAGTGGAGCGCGCAATGGGACGCCGCCACTTCTTGCTCCTCTATTTCCTTTCCGGCGTGATTGGCGGCCTCGGATGGACCCTGTTCACCTATCCCTATGCCGGGGTCTGCGTTGGCGCATCGGCAGCCATTTTTGGTCTGCTCTCCGCCTTCGCTGTTCTTTATCCCCAGCGCGAGGTAACGCTGCTCTTGATGTTTGTGTTTCCGGTGACGCTGAAGGCATGGGTCCTGGCACTGGGGCTCGGGCTGATTCAGGTGCTTTTCACCATATCGCCCAGCGGTGGCGGCATTGCCTATTCGGCCCATCTCGCGGGCGGTTTGGCCGGACTGATCTATACAATTACAGTTTTCCGCCCCGAGCTGTGGGGGGCGCTGGTGGGACGGTCGAAATCGGTTATCGCCACACATACACAGGCGCGCACCATCCGTCATGCGGAAGCGAATCGCGAGGAAATGGACCGCCTCCTCGACAAGATCAGCAGGGATGGCATTCATGCCCTCACTCCGGCCGAGCGCCGCCGCCTTGAAGAAATAAGTCGGGCTCGCGGCAAGTCGCGCTGAGCGCTGCGATCTCAGCTCAACGCGGCCGTATCGGCCCAGAGCATAACCTGTGCGTTACCTCGAACGGCCTTTCCAGCCGTGATCGTTTCCGGCGCGTGCAGGAGGTTGTGGACCATTTTTGCTTTGCTGGCGCCGGAGACGACGAAAATCAGCTCCTCAACGGAATCCAGCACTTCGGGCGAAACGCTGATTCCCTTCAATCCATCCGGGCGCTGCACGCCAACGGCATTCACTCCGACGCTGCGGGCCAAATCGCCGTCATTGAAGAGAGACGCGGTGTGTCCATCGGCGCCGAGGCCGAGAAAGCCAATGATCATTCTTCCGCCGGACGATGAAAACGCTGCGATTTGCCTATCATAATCGCGCACCGCATCCTCGATAGCCCACTCGCCGCGCACGCGAACAATTTGCTCGTCCGCGATGCCAGCCTTGTGGAGGGAAGGGGCAATGTTGTGATAGTTGCTCTGCGCGTGGTCCGGTGGAACGTGCCGATCATCGGAGAAGAATACGAGGACGTGTGGGGACACAACGCGCTTCTCCCTGGCGAGTTGGGCATATGCGGCCAATGGCGTGGAGCCCCCGGCAAGCATGATGCCGACAGGGGTCGAGTAGGGGCCTGCCAAGACGGAGACGAGCCGATCCGCGAGCGCTTGGGAAAGCGCTGCGTCGTCGGGAAATCGCTGTGTCCGCATCGCTCGGAGGTCTAGGCGCTCTTGAATTCGGAAACGAGCGCCGAGACCGTGGCCTTGGCATCGCCGAACAACATGCGCGAGTTATCCTTGAAGAACAGCGGATTATCAATTCCGGCAAAACCGGAAGCCATACTGCGCTTCAAGATGATGACCGTCTTGGCCTGATCCACATTGATAATCGGCATGCCATAAATCGGGCTGCTCTTGTCTTCGCGCGCTGCAGGGTTCACGACGTCGTTCGCGCCGATGACCATCGCGACATCCACCGTCTCCATGATCGGATTCACGTCCTGCGGCTCGACGAGCTGCTCATACGGCACGTTGGCCTCCGCCAGCAACACGTTCATGTGGCCGGGCATGCGTCCGGCGACGGGGTGAATGGCATAGCGCACATCGCACCCGTTCGCTGCGAGCAACTCGCCCAATTCGCGCACCGAGTGTTGAGCCTGCGCCACGGCCATACCGTAGCCGGGCACGATGACGACAGAGCGAGCTGCTTCCAACAGGAGATAGGTATCTTCAGCGCTAATGGGCTTGGCCTCGCCTTTATAGCCTTCTCCCTTCGCGCTGCTCTTGGTTGCGCCGAATCCGCTGAACAACACGTTCGCCAGGGATCGGTTCATAGCCTTGCACATGATCTGCGTGAGAATGATTCCGCTCGCACCAACGAGAGATCCCGCGACGATCAAGACGTTGTTCAGAATAATGAAGCCAGCCGCTGCTGCCGCGATACCGGAATAGCTGTTTAAGAGCGAAATGACGACGGGCATATCCGCGCCGCCGATTGGGATAACGGACGTGATGCCCAGAATTAATCCCGCGACCATCAACACGGCGATCGCGATGTACGCATTCGGACCGGTTGGCGCCATGCAGAAGATCGCGCCCGCCGCCAGAATGGCTAGCACCACCAGCGCATTCACAAACTGTTGGCCGCGGAATAGAATCGGCTTTCCAGGCATCCACTCGGCCAGCTTCAAGAAGGCGATCAGACTGCCCGAGAACGTCAGCGCGCCCACCACGGCGGTGAACGCAATGGCGACCGCTGCGAAGACTTCGCTCGCGGCAGCCGGATTATCGGGGAGCAAGGTCTTTGCATACTCAGCCCATCCCATGGCGTGCCATTTGTGATATTCCGCCCATGCGACGAGCATACTGGCGAGACCGCCGAAGCCGTTCAGCAGTCCGACCATCTCCGGCATGGAGGTCATCTTGACCGATTGTGCCGCTATGGCGCCAATCGCGGAGCCGATTGCGATGCCGACGAGAATCCACTTGTATTCCATTCCCACCAACAGGCACGTCGCGACGATCGCGATGAGCATGCCCACGGCAGAGATGAGGTTGCCCTTGCGCGCGGTGTCCGCACGACTCAGCATCTTCAATCCGATGATGAAGAGGACGGAGGCCAGAATGTAGAGGTAGTTGATAAAGGGCGCAGCGTGGCCCAGCAAGTTCTGGATATGTTGACTCATGATTACTTCCTGTCAGCCGACTTGGACTTGAACATCCCGAGCATGCGGTGGGTGACGAGGTAGCCGCCCACAACATTGATCATCGCCGCAGCCACGGCGATGACGCCCAACACAGTGACCAGTGGGCCTCCATGGCTGAAACCGACGGCGACCAGTGCGCCCACGATGGTGATGCCCGAGATGGCATTGGAGCCCGACATCAGTGGCGTGTGAAGCTGGGAGGGCACCTTCGAGATCAGCTCGAAGCCCAGGAAGATGGCCAGCACAAATACAAAGAACAATAATCCCATCATGATGATGCGCTCCTGAATCAGCTTTTCGGCTGAAAAACCTTGAGAACCGTTTCGTTCACGATCTTGCCCTCGCGCGTGACGAGGCTGCCCTTGATGATGTCATCCTCAAGCCGCAGTTCGAACGCCTTCTGCTCTTTGTTCCAGAAGTGCTCGATGAAGTTTGTGAGGTTGCTCGAAAACATCTGACTCGCGTGAACGGGAACACGACCGGGCATGTTGGACAGGCCGAGAATGCGCACGCCATTGACATCCACCTCTTGATCGAGCACCGCGCCCTCCACGTTGCCGCCCGTCTCCACAGCCAAATCAACAATGATGCTGCCCGGCTTCATGCCCTTGACCATGTCTGCGGTCAAGATGACCGGAGCGCGACGGCCAAAGACCTGCGCAGTCGTGATGACCACATCCGCATTGGCACAGTGGCGGGCCATCACTTCGCGCTGCTTGGCGAGTTGCTCATCTGTGAGGGCCTTGGCGTAGCCGTCTTTTGTTTGGCCCGTTTCGCCGAGATCCACTTTGACAAACTTTCCGCCGAGCGATTTGACCTGTTCCTCCACAACGGGCCGCGTGTCGAATGCCTCCACGATGGCGCCCATGCGCTTGGCCGTCGCTATGGCCTGGAGCCCCGCGACGCCTGCGCCGATGATAAAGACGCGCGTCGGCGCAATCGTGCCGGCTGGCGTGGACATCATGGGAAAAATCTTGTCGAGCCGCTGGGCCGCCAACACAACGGCGACATAGCCAGCCAGGTTCGCCTGCGAGCTGAGAACGTCCATCTTTTGGGCGATGGTGGAGCGGGGGATCAGCTCAAGGCTGACCGCGTTGACTCCCGCGTCCGCGAGTTTTCCAACGATCTCCTTCTCATTGAACGGATCGAGATAGCTGACGTGGATGGAGCCCTTCTTGAGGTGGGGGATATCGGCGACTTCCGGTTTGCGGAGCCGCAATACCAAGTCAGCCTCGCTCAGCGTTGTTGCGCGATTGTCAAAAATCTTCGCGCCCACCTTGGTGTAATGCTCGTCGCTCAGCCCAATCGTTTGCCCGATATTGTGCTCAACGAGCACTTCGGCTCCCAGTTTCACCAACTTTTCGGCGGATGCAGGAATCAACGGAACCCGTCGTTCTCCCGCAGCTGTTTCTCGCAGTGCAACAATCTTCATGTCTTCCCTTCGCGGTATTCGTGCATCAAATCAGGTGGCAAGGATAGGTCAAGCCTTGAGATGCAGGAAGTTGCATTTGCAAGGAAGAGGCTGGGACCAAAATTTCTTGTCAGCAGCGGCCGTGTCATGCGTCATTAAACCCATGAGGTTCCTTCAAATCATTCTTATCGGTTTGGCGCTTTGCCTCGCGATTCCCGCGCGCGCCGATCGTCTCGCCGACGCCGATGCGCTCTATGGCGACTTGCTGTCCCGCTTTGTTCGCAATGGGCGGGTGGACTATCGCGGTTTGAAAGCGGCAAGAAAGGACTTGGATGCCTGTCGGGAGGCCTATGCTGCGATTAGCGAGCGGGAATTCGAAGGGTGGATCGTCTCGACACGATTGGCCTACTTAAGTAACGTCTATAATCTGACCGTTCTTGAGATCATCGCGGACGACTATCCAGTATCCCGCATCCAAAAGGCGGGCGGCTGGTTTTCCGGAGATCCGTTTGAGTGGCCATCCGTGAGCCTGTTCGGCCGCTCCATCTCGCTGAAAATTTTGCAGGAGAACTACATTCGCCGCGACTATGCATGGCCCCTGGCATATTTCGCCCTCTGCCAAGGCGCGCGCGGCAGCCCTCCGCTCCGCTCCGAGCCCTATACAGGAGCACGCTACTACGAGCAGGCGGCCGATCAGGCAACGCAGTTCCTTCGCTCCCCTGCGCACAACCGACTCGACGCCGAACGCGGGAAACTATACCTTTCGCCGCTCTTCCACTGGTACGCGAGTGATTTTCGGCGTGAGGCAAAGAGTGTGGAAGCGTTTGTTCGCAAGGTCAGTCCGGAGGAATGGGGCCTTCGCGATTCACCCAGGAAATTGTCTGTGTCTTATGGTAAGTTCGACTGGCGGCTCAACGACGCCGCGACATCGAAGAAATGAGTGAAATAGTGCAAACCGAAACAAAGCAGGGGAGGGGCCCGGAAACAATACCTCCGACGACGATTCACCTCTCCCAGCCCGTGACCATCAATATCCTCGGGGCTTCCGGCGACCTGACGCAGCGCAAATTGCTGCCGGCTCTCTTTGCGATGTACGTGCAGAAGTTGCTGCCAGACGAATTCGCAATCCTCGGTTTTGCCCGCCGGGATTATACCGATGAAACCTTCCGGCAATTCGCTGGAGAGGCGATCCGCCAGTTCGCCCGGCTCCCTGTGGAAAGCGAGGCGCTCGCAACGTTCTGCGAGCACGTATTCTATCATCGAGGCGACATTGAGGAATATGCCTCCTTCCGCAGTCTCTACACGAAGCTGTTCGATCGCCGCCTATTTCCCGCGAATCACCTGCACTATCTCTCGATCCGCCCCGAGCTTTTCGCCACGGTGCTGAGTCACATGAAGGCGTCCGGCCTCATCAATCCGATAGACGCGCCCAACTGGTCGCGCGTCGTCATTGAGAAACCTTTCGGACGCGACTGGGAAACCGCGCATGCGCTGAACCAATCCGTCTTGCAACACCTTCACGAATCGCAGGTTTATCGCATTGACCATTTCTTGGGGAAAGAAACCGTCCAAAATATTCTCTCCTTCCGATTCGCCAACGCTATTTTCGAGCCGCTCTTCTCAAGCCACCTCGTAGATCACATCCAAATCACCGCGGCTGAGACCGTTGGGATGGAGAGTGGGCGAGGGGCATACTACGATGCCAGTGGCGCCCTGCGCGACATGCTGCAGAACCATCTCCTCCAACTGATGTGCCTCGTCACCATGGAACCGCCTGCCAGCATGACGGCCGATGCCATTCGCAATGAAAAGGTGAAAGTCCTTCAATCCGTTCACCCGCTCTCCGATGTAGACCTAAAGAAGGCTGTAGTTCGGGGGCAATACGTCGCCAGCACAGATGCAAATGGCAAGGAACGCCCCTCCTACCGCAGTGAAGATCGCGTCGCCACCGATTCGAAAACGGAGACCTTTCTCGCCGTCCGCCTCTCCATTGATAACTGGCGCTGGGCAGGCGTTCCAATTTATCTCCGGACCGGAAAGCGCCTCGCCCGCCGCGTCACAGAAATCGCCGTACAATTCAAGAAGCCTCCACTGCAACTCTTTCAGACGGTCGAATGCGACGGCGACGTCTGCGATCTCACCGGCACGAGCCCGAACCAACTCGTGTTTCGCATTCAACCCGATGAAGGCATCTCGCTTCGTTTCGCGGCCAAGCGCCCGGTCATGCAAGTGCAGGTCGAGAATGTCGCCATGGATTTCTCCTATTCCGAGACGTGGCAGAACCAACTGCCCGAAGCCTATGAGCGCCTCCTCCTCGATGTCCTGCGCGGCGACACTACGCTATTCACTCGCTCCGACGAAGTTGAAGCGGAGTGGCGCGTCGTGGATCCGATCCTCAAGGCTTGGGCGAGCAATGGCGACTTTCCGCTCGCCGAATACCCTGCCGGGAGTTGGGGCCCCACAGAGGCCGATGCCCTCATGCACGGGACCGATGAAGAGTGGCTGAATCGCTAGAAGGAATCCTCGATGAAAAAGAATGCGCAAATCATCACCGGGCTGGGAGAGGGCGATGTCGCGGGCTACGCATTTCTGCCGGGCGACCCCGGTCGCGTGCCCAAAATTTCGGAAGGCTGGGACGATCTTCAGGAAGTCTGCCGCGTTCGCGAATACGTCGTCCACACCGGTACCGTGCAGGGCGTTCGCATGACGGCAGCCTCCACCGGAATAGGGGGGCCTTCGCTCGCAATTCTCGTGGAAGAAATGGCGAAACTCGGCACACATACCTTCATCCGCCTCGGCAATAGCGGCGCCATCGCCGATCAAGTGCAGCTTGGCGACTACGTCATCTCCACGGGCGCCGTGCGCGACGAAGGCACCTCGCGCAGCTATGTGGGACTGGAATATCCCGCCGTCGCCGACTACCGCGTCGTTTCCGCGTTGGTCGAAGCGGCAAGCGAGTCGGGCGAGCGTTTCCACACCGGGCTAACCGTCTCTGTGGATGGCTTCTACTCGCGAAACAAAGTCTATGGCCCGAACCGCAGCATTCTTCCGATGTCGTTCAATGGTTACGAGCAAAGCGGCATGAACGACGTTTGCGCCGACTGGAAACGCGCGCGCGTGCTAAACGTCGAGATGGAGTCCGCCACACTCTTCACGATGGCAAATCTTTTCGGCCTCCGCGCGGGCACCATCTGCACCGTCTCGGATCGAACCCCGTGGAGCGAGCCGGGACAGGACGCGCTCTCACTCGATCGCAACATTCGCGGAGCCATCAAAGTGGCCATCCAAGCCGTTCTCAAACTCGATCGCGCTCGCTAGGCTCCCTGTGAAGGCATACCTCGACTTGCTTCGCCATGTCCGCCAGCACGGCGCCCAGCGCCCGGATCGGACGGGCACCGGAACCCTCAGCGTTTTCGGCCACCAGATGCGATTTGATCTCGCGGAAGGATTCCCCGCAGTCACCACGAAGAAACTTCATTTTCGATCCATCATCCATGAGCTCCTCTGGTTCCTCATGGGCGACACCAACATCCGCTACCTCAAGGAGAACAACGTCACCATTTGGGATGAATGGGCCGATGCAGATGGCAATCTGGGCCCCGTGTATGGCGCACAATGGCGTTCGTGGAAGACCGCTGACGGGCGGACGCTGGATCAAATCGCAACTGTCGTCCATGAAATCAAAACGAATCCCGATTCTCGCCGACTGCTCGTCAGCGCGTGGAACCCTGGCGACCTCGACCGAATGGCGCTCGCGCCGTGCCACTGCCTCTTCCAGTTCTACATCGCCAACGGCAAGCTCTCGTGTCAGCTCTATCAACGCAGCGCCGATATCTTCCTCGGCGTTCCCTTCAATATCGCTTCCTATGCCATGCTCACCCAAATGATGGCGCAAGTTGCGGGACTAAAGCCCGGCGACTTCGTTCATACCATTGGCGATGCGCACCTCTACCTAAACCATCTCGAGCAGGCGGATCTGCAACTCACTCGCGAGCCGTATCCACTGCCAACCCTCGCGCTGAATCCCGCCGTCTCCTCCATCTTCGACTTTCGCTTCGAGGATATCGCCATCGAGAATTACCAAAGCCACCCCGCCATCCGCGCGCCCATCGCCGTCTAATGACCACACTTTCCATCGTTGTCGCCGTCGCAGCCAATCGCGTCATCGGGCGCAACGGCGCTCTGCCGTGGCGCCTCTCTGAAGATTTACGCCACTTTAAGAAAGTCACCATGGGAAAACCGATCATCATGGGACGGCGCACCTGGGACTCCATCGGCAAGCCTCTGCCCGGTCGCCGCAATATCGTCGTGACGTCGAGTGCCCACTTCAACGCGCCCGGCGCTGAATGCGCGCACTCGCTCGCCGACGCTCTGCACCTCGCGGAACCCGCGCACGAAGCCGCCGTCATCGGCGGCGCCCGCCTCTTTGCCGAGGCCCTGCCCATTGCCGACACTCTCTATTTGACCGAAATCCACGCCGACTACGAGGGCGACACGTTCTTTCCGCAGTGGAACCGCGAGGAGTGGCGCGAAGGCGAGCGCCAGGAGCATCCCGCCACCGATACTGCCCCCGCATTCACCTTCCTCACGCTCAAGCGCGCTCAAGCCGAGTGATCCATCGCTGCCCCGGAGAGGGGCCAATCATTTTGCGCGACTTGAAAATAAATGAACGCCCGTGTACGTTTATTGTCTCAGTAAGAAAAATCGGAGGAAGTGTTATGCGGTTATCATTGATGTTTGTTGCAGCCTCACTCGTCGCCATGACGGCTGTTTCCAGTTGGGCCTGTGGAGAAGGGCATTCGAAGGACAAGGCGGATTGCAAATCTCTCTTTTCCAGCTTGAACCTCACCGAAGAGCAGAGCGCCAAGATCGCGGAGATTCAGGCAAACTGCGAGGCGTCCGGTGAATCACCCGAGGCCTGTAAAACGGCCATGAAGGACATCCGCTCCGTCTTGACTGCCGAACAGCTTGAGCAGCTCGATGCCAAATGCGGAAGCAAGGCATCCAAGAAGATGAAGTGCGGCGCGTCGAAGCGCTCTTGCGAATAAGCACTTCGCCATAAACCAATCGAAAAAGGCGGTGACTCAGTCACCGCCTTTTTTGCTATCGAGATCAGCGGAAGACGCCTGCGAGAATCAAGACGAGCAAGAGCGCCAGCATCAAGAGCGCGCCCCAACGTTTCATACCGTGCTGGCGCGGCGTGGGGTTGGGAAACTCGTAGCGACAAATGGGGCAGCGATTCTCATTCGCCGGCACCTCGCTCGCGCACGCGGGGCACTCGCGAGTTCCAAAGTCCTTTTTCTCATCAATCCGCATCGCGCAGGCTCATCGCGGATCCGACATTTCCAATCGTTGGAAGTCGCTCCACCCGCAATTTCCAATCGTTGGAACTTTCTATTTCGCCATCGCGTCGCGCAGCACGTATTGCAGAATCCCGCCGTGGCGCAGGTATTCCACTTCGACGGCTGAGTTCACGCGGGCTTTGACATCGAAGGCTTTGATCGAGCCGTCCGGATTCTGGGCGACCACTTGAAGGCGCTTGCCCGGAACAAAGGCTTCGGCAATGCCTGTGATGCTGATGACTTCTTTGCCCGTGAGGCCGAGCGAGGCCGCATTCTCGCCGTCCAGGAATTGGAGAGGAAGCACGCCCATCTCCACGAGGTTGCTGCGATGAATGCGCTCAAAGCTCTCCGCAATGACGGCTTTCACGCCGAGGAGATAGGTGCCTTTTGCCGCCCAATCGCGCGAGGAGCCGGCGCCATACATCTTGCCGGTGAGCACGACCAGCGGTGTTCCCGCTTTTGCGTACTGCATCGCGGCATCGTAGATGGAGAGGGTTTCTCCGGTGGGCTGATAGATCGTGTTGCCGCCCTCGGCCCCGTTCATCATTTCGTTCTTGATGCGGATGTTGGCAAAGGTGCCGCGCATCATCACTTCGTGGTTGCCGCGTCGCGAGCCGTAGGAGTTGAAGTCGTCCTTCGTTACGCCGTGAGCCAGCAGATATTTTCCAGCGGGCCCGGCGGCGGCGATGGAGCCGGCGGGCGAAATGTGATCGGTTGTGATAAAGTCGCCGAAGACGGCGAGGACGTTGGCCGATCGAATATCCGTCAGAGGCTGTGGCTCTGCAGGCATATCGAGCATAAACGGGGGTTCTTGGATGTAGGTGGAGTGGGGGTTCCACGTGTAGACCGGATCGCCGCCGCCGGGGAGCTTGTTCCACGTCGGGTTCGACTCGGTGATGTCTTTGTAAAGGCGACGGTAAGTCGCGGGATCAGAGGCCAAGCCGAGGTGCTTCTTGATCTCTTCTTCGGCGGGCCAGACGTCTTTGAGGAATACCGGTTTGCCATCGCTCCCGATGCCGAGGGGCTCCGTTGTGAGATCAATATCCACTTGGCCCGCGAGCGCATAGGCGACGACGAGGGGAGGGGAGCAGAGGTAGTTTGCCTTCGTGAGCGGGTGTACGCGTCCCTCGAAGTTGCGGTTGCCGCTCAACACGGCCGCGACGACAAGGTCCTTGTCCTTGATGGCGGCTTCAACGGATGGGTGGAGCGGGCCGCTGTTTCCGATACAGGTGGTGCAGCCGTAGGCCACCACATTGAAGTGCAGCGCAGAAAGTGCATCGAGCAATCCCGCTTCCTTGAGGTATTCGGTGACGACACGCGAGCCCGGCGCCAGGCTGGTTTTCACAAATGGAGGAACCGTCAGTCCGCGCGCGGCGGCCTTCTGTGCGATGAGTGCAGCGGCGATGAGGACGTGTGGGTTGGATGTGTTGGTGCAGCTCGTGATGGCGGCAATGACGACGGAGCCATTGTGGAGGGTGCCGCGGTTTCCCTGCACTTCCGAGGTTGCGCCGAGCTTGTCCGAGCTGAGGGCGAAGCCTCGCTCCTTCACCGGAGCCGTCAAGGCCTTTTCAAACGCGGGCTTCAACTCGTTGATGAAGAGGCGGTCCTGCGGACGCTTTGGTCCGGCGACACTCGCCGTTAGGGTGGTGAGGTCGAGATCAATGACCTGAGAGAACTCGGGATGTGGCGAGTCCTTCGTGTGCCAGAGTTTCTGGGCCTTGCAATACTTCTCCACGCGTTCCACTTCTTCATCTGTGCGGCCCGTGTTGCGGAGGTAGCGAAGCACTTCGTCATCCACGGGGAAGAATCCGCACGTCGCACCATATTCCGGCGACATGTTGGCAACCGTTGCGCGATCGGCGGCGGAGAGGGATTCGATTCCGGGGCCGAAGAACTCGACGAACTGTTCGACCACGCCGACTTTGCGGAGCAAATGGGTGATCGCCAGCGCGAAGTCAGTGCCCGTCGCGCCCGCCGCCAATTTGCCCGTCACGCGAACGCCAGTGACTTTGGGAATCATTAGCGGGATGGGCTGGCCGAGCATAGCGGCCTCGGCCTCGATACCGCCGACGCCCCAACCGAGCACTCCGAGGGCGTTCACCATGGTGGTGTGCGAATCGGTGCCCACGAGGGTATCGGGGAATGCGATTTCGCGACCGGTCGCGTCCTTGTCGGAACGAACCACTTTCGCGAGATATTCGATGTTCACTTGGTGGCAAATGCCGAGGCCGGGCGGGATGATGCGCAACTTCTTGAATGCATTTTGGCCCCAGCGCAAGAAGACGTAACGCTCGGTGTTGCGCTCAAACTCTTTTTCCACATTCAGCTCGAATGCCTCGTCCGTGCCATAGGCATCCACCTGCACGGAGTGGTCAATGACGAGGTCCACGGGGATTTGCGGCTCGATTTTCGAGGGGTCTCCACCCGCGCGATGCATGGCGCTGCGAAGGGCCGCGAGGTCGGCGATACAGGGAACGCCGGTGAAGTCCTGCAGCAAGACGCGCTCGGGTTGATAGGGGAACTCTTTTTCCGCAGGATTTTTCGCATCCCAGTTCAAGAAATAGTCCACATGCTCTTCGTGAAATGCCGGATGCCCTTGATTGCGAATCAGCGACTCCAGGAGCACGCGGATGGAGAAGGGGAGGCGGTCCAATTTGACCAATCCTGCCTCTTCGAGCGCAGGTAGACTGTAGTAATGGAGCGTGCGCCCGCTATTCAGCGCAAACGACTTCAGCGTGAAATCAAACCGTGCCATGTGAGAGCTCCCTTCAGAAAGGTTCCAGAAAGCGCTCACCGTAAGTATTAAGCCGGTTTCTGTCAATGCAGCCACGAGCCGACATTAGCTGGAGTGTGGGCGATAGAGGGTGTATACAAGAGGGATTGTGTCCAATAGTCCTTTTCATATCTCGGCGGATTATTCGCCCACGGGGGATCAGCCGGAGGCGATTGATCAGTTGGTGTCGAGCTTGGAGGCGGGCAATCGCTTCCAGTTGTTGGAGGGGGTGACGGGGTCGGGAAAGACGTTCACCATGGCGAATGTGATTGCGCGGTATGGAAAGCCGACGCTGCTGATTTCGCACAACAAGACGTTGGCAGCGCAGCTCTATGCGGAGTTGAAGACGTTTTTCCCGAATCACGCCGTCGAGTATTTCGTCAGCTACTTCGACTACTATCAGCCCGAGGCGTATATCCCGCAGACCGATACCTTCATTGAGAAGGACTCGGCGATCAATGAGGAGATTGAGCGGCTTCGCCTCGCCGCGACGGATTCGCTGATGAATCGAAGAGATGTCATCATCGTCGCTTCGGTTTCGTGCATCTACGGATTGGGATCGCCGGAGGATTATCAGGCGATGGTGGTGGAGGCCAAGGTGGGCGATTTGTTTGATCGCAGCGACCTTCTCCAGCGATTCGTGGATATTCAGTATTCGCGGAATGATATTGAGAACAAGCCGGGTACATTTCGCGTGCGGGGCGACACGATTGATCTCTTTCCTTCGTACGCGCGCTATGGGCTGCGTCTTGAGTTCTTCGGCGATACTCTGGAGCGCATCCAGCGCATCGAAGCGCTGACCGCCAAGGCGGAGGCAGAGTTGGACGAAGTGGTGATTTCGCCGGCGAAGCATTTCGTTACTCCCTACTCGAAAGTGGAACGCGCGATGGCGGCGATCCGAACAGAGCTGGATGCGCGCGTGCAATGGTTTGAAGAGCGGCAGAAATTGCTGGAGGCGCAGCGGATCAAACAGCGAACGCTGTATGATTTGGATATGATGAAGGAGTTGGGCTATTGCTCCGGTATCGAGAACTATTCCCGCCACTTGACGGGGCGCGAGGAGGGGGAGCGGCCGTTCACGCTGATTGACTATTTCCCGGAAGGGTTTCTGACAATCATTGATGAATCGCACGCGACGACGCCTCAATTGCGGGGCATGTATAACGGCGATCGCGCGCGAAAATTGGTGTTGGTGGAGCATGGTTTCCGTCTGCCGAGCGCGCTGGACAATCGCCCGCTGCAATTCAATGAGTTTCTCGATGTGACAGGGCCGATGCTGTTTGTTTCCGCGACTCCATCGGCCTATGAACGCGAGGTCAGCGCGGTGTGCGCGCGTCAGGTGATTCGGCCCACAGGCCTCCTGGATCCAGAGGTGGAGGTGCGCGCGCTGAAGGGGCAAATTGACGACGTGATCGAAGAGATTCGCGTGCGTGCGGAGCGGAAAGAGCGCGTGTTGGTCACAACGCTGACGAAGAAGACGGCGGAGGATCTGACGGACTATCTGAGCAAGCTGAACATTCGCGTGAAATATATCCATTCGGAAATTGACGCGATTGAGCGCGTAGAGATTTTGCGCGGTTTGCGGAAGGCGGACTTCGATTGTCTGGTGGGTATCAATCTCTTGCGCGAGGGACTCGACTTGCCAGAGGTCTCGCTCGTGGCGGTTCTGGATGCAGATAAGGAAGGGTTTCTGCGTTCGGAGACTTCGCTGGTTCAGACGGCAGGTCGCGCAGCGCGCCATGTGAGCGGACATGTGATCATGTATGCGGACAAGATCACCGATTCAATGAAGCGGATGATGGACGTCACCCAGGCGCGGCGCGCGAAGCAGATGGAGTATAACCAGGCGCACAACATCACGCCGCGCGGAATTCAGAAGGCGATTCAAGACAGTCTCGCGGTCCTCAAGCAGGCCGAAGAAGCCGAGTCCATGGTGGTGCGAGAGGTCGGTGTGGACGTGGATGTGCAGGAAGTGCTTGCGCAGATGGAGCGCGAGATGATGGAGGCCGCCGAGGCGTTGGAGTTTGAGCGTGCGGCGTTGCTGCGCGACCAGATACGGGAGTTGCGCAAGGCACACAATGTTGAGGCGGGAGTGCCGGAGAAGCAACCCGTGCGCTATGATCGTGCTCGCGGCCGTAAGAAAAGCGCGCGTAAGAAATAAGGATCCCGTTTTATGGACCCGGAGTTGAACAAACAGCGGCTGCCAGATTGGGCCTTCGCGCTTCGCGACGGCTTGGAAACAGAGAGCATCGGTCAGCCGGTGTTGGCGTTTGATGAGGTCGGTTCGACCAACGATGTTGCCAAGCAAATGGCCCTTCAGAATGCGCCGGACGGACTTGCCGTTGTCGCGCGAAATCAAACCGGCGGGCGCGGCCGACGCGGACGGACGTGGGCCTCATTTCCAGGTCAAGCGGTCTATCTCTCTGTGTTGCTTCGACCTCCGGCATGGCCGCCCGGTGAGGTGAGTTGGTTGGGCGTGCTCGGCGGCGTGGCGGCGGCGAATGCGCTGCACGAACTTGGCGTGAAGAATCTGCGCATCAAGTGGCCGAACGATGTCTTGATTGAGAGCCGCAAAATTGGCGGCATTTTGGTCGAGCCGCGGCTGGGGGAGGGGGCGTTGGCATTTGCCGTCCTGGGGATTGGAATCAACGTGCAGCAAGAACACCGTTCGTGGCCTGCTGACCTGCAGGCCATCGCCACATCGTGCGCGATTGAGGGAGTGGCGGTGAGCTGCGACGAGGTTATTCGCGCCACGCTGCTGTGGATTGATCGTTGGTATTCTCGGCTGCTGAAGGGCGAGAGGCAGACGTTGATGGATGATTGGTCGCGCTGGGGCGGCACGGATCAAATGCCTGTGCTGGACTGACGCTTGACTCGATCGCTGTGCGCGAAGAGGATTCTCGCTTTCTGAAGGGATCGCCTTGTCAGTCATTGTCATTGATATTGGGAACACGAGCACCACGGTGGGTCTTTTTCGCGGCGGTCGAGTGATTCGCGTGCGGCGTCTGGATTCGAGCGGGATCACGCAGAGCGCGGTTCGGAAGATCGCGCGCCTCGTCGCAGGGAATGCGAAGTTGAGGGGTGCGATGATCGCCTCGGTGGTCCCTCACGTGGATGCCACATGGAAGCGCGCCCTGGAGCCGATTGTGGATG
The DNA here is from genome assembly GCA_023953695.1 of Kiritimatiellia bacterium. Lineage (GTDB taxonomy): Bacteria > Verrucomicrobiota > Kiritimatiellia > CAIVKH01 > CAIVKH01 > JAMLJG01. Next base: position 44,557 of record JAMLJG010000003.1, read on the forward strand.
GGCCGGTGGACTTTGTTCGTCACTCGTTGCGCCTGGGCGTTTCTATCCGCTACCCACGGCCCGAAAAAATCGGCGCGGATCGCCTGGCAAATGCCGCCGCAGGTGTGCATTTATTCGGAGCGCCTTTGCTGGTCGTAGATTTCGGCACGGCGGTGACGTTTGATGTGGTGACAAGGCGCGGCTATGAAGGCGGGATTATTGCGCCGGGTCTTCCGCTCGTATTCGACTATCTCGCAGAAAAGACGGCGAAGCTGCCGCATCTGAAAGCTCTGCCCGCTAAGGGCGCATGGGGTCGCTCCACGGAGCAGGCGATGCAGTTGGGTGCCCGTTGGGGGTATCCAGGATTGATTCAGGCGATCTTGGCGAATTTGAAGAAGCGCCCAGCCCTGCGGCGGGCACGCGTTGTCCTGACCGGTGGCCATGCGCGCACAATTGCACCCTCATTGGACAAGTCGGCAGTGGTAGATTCGGCGCTGACCTTGTATGGTATTGGGCTAATTTTCGAATTGAACCACGGGACCACGGAATGATGACGCGGATTGAGAAGCGCTTCGGTGCACTAAAAGAGAAGAAACAGAAGGGGTTCATCGCCTACATCACGGCGGGCGATCCCTCGTTGGGCGCCACCGAGGATTTCGTTCTGCGTCTGGAGGATGTGGGCGTTGATGTCGTTGAGCTGGGGATTCCCTTTTCTGACCCACTCGCGGATGGGCGCGTGAATCAGGAATCAGCAGCGCGCGCACTCGCGGCCGGAACAACGCCTGCCGGGATTTTGGAGATGGTCGCGCGTATTCGCGAGCGAAGCGAACTCCCGCTCATGGGCTATACCTATATGAACCTGGTCCACGCGCGAGGGACCGAGCGCTTCATTCGCGACGCGGCGAGCGCGGGTCTCGATGGCTTGTTGCTCCTCGACTTGCCTGCCGAAGAGGCTGGGCCCTACGCGAAGTCGCTGATCCAACATAAGCTCAACTACATTGCTCTCGTCACACCGACCACGCCTGATGAGCGCATCGCCATGATTTCCAAGAATGCCAGCGGCTTTGTCTATTGCGTTTCACGCGAAGGTGTGACGGGGGCGCAGGACAAATTGAGTCCTGCTGCGCTCAAGCTGGTGCGCCGAACGCAGCGTCGGACTCAATTGCCGGTGGCGCTTGGCTTCGGCATCGGAACACCGGAACACGCGCGCACGGCCGCAGAAGTTGCAGACGCCGTTGTCGTGGGCAGCGCTATTGTGCGGCGCCACTTTGAATCGCCACACACGCCAGAGGGTCGGCAAGATGCTGCCCGGTGGGTGAGCACGTTGGTCAAAGCTGTCAAAGGAGTTTCGTAATGGGAGATCACCGATATGCAGTCATTTTGGCGGGTGGGCGCGGGGAACGTTTTTGGCCGCTGAGCCGCGCGGCGCGTCCGAAGCAGCTTCTGGCGCTTGTTGGAAATCGCCCCTTGCTCGCTCAAGCGGTGGGGCGCTTGGAAGGCTTGATTCCACCCGAACGCGTCCTTGTTCTGACCAATGCGGATTTGGTGCAGGCATCGCGCGAAGCAGCGCCCGAGTTGCCCCCGGCCAACATCATCGGCGAACCGGTGGGCCGCGACACGGCGCCCGCGGTCGCACTTGCAACGGCGCTGGTCAAAGCCCGCGATCCCAAGGGCGTCTTCGCGATTCTAACCGCCGATCACGTGATGGGAGACTTGCCACACTTTCGCGAGACGCTGGCCGCGGGAATGGATATTGCCGAGAGTGGCGATTACCTCGTGACAATTGGCATCCAACCGAACGAGCCGAGCACGGGGTTTGGCTATATTGAACAAGGCGACGACTTTTCAACCGTGCGCGGCATTCCCTTCAAACGAGTTCGCCGCTTTGTGGAGAAACCTGATCGCTCGACGGCGGAGTCCTATTTGGCCAGCGGCCGTTTTGCGTGGAACTCGGGCATGTTCGTGTGGTCTGTCCCCTCGATTCAGTCGGCTCTCCAAAAGTACCACCCCGAGCTAGGTTCCAAGATTGATGAATGGGCGCTCGCGGCAGTTCAGCCCAATTTTGCTGAACAGCTCGCAGAGTCATTCGCCACTGTTCGCAAAATCTCGATAGATTATGCAGTGATGGAGAAAGCGGACAACATCGTCGTTGCCGCAGGAACCTTTGCATGGGACGACGTCGGATCGTGGCCGGCCCTGGAGCGCCACTTTCCAGCCGATCATGCGCAGAATGTGCTCATCGGCGATGCGACCGCAGTGGCCTCTGCACAGAACATCGTCTATTCGCAAGGCCGCCTCACGGCATTGGTCGGCGTGAAGGATTTGATCGTGGTACAGGCGGAAGATGCGACGCTGGTCTGCCATCGCGATCACGCGCAGAATATCAAGGAATTGCTGGCAACACTGCGTGAAGCGGGCCGCACCGAGGTTCTCTGAGATGCCGCGCTGGTTGGGAATAGATTTGGGAGAAAAGCGAGTCGGAATTGCCATCAGTGATCCGGACGGATTCCTTGCCAGCGCGCGCGAAGTCTGCGAGTTGAAGAATCCGAACGAAGCGCTGAATCGCGTGACCGAAATCTTTCGCGCCTCCGGAGCGACCGGCGTCGTTGTGGGTCTTCCGCTCAACATGGATGGCTCGCGTGGCCCCGCCGCGCAGAAGGCCACGCAATTTGCCGAAGATCTGAAAACCCGGCTCAACGTGCCCGTCAAATTGTGGGACGAGCGGCTGACCACAAAGACTGCGCACGATGTGATGATTCAGGGCGGCGCTCGCCGCGAGAAACGCCGCGTTACCGTGGATAAACTTGCCGCTCAGTTGATGCTTCAGAGTTTCCTTGATGCACACACCGCGCTGCCGCCACTATGAGCCGCCGCTATCGTGCCATTATTTCCTACGACGGAACTGACTTTTCCGGCTGGCAGGTGCAGGCGGGCAAACGCACGGTGCAGGGCGTCTTGGAGGCGGCGATCGAGTCGGTTGTGTGCGAAAGGATTCCCGTTTTTTGCAGCGGGCGCACTGATCGCGGTGTTCACGCGCGAGGGCAAGTTGTTCATTTCGACCTGACCGAATACCGCCCGGCGCGAAAGCTATTTCTCGCCTTCAATGCTCGCTTGCCGGAAGACATCCGAGTCGAGCGGATCGCCTCTACGCGCCGGGATTTCGATGCTCGATTCGATGCGACGGGGAAAGAGTATCGCTACATCATTTGGAACAATCCCGTTCCGACACCCGACACGCGCCGCACAACCGCGCATGTTCGGCAAAAGTTGAATGTTAAAGAAATGAACGCGGCCGCGTCGCAACTCGTCGGGCGACACGACTTCGCTGCGTTCTGTGCAAACCCCGGCTATGAACGAGACGGAACGGTGCGCACGCTCTTCAAGCTACGCGTCACCAAACGCGGAAACCAAGTGGTCATCTCTGCGCTCGGAGAGGGCTTCCTGTATAAGATGGTGCGAAGTCTTGTCGGCTATCTGATTCGCGTGGGGACCGGTGAACTGCCGGCTAAAGATGCCGCCGTCATTTTGGCGTCAAAGACGCGCACCGCACGCGTGCCCTCTGCACAGCCACAAGGCTTGTTTCTTTGGCGCGTTTTTTACGGCAAACTGCCCGTCTCGTTGCCTTGACGGATGGGGTGGGGTGGGATAGCGTCGCGAGCTTCATGGGTAAAACCGAAATGCCTGTCATACAGATACTACCATCGCTTTTGGCCTCCGACTTCGGCCATTTGGCCGCGGGGTGCCGGGCCGCCGAAGAAGCGGGCGCTGATGCGCTGCATCTCGACGTGATGGATGGGCATTTTGTACCCAATCTCACCATGGGCCCCGATGTGGTGCGCGTAGCGCATCGCACGGTGAAGATTCCCCTGAGTGTGCACCTCATGTGTACGCATCCGGCGGTCCTATTGGATGCATTTCTCGAAGCGGGGTCGGACCTCGTTCTAGTCCACGTCGAGGCACACGATGACCCTCATCCCATGCTCGAGAAGATTCGATCCAAGGGTCGCCGTGCAGGCGTTGTCCTGAATCCGGAGACGCCCGCGATGGCTGCATGGGACTATGTGGAGCATGTGGACGAGATTCTTCTGATGACCGTGCACCCCGGTTTCGGGGGACAGGCCTTTCTGGAACATGTGCTTCCAAAGATTTCCGAAATTAGAGACCGCGCGCCCTATCTCGATCTCTCCGTGGACGGCGGCATCACAGTAGAAACAGCCGAAGCGGCCGCTCGTGCCGGCGCCAACGCCTTCATCGCAGGGACTTCGCTCTATCGCGCTGCGAATATGCAAGCCGAAGTGAAGGCCATGCGGGCGCGCTGCGAAAAAGGCTTCGCCGAAAGATAGACTTCAACTCCATGCAAGACCTTTCCCACATACGCAATTTTTGCATCATCGCCCACATTGACCACGGCAAATCCACCTTGGCCGACCGGCTCCTCGAGCTGACGGCCACAGTGGAGAAGCGAGATATGCAGGCCCAACTTCTCGACTCGATGGACTTGGAGCGCGAACGCGGGATCACGATCAAGGCCCATCCGGTGACAATGTTTTACACCGCAAAGAACGGGCGTCGCTACACCTTCAACCTGATTGATACGCCAGGCCATGTGGACTTCTCATACGAAGTTCAGCGCAGCCTGTCCGCATGTGAGGGAGCTTTGTTGATTGTTGACGCGACACAGGGTGTCGAAGCGCAGACCGTGGCGAATACCTACATGGCCATGGGTCAGAATCTGGCGCTGATCCCCGTGTTGAATAAAGTGGACATGCAGAACGCCCACATCGAAGAGGTGGAGAACCAGCTAGAGGAAATCCTCGCGATCCCGGCGAAAGATTCCTACAAAGTGAGCGCGAAAACAGGCCTGGGTGTGGATGCGCTGCTTGAAGGGATCGTTGAACACATCCCGCCGCCGAAATCTACAGGCGACAAGGTCCGGGCCCTCGTTTTTGACTCAACCTATGACGTCTTCCGCGGTGTAGTCACCTATGTGCGCGTGGTGGATGGCTCCTTCAAGATGGGCGACCGCATTCGCATGCTCAGTACCGGGCAGGATTACGAAGTCAAAGAAGTCGGCATCTTTACTCCAGACCCGGAGAAAGTGGATCAACTGGGCCCCGGTGATGTGGGCTATTTTATCGGCAATATCAAAGATCCGTCTGAAATCAAGATCGGCGATACCGTAACCCTTGCGCGCTTCCCGACGCAGGATCCGCTGCCCGGCTTCAAAGAGATTCACCCAATGGTGTTCAGCGGGATCTATCCGATCAACACTGCAGATTTCGAAAAACTCAAGGTGAGTCTGGAGAAGTATAAGCTCAACGACAGCTCCTTCAGTTACATGCCGGAAAACTCCATCGCGCTAGGCCTCGGCTTCCGCTGCGGCTTCTTGGGTCTATTGCACATGGAAATTGTGCAAGAACGGCTCCGTCGCGAATACGATGTGGATATCATCTCCACATATCCCAACGTGATTTATCGCGTATTTATGACAGACGGCTCCATGGAGGAGATCGAGAATCCCACGAAGTTGCCTGACCCATCGCGCATTTCGAAACTGGAAGAGCCGATGATTAAAGCGTTCATCATCTGCCAGAACGAACATATCGGCGACCTGATGCAGCTCATCATGGACCGTCGTGGCGCGATCGAGAAAACGGAATCTTTGGATACGCGTCGCGTAATGTTGACCTGCACTCTGCCGCTCAACGAGATCCTTATTGATTTTCAGGACAAGCTGAAGAGTATCAGCCGCGGCTATGCCTCGATGGACTATGAACACGCGGGCTATCAGGAATCCGACCTCGTCCGCATGGACATCCTTGTTCACGGTGAACCCGTAGAAGCATTCTCCTGCATTCTTCACAGGAGTAAATCTGAGGGACGCGGGCGTCAGCTCTGTGCTGCCTTGAAAGAACTGATTCCGCCCGCCATGTTTCCCATCGCGTTGCAGGCGGCCGTGAACAAGAAGATTGTCGCCCGTGAGACTATCCGAGCTCTCCGCAAAGATGTCACCGCCAAATGCTATGGCGGTGACGTATCGCGAAAGCGGAAGCTGCTTGAGAAGCAGAAAGAGGGCAAGAAGCGCATGAAGCAAGTGGGGAATGTGAGTATTCCACAAGAGGCGTTTGTCAAGGTTCTCAAAGGCGGCGTGGAGTAACACCGATGAGAGCTTGGCTAGCGCGCAGACGCCTGCGGAAAACGGCGAAACAGTTATGCAACGAAGCCCGGCGTCTGCGCAACATGCACGAAGACATCGCAGACCCGAAGCTCCTTGCGGCCGTATCCGAGGCCGAGCAGCAAGTAAAGGAAGCTCAGAAGGGTGGGGCGCCAAGCGCCATTGAAGCGGCATTGGAGACTCTCAATACGGCAATGGAAGTGCTCTCGCCGCCCCGACCACATGCGCGCATTCGCGAAAATGTTGAGATATTTGTCGTCGCCATCGTTGTGGCGATGGGCTTCCGAACCTATTTCATACAGCCCTTCAAGATTCCCACCGGCTCCATGCAGCCGACGCTCTACGGCATTTATGTGGATCCTCAAATGGGGAAGCAATGGTATGACCACATGCCCTTCAAGCTTATCCCGCTCGCGCTCTTCGGCGAAAGCTATCAGGAGGTGCACGCACGTGCGAGCGGCTCTGTCGCCGAGCGCTATGAAGAAACCGAGGAGTCCATACGTCTCTACATTGCTGGAGTCCCTCATGAAATGCCGCGCCGGATGACGCGCTATGTCCAGCCGGGCCTGACACATGTTGAGAAGGGGCAAATCATCGCAAGCGGCCGAGTTCGCAAAGGCGACCACATCTTTGTGAATAAGGTGCGCTATAACTTTCAGAAGCCCAAGCGTGGCGATATTTTCGTTTTCAGCACTTCCGGCATCAACTACGACCGCATTCGCCCCGACTCGTTCTATATCAAGCGAATGGCCGGCATGCCCGGCGAGACGTTGCGCCTTGAGCCCCCATATCTCCTGGCTAATGGCGTCCGGGTCACGGAGCCATATCCATTCCATCGCCTTCTGACGGCGAGAGAACAGGGGTACCTCGGATATCAGCTTCCGTATTCAGATAAGACGTATCGGGTTGCTCTGGGATACCTTGACCAGGAACTGCATCTGGCCAACGACGAATATCTACCCCTAGGCGATAACACACGCTCCAGTCTCGATGGCCGATACTTTGGTGCCGTCAACCGCCGGAGTATCGTCGGACCGGCCTTCATGGTCTACTGGCCATTCGGACCGCGCTGGGGCTTCGTCCAATAGGGCTGAACGTCGGCTCTCTGTGCTACACCCACGGAACTCCGGCGGAACTGGTGCGCCGCGCGAGCAGCCTCATGGTCTGGCCGTCCAATCAAGGGCACATAAGGCCGAACCAGGCAGACCTCACGCAACAAAGCGCATTGACGTCAGCAGTGTCACTCACGCCAATGTAGAGGTCTGAACCTGTAGAGAGTGCGAAGACAATCCGGCAGAGGCGCACGCCGCTGCAATGTGGCGATGGAATTGCACGGTTGGACAACACGAACCAAAAGCAATACCGACGAGAACGTTGACACCCAGACTGGCGTGGTGACATCTAGGCCGCAACGCAACCGAGGCATTTAGAGTGGCGAAGGCGGTATAATTCCAAATGGGCCGAGGGCGATACCAACACTTGGGAAAATCGAATTGCGCCCAAGGAAGTACCTAATTTGTGGCCAAATGACGGCATTTCATGGCAGCACAAGCAACGTCGCATAATACATATTATGTCTATTGATAGACGCGCGGAAGCGCTAGGGATTGCGGTGAGGTGCTATTTGCCAGGGCTCCCGGCACTATGATAACTCGGCTAGAGCGTGGGCAAAAGTCGCTCGTAGAGCTGCTCGTACTGTGTGGCCGCTTTTCGCCATGAGACATCTGTGCTCATCATGCCGCGGACCATTTCCATACGGATTGAAGGCGACTGAAGTAGCTGCACGCCTCGATCAATGGCCGAAAGGAATTCAGAGGCCGAATAGGCAAAGAATTTGATCCCGGTTGGCGTGCTGCTTTCGGCGGGATCCAGAATGGAATCTCGGAGGCCCCCGACAGCGTGCACGACGGGCAACGTTCCGTAGCGCTGGCCACAAAATTGCGTGAGCCCACAGGGTTCCGACTTCGATGGCAAGAGGAGCATATCCGCACCCGCCTGAATTTCGTGGGCAAGGGGAGCGTTATATTCAAGGCGTACCCCCACCCTGCCCGGCCATTGTTCGGCCCACTGACGAGCGAGATTCTCGTACTTCTGCTGGCCTGATCCCAGGATGACGAGCGCGATATCGCGTTTCAAAAGGTCAAAGATGATGTCCGAGAGCAGATCAATACCCTTGAGGTCCACGAGTCGCGATACCATCGCGAGAATGAGCGTGTTCTTTCCTAGCTGAAGATTCATGCGCGCGACCAACCGATCACGACAAAGTATTTTGCCCGCCAGGTTGTGAATGTCGTAGTTGGCTGCAATATCGGGATCGGTTGCAGGATCCCACATCTCTGTATCAATTCCGTTCAATATCCCGACGAGTCGGTCCTGCACTCCGCGCAAGACGCCATCCAAACCGAATCCGCCTTCCTCCGTCAAAATTTCGCGGGCGTAGGTGGGGCTAACGGTTGTGACAGCATCCGCTCCGGTGATGCCTGCCTTGAGGCAGCCAATCTTCCCATAGTACTCAAAGGTATCAACGGAGAACGCGCTAAAGGGCAAATTCGTCAGCGCAAAGTCGCTGTCGGGAAAAAGACCCTGATACGCGACGTTGTGCAGCGTGAAGACGACTCGCTCTCTACGCCCTCGCCGACGTCCCTGAACGCCGTACTCCAGGAAATACGGCATCAATCCCGTCTGCCAATCGTTACAGTGAATGATATCGGGATTCAGCTCCAACCGGTCAATGAGCGCGATCACCGCTTTCTGGAAAAAGACAAAGCGTTCGAAGTTGTCTTCATAATCGCGATCTGGAAGATTGTAGAGTCGCGACCGATCAAAAAATTCATCGCGCCGGATGAAGTAGGTTGGCACCCCGCCCTCTTCTATCCGCATGATGTCAGCAGTGAACGTGCGCATACCGACCGGGACTGATATTTTGATATCGAGCGCTTCGAGGGGGCGTGGCCCTTCGAGAACGCGGCGATAGCACGGCATGAAACGCACAACTTCGTGGCCGGCTGCTTTCAGAACCATGGGGAGAGAAGCAGCGACCTCTGCGAGCCCCCCGGTTGATGCGTACGGGGTAATTTCACTCGATATGTAGGCTAACTTCATCCCAGCCGTTGGACTTTCCTTGTATGAATACCCGCTTCTGGGCGTATAATCTATCGCCATGACCACTGGGGCAAGCCTTGAAACCACCCTTTATGCGCTTTTGGCCCAGCCCGGGTATCGGCCTCTCCGGCAGCATGAACTGGCTCGTGCGCTCCATGTCAAGTCGCGCGACCGCGCCCTATTTCGCAGTCTCTTGCGAAAAGGAATGGCCGATGGGCGTCTGGTTTGTCTGAGAAAGAACCGCTGGGCTCTTCCTGCGAAGGACCGATTTATCCGAGCAAGAATCAGCGTCCTTCCGAACGGTGGCGCAATTGCCACTGTCCTCTCCTCCGAAGACGCAACACCACAGGAATATTTCATTGGTCGAATGGGCCTGGCGGGCGCGATTCATGGTGACACCGCGTTGCTTGAATTGGTCTCGCGGCGAACCAGAATGGACCGCTCCAATCGCGTGGAAGCGCGAGTTGTTCGCGTGGTGGAACGCAGCCAGGCGCAACTCGCGGGGCAATTGCAGCGGAATCGCTTCCAGTGGTATCTCATTCCCGATCATCCACACATTCGGAACAACGTCTATCTGGAGCCGCCTCCCGCCTCTCTTCAACTGGAGGCCGGCCTTTATGCGGTGGCCGAACTGGACGACTGGGTCGGGCCGGACCTTCCTTTGCGCGGCCGTGTTCGTGAGATTCTCGGAGATAGTGACCTGCCGGGCCTCTCAGCGCAAATGCTTCTGAAAAACCATCAACTGTCCAAGAGGTTCGACAATGCCGTCAGCGCCGCTGCCCGCGCCACTCCTGCGGACCTGAGCGAAGGCGATCTGCGTGGGCGAGAAGATTGCCGCGCACTTCTCACCTTCACAATTGATCCTGCTGATGCGCGCGACTTTGATGATGCTGTTTCTCTCTCGCCAATTTCAGAGGGCCTTCTCCTAGGCGTCCATATCGCCGATGTTTCTCACTTTGTCCCTATCGGATCCACGATTGACCGCGAGGCCGCGCAACGAGGCAACAGCGTCTATCTGACGGGCGATTTCGTTCCCATGCTTCCGCACTATCTAACATCGGAAGTATGCAGCTTGCGCCCCGATGTGGATCGCTTGGCATACACAGTCTGGATCACTCTCGATGAGAAGGGTCGAATACTTTCCCACCGCTTCGCGCCGACCGTCATCCGATCCAGCGGACGCCTTACCTATGATCAGGTGCAGAGCCATTTCGACCAGCCGACATCTGATTCAGTGCCGTTGCACCTCCGCGCGGCTTTGGATCAGATGCGCTCTCTTGCGCGAGAAATCCGCGAACGCCGTATGAGGGCGGGAGCCCTGAATCTCGCCATGCCCGAGGTTAGGTGCAAGTTGAATGAAGACGGCGACGTTCAATCCATTCACTTGCGCGGTGCGCCAGAGGCCTATCAACTCATTGAGGAGTTCATGCTTCTCGCCAACATTGCCGTTGCTGAGCGTCTCGCTTCGCGGCGTGTGCCGATGATCTATCGGATTCACGATGAGCCCGCCGCAGAGCAATGGGAAGCAATGGCTACTGCGCTCCGCATGCTCGGCATCCATCAGGCAGTCCAAACCCCTGATGACATCAATCGAATCTGCAAACGCGTGGAGGGGACGCCTTCGGCCTACCTGACGAATCTCGCCATTCTTCGCAATCTGAAACGAGCGGCTTACTCCACTAAACACATCAAACACTTCGGCTTGGGCTTCCCCTCCTACACTCACTTCACCTCCCCCATCCGCCGATATCCCGATCTGTTGATTCATCGCATCCTGAAGGCAAGTGAAGCGAACGCGCGCACACCTTATCGGCATGAAGACATTGAGCGTTTTGCTCTGCACTGCTCCGAAACTGAACGCAATGCCGACGAAGCAGAATCGGAGAGCCTCAAGCTGAAATGCCTCGAGTACTACGGGGCACAAATGCGGGCTGGCGATGTGGGACCCCATCCCGCGCTTATTGTCGGCGTGCTCGCGCGCGGCGTGCTTGTTGATCTGACCGAGTCATTAGTGCGCGGCATGATTCCGCTTCACGCTCTTGGAGAGGACTACTTCGAGGCCTTCCCTGATCAAGGGTTTGTGAGGAGTCGGCACACAAAGCGACAACTGAGAATCGGTCAGCTCGTCGAGGTGGAGTTGATGCGGATTGATTTGACACGCCGACGGCTGGACCTCCGCATGGTTTCACCGCGCAAGACCGCTAACGGATCAGATAAATCATCTTCTGCTCGCTCCCGCCCCGCTCCACGTCAAAAACGAGGGCGTTCACGCGGTTCTTCATAAATTCAGTAATGAAGTATTCGGCCCTGCGCTGACTCACCATCCGCATCGAATTGACTCGACGAATGACATCTCCCTCCTGCAGGCCAATCGCGCGAAAGAGATCCCCCTCCCCTTCCGTATCGAGATAGTATCCCTGAATTTCGTTTTCCTTGTATTCAGGCTTGAGCGAGGCATAGACATTGGCGATCCGCTCAGGATCCTCCAGCAATTCAGAGTAATAGCGCAGCAACTCTTCGCGCTTCATCACCCAGCGATTTTCACCCACTCGCTTTCCAAAGCGGCTCGTCTCCAGCGCCGGCATATCCTCCATAGACACATTCTCGGCCGGTTTCGCTTCGGGTTGCGTGCCCGCCAGAGCGGCACTCACCGGACTGAAGCTCAGCGCGAGTTCATACTCCGTCCCATCGCGCAATAGATGCACTCGATCTTCTTCTATGCGGGTAACCAGATAGCCATCAATTTCCTGATTTTCTCGAACGAGCACCTGCATTTTCGCGGCGAGATCATCTACGATCGCCCGCCGGTGTTCTTGCTCTGGATCGTTTTCAGAGGCATCGCTATACAGAAAAAATGTGCCCGCGAGCCGAAAGCGCTCGGCCAAGGGCCCGCTCGACTCGGTGGGACGCGTTGCCGTTTGAATCTGCAGCCACTCCTCCTGGCTGAGTGGAGCGGCACGCTCTTGCACCGACGCAGCAATGGAGGGTGCGCTTTCGCCGGGCTCGCGAGCGACACGCATCATGCGGTTTGCGAAATAGATCGCTTGCCCCACCGCAGTTGCGATGAGCAAGGTGGCGACTAGCGGCAGTGCATTGGCAGATATCGTTCTCATTTCCCTAAAGTAGTGAGCTGCAAGGTGCAGTAAGCCGGATTCTGTTCCTGCCAACGGCAGCCAGTCATTTATCTATGCGATCAACCCGAGGTCTTCCGCAAGCAAAGCTTGCGGTCCCCCGCAATCGCGGGAGGAAACGGGCCGCTTCAGACCTCCTATTCGATCTTGCTCCGGGCGGGGTTTGCCTTGCTCTGCACCTCGCGATGCAAAACGGTGGTCTCTTACACCCCCTTTTCACCCTTACCTTCCGGAATCCGGATGGCGGTATGTTTTCTGTGGCACTTTCCGTCAATGCGGTTTACCGCACCGCTCCCGAATGTTTCCATTCTGGACGCCCTGCCCTGTGGAGTCCGGACTTTCCTCTCTCGCACTCCAAAGAGAACAAGAGCGACCGGTCACCCTGCAGCTCGCCGAAGAGAATAGCGGCTCAGCTTCGCCAGTACAAGAGGCGACCGCAATAGGAGCAGGTCGTCATGGTGCCACTGCGTTTGGCGTCCTGAATCAGGTGTGGCGGGATTTTCATGTGGCACCCCCCGCAGGATCCACCCTCGACAGGCACCAATGCAAAATCACCCAAGTGCTTAAAAATGCGCGTATAGCGATTGAGCCAGTCGGCATCAATTTCCTTCTCCATGGCGGCGCGCTCCGTCTGCAAACGCGCGATCTCGTCGCGGATGCCTGCCAATCTCTGCTCCAATGCGTGGGAGTCGGAGTCCACTGTCTTCTGCTCTTCCTTCACGCGCTGCTCCTGCATCGCAAGGTTCGTGCGAAGTCCTTCCGCCTCCTCCATTAGGGCAAGCGCCTTGTCCTCTTCCGTTCGAATGATCTTTTCAACCATCGCAATCTCTTTCTCGATTGCTCGGTATTCGTCATTTGTCCGAACCGTGTTCTGCTGAACACGCAGTTTGCCAATCCGCTGCCGCTGTGTTTCGACTTCGAGCTCAACCGCCTTGATTGCCGTCGCGTTGTGCTTCAGAAGACTTTGCGAAGCTTCAGCAGTGGCCTTGTATTGCTGCAAGGTTGCCTCGCTCAACTTCTTCCTCGCGGGAATCTGCTCTGTGTCGCGAGCTAAATCCCGAATCCGCCGATCGCGCTCTTGTAAGATCAATAACTTTTCAATTGTCGTCACGTGACAGGTTCCTGCGGCAAAGTCCTGACCATACGGACGCGCCCATCAGTTGTCAACGGCGACGCAACCCATTTTTAAGGAGAGTTGGGATCGGGAAGGTCATGCATGCGCAGCGCAATGGCACGTTCCACGTATTTTCCCAACATATCCGTTTCCAAGTTCACCGGAGAGCCCAGCTTAAGGTCTCCGAGGGTGGTGTTCTCCCATGTGTGCGGAATCAAGTGAACAGAAAACCCGTCTGGCATCAAATCCACCAGCGTTAAACTCACGCCGCAAACTGCAATTGATCCCTTCCCTACCATCTGCGCCATCCATTTCGCAGCGCATGCCACCTCGATGATATGATCGCGCCCCACAGGTGTGATTCGCCGAACATGCCCCGTTCCGTCCACATGGCCCGTCACAAAATGTCCGCCCAGCGCATCCCCCATCCGCAGGGCCCGTTCAAGATTAACTCGATCTCCAACGCCCTTGCTTCCGAGATTCGTTCGGTCAAACGTTTCTTTGAGCAGATCGAAAGTGATCACCTCGCCAGGTTCGCCGGTCACCGTCAAACACACCCCCTCGACGGCAATACTCTCACCCAAGACGAGCGGGGGATCCCACGCGCCACCACGCACTCGCAACTGCCCATGGCTACCGCGGTGTTGCACATCTTCAACCGAACCCAATTTCTGGATAATTCCTGTGAACATAATTTATTGCTCCGGCCTCACTCGCACCCACACATCATCTCCAACTCGCTCTGCGCTCAAGAGCTTCCACGCAGGCGCATTCCTCAAGGTCCAGCCCGGTCCGCCAACGGCGGGCACCGCGTTCGCGCCCAACAGCCGGGGGGCATAAAAGAACCACGCTTCATCAACCAATCCATCGCGAATTAGAGAACCCGCCAATGCGCCACCCCCCTCGCACAAGACATGCAGCAAACCACGCCGTCCGAGCATCAGCAGCAGTTGGCGCATTGCAAATTGACCGCGCTTTGTTGGAAGCACCTCGACCTCAACTCCGCGCGCGCGCAGGGAGGCGCGATAGCGCAGCTGGCTGCGAGAACTCGTGACTACCAAGGTCTGCCGCCCCAACCCATCCGCAAACAGGCGGCTGCGCAACGGCAAGTTCCCCGCCGCATCCAAAACCACGCGCCACGGTTTTCGCCCGCGCGAGGGCACAGGAACGAGAGACGGGTTGTCTCTTCGCGCCGTGTTGTGTCCCACCAGGATCGCGTCCACGCGACGTCGCAAATCGTGAACCGCTCGCCGCGACCCCGGCCCTGTGATCCATCGCGACGCACCGCGCTCATCCGCAATGCGACCATCCAGCGTCAACCCCAGCTTGAGCGTCACAAACGGACGTCCCTCCCGCATAAGCAGTGCAAAAGGCTCAATCAATTCCTCGCAGGCTGCCCGACAAACATCCGACTGCACTTCGACACCCGCGCGCCGCAATAGGCGAATCCCACGCCCCGCGTGGCGCGGATTGGGGTCCGTACACCCGATGACCACGCGCGCCACGCCAGCCTCTACAATCGCCTTCGTACATGGCGGCGTTCGCCCCCACGTGCAGCAGGGTTCCAGCGTCACATAGACAGTTGAGCCACGCGCGCGCTCGCCTGCTTTTCGCAACGCGTTGACCTCCGCATGGGCTCCGCCCGCCTTTTGGTGATAGCCCTCGGCGATCAATTGCCCCGACCTCACCACAACGGCGCCCACGGGAGGATTAGGTCGCGTCAGTCCCTCGCCCTTGCGAGCCCATTCAAGAGCCCGCTCCATCCAAACCTCATCCCGACTGGGCAGCGGCGTTCGAGTTGATTTCTTTGTACGGTGATTCATATCCCAACAATGCATTCACAAATGCGAGCGGTTCGAATGGAGCGAGATCCTCCATGCCCTCCCCCAAGCCAACATAGCGAATCGGGAGCTTCAACTCTCTTGCGATTGAAAAGAGGAATCCAGCCTTCGCTGACCCGTCGAGCTTCGCCACAATCACGCCCGTCAATGGCGCAGCCTCGTTAAACATCCGCGCCTGAACAATCGCGTTCTGCCCCAAGGCCGCGTCAAGCACGAGCCATATTTCATTCGGCGCCCCCGCGATACATTTCGCCATGGATCGCCGAACTTTCCCCAACTCTTCCATCAGCGGTTGCTTCGTGTGCATGCGACCTGCCGTATCAATCACCGCAACGTCGCAGCTTCGCGTGCGCGCGGCCGTCAACGCATCGAATGCGACCGCAGCCGCGTCCGCCCCTGTTTGACCGACCACCGCCTCACACCCGATCCGTTCCGACCAAATGCGCAACTGCTCTGAACCCGCCGCACGAAAAGTATCCGCTGCACCCAAGAGCGGGCGTCGCCCCGCGCGCTTCGCGAGCCCTGCGAGCTTTGCGCAGGTCGTTGTCTTTCCCGATCCATTAATCCCGACCACAAGAACGCTCAGCAAAGGATCTGCGAACGGCCATGAATAGGGCTGCACATCTCCTAGCGCGCGCACCAAAAGCTGCCGCAACATGTCCCGGCCATCCACGCGCAAGCCCTTATAGGCCTTTTCCATCTCCGCTGTCAGCTCAGCCGCCAAGGCGGCAGGCAAATCCGCCAAGAGCAGCGTCGCCTCAAGCTCTTCGAGCGCCTCCGCATCAAGACGCTCACCCTTCTCGCCGCGATTGAAGACAGAGGCGAGCGCCCCAGCGACTTTCTGGCGCGTGCGCGACAGCGCATTAATCCACGATACCATCGTTCACCCGGCTGCCGATGCGGATGACTTCGTTTCAGCGCCTGTGGCTCGCGCCGGGCGTTGGAGATCGCGGCGGGCTCGATCCAAGATGCCGTTCACAAAGCGCCCTGACTCATCCGAACTCAGTTCCTTTGCCAATTCGACAGCCTCGTTGATCGAAACCACTGGTGGAATATCCGACCGATGCAGCATTTCAAATAGCGCAACCCTCATCACATTGCGATCCACGCCACCCATCCGATGAATGTCCCAGTGATCCGCACACTGCTGCAATTGTTTATCGAGCAACGCGCGCTCCGCCTCGACGCCACGAATCAGAGATTCAGCAAATTCCCGCACCTTCTTGCTGGAGCGGTGATCGCTCCAGAACTGGAGTAGCGCCTCATCCAACTCGCCCGCATTGAAGTCGCGCTGAAATAGAAATTGTACCGCTAGAGTGCGGCCTTCTCGCCTCGCGCTCATAAATGTCCACCGCTCAGCTTCTTAAGTACATTGGCCATCTCAATTGCCGTTTCGGCCACACTCGATCCTCGGTTGCCCTGCTTTCCGCCCGATCGCTCCATGGCCTGCTCAGTCGTTTGAGCGCCGATCACGCCGTCAATCACCGGAACCCCCGTGTCAGCCGCAATCTGCGCAATACTAGCTGCCACCTGCCCATTGATGATCCCCGCATGCCCCGTGGACCCCTGAATCACAACGCCCAACGCAATGAGCGCATCATAGGATTTGCTCACCGCCATCGGCCGGAGAACAGAAGGCAATTCAAAGGCGCCCGGCACCCAGACAACACTAATGTCGTCAGGGTTGGCTCCGTGGCGCTCCAAGGTTTCCAGTGCGCCCGCCAGCAAATTGCGCGTGAACAAATCGTTAAATCGGCTAATCGCGATTCCAATTCTTAGGCCCTTCGCCGACGCCTCTCCGATGATAACCTTCATATCGCACCTCATCTACATCAAATGACCCAATTTCGCGCGCTTCGTATCCAAGTAGCGCCCGTTATACTTCGTCGGCGGCCGCACGAGTGGAACCCGCTCCTGCACATGCACGCCATACTCCTCCAAACCAGAAATCTTGCGCGGATTGTTGGTCAGCAGGCGGCAGGTCGAAATCCCCAACGCGCGCAACATCTGCGCCGCAATCGCGTAATCGCGCGCATCGGCTTCAAATCCAAGTTGTTCATTCGCCTCTACGGTGTCGAGCCCCCTCTCTTGTAGCGCATAGGCTCGGATCTTCTGTTCGAGTCCAATCCCGCGCCCCTCCTGGCGCAAATACAAAAGAACACCGTTTCCACTCTCCGCAATCAGCTTCATCGCGACCTGCAGTTGCGAGCCGCAATCGCAGCGCAACGAACCAAACGCATCCCCCGTCAGGCATTCACTGTGAATGCGGACCAGCGGATTCGGGCTCTCATCGGGCGATCCAAAGATCAACGCCAAATGAGATTTTTGATCGAGAGTCGAGTGATACATCTTCAAACGAAAGGCCCCGAACTCCGTCGGAAGATTGATTTCCTCCTCCAGACGCACCAAGCTCTCCGTCTCGCGGCGATGATGCGCGATGGCATTGACACTCGTGATCCGCAGCTTGTGCTCTCTCGCGAAGGTCAATAAATCTGCGCGCCGCGCCATCTCGCCATCCGGGCGCAAAATTTCACACAACACACCCGCCGGTAGAAGACCTGCCAGTCTAGCCAGGTCCACCGCCGCTTCGGTATGCCCCGGTCGTCGAAGCACACCACCATCCATGGCCTCCAGCGGGAAAATATGCCCCGGCCGAATAAAATCTGATGGCCGCGCCTCCGGACTCACGAGAAGGGCAATTGTATGCGCGCGGTCAGCCGCGCTAATCCCCGTTGTGATTCCCGACCGCGCGTCCACCGACTCCATGAACGCCGTTCGAAAAGAATCCCCACTGCCATACGATCCCATTCGCGCAATACCCAGTCGGAGCAGCTGCTCGCGCTCCATGGCCGTACAGATCAGTCCACAGCCGTGCCTCGCCATAAAATTGATCGCTTCAGGTGTGACCTTTTCAGCCGCCACAATGAGGTCTCCTTCGTTCTCTCTCCGCTCATCATCGAGAACCACCACCACCTCACCGCGCCCAATAGCCGCGATAACCTCTGGAACCGGATCGAAATCCGACTTCTCTACTTTACCTGCTGCCGCACTTTTCATAGCCATAAAAAAGCCCCAAAGGGCAGCAACTTCGGGGCAGAATACACCACAGGTGTAACCAATCTTCATTTCATCCCGACTTTACGGTCGGCGACAGATGACTCGCCCTATCGAGCTAGCTGACTGTCTCCGTCCTCTATTAGAGGAGTCGCGGGCTACACCGCCGGTCGGGACTTCCCACCCTCAACGAGAAATGAGTCACCCGGCCCCCGAAGATTGCTATCTCGTTGTACATTAAGACCGGGAACCGCCTTTCGCAAGAGAAGAAAAGCGAGAATTGCGAAACTCCTTCAGAGTCAGTAGGCTGCGCCCATGATCACCGCCCGAATAACCCTTGCCCACCTCCTCGTGCTTTCAGCATGGACGCATCTTTCCTGGTTCACACTGGCAACCAAATCCGCCCCCCTCCCCGCAAATCCTGAGGCCAGCCCAGCCAGTGCCCCAGAACTGCCATCGGTCCACCCCCCGCTGTATCAGTTGGCCCCCTCGCCCTCTATCGCTCAACCACCTGCCTCTGCTGCCTCGCGATCTCGCGAACGCCTCAAGCAGCTCGAAGAAATGTCGGCGACGAATTCCTACTCCAACCCTCTCGTCGGATCGAATCTCTTTGCGCTACAGGCTGACACGGCTCCCACGCCCGATCAGCCCATCCGACAGGCCGAGCTCAAATTGCTCCGCGAGCGAGTGGACCGAGCCAATCAGCTTTTCAGTCAAGGACAGCAGAATGAAGCGCTCGAACTCATTCTCGACAGCAAGCGACTTACGCAAGACCCACGGTTGCAAGCGAAGCTGCTGAATCAACTCGCCCTTTACCACTTTCGACTTCAACAGTATTCAAATGCCCTTGATTACGCCAACCAAGCCACAGACATCCTCCCCGACGATCTCGCAAGCCAAGCCAATCTCGCCGCCGCTCTCCTCACAACAGGCGAAATCCCCCTCGCCATAGAACTCCTCCAACACAATTCCGAGCGCATCGCGCTGGCTCCCCGTTTTGCCTTTGTCACCTTCTTCAATCTGGCCTGCGCCCACAGCCTCCAGGGCGACGACGGCAAGGCCTTCCAATACCTCCGGCGCGCGGCCTATGCCGATCCAGCCTCCACCCTCGCCTCCCTGGGCGATCCCCAGTTGGACGCCATCCGCGACCGACCCGACTTCCAGACCCTCCGCGATTTCCTCCTCCGCACCCCATCAGGGCCCTCCACTGCGTCGCCGTAATTGCGCTTGAATGCCGCGCTCCGCGCGATTATCTCATTCCCGTTCCAAACCTCGAACCCCAACCAGGTCTTCAATGAAAAAACGAATCTATCTCTGCGGTCCCATCATGGATGAACACGAGGGCCATGCGCGCGCTTGGCGTCAACGCGCCAAGGAGCTGCTCTCCAAGAACTTCACGCTGCTCGATCCCATGCGCCGCAACTTCAAAGATCGCGAAGTGGATAGCGCCAACGAAATCGTTGAGTTTGATCTGCAAGACATTCGCGACGCCGACATCATTCTCGTCAACTACAACAAGAACTCCATCGGCACCTCGATGGAAGTGTTCTATGCCTCGCACGATCTCAAGAAGTTCGTCGTCGCCTTCTCCCCCTTCACCTTCAAAGACTCCAGCCCTTGGATGGTGCGCTTCTGCACCAAAATCCACCCCACCCTCGAGAGCGCCTGCGCCTACATCACGGAGCACTTCATCACGCAGCATCACGCCTGAGACCAAATGGCACGCGAGTCAAAACGGCCGCAGATTAAACGAAAAGCGCGGGAGCCCCGAGTGCATCGGGACTCCCGCGCTTTCGTCAACCTCCTCAATTAGGTGGTCTTCGTCTTCGGCAAACCGAACGCGCGGTCGCCGTCCTTCCACTTGCCCTTCTTCCGCATAATGTCAACGCGCTCATAGCGCTTCAACACATTGCGTTTGACCGTAATGCGAGTGGCCGACTTCAAACTAGGATGCATGGACATGGCTTCTATCTCCTAAACAATATTGCCTCCCCCTCATCAGGGCTAAACAGGCAAGCGTTCCCTTGTATCAGACTGGCACTGGCTGTCAACACCCCGCAGGGCATAAAATTAAGGAAATGCGGCTCGGGGCGTCCTCCGCTAATCCACCCACATCACTTCCGGCCGCAGGAAATCTACCGCCTCCCGGTCCACGACCGCATCCACAAAGGCTCTTCGCTCAGCGCGCGCCGACTCGGTTTCACCCGCAGACCAACCGCGAAAAAGCAACAACCCGCGCCGGTCCGTCATCGCCATCAACTCCAGCGCGGTGCGCACCAGCGAGCGCAACACCGGAAGCAAAGCAATGGCCATCGCATAGTTCTCGTCGCGCTGAAACCGACTCCCATCCACGACAAGCACCAATCCCTGGCTCAACGAGGACTCCTGCACTGGGCGCAACGATCCCGAAGCCAACGCTTGAATCGCATTCAGCGACAACCGCTCCACGCTCACGTGTCGCGCCAGCGGAACCGCACAAGGAGCCATGTGCGCAACCTCACGCGCCACCTCCGACTGATTGCACGCCGCGAGCGCGCGCGCATAAAGCAGAAGAGCCGCTTCCGGTTCGCGCAGGATGCCGCGGTCGCGTTCTTCAAAAAAATGAAGAACAGAATCCCATGCCGCGCGCAGCGCGTCTTTCGATGCAGGGTGCGCGCCGATCGCCGATTGAACCAAAGGCTCAATCGCGTGTGACCACTTCAACTCGCCCTGAGAAGGAACAATCATTCGCGCCCAATCAATCCTTCCACTTCGCTCAAAAACTGATTCACATCGCGGAAGCGGCGATACACAGATGCGAAACGAACATACGCGACTTCATCAAGCTCTTCCAATTTATCCATCACCTTCTGCCCGATCACCGTCGAAGGCACTTCGCGCTCATACTCGCTCTCCAATTCATTGACGATGGTGTCCACCAGCGTTTCGATCTGCTGAGTGCTGATGGATCGCTTCTCGCACGCGCGCGCAATGCCACTCATCAACTTTTGGCGATCCAACTCCTCGTGACGTCCATCCCGTTTAATTATGCGAAGCCCGGCCTTCACAACCTCTTCATAAGTCGTGAAGCGATACCCGCACTGCAGGCAAACTCGCCTCCGCCGAATGACATCGCCGTCCCGGACCGTCCGGCTATCAATCACTTTATCGTCCTGATGGCTACACTTTGGGCATCGCATGGAAAAACCTCGCTACTAGATATAGCGTGTGGCCCAGCCTTTACCCCATTGGGAGGGGGGGTGTCAACTTCTTCCTAAAACCACCTTGCCACGCCCGGACCAGTGGCGGTATGTAAAAAATGAAATGACGACTCTTTGACTGTGACATCGCGAGTCGTCATTTCACGTCCTGGCTGGAAACAGCCAGGATCCTTTTAAGGCAGCCTATTTTTTCTTCTTCGCGGCCTTCTTCGCAGGCTTCTTGGCAGCCTTCTTAGCAGCTTTCTTTGCCATCTGTCATCCCTCCCTTCCGTGTTGTTTGTGGTTCTCTTCAGCGATTGATAACGACGACATCCTGGCTATGCGGAGAAATGTCCGCGCATGAATTGGTTGACGACGATCAGTTGCTGATCACGTGGCTCTCGATCAGCGATCTCGCGCACGCATCGAGAGCGAAACAAACGGAAAGAAAAAATTGTTAAATCAGAAAGCATAGTCGAACGATGTGGAGCGCACGCGTATCTGTCGTTTAGCTGTCATCATTGCTACTCTGTTGACGAGAGAATAGGACCACTCGGAAATGACGTCAACATTCGTGATGCAAAATGTTGAAACTATTTTTCAGTCCTCATTTTTCAACAAACGATGATGCTCAGCGACAACGATGGAGCGCAGCGCATCATACGAAGCATCCAAACGATCATTCACAATCAGATACTTGTACTCGCGCCAGCGACGCATTTCGTTCTCCGCCTGCTGCAATCGTCGCTCGATTACTGCGTCAGCATCTTTGCCGCGAAGATGAAGTCGTTTGCGCAGAACTTCGATAGAAGGCGGAGCAATGAATGCATCCACAAAACCCCGACGCAATGCATCACTTGCAGGCAATGTCGAAAGCTTCTCGCGTATTTGCGAAGCGCCCTGAACATCAATATCCATCAGCACATCGCGGCCAGAGGCAAAACCGCGTTCGATAAAGCGACGCAGGGTGCCATAGCGATGACCGTGCACCGTTGCATGCTCAACAAACTCATCGTTTTGCACGCGTCGCTCGAACTCCTCTTCAGAGATGAAGTAGTAGTCCGTTCCATCAATCTCCCCATCGCGCGGCGCGCGCGTTGTGCAGGAGACGGAATAGACCATCTGGTGAAACTCGGCGAGCAAACGCTCGCAAAGAGTTGTTTTCCCGCCTCCAGAAGGCGCCGACACCACCACCAACAGCGAACGCACAGGCAATTCGATCATTGTATATTCTGGACCTGCTCGCGCAGGCGCTCCAGCTCCGTCTTGAATTGAACGACCCGCTGCGCAATGGCGGCATCATTCGCTTTTGATCCGATAGTATTAATCTCGCGATTCAGCTCCTGAGCGAGAAAATCAAGAGCCTTTCCGGCGGGCTGAGTCCCGCGCAGCCATTCGCGCACTTGCTTGAGGTGGCTGGCAATCCTCGTCGTTTCCTCCGTGATGTCTGAGCGATCCGCAAAGAGAAGCGCTTCGCGCTCTAATCGCTCATCGGAAATGCCCAACTCGTCCCGCATCGAAGCCAGTCGGCCCTTCAGCGCCTCTCGGAACCGCACCACGGCCGCCGGACTCAGCTCAGATATCTCATTTGCCAATGTTTCCAGCACCTTCACCCGAGCCTGAAGATCGCGCGCCAACGCAGCCCCTTCTTTTTGCCGCATTCGATCCAGTCGCTCCAACGCTTTGCTCAACGCGACCTGCAACACGGTCCAACTTCGCTCGATATCCTCCTCCGGCGAACGCACATGCACCACGCCGGGCAGTGACAAGAGATGCGACAATCCCAAATCATCGCGCACTTGGAGCTTGTTCGCCTGCTTGCGCAGCGTGGTGAGGTAAGCCCGGACCAACGATTCGTTCAAAACAACTTCATGCCCCGCGTCGCGAGCGGAATAGCGAACGACCACATTCACGGAAACGCGGCCGCGACTCAACACGCGCGCGATCTCGTCGTGTATGCGAGATTCCAGAATGGAAAGAGACCGCGGCAAAGAGAGCACAATATCGAGTTGCTTCCGGTTGACCGAACTGACCTCCACCTCCGCGTGAAGACCCTCCTTTTGCGCGGTGGCGCGCCCACAACCGGTCATGCTGCGAATACTCATGCGCCCTTGCCTCCACTCTGGGTGTGCGCTGCATCCCATGCCTCCATCTGCTGCACATCCTTGTCTCCGCGACCCGATAAATTGATGATGACGATGTCGCGCGGCTTAAATTGCCGCTTCGACTTCAATGCATACGCGACGGCGTGCGCCGATTCCAACGCAGGCAGAATCCCTTCAAGTCGGCAGAGTGTGTTGACCCCGCGGATTGCATCTGCATCACTGATGTGATGATATTCCGCGCGCTTCAAATCGCGCAGCAACGCGTGCTCCGGTCCCACCGCAGCATAGTCGAGCCCCGCGCTAACCGAATGCGTCAATTGAATCTGCCCATCGGCATCCTGCAAGACATACGTCTTCGTCCCCTGCAGGATACCCACGTGCCCACCGGCAAATCGCGCGGCATGACGGCCCGGCTTGATCGCCTCCCCTCCCGCCTCCACACCGATCAAACGAACCTTGGTGTCCTTAATGAAAGGATAGAAAATACCGATAGAATTGCTCCCGCCCCCCACGCACGCGATGATGTGCGTCGGCAAACGTCGTTCTGCCGCCAGTATCTGACGCCGGGCCTCGCGTCCAATCACGCTTTGAAAATCGCGCACCATCATCGGATAAGGATGCGCACCTAGCGCGGAACCCAAAATGTAATGAGTCGTGCGAACATTCGTCACCCAGTCGCGCATCGCCTCGCTGATTGCCTCTTTCAGCGTCTGCTGTCCCGCCGTCACCGGAACAACCGTTGCGCCCAACCGCCGCATGCGCGACACGTTGAGCGCCTGCCGCTCCATATCCACTGCGCCCATGTAAATAACGCACTCGAGACCAAACATCGCGGCAACAGTCGCCGTGGCGACACCATGCTGGCCTGCTCCAGTCTCGGCGATGACGCGATGCTTCCCCATCCGTCGAGCCAGAAGCACTTGCCCCATCGAGTTGTTGATCTTGTGCGCGCCGGTGTGACAAAGATCCTCGCGCTTCAAGTAGACCTTGGCGCCAATCTCCTTCGACAATCGCTGTGCATGATAGAGCGGAGTCGGACGCCCCACAAAATTGCGGAGATAGTAGTTCAACTCCCGATGAAACCCCGCGTCGCGGCGAATTCGCGCGTACTCCGATGCCAACTCCTGGAGCGGCGACATCAGCGTCTCCGGCACAAACATCCCACCATAGGGTCCAAACCGCCCCAGCGAATCAGGCTCTGTTATTCCGCGCGGCATTGTTCAATAAACCTTTTCACTTTCTCCATATCCTTGCGCCCGGGCTCCGCCTCCACACCCGAACTCACATCCGCTCCCCACGGATGCACATTCTTCAGCGCCTCGCGCACATTCTCCGGCGTCAATCCGCCCGCCAGAATAACCGGCTTCAGCGAATGAGTCACGAAGTGGCGAGCCGCAGTCCAATCCGTCAATTGACCGGTTCCACCCGGTGCCTTCGGACTGTAGGCATCCACCAGAAAAGCCTCAACAGACCAGCGATCCGGCGGCACAGCCGGATGATGAGGCGCCAAGCGCACCGCACGCCAGAGGGGTCTCGGAAAATTGAGGAAATCAGCAGGCTGCTCCGATCCGTGCAGTTGGGCGATATCCAAATTCGCCAACTCCATCGTCCGCAAAACATCCAGGGCTTCCGAATCCACAAAAACGCCGACCTTCTTGATGGTCGGCGGAAGATCGCGCGTCCACACCGCAACATCGTCCGCATGGACAAAGCGCCTCGATCCCGGCCAAAAGACAAAACCAATCGCGTCGGGTGACAAAGCGGCGACCGCTTCAACCTCTGCCTCGCTGGTCAGGCCACATATTTTGACAAAACACTTCATACCCGTTGCATCAACTCGCGCGCCGCTTTTTCGACATCCGGCTTCCGCAAAAGCGACTCGCCCACCAACACCCCGCGCACTCCCGCCTCTTTGAGATGAAGCACGTCTTCGGGCGTCGCAATTCCACTCTCGCTAATCAAGCACACATCATTCGGAACACTCTCCACGAGCAAATAGGTAGTCTCCAGCCGAGTCTCAAACGTCTTCAGATTCCGATTGTTCACACCAATGCAGCGCGGATTCAAGTCTAACGCGATCTCCAACTCCTCCCGCCCATGCACCTCAATCAGTGGCGTCATCCCCAACTCCAGAATGTGTTGGTGCAGCTCGCGCAGGCGTTCCTCCGATAATGCTGCAACAATCAGCAAGACCGCCGATGCCCCAATCGCGCGCGCATGCGCCACTTGCCACGGATGCACCACAAACTCCTTGTAGAGCATCGGCAAACGAACCGCCGCTCGAACAGCGGAAAAATCATCCTCGCCCCCGCCAAAATGCGCCCCGTCCATCAACACCGAGAGGGCCTGCGCCCCACCCCGCTCATAGCTCAACGCAATCTCGACCGGATCAAACGGCGTCCGGATCAACCCCGCTGACGGTGAACGCCGCTTCACCTCTGCGATCAATCCCACGGAACGCACACGCAGCGCGGCAAGAAAATCCACCGGCGTTTGCGCCAGCGCCGCACGCCTTTCGATCTCCGCAATCGAAACGGTCTCCATGCGCCGCACCAGCTCCCGCTCCTTGTCCGCAATAATTTGATCAAGAATGCTCACGTCTTCTTGTCCATTTGCAGATAGGCCTCAATGAACCCATCCAATTTGCCATCCAACACCGCGTCAGCCTGCCCCGTTTCATGATCGGTGCGGTGATCCTTCACCATCGTATACGGCTGCAAGACATAGCTCCGAATCTGCCGACCCCACGCGATCTCGCCCTTCTCCCCATAAAACTTTTCCATCTCGCGCCGCTTCTTATCCACCTCATACTCATACAACTTCGCGCGCAACATCTTCATGCACTTCTCGCGATTCATGTGCTGCGATCGCTCCGCCTGGCACTGCACCACAATGCCCGTGGGAATGTGGACAATGCGCACCGCCGAATCCGTCTTGTTCACGTGCTGCCCACCCGCGCCGCTGGAGCGATACGTATCCACGCGCAGATCCTTGTCGAGAATCTCAATCTCAACCCCATCGTCCACTTCCGCCACCACATCCAACGCCGCGAACGACGTGTGCCGCCGCTTCGCCGCATCAAACGGGCTGATCCGCACCAACCGATGCACCCCGCGCTCCCCCTTCAAATAGCCATACGCATACGGCCCACTCACCAATAGCGAGACGCTCTTGATCCCCGCCTCCTCGCCGCGCTGCATATCCAACAAATCCACCGAAAATCCATGCTCCTCGCAATAGCGCGTGTACATCCGGTAAAGCATCGAGGCCCAATCGCACGACTCCGTGCCCCCCGCCCCCGCATTCAGCGTCAAATAGGCATTGTTCTGATCAAACGGCTCCGACAGAAGCGACTGCAACTCGAAGCGGCGATAATCCGCCTGCAACTTGTGCAAGCGCCCCTCCGCCTCCTTCACCAACTCCTCGCACTCCGCGCTCGATGCAGCCCCTTCGGAAAGCTCCAGCAAAATCCGAATCTCTTCCGTATCGCTCTCCAGCTCCGCAAACGGCTCCAGCATCGCCTTCAACGCATTCGTCTTTGCGATACTCGCGCGCGCCTTCGTCGAATCATCCCAGAACCCGGGAGAAGCCGCCTGTGCCTCCAGCTCCTCTACCTCGCGACGGCGCCCCGCCACGTCAAAGAAACCCCCTTAGCTCTTCGAGCTTTTGCTGGATAAGTTCGAGCCCATCCAAAATTTCGCGCGCATCCGCCATGATCAACCCAACTCCATTCTTCGGAAAGCTCCAAACTGTAATCAACCCACACGCAAATACAAAGTTCAATACGCAGAATTTCCAACCCTGGGAAGAAGACGTCGCGCCAACTTCCAACGATTGGAAAAACTCCCGCGCAACGCTTCCAACGATTGGAAAAATCAGGGGCCGATCGGCGCGTTGAAAAAGCACTCGCGGTGAATTCGCGTCAGCGGCACGCGCTGGGTTTGCAAGTGACGTGTCACTTCATCAATCATGCTGTCCAGACCGCAGAGATAATAGTCGAACTCGCCCTGCGGAAGCTGGTCCAAGCAGTCGGTGATGCGCCCGTGGTGACACCCCGCGGCCATCTCCCGTGACACGGCAAAGCGCGCTCCACCGCGATCCCGCAACCACTCGGGATCAACCAGATCCGACGCCACGCGACAGCCATACCACAAAGCCGCCGGTCGCACCGCGTCCGGACTCCGCAGATACGCAAAAAAGGGCGCGATTCCCGTCCCCGTCGCCATGAAAACAAATGGGCGCTGCGCCGCCTGCGCGCCCGGACGAAACCAACCAAACGGCGGACTCACCCGCACCACATCGCCCGGCTTTCGACTGCACAAAAACGGACTCACATCGCCACCCGCCATCCGCCGAATCAAAAAGCGCAAATCCGCATCCGCCGTTCCCGCCGCAAGACTATAGGGTCGCGAGACGCGCCCCTCCTCAGAATAGAGCGCCATGCAGTCGCCCGGTTCGAAGGCGAGATCGAGACGCTCCAGCGAAAGCTCGACAATGTCCGCCCCGTGCGACTTCACCGCCGTCACGCGGCGCATCTCCTCAAAATCGTTCACGCGACCCCCGCTGGCCACGAACCGAGCAGGCGCACCTCGCGGTGCAACTCAATCCCGAACTTCTCCTTAACCAACGCCGCCATTTGCCGAGACAACTCCAACACATCCACCGCGCGGCACCCGCGCTCCGCCACGATGATGTTGGCGTGCTTCTCAAACGGCCGCGCCTTGCCCACCCGCAGCGCCTTCGCTCCCGCTTGTTCCAGAAACCAACCCGCCGCCTGACGGCGCTCCGCTTTCGAGGTCGGTTCGATATTCTTGAAAAAGCTGCCCGCCGTCGGTGTGTGCTGCCAGTCCGGATGCTTCGCTGCGCGAAGCGCGAGAATTTCCTGTCGCCGCGTGCGCAGCCGATCGCGATCGCCAAGTCGCAAACGCAGGCGCACCGAAACAACAATCGAGTCGGTATTCTGTAAGCGCGATTGGCGATAGCCAAACGCCAACTCATCCCCCGGAATCTCCCGCTCATTCGCGTGATGATCCATCGCAATCACCGAGAGCACGCGGTCGCCGATCTGTTCGCCAAACGCGCCCGCATTACCGACAATCGCTCCCCCTACAGTTCCCGGAATACCCGTGCAACAGAGGAGCCCATCGAGCCCTTCCTGCACCGCGTAACTCGCAAGATCATCGAGGCGCGTCGCCGCTTGAACCACCAGCTCATTTCCCTGCCGCGCGATCTGCGGCTTCTCACTGAAGTAGCGGATCACCTGCTGATTCACCCCTGCATCGCTCACCAAAAGATTCGAGCCGCCTCCGAGCAACACGAATTCTTCACCCACCTCGCCCAGCGCTTCAACTGCTCGGCGCAGCTCCGCGCGCGTTTCACACGTCGTCAACCCGCGACACGGCCCGCCAATGCGAAACGTCGTGTAAAGCGAAAGCAAAGGCCCGTTCGCCCCGTCCGGACGCCACGTTGATTCTGATTTACTCATTCCGTTGTCCATCCAGTTTTGTGCGCAACTGATGAAGCGAAAGCGATTCGCCCTCCTCCGCGCGCGCCAAGAGCCAAAGAAAGTCCGAGAGCCGATTCAACCAGCGCATCATCGCCGGATTGGAGATCAAACTCTCCCGAGCCATTCTCACCGCCCGGCGCTCCAGTCGGCGTGAAACGGCTCGCGCATGATCCAAATGCGCCGCAGCCAAAGACCCGCTCCCGCCCGGAATGATGAAACCCTTCGGCATCACAATCGAATGTTCCCATCGGTCGCGCCGGACCTCGAACTCCTCCAAAAACGGCTCCTCAATGCGCTGTCGCAACATCTTCACGAACTCGGAGGTGGTTGCCATCTCTGCCCCGGCCAGAAATAGATTTCGCTGCAGAAACAAGATTTCCTCGCTCACATCTGCCCGCTTCACGTGGCAACGCGCCACGCCGAGGATGCTCACCAACTCGTCCAAGTCCCCATAGGCCATGGTGCGAGGCGAATCCTTATCCACCACTTCGCCGGAGAGGAGAACGGTGGTCCCCTTGTCACCGACTTTCGTTGTAATGCTCTGCGGTTTGTTCATGCGAGGGAGAAACGTAGCTTGGAAGGGAACGCTGCGCAAGAACCCGCCGCTCAGATTGCGTTCGGATATTGCAGAAGGTACAAACCCACAAAAATTTTCGGATCAATCAGCCGGCCTGCGGCCTGTTGCGCGCGCAACCATGCGTGGATCTCTGCTCGCGGAATCGCGTGAACGGTAATCGCCTCCGTCTCGTCGCCACCCCCCGCGTGAACGCGCGCAACGCCATCGGCCCGAAAGAAGGAGTACTGATCAGCCGATCGGCCCGGCGACATCGGCCCCGAATAGACAAGCTGCACGCGCTCAGCGGAATAGCCCGTCTCTTCCAGCAACTCGCGGCGTGCCGCATCGGCAAAATCTTCACCGGCTCTCGCCTCCGTGTCGCCAATCAAGCCGGCTGGCAACTCAATCACGGAACGCCCCAAGGGTATTCGCTCTTGCTCGACAAGGAGAAGTCGGTCATCCGACGTCAATGCAATCACAACGGCAATGCCCTGCACGGAACGGTGCTCGACAAACTCCCAATCGCGCTCGCGAACGAAGCGGAGCCAACGCCCCTCATGCAACACCTCACGCTTGGACTCCTCGCCACTCACAGCCGCATGGCATTCTGCGGAAACTCAGCGCTCGATTCATCGTCCAGCGCGATATCCAACAAGTCCAAGGTTCTCTCCAACACACCGCGCTTCTTCTCCACCACTTCCGCCGCGCGCGCGCCCATCATTTCGCGGCGCTGCGCATTGGAGAGAAGGTCGTCAATCGAACGGCGCAGATTCTGCAAATCGGGCACTTGTATCAACGCATCCGCCTGCCGGAAGTCTTCCACCACGCCACGGAAGTTCTCCATGTGCGGCCCACAAATGACGGGTTTGCCGTAAAGCGCCGCTTCAATCGGGTTCTGTCCGCCGTGCTGTGTCAGGCTCTTGCCGATGAAAATGACGTCCGCGCAGGAGTAGAAATGCTTCAACTCGCCCGTGGTATCCAGCACCAGGATTTGCGGTGTGTTCCGAACCGGCTCGCGCCCCAATTTTGAGCGCAAGACGTAGCTCATTGCGTGGGTGCGGATATCCCGTTCCACATCATCCACGCGCTCGACGTGGCGAGGCGCAAAAATCATCACCAAATTGCGGTGGCGCGTCTTCAATCCCTTGTACGCGTCCATCAAGGCATCTTCCTCGCCCGGCCAGGTCGAGCCGCCGAGAACAATCAGATGCTGGTCTGTAATCTGCGCCTCGGCCAACAACGCGCGCGCCTTCTCCTCGCCACTGTGATCCGCCGTCGCGACATCATACTTGGCCGAGCCCAGCACCTGAATGCGATTACGCGGCGCGCCAAGTGCTGCCAAACGATCGCGATCAATCGCCGTCTGCACACAGAACACGTCCATCATCGGAAGCAGGCGTCGCGAAAAGAAGTGCAGCCGCTGATACCCGCGGAAGGAGCGATCGGAAACGCGCCCATTGGCCAAGAGAATGGGAACCGCTCGCTCGTGGGCCAGTCGAATCAGATTCGGCCACAGTTCCAACTCCACCAGAACAATCGCCAAGGGCTGAATCGCATCCAGCACGCGCCGGACAATGAACGGCAAATCCAGCGGATAATACAACACCACATCGTCGGCCGCCGCTTCGCGTTTCGCGAGCGCATAGCCTGTGGATGTCGTCGTGGTCAAAACAAAGCGCACTTCCGGACGGCGCTCGCGCCACTGCTGAATCAATTTCAGCGCAACGAACACCTCCCCCACGCTCACCGCGTGAACCCAGACTCGACGATGGGCCGCCAATTGCGACAGTGTCTCATCATCATAATTCCCGAAGCGCTGTTTGAAGTTGTGGGCATAACCACCCCGCCGCGCCATGCGGAGCAAGAAGCGCGGCAGCATCAGGGTGAATCCGATGACGAACAAAATGTTATAGAGAAACCAAGCCATGGCAATGAGCGAACGTCTAAAGTTCTGCCCTCCGTGTCAACACGCCATTATAGGCGAGCCCGAGGATGGGCCTTTTCATAGACATCCTTCAACCGTTCAATGGACACGTGGGTATAGATTTGCGTCGTCGAAAGGCTCGCATGCCCCAACAACTCCTGCACGCTGCGCAAATCAGCGCCGGCGTCCAGCAAATGCGTGGCAAAGCTGTGTCGAAGCGCGTGGGGCGACCGCGCGGTGTTCAGCCCCGCTGCGAGGAGATGCTTCTTCATCATCCTTTCAATCGAGCGCGGGGTCAGCGGCCCCGCAATTTTGTTCAGAAATAGAGCCGACCCGCGCACCCGTTTCCCGCGCATCGCGAGAAAGAGTTCCCGCGCGTCCAGATAGGCGCGCAGCGCCTTCAGCGCCGGATTGCCCAAGGGGCACAACCGCTCCTTCTTTCCTTTTCCGCGAACGCGGATCAAACCGGAAAGCAGGTCAATTTGCTCTTCCTTTAAGTAGGCGACCTCGCTGAGGCGCATCCCGGTGCTATAAATCAGCTCAAGAATGGCCGCATCGCGAAGCCGCGCGCAGGCCGAAAATCCAGTGCGATCCTTCTCGTCCGGCGCTTCACTGAGGGGCGCGACGAGGAGCCGCCCCACCTCATGCACGGAAAGGACGGTCGGCAGTTTGCGCACGCGGCGCGGCAACGCCAAACCGGTGAACGGATTGCTCTTGACCCATTCCTCCCGCAGGAGGAACCGGAAAAAGGATCGCATCGAAGAGAGTTTTCGGCGCGCGGTCGCCGGGGCGCATCCCGCCTTCTGAAAGCTCGCGAGAAACCGGCGCCCCGCGAAACGGTCCACCGCCGCCCATTCGAATGGAGGGCGCGCTGCCTCGCCCCACTGCTGAAGGATGAACTGCCGAATGTCCATCAGGTAGTTCGCGATGGTGTGATCGGAAGCGCTCTTTTCAGCCTCCAGGTAGCGCAGGAACTGTTCCAGCGCTGGATCGTTTGCCGGGTCCGCCTGATTCGGAGTGGTCATTCCTCGCTGCGAGATGCTTTGCGCGCGCTCTTGGGCAAGAGTCCAAATCTCTCCACAGCCTGGTCATAATCGGGAATCTGAGCGGCGTACCGACTTAAGAGCTTCTTCAGCGCCATTACCTGGCGGGGCGAAAGCGTCTTTTTCCCCTCAAATTGACGGACGAGCGAATCGCTGAACTCCTTGTCATCCCACGTCCGCTTCCCGCGCTGAACGGCCGGCTTCCATTCCTTAATAGAGCGCGTCAATTCAATGATCGAAGCGAGGTTCGGGTCCGTGGGGCCTGCCGCCTCCGATTCCAGACCCAATTCTGCCGCCTGCTGCTCAAAGTTGGGGATGTGCCCAGCGTATTTGTGAATCATTCGATCGAGATAGCGGAGCTGGTTATCGCTCAGGCGACGCCCACCCTCCACCTGCTCCTTGAGTGAGGTGAAGAACACGCGATCGTCATACACCTTCTTGCGCACTTCGCGCGGCGGATCGAAAGGAACCTGCTCCAAGAGCTGAATTCGTCGCCGCATATTCTCGTCCGGCGGCTCTGCGGCTTTCGCCAACGCGGCCAACTCTTGCGCCACACCCAAACGCGCGGCTTCTGCGTCGAACGATGGAATCTGATCTTTGTAGCGACCGGCCAGCTTTAGCAGAGCTTCCAACTGCCGCTCGGACACCGCCTTCTCGCCCGCCGCGAGCTGATCGCGAATGGACTGAACAAAAGACTCATCGCTATACGTGCGCCGACCTCGCTTCGTCGGCGGCGCCCATTCGCGCACCGCCCCTAGCATGGCCAAGAGTCCGTTCAACTTTGTGGGATCGGCCGGTGGCCCTTTCGCACTCTCGACCCAACCCTGAAACGATGCGTAGAACTTCTCCAACATGGAGGTCCACGCCAAGCGGCCCGCTTCGATTTCATCGAGTTCCTCTTCCATGCGAGCGGTGAACTGCACGTCGAAGAGATCGGGCAAATACTGAATGAGAAAGTCGTTCACCTGAAAACCGCGTTCCGTCGGCTTGAGCGCGCGCTTGTCCTTTTCAACATAGTGCCGGTCCACAATGGTCGAAAGAATCGAAGCATAGGTGCTCGGTCGCCCCACCCCGTTTTCCTCCAGGGCCTTAACGAGCGATGCCTCTGTATAGCGCGGCGGGGGCTGCGTTTCTTTGCGGTCGCCCGTCCACTCCAGCTTCTCCAGCGCTTCGCCCTCAACCAGCGGGGGCAATTTGACGAGTTCCTCTTCGTCTTCCTCCTCCTCGCTCTTCTTCCTCTCCGCTTTGCGATCTTCTTCCACGCCGGTGACGCGCATATAGCCGGGGAACAACACGTCCGACGCCGTCGCGCGGAAGCGATATTCATTCTCCTGCCCCGCTAGCGGCGCCGCGTCAATCTCAGCCGTGCGCTGCGCAATGCGCGCGGAAGCCATCTGGCAAGCGACGAAGCGCTCCCAGATCAATTGATAGAGTCTCAATTCGTCGCGCTCCAGGAACGAGGCCAATTGATCGGGCGTCTTAAAAACGTCTGTTGGGCGAATCGCCTCGTGCGCCGCCTGCGCGTCAGCTTTTACGCGATAAAAATTCGGCTTCTCCGGAACGAACTCCGCGCCAAAGGTCTTGCCGATGAAATCGCGCACAGCATTGATCGCAACGGGCGATAGCGCCACGGAGTCGGTGCGCATGTAGGTGATCAAGCCGACCGGGCCTTCGCCGAAGTCTTTTCCCTCATAGAGCTTTTGCGCGATCTGCATTGTTCTCTTGGGCGTGTAGCCAAGCCGACTCGATGCCGCCTGCTGCAAGGTGCTCGTGATGTATGCGGGTGGCGCGCGCCGGGAAATTTCTCGATGGATGATTCCCGCCACGCGCAAGGAACGACCTTCCAGTTCCTCGTGGATGGCGCGGGCATGATCACCTGATTTGATCTCGGCTTTCTTTCCGTTGATTTGCGCGAGGCGAATGGCAAACGGATCGCGCGGATCAATCAGTTTTCGAACCTTCGCTCCGAGTATCCAATACTCTTCGGGCTTGAAGTTGAGAATCTCACGCTCGCGTTCGCAGACGAGGCGCACGGCAATGGACTGAACTCGCCCTGCGCTCTGCGCACCGCGGATCCGCCGCCACAGCAGCGGACTCACCTTGTAGCCCACGATTCGATCCAAGATGCGGCGCGCCTGTTGGGAGTCCACCCGCGATTGATCCACCTCGCGTGGTTCCTCAAACGCCTTGCGAATCGCCGGGGCTGTAATCTCGTTGTAGGTCACCCGGCGAAACGGGATGTCGCGCTTCTTATCTTCGAGCGCCGCTTGCAGGTGCCACGCAATCGCTTCCCCTTCGCGGTCCGGGTCCGGCGCCAGATAAATGCAATCCGCCTCTCGCGCCAGCGCCTTGAGTTCCTTCAAGACTTTCTCGCGAGTCTTGATTGTCACGTATTTCGGTTTGAAATGCTTTTCAACATCAACACCCAACTCGCGATCCGGCAGGTCGCGCACATGCCCCATGGAGGCGCGCACAACATACTCCTTCCCAAGGATCTTGTTGATCGTCTTGGCTTTAGCCGGGGATTCGACAATGACGAGATTCTTCATAAGCCGCAAATTGGAAACCCCAAAAGGGCCTCCGTGTCAACCGTTACATCCCGGCAAGTTAACTGCTGGGGAACAAATCACTCGACAATTCGACCACGCGACCCGGCAACATTCGAATCACGCGCTTCATCTCCAAACCCAATAATAGCGCGCTCAACTGCGCCGTATTCAGTCCCGCCGACCGAGCCAGGGAATCCACATCCAGCGCCCCCTTCCATAGCGCTTTCACAACCGCCTGTTCATCGGTGGTCAGCGGGACATCGGGCCGCCGAGGCATCGCGGTCTCCACCCGCTGCATGGCCGACGGGATCAGCAACTCGAATTCCTGCACAA
This sequence comes from Kiritimatiellia bacterium, assembly GCA_023953695.1. GTDB lineage: Bacteria > Verrucomicrobiota > Kiritimatiellia > CAIVKH01 > CAIVKH01 > JAMLJG01. The sequence continues at coordinate 80,148 of JAMLJG010000003.1, forward strand.
TGTCATCCACACCCTCGCACAGCTTCGCTCCCTGCTTGATCAGCATATGGCAGCCGCGCGACGCAGGCAGGTCTACTCGTCCCGGCACCGCAAACACGCTTCGCCCCTGCTCCAACGCATCTGACGCCGTGATAACCGCGCCGCTCTTGACGCCCGCCTCAACGACAACAATGCCCATGCTCATTCCACTGACTATGCGATTCCGATAAGGGAAGGTCGTCCGGTCGGGCTCTCGGCCCATGGTGAACTCACTCACCACTGCGCCGTTCTCCGCAATACGGTCTGCGAGGGCCGCGTTCTCTTCGGGATAGAGCTTATCAATCGCGCTCCCCAACACGGCGATGGTTCGCCCCTCTCCCTTCAGGGCGCTAGCATGTGCGACGGTATCTATGCCTCGCGCCAACCCGCTCACCACTGTGAACCCCGCCTTCACCAGTTGATAGGAGAGGCGATCGGCCACGCTCGATCCGTAATGCGTGGCATGCCGCGTTCCCACGATTGCGATCGCGTGTTTGTCCGCCTTTTCAAATGCGCCTCGCACATAGAGAACCAGCGGAGGATCATAAATCTGCTTCAGCGACGCGGGGTATTCATCGTCCTCTCGCGTGAGGATGCGGGCGCCATATTTCCGCGCTTTGCTCTCTTCGGCATCGGGATCCACTTCGTTGCGCTGCCGCATGATGCTTGTGGCGAGCTCGGCTCCGATCCCTTTCGCGCGCCGAAGGTCCTCCTCCGCCGCAGACCACACCGCCTCAGGTGAACCCAGCGTTTCAATGAGATTCCGAACCCGCACGGGGCCCAGCGAATCCATCATGTTCAGCGCAATCAGCGCTTCGCGCCGATTCACGAACCGCCCCCCTCTCCGCGTCGTTTGCGCGGCGTTTTTCGAAACAGCTCCAACTGTTCATCGCGCAGAAGGTCGTAGTTTTTCAGAATGCGCAGCGTTTGCAGCAAATCGGATTTCTCATAGTTCCGATTCCGCTCAATCCCGCGAATCAACTCGCGCAGCATCGTGGGGAAAAGCAAAACGCCGTCCACGCCGTGCTCCTGGAGCGACTCTTTCGCTTTCTCACGCAAGCTCGCGGTTGAAGGCAATTCCGATAAACAGAGAATCCGGAATATCGGCTCATCCCCTAACTGACGGCGCACCCAGCGCATCGCAGGCTCTTGCGCAAATCGCACCAACTCCGGCGACAATTTTAGAATCGCCGGACTCACTCGATCGGTATGCCACCCGCGCACACTCACCACCGCGCGACCCACCTCGCGCAGCGATGCGCCAGTCAGAAGAAAATCGGGCGGCGGCGCGCGGGAGGCCGATGGATTCAGGACGATGAAATCAATTTCCTCGCTCGGCCTCTTTGCGCGCGCCGTTACAAGATGTTTGTGAGGCTGCAAAACCAGGAAGCCCAGCGACTCGAAGTATTCCCGCGCAATGGCCTCATTCACACCCGGCATGCCAGATCTCCTCCAGAACCGAATCGGATACCGAACACCCAAACGCCACCTGACCAATTCTTTCCGCGAGAACGAAGCGCAACTTTCCTTCTGCGTTCTTCTTGTCCACGCCCATCGCCTCGCGCAGCGCGGGCCAGGACAACTCAGGCGCGGCAGTGGGCAACCCCGCACGCCGCACCAAGTCCTCGATGCGCTTTGCCTCCTCTTGCGAGAGCCCGCGCTCGCGAACCGATACTCGCGCGGCATATACCATTCCAATGCCCACCGCCTCACCGTGCAGATAGGCGCCATAGCCCGCCACATTCTCGATCGCATGAGCCAGCGTGTGACCGAAATTGAGGATTGCGCGCTCGCCCGCTTCCTGTTCATCCGCGCTCACGACATCGGCTTTGATGGCGCAGCTCCGCGCGATGATCTGACTCAGCGCCTCTGATTCGCCGCGCTGAATCGCGTCGAGATGCGTCTCCAGATAGCGGAAGAAGTCGGGGTCGCGAATCACCCCATATTTAATGACCTCGGCCAATCCCGCCGCTCGCTCGCGCGCCGGCAGGGATTTCAGAAGATCGGTATCGCACAGCACGAAAGCAGGTTGATGAAACGCACCTACGAGGTTCTTGCCCTCGGGGAGATTGATGCCGGTCTTGCCTCCCACGGCACTATCCACCATCGCCAGCAGAGTCGTGGGAATCTGCACCAAACGGACTCCGCGCAAAAAGGAGGCTGCCAGGAAACCCGCCAGATCGCCAACGACACCGCCGCCCAAGGCGACAATCGCCGACTTTCGATCCAATCCGGCGCGCACCGCTGCGGAATAAAGATTCTCAAGCTGCTCCACCGACTTGGAGCCTTCTCCTGCGGAAACTGACGCGCTCGCTATATCAAAACCAGCGGCTCTAAACAGGCGAAGCGCGCGTTCACCATAAAGCCGATCCACCGTTTCATCGGAGATCAGCAACACGCGTTTTCCGGGGAGCCGCGACATGGCAAACTCGCCCACCCGTTCCAGCAAGCCCGCTCCAATGTTGATCGGATAGCTCCTGGCCCCCAATTCGACTCTGACTTCAAGCGACATAGGGCTTACAGCTTCAACAACCCCTCTTCGACTGTCAACGGCAAACCCCTGGCGCGCAAATGCGAGGAGGGCGAGCGAAGACTTGTGTTGAAATCACAGATGCAGTTCATCGAACTCAATGTGATCCGTCGGCGGGACGCGCTCGATGCGGCTCATCACGCTGTAGGCGCAGGGCACGACGAAGAGCGTGAAGATCGTGGAGACCACTACGCCCCCAATGATCGTCCAGGACATCGGCATGCGCGTTTCAGCGCCCGGCCCTATCCCCAGCGCAAGCGGAATTGCTGCGGCAATCGTCGCAAGCGAAGTCATCAATATGGGGCGCAGCCGAATGGGTGAGGCGCGCAAGATGGCATCATGCACGCTCAGCTTCTCCTCGTAGCGCAGCTTGTTGGTGAACTCGACCAGGAGAATTGAGTTCTTCTTCACAATGCCCATCAGCAAAATGATTCCGATGGCGCTATACAAATTGAGCGATTGATCCTTCAGGTAGAGCGCCCAAACGGCACCCGAAATACTGAAGGGCAGCGCAAGAAGCACAGTCCAAGGATGCACAAAGCTGTTGAACTGCGAGGCCAAGACCATATACGCCGCAACAATGCCGAGAAGAAAAGCGAACCAAAGGCTTCCGGAGGACTCTTGGAAGGTTTGTGCCCCACCCTCAAGATTGAAGGTGTAGCCGGGCGGCAGGACGTCTCGCGCAATGCGCTTTGCCATGCCCAATGCATCCGCCTGCGAGGCCGCAGGCGCAAGATTGGCCGTCACAGAAACCGCACGCTGTCGGTTCACGCGCGAGATCAATTGAACCGTTGGGACCACTTCGCTATGCACGACCTCGGAGAGCGAGATGAGTTCTCCATATTGGGTGCGAACTTGAAGCGCATTCACATCCTCCGGATTCAGCCGCTCGTCCGGATTCAGACGCAGCCGCACATCATAACGCCGTCCGCCGCTTGTGAACTTGCCCTCGCGAACCCCGCCGATGGCGGCTTGGACCGTTTCCCCAATGGCCGCCATTGAAACTCCGCGGAGCGTCGCGGCATCGCGATCCGGCCAGACTCGCAACTCAGGCATTCCGGCTCGGTAGCTGCTGTCGAGGTCCAACACAAGGCCCGTTTCTTCGAGACGGCGCATAATTTCGCGCGCGGAATGATCCAGTTGTTCGTAGTCGGGCCCGCGCAAATTGAACTCGACCGGGAAACTGCGGCGGGCCGCCAAGCCGCGCGTCGAAAGATCGCGAAAAGCGAAGCGCACACCTGTAACCGATGCCAGGTCGCGGCGAAATTGCATGATCAATTCACTTTGTCCCTTTATCCGCTTATTCTTGTCCACCAAGGTGATGCCCGCGAAGGCCTCGTTTGGCGTCCCGTTGAATCCACCGATGGAAACAAAGAAACTCGCAATTTCTGGAACCGTGCGCAGATAGGCCTCCACCTGCTGAACCTTTTTATCCGTGTAGGAGAGGGATGAGCCGACCGGCATCTGCATGGACAAGCGAATGAAACTCTGATCCTGCGGCGGAACAAATTCGCGCCGAAGTCGAGTGGCCGTGCCGAGAGAGATCGCGAAAATCAGCATGGCGACAATCAGAACCAGCCAGCGCACACGGAGCGCAACGCCGAGGACGCGGCGGTAGCCGCTCGCCAGCATTTTGAACCCGACATCAATCGCTCGTTCCATCCAACCGGGTTTCGCGCTCATCTGCATAAACTGCGAACAGCGCATCGGTGTCAGCGTAACCGCTTCGAGAAGCGAGAGCGCGACGGCCGCCGTAATCGTCACGCCGAACTGGAAAAAGAAGCGCCCAATCACCCCGCTCATGAATACGACGGGGAGAAAGATCGCGATCACAGCAAGCGTGGCGGCTATGGCAGCAAACGTGATCTCCCGCGCGCCGTCGCGCGCGGCCAGCACGCGGTTCTTTCCCAGGTGAAAATGCCGAACGATATTTTCCAGCATCATAATCGCGTCGTCCACCACGATTCCTATCGCCAGGGCGAGGCCGAGCAGGGTGAATGTGTTGAGCGTAAAGCCCATGAAGTAGAGAATGGTGAAGGTTCCAATGATCGAAGTTGGGATCGAAAGAATGATGTTAAAGGAAGAACTCCAGTTTCCGAGAAAGAGATAGCAGATGAGGGCCGTGAGCAGTCCGGCCAGGAGCAATTCCTCCTTCGTTTGCTTCACCGACTGCTCGACAAAACGCGTGATGTCCACATTGACCTTGAGCTGCATGCCGTCGGGAAGGCTCTGGTTCAGTTCCGCGATACGCGCCTTCACCGCCTGACCCACCGCCACCTCGTTTGCGCCGCGCTGCTTTCGAATGCTGATGCTGATTCCGCGCTGGCCGTCTTGCATGCGCGCAACGCGGCGAATATCTGCCAACCCGTCCTCGACCCGCGCCACATCGTGAATGCGCAGCGTCGAATCGTAGATCGGCTGACCGCCGCGCTCTGCGATCAAAATATTCCCGACCTCCTCCGCCGAAAGGCCCTCGCCCATCGTGCGCACATTGATCTCTTTCTCCGTGTTCTCGATGTAACCCGCGGCGAACTCGACGTGTTGCTTGCGGATCGCGTTGAGCAAATCGAGAATAGTCAGTTCGTGTTCGCGCAGCTTGTCTCGGTCCGCCCAGATGCGAAGGTTGCGGTCCGCGGCGCCGCCAAGCGCCACTTCGCCCACGCCCGGAATCACCTGCAACTGGTCAATGAGGAAGTTATCCACATAGTCCATCAACTCGCGAAGCGACTGTTTGCCACTGAGGCCGAGAAAGAGGATGGGATCTGCATCGGCGCTGTTTCGCGAAATGACGGGCTGGTCCACGCCGAGCGGAAAGCGAACTTGGCTGATAGCGGCCTGTACCTCTTGAACGGCCGCATCAATATCGCGATTGAGTTCCAGCTCCAATTCGACTGTGCCGACTCCCTGGCGTATTGTGGAACGCAATTCCTTCACGCCCTCTACCGCGATGACTTTTTGCTCAATCGAATCAATGATTTCCGCTTCCAATACCTCCGGCGCAGCGCCTTCCCACGTTGTTCGGATTTGGATGATGGGGAAATCCACATCGGGCATCAGACTCACACCCAAGCGACCCAGACTAATGGCGCCAAAGACAATCAATCCCGCCATCAGCATCCAGGCAAAAACGGGTCGCTTGATGGAGAGTTCCGCCAGCGTCATGGCTCCACCGCTCCTGCGGCCACGTGGAGCCGGATAAGGCTCGCGTGCGCCTGAATATCCGCCGCAGCCTCGCGGCGTTCCAGTCGCTGCCATTGCGCGAGGGCAAGGAGCGCATCGAGCTGACTGCTTCGCCCTAGTTCGTAGTCGCGGGATTGCACTTCGTAACTTTCGCGAGCCAGCGTCTGGGCCTCTTTCAGACTTTCCAACTGGGCCGCTGCCGATCGAAAGTCCGCGTACGCGGCGCGCACGTCGCCTACGGCGCTGCGACGCAGCGCGGCGAGGTTGAGTTCGCTGATGCGGACGAGCTCGCCCTTCTCTCGTGCGCGAGCGCGAATGACGCCTTCGTCGAAGAGAGGGAGTGCCATCGTCAATGCGACATTCCATTCGCGATCTTCATCGGGATCCTCGTAGAGTGTCCATTCGCCCGCCGTGCGCACTTCCGGAAGACGTTCGCCTTGAGCTGCCCGCGCTTCTCGCTGTGCCGCATCGGCGCGCGCCGCGCTCGCCTGAATGTCTGCCCGAAGCGCGGCGTTTGTTAAGAAGGATTCCAACGCTGGCGAAGTGGCAGGTTCTGTGTAATCCTGCAAACGGATTTTTCCCGCTGGCACGTCAATTAGGAAGGAAAGCAATTCGCGCGCAGCATCGGCCAAACCGCGAATGGCGGCCTGCTCGACTCGTGTTTCCGCCAGCGAGGCCTGCGCGGCGATCAGGTCTGCACGACGCGAACGTCCCAAGCGCGTGCGCTCTTCCAGTACCCCGACCGTTTGGTCAAGCGCCTCTACAAGCCGATCCAGAACGGCGAGATCGCGCTCGCACGCAAGGAGCTGATGAAACGCATCTGCGACATCGAGATAGAGCAGCTCCAGAGCGCGACGCTCATCGAACTTCACCGCCCGACCCAAAGCTTCGCGCGCCTCGGCTTCGCGCGCAGTGCGGAATCCGCGATATAGCGCCTGCTCGACCCGGATTCCGAGCGCATAGATTTCTGGGCTGCGGCTGCTTGAATCGCTCCCTGTATTGCGGCGATCGTTCTGAAAGGTGGCCCCACCCGTGAACGAAATCGAAGGAAGCAATGTGTCGCGCGACTGCCGATAGCGAGCTTCAGCGGCGCGCCATTCTGCGGCGGCAATCCCGACTCGCTCATTGCGCGCTAACGCGCGTTCGTAGCACGCCCGAATGTCCAGCGCGGGTGGCATCCCAGCCGCGAGGGAGGTTGTTGCGGCCATCATGACGGCCGATAACAGCGTCAACGCCATCGCTCCGCGCCATCGTTGCTCGTCGTGTTTTCTGCAATCTACATCGTGCATAGGCAGTCTCGGGAATCTACGACAATCGCGTGTCATCCGGCAAATGGCTTCCGCGCAAGAAGTCTGCGCCGGTCATGGCGCGCTTCCCTTCGGGTTGCACTTCAATCAAGCGCAAGGCGCCTTCGCCGCAGGCGATGAGCGGGCCCAAGCCCGTTCGCTCAAGGAACGCGCCGGGCAACCCGGAGCCCTCTTCCACCTGCGTCCTCAATATGCGCAACCGCCCTTCGCCCAGCATGGCGAATGTACCCGGCCACGGCTGAAATCCGCGCACGCGATTGTGAAGTGTGCGCGCGGGCATCGTCCAATCCATGCGCGCATCTTCTTTCTGGAGCTTTCGCGCCCAGGTGACGGCCGACTCGTCTTGTTCGCGCGGCTGTGCAGTGCCCTGCTCAATCTGCGCAATCACATCGAGCAACATCGCTGCGCCGATGGCCGCAAGGCGAGGTTCGACCTCCACCAGCGTCTCACTGGCAAGCAGAGGCGCTGTCTGCTGGGCCAAAATGGGGCCTGCGTCCATCCGCGAAACGACCTGCTGAATCGTCACGCCCGTCTCATCTTGGCCATCGGCAATCGCCCACTGCATCGGCGCGGCGCCGCGATAGGCGGGCAAGAGCGAGGGATGAATGTTGATGAAGCCAAAGCGCGGCACGGCGAGAATGGCCTTCGGCAAATACTGCCCATAGGCGGTCACCACGGCCAGGTCGGGCCGAATCGCAGCGAGGGCGTCAACCGCATCGCCAATTTTCTCCGGCGCCAAAGTGGGAATCCCAAGTTCCAACGCACAGCGGCGGACGGGGCACGGCTGAATATGGCGGCCTCGCCCCTGCGGACGATCCGGCTGTGTCACGCACAGCGACACCTCGTGCGGTGAGGTGTGCAACGCGCTCAATGCCGGCACTGCAAACGAGTCCGATCCAAGGAAGATGATTTTCAGAGGCATAACAATTCGTTACATGATAGAGATATGCGCGATCTTCGTCGAGAGATGCCGATGGCCGAACAACAAGATAATCAGAATGTGGGAACAGGCGCACAACCAGAATTGCCGATTGTGGTGCCATTTCCCAAGTGGGACGACTGGGTTGCCGAGTGCATCGCCGGTTGCGCCAAGCTCGATTATCCGCATTTTGAGATCTGGCTGCTCCCCGATGAGCCGCTTCCGCTGGAGCGCGTCGCCGAAGCGGAACGCCTCGCCGCGGGCCGTCCCGTTCGCGTTCTTCCCACCGGCCCGGCAAATCCGGCAAAAAAGCGCAATGTCGCGCTTCGCGCATCCCAGCACGCGTGGGCCGCGCTGATTGATGCCGACGCCTATCCGCAACCCGATTGGCTGCAAAAGGCCTTTCGCCACGTGACCGATACGGTCGGAATCGTCGCTGGCCCCAACATGACGCCGCCGGGCGACCCGCTCGCGCGCCGTATTTCGGGCCTGCCCATGCGTAGCCCGCTCGGTTTCGGTGCGGGCTATATCCGCCATCACCCCGTCGCGCAACACGATGCCGAGGAAATGCCGACGTGCAACATGATCATTCGCCGCTTGCCCGAACTTCTCTTTCGCGAAGAGTTCAACACGGCCGAAGACATGATGTATTGCCGCGATACTCGCGAGCGCGGTTTCCGAGTCGTCTATGCCCCCGATGTGGTGGTCTATCACCACCGCCGCCGATTCCCGCGCGATTTTGCGAAGCAGTTCTATTTCTATGGGCGCGACAAGGGGCGCCTCTTTGCGCGCAGCCACGGCGCTGCTCGAATGGGGCATGCCGCGCCAGCCGGATTGCTCATCTACGCCGTCGCAACCCTACTGTTGGCGCTGTTGTGTTCGATTCCGCTCTGGTGGTGGATTCCCGCGCTTGGCTATGCCGCGCTCGTTCTGCTGGAATCCATCCGTTGCGCATCGAGTCCGCTCCTCGCACTCTGCGGCTTGATCGCCTTTCCCGTCGCGCATTTGAGCTATGGATTCGGCTTCTGGCGCGGCGTTCCCAAAGGCCTCCGCGAGCGGCGTGCCTAACGCTCAGCTCACGCTTCCTTGCGGCGGCGCGCACACGAAACCAGCGCCAGCGCGCCGAAGGCTAACCCTGCGGCCTGCATCGCGAGGGTAATGCGCGTCGGAAGATGTTCTACGACGACCGTGCTCATGCCGGGTTCGAGATAGATTCCTGTGAACACGTGGTCGGTTCGGAAAACCGGCGTCGGCACACCGTTGACCGTCGCTCGCCAATACGGGGTATATTTGTCGCTCATCCGCAGAACGGTGGGCACCGAGGTCGCCACGCGCAATTTCACTCGACCTGTCTCGCGCTCCTGCACCTCGATACTTCCACTGAGACCGGATCCCGTGCTCGCGGGCAAATTCGCGGAAGGCGGAACCAGGACACGCTGGAAGGGTGTGTATGACGGCGACCGCAATCGTTCGAGCGTCTGCGTCTCATCCGCAACCTCCCACCCCGCCACAGTCGCATATCGCGGCGCAGGGGCCACGTGTTGGGCGATGATGTTCTGGCCTGGTTGCTGCGGCGTCGCAGCCGAAACGGCGACACCACCGCCTTGTGGAAACACATTGAACGCAAACGCAAGTTTGAAGCGATCGCGGAAGGCCTCGCCGTTTTGCAATTCAGGCCACAAATTCGCCGGACCCATCACAAAGCCAATGGCAAAGTGCTGCCAGAGAAGCGCGGGCCGATTCCCGAGCGCCTCAAGAAATTGTTGATAGTCCTTCGGCATTCGGATCTGCGCGGGGTTGTAGGTTTCAATGCCTTGATACGGCAACAGCACCGTCAGCCACTGATTGTAGAACCCGCCTTGCGTCGCGAGAAAGAGGCGTTGCGATTTGAGCTTCTCCTTGAGGAAATCCGTGGCAACCGTGTTCTGGATATAGCCGCTTGCCGGAGTCGTCGCGACGTAGTGGCGGCTGATGGTCAGTTGATCGGCAACCACGAGACCCACAACCACCCACGCCCATGCGGGCACTGGCCAACGGCGAAGCGCCCAGGTCACTCCAGCCAGGAGCAAGAAGAAGAATCCCGCGTGCGCCACAGCCGAAGTACGGTTTCCTACAATGGCCGACGCGGCATTCCCCCACCCTTGCTGCACGAACGTCTGCATCGCTTGAGCGGACGAGGTCTGCAGGATCAGCGCCCAAAGCAAAAAGAGACCCGCTGCTGCAATGATGGAAATTTGAAATCGCGCGCGGATGCGATCGCGATCACTGGAAAGCAAACCGCTGAAGCCGTATGCCGCGAGCACACCCAGCGCGAATTGTGTTACCTGCATAAACTTGACTGGTCCGCGAATCGAGGACATGGCGGGCAATTCGAAAAAGAGGCGATACAAAGGGGTGAACTTTCCGCACCCGAGGATAAAGGTCACTACCGCGGCAGCCGTCCAAAATATCGCATCGGCTTTGGCACGACCCTTCGACTTGAATCCAATGGCGATTCCCAGCAGCGCAAACGCCAGCGGAATGGCGCCGATGTAGAGGGTCTCGAGTTTGAAGTTTGGAAATCCTTGGCGGGACGTCTCCCAATTTGCCGAGCGGCCCAATCGGCCCCAATATGGCCCCGTCGGTTCGCCAGAGCGCCAGCCGTAAAAGCCCGGCGCGACCCATTCAATGGTCTCCTCCGGCGGCCAGCTCCACTGCGTGCAATACTCCCACACCTGCGCCTTGCTCTCCGCCGGTTGATCCGCCGTCTCAAAGGCATAAAATGACGTCGCCATCCACAGCGCGCGCGCGGCCACGAGAAACGCCACCGTCCCCATCGGGAGCAGTGGCTTGAGCCAGCCCTTCCAATCCCACCCGTGCTCGCGCGCGAGCGCGAAGAGCGCATACGGGCCCAACACCATCGCGAAGAACGTGGCCACATCTGCCTGCTCCAGGAACATTCCTCCGCACGCGACCCCCGCCAATGCGCCCCATGCCACAGAGCGCTTCTGCGCGGCGCGTTCGATCAGCCAAAGCGCGAGCGCTGCGAACATCACCACACCGAACTTGCCGATGTGGCCCGCGTAGGTCAGAAAAAAAGTGCTCCCGAGCCAAAACGCGGTCAACGCGCCGAGGAGCGACGGAGCCAGACGAATCCCTCGCGCCCGCATGAAGAGGCCAAACCCGATCGTCGCCACCGCCAGATCCGCCGCATGAATGACATTCTGAAAAAGGCGCACCGGCAAGAGCCAGAGCAGCAAGTTGGTCCAATTGAAGGCCAACAGCGCGGGCTGCCCCGCGAGCACAGAATCATCCCATACCCGCCAAAAGCCCGCCGGCAACCAGCGCTCCCGCAGCGCCATCGCGCCGATGTTGTCATCGCTGGTGAACAGAATCGCCGTGGAAAAGATCGCATCGCGATAGACCAGCAACCCCATCCCAATCGCAAGGGCAACCAGTAGCCAAAACTCGCGCTTCGTCCAAATGCCGCCCTCGGTAGAACTAGTTGTTTCGCTCATCAGAAATCCTTTATAGGTGTGGGCAAGCATCGAGAAACCAGCGGCATACGACAATCACTAAAAGACGGAAATCAAGGGGCCCCAGTTTCTCAGGTTTTACCCGATAGCATTTACCCTTGTTCAAGCCTGAGATTCTACGCAAAATCCTGCATCGAGTGTGGATTGGAACAAGTGAAGGGGCAGATCATGAGGCATTTCATCACTTCTCTATTGGCGGCAGCGCTGACGCTGCCCATCGCGACGCGTGCGGCTGACACCTGTTATGTGGTGATGGATGGAAGCGCGACGACGAATTATTTCGGATACGTCGGAGACGCGATCAACTCTATCGGCACCGGCACCGGCGTCGTCACCATGATCGCCGATGATTCGATCATGACCTCTAACTTGGAGACGCGGATCAACGTCGTCGGCAACGTCACCCTTGTCAGCGATGGAGGCGACCACACCATCTGGCGCGGCATCCAGCAGGCGCCCACCAACTACACCCTCCTCTACGTCGCGCGCTTCGGCGAATCGAACGCCGTTCTCACCCTCGGCGCCCCTTCGATGCCCGGCACCCTCACCTTCGATGGCGGTTCCTTCACCAACACCTCCGCCAGTCTCGTGCTCAACTATCAGAACGGCACGCTGAATCTCTACGACGGGGTGATCCTCAAGAACAACATCTCCGGCTTCGAAGGCAGCGGCGTCTATAACGAAGGCACCTTCAACATGTACGGCGGCATCATTGTCAGCAACGTCTCCTTCGGGCTCGGAGGCGGTGTGGACAACGCGGGCTATTGGTCCGGCTCGAAAGCGATCTTCAACATGTACGGCGGCACAATCGCGCACAACGAGAGCCGGATCAGCATGAACCACGGCGGCTTGGGCGGCGGCGTTGCGAATGAAGGCTCGGCGATCTTCAATCTGTTTGGCGGCAGCATTGAGAACAACCAGGCCGAGTTGGCAGGCGGCGGAATCTTCAACGCGAAATACAGCAACGCCTATGCCCACACGAACGGATCGCTTCACATCACCGGCGGCTCCATCAGCGGCAACGCTGTCACCGCCACCAACGGCATGGGCAACGGCGTCTATAGCGACAAGATCCTCACCATGGGCGCAGCCGCCAACCTGAACGCCAACAACGACGTATTCATCTCCAACGGCGTCATTCTCGTCACCTCTCAACTGACGGAATCGGGTGTCATAGCCACCCTCTCCTCCGCCAGCACTACATCGGGAACCCAACTTGTCAAAGTGGACATCGGCTCGGGCCAGACCCTTGACGATGTATTGCCGTCCTTTGCCCTCGTCTCGGGTTCCGGCCAAATCCTGGCGGTAGATATCGCTGCTGACGCGATCATTCGCGCCACAGCGTTTGAGGCCTGGCTGCTCAGCCGCGGCTACTCCTACACCGATCCCGACTATGCTCCCGCAAGTGATAGCGACGATGACAACGCCACCACTTGGGAAGAATATCTGGCCGACACCGACCCCGGCGACGCCAGCTCCGTCCTCGCCATAACTATCGGATCGCTCTATAGCACCAACTATGTGGACATTGTCGCGACCAACGAGTTGAACGAAGTCGTCACAAACCGCGTCTACGACAATATCGGCATCGTGTTCAGTTGGCCCAGCGCCTCGGGCCGTATCTACGACGTTGAAAACACCGACTCTATGTTGCCCGCCACATGGCAAGCCACGGAAACCGACATTCCCGCCACACCGCCGGCCAACATCTACACAAACCTCTTTGGGGACCTCCCACCCGACGCCCTCCGATTCTACCGCACACGCGTTCGACTCGGAAACTGATCCCCCACCCCTCAATCCAAACACCAAGAAGGCCGGAGCCACAAACTCCGGCCTTCTCAATTCAGCGCCATCCCCCTCACCAAAGCCCACCTTCCTATGCATCGCAACCCCCGATCACGCTTCACGCTCCGACAGAAAAAAGAACGCATTTCCACTTCACAACAACCAGCATTTACCTCGCCCACTCATGAGCCGCTTGGACGAATCCGGTTACGTTCGTGTATCAAGGCGAGTTGCCCGAGACGTAGATTCCGCTGCATCTCAAGAATTTGCGGGGCTGCAGCGGCTCTGCTAGTTTGACCCCGATCTTGGGGCTTGGTGCACAAGGAAAAGAGACAATGATCGAGAATAATTCTGGCAACGTATCAAGCGCATTCGAGATGCTCTTGGAAGAGATTGAAACAGAGAAGGACGTGGACCACAAACCCCTTGCCAGTGACCCCGACATGCCGCGCTGGCGCAACTTCGCCCAGTGGGCACGCCATACCATGCGCCAAGAGGGCCTCCTCAAAGACGACTCCCCGCACGGCACATGGGAAATCACCGATGCCGGGCGGGCGAGGCTTGCTGAAGACCAGCAAGCATGAGCGACGCGCCGACCCACACAGACGAGCGCGCGCCTCACAGTGTGGATTGGCAAGTAGACTGATCGCCCCGTGGTGGTGAGTGGTCACGCTGCAATGCGCAAGGAATCCATGGGCTCAGGATACGATCCAGCAATTCATCACCGGCGCTCAATCCGTCTGCGTGGGCATGATTATGCTGGCGGTGGCGTGTATTTTCTGACGGTGTGTCTCGCGGATCGCCGGCCCTTGTTCGGTACGGTCGTCAATGGGCGCATGGCGTTGCACGATGCCGGGCGCGCGGCGGCAGCCTGCTGGCAGGCGATTCCAGAGCATTTCCCCCAGGTCACATTGGATGAATGGGTCATCATGCCGGATCATGTGCATGGGATTCTGCGGATTGATCGTCGTCGGAGCCGTCGGGGCATGGTATGCCATGCCCCTGCGTTTGGACGCCCGATGGCCGGATCCCTGGGCACGATCATCGGTGCCTATAAGGCCGCCGTCACCCACGCTGTTCGTGGTTTGGGTTTGGCATGCCAAACCCCTGCCATATGGCAACGCAATTACTACGACATCATCGTGCGCGATCCGCGGGCGCTGGAAAACATCCGCCAATATATCCGGAACAATCCGGCGCATTGGGACACCCTGCGCTATGGCGAGCCGCGCTTTTTCGCGGGCAATCGGGAATTGCTGGATTTGCCGATGACAGCATTTCTGGCATCGCGCCGCCGAACGGGCATGGCATGCCATGCCCTTCCCCGCGCATGCCATGCTCTTGCCCGATGGCCCGAACGCCCTGCATGCGTTATCGGCGGATTCCTTTCCGATATGGAACGGGACGTCTTCAATGCCTGCCTTTCTGACGGAATACCCGTGGTTTGGATCCTGGCGCGGGGTTTGGCGCGCACCATGCCACGCCGTGTGCAACGGGCCCTCGATGCCGGCCGTCTTCTGGCGCTGACCCCTTTCGACGAATCCATCGAAGGCTTCAGCGCCGCCCGGGCCGCGTGGTGCAACCAATACGCCCTGCATCTTGCCCATAACGCCGTCATTGGCCATCTCGCGCCGGATGGCATGCTGGCCTGTTTGCTTGCCGACCTTCGCCGCGACATCCCCGTTCACTATCTTGATCAGGGGAATATGTGAACATCGTCGGAAATGCCACTATCCTCGACCGCCCGATAGCCTCCCTGTTCAGCTCCGTATAAAACAAAACCCCCGACTTCGGGAGATATCGAGGGTTTGCGACTGATAATCGCTAGCGGGGATCGGATTGGAACCGACGCGCTCGCTTTTCTGGGCGATGTACCCGGCCCGCCGTCCTCCCCCCGTGTGCTCTTTGTGTGTGCCGTTGTGTGTGCTTTGTATGCGGCTTTTCACCCTGTTTCACACGGTAACGCTGAGGCGGGCAAAAATGCCAAAAAGAAGAAAACCCCCGACTTTCCTAAGAAAATCGAGGGTTTTCCGCCTTCAAATTGGTAGCGGGGATCGGATTTGAACCGATGACCTTCAGGTTATGAGCCTGACGAGCTGCCTGGCTGCTCCACCCCGCAGTCAAAAGTGGTTGTGGTTGCGCTAGGTGTCTAGGTATCTCACTTCACGCAGGGTTGGGCAAGATTAATCGAGGGTCTTTCTACGATTTCCTGCTTTGTTCCAACGCGCGCTGCAGTTCGTCCCAGACGCTGTCGGGGACGTTGAGGTTGCCGGGTCCTTTCCCCATGGAGATGCCCGGCGACATGGCGCCGTGGTAGTCGCTTCCGCCGGTGGCGAGAAGTCCGAGTTCGCTGGCCATGGCGGCGTAGATGCGACGCTTTTCCGGGGAGTGTTCGGAATAGTGAACTTCCAAACCGGCGAGTCCGTACTCTTTGTATCGCGCTAAAAGTTTTTTCAATTCTCTCGGTGTGCGGCGCAGGGTGAAGGGGTGCGCGACTACGGGCAGTCCGCCGGCGCGCCGTATAAGGGCCATCGTGGAGGGAATGTCCATGCGACGCCGCTCGGCATAGGCTGGCTTGCCTTTGGCGAGGTAGCGATCGAAGGCTTCGCGTTTGTCGTGAACGAACCCTCGAGTGATAAGAGCTTGCGCGAAGTGTGGTCGGCCTACCACGTCGGCTCCGGCGAAGGCGCTCACTTCTTCCTTTGAGATGGGCATTCCGAGTTTGTTCAGTTTTTGCAGAATCTCGTCGTTGCGCTCTTCACGGCCGCTACGAATCCAATGCAGATGCTCGTTGAAGGTCGCGTCGAGGTGGTCCACTCCATAGCCCAGGACGTGTAGCGCGCCCTTCTCTATCTCTGCGCTGACTTCAACGCCGGAGATAGCGCGGATGCCTGCGGCTTCGGCAGCGGCAAGGAATCGCGGGATGCCTGCAACGCTGTCGTGGTCGGTGAGCGCAATCCCTCGAAGGCCAAGCGCAACGGCTTCTTCCACCAACTCCTCGGGAGTCTTGCTCCCGTCGGAGAAAATGGAGTGCATGTGCAGATCAATCATCTGCGCTATGCGAAGAGTGCGCGGGCGGAGTCGAGGATGTGTTGCGGTGTGAAGCCGAACTTCTCCGCCAATACCTTGTCCGGCGCCGAGGCGCCGAATCGGTTGATGGTGACCGTGCGCCCTTCGCTTCCGACGTAGCGCTCCCAACCAAATGACACGCCCGCTTCCACCGCGAGGCGGCGCGTGCATCGCTTCGGCAACACCGATTCGCGATACTCAGCGGATTGCTGCTCGAAAATCTCCCACGAGGGAAGGCTGACGACGCGCACGTTCTTGCCGTCTTCCTTCGCAAGGCGCTGCCCGGCGCTCAGCGCGATCGCCACTTCCGATCCCGTCGCGATGAGAAGAATCTCCGGCGTCGGGTTGCTCTCCCACAAGGTGTAGCCGCCGCGCAGCACGCCAGCAGCGGGCGCAACCACGGTTCGATCCAACACCGGCACGGCCTGGCGCGTGAGGATGAGGGAGGTCGGACTCTGGCGCTGGCGAAGGGCGGCAACCCACGCATACGCCGTCTCGTTTGCATCGGCCGGGCGCAGCACGATCATGTTGGGGATCGCGCGCAGCGCGGCGAGATGCTCCACAGCTTGGTGTGTGGGGCCGTCTTCACCGAGGAAGATGCTGTCATGCGTGAAGACATTGATCACTGGCGTTTCCATCAGCGCGGACAAGCGCAGGGCCGGGCGACAGTAATCTGAAAAGACGAGGAAGGTTGCGCCGAAAACGGTAAATCCGCCGTGCAGCGTCATCCCCGCCACGACGGCGACCATCGCGTGTTCGCGTATGCCGTAGTGGAGGTTCTTGCCGGCATACTGATGCGGCCCGATGGAATCCGCACCCTTGATGAAGGTACTCGTGCTCGGCGCGAGATCGGCGGAGCCTCCGACAAAGTGCGGAATCAACTTGGCCAGTGTCTGAATCACGACGCCGGATGCCGCTCGCGTCGCCAGCGGTTTTTCGAGCGGAAATGTCGGCAACTGTTTTTCGAGGTCTGCGGGTATCTCGCCCGCGAGTCCCGCGCGCCACGCGGCGGCTTCCTGCGGGAACTCTTTTTCATACGCAGCGAAATCTGCCGACCACTGCGCGCGCCTGGCCTCGCCCTCCTTGCGGCGAGCATCGAAGGCCGCCTGCGCTTCGTCCGACACCCAGAAATCTTTGTCCACGGGAAGCCCCAGTGCCTGCTTCGTGAGCTTCACCTCTTCAGGGCCCAACGGAGACCCATGCGATTCGGCTGTTCCCGCTTTGTGTGGACTCCCCTTGCCAATGGTCGTGTGCCCGATAATCAGCGTGGGCCGCTTGGTTTCTGTGCGCGCGGCGTTCAGCGCCTGCTCAATCGCCGCGTGGTCGTGACCGTCAATTTCGAGCACATTCCAATTATAGCCCTCGAATCGCTTGCGAACATCGTCGCTATAGGCGAGATCCGTGGAGCCCTCAATCGTGATCCGATTGCTGTCGTAGAAAACAATCAACTTGTGGAGCCCGAGGTGGCCCGCCATTGAGAATGCCTCGTGCGAGATGCCCTCCATCAAATCGCCATCGCCAGCGAGGACATAGGTGTAGTGATCCACAATTGAGCGGCCACCCTTGTTGAAGCGCGCAGCCAGCATTGCTTCCGCCAACGCCATTCCCACTGCGGCGCCGCAGCCTTGCCCGAGCGGGCCCGTGGTCGTTTCCACTCCGGGGGTGTGGTGCACCTCCGGATGGCCAGGCGTCCGACTGCCCCACTGACGAAACTGCTTCAGCTCGTCGAGCGTCAATCCATACCCAGCGAGGTGAAGCAGGCTGTAAAGCAACATGGAGCCATGGCCAGCGGATTGCACGTAGCGGTCGCGATTGGGCCACTGCGGGTCAGCTGGGTCATACTTCAGAAACTTGAGGAAAAGAATGGTGGCAAAATCGGCTGTTCCCAGAGGCATGCCGGGATGACCGGAATTCGCCTTCTGAACGCCATCAATCGAGAGGCCGCGGATCACATTTGCTACATGCTGAGTATTCATCGTTTTCCAATAGTTTGTGTAATGACTTCCCACACAATGCGCGCAGCCCTCCCGAATTGGTTGGCACATTGATGTCGGGCAATTATGCGGAATTCTCCGCTGCTATACAGCTATAAATATCCTTCATCTCGGCCACAAATCCAGCGCAACAACAACGGGAATACGAACTTTCCTCGCTTCCTTGTTGGCCCCCGGCCCCATTTCTCGTATACCTAACCGCGCGACCTATCTGGCGATGAATGGAGTTCGTGGTTCTTCCTGTGAAACCTTGGCAACGCATAGTTTGTTCGATGCTTCTGACGCTGGCCGTCTGGCTGCCCATCTCGTGGCCACTGCCGGAGCTCTTCTCCGACGTTCTGCCAGTAGGCGTCTCGAAGCGAGAGACGGTGCGCAGCGATATCGTCCACATGATGCCCGGCGACCACCTGCAGTTCCTCTACTACATGTGGCTGACCAGCGATTACCTCTCGGGAAAAACGCCCTTTTTCTACAACCTGTACGAATTCAATACCGGCAACGATGCGGAGCGGTTTCGACCGGGCTCCTACTACTTCCCCTTCTCCATCATATTTTCCGGCTTCTATCTTTTCGGCAACCAAGCCTTCGGGTGGAACGCAGTCAGCTTGCTGACCCTCTGGTTCGCCTGTTGGTTCAGTTGGCTGCTCGCGCGCCGCTATACGCGACGAGACTCCGTCGCCGCCATCGCCGCGCTCCTCGCCATTCTCTTTCCCTATCAATGGATTCAATTATTCGGCGGCAGTCCGGCGGGATTCGGAATGGCGCTGGTTCCACTCCTCCTCTACGGCTTGGATCGCGCCGTTCGCGACAATCAAATGCGCGGAGGCTGGCTCGCGGGCATCGCTCTTTTCATCGCCAGTTGCACCGACACGCACGTATTCTTCTTTTCTGCCCTCTCCATCCCCTGCTGGTGCATCATTGCGTTCACACAAAGAACGTCGTTCGATTGGCGCGACCTAAAATCCTATGGACGAATCATTCGCGCCCTCTCCCCCATCCTCTTGATCGCCGCGATCGCCTATCTCCAAACCTTGTTGGGCACAAAAAATGTCCGCCAATCGGCTGCATCTGGTGGGCGCACTCTTCATGAAGTGGCCCTCTTTTCTCCGCGCTGGGAAGGGCTTTGGGCATGGCACGAGATAGATGTGACCTACCACATTTACTTTGGCTTCCTCATCGTCGCAATTCTCGGTTTTGGCCTCGCCGCGCTCACCCTTCGGGCATGGAAAAATCGCGAGCGCATCCCAATGCAGCGCATGGCGCTCATAGGAATGATCTCCATGGGCATTTTAGGCATCGTCCTTCTCGCCATGGGGCCTTTCGGGCCGCCCGATGGCGCGCTCTTCATCCTCGCGCGCAAATATATTCCCGGCTACAGCATGATACGCCAATCCGCGAAAGTGTTTGTTCTCCTGCCCGCACTGCTCGGCATTGGAGTCGCTCTTTCACTCGATGCGGCGCTTGATCGCTGGATTCGCCAGGCGCGTTGGATTCTCCTCCTCGTGGCAGCGGGCTTCTTCACCGAATACTTCTTCCAATCCAAGCTCCTGCTCAGCCGCCTCGACAAAACCAATGATGCCTATGCCGCCGCCGCGCACGACGCCGAAATGCGGCACAAGAAACCCCGTGCGATTATCCTGCCCCTCTGGCCCGGCGACTCGCACTACGCCTCCGTCTATCAATACTATGCTTCGCTCTACCGCATCCGGATGATCAACGGCTATCGCCCGTTTGTTCCCGCCGATTACATCCACGACGTCTTCGATCACTACCAGACGCTCAATGTGGGATACGCAACCGACGAACAGCTCGACAGCCTCCTGTCGAGGGGCATTGAGCACGTGATTCTTCACGAAGATCTCTACCCCGAGAAAGTCAGTTCATTCCCCGTGGGCAAGGCACTCACGGCGCTCCTCAACCACCCCCGCCTTTCTCTCCTGAAGCAGGATGGACCCTCTTGGGCTTTTCGCATCTTGCCCACCGCCGAAGTGCGTCCCGCCGTCGCCACCAACTGGAGCTTCTACTTCCCGGCGCGCCGTCTCGAAGCCGAGCGCCAACGCCGTCACGAGGCAGCCAAACTCGATGACCCAGCCGCCAGCGGCGCCACCTTTATTCGCCTCGAAGGAGCCGCGCGCATGACCTCAAAACCCATTTCATCCACAACCCTACCCGACATTCGCTGGTGGATCCGCGCGCGCGGCAACGGCACGTTGCGCGTCGAGCGCCTCGTCGGCGGAGCCAGCATCGGCGCCATTGATAAGCCCATTGATTTCGCAAATTGGTCCTGGATCGAAGTGCCTGCCGGGACCTGGGACGGAGTCCGAGACCTCTCCCTCGAATTGAGCGCCCCGGAAGGCACCATAGATATTGATCTCTTCAAACTGTACGCAGGCGAATGGCACGCACTGGAAATCGGCGAGAGCATGACCATCCCCGCCCCCACATTTTTTCACGCCGGCAACATTGATTTAGCCAGCGACAGCGTCAACTTCGTGCCCAAACGCGATCGGCACGACATCATCTTCTACGGCCCCAAGATGCCACTCGAACCCGGCCGCTATCGCATTTCGGTTGAAGGAGAAACGGGCAACGAGGCCACAGGCCACGCCGGAACCTGGATCGCCGCATGCCCCGAAGGCGTCGAAATTGGACGCACCCAAATGAATAGCGGTAAAGAGACGTCGTTCGACGTCTCTGTCCCCAATAACCAGCCATTCCTGATCGGCTTCCTCTACTTCGAAAAAGAGCACGTCCGCATCCACTCCCTAGCGATCACTCGCCTCGCCGAGTAATCGCCACTTCACGCCCGTCATACTTCCAACGATTGGAACTTTGCCGCGCGAACACTTCCAACGATTGGAAGTCTATTTCGCCTCGCGTGCTTTGCGGCGCTTGTAGCGGATCGTGTAGCCCGCCAAAAGAATCGCGGCGAAGCCGATGGCGCCCAACACGGCGTGGTGGGAATAGCGCTCAATCAAATCCTTGTTTTGACCGGCCACATAGCCAATCACGGAAAGGATCGTCACCCAAAGGCCCGCACCGAGGCCCGTCCAAAAGAGAAAGCGAAACATGTTCATCCGCGCGAGACCAGCGGGCAGCGAGATGTACTGGCGCACAACGGGGATCAGTCGCCCGGTGAAGGTCCCAATCTCGCCGTGCCGCTTGAAGAAGTGTTCGCCCTTCTCAAAGTTCTTTTCCGAGATGAAGAAGTACTTGCCCCACTTGATAAGAAGTGGGCGGCCCAGCGCGAGGGCGAGATAATAGTTGAACAACGCTCCGAGCCAACTGCCGATGATGCCCATCACAATCACGAGGAAGATATTCATCTCGTGGCCCGGCTGATAGTTCGCCGCAGTGAGATAACCCGGCGAGGCGAGGTAGCCCGCGGGAATCATCACGACTTCACTTGGAAAAGGGAAACAGGAGCTTTCGAGAAACATCATCACAACGATCCCGATATAGCCCCACTGCCCAACCGTCGCTACGATCCAGTCAACAGCCTGATGCAAATATTCCACAGTTCACACTCCTTATTTAACCCGTCAACGCGAGGCGCGCCGACGAGACTGGCGAAGGCGGTGCAGCATAGCGAAAAACCGGATGGTGTCAGCAAAAGGATTGATCTTGCTCTCGACTTTCCCATACAGCGTTTGGATCGGAACCGACTCAATGCGATGCCCCGCCTGCGATATTCTAACCAACACTTCAGACTCCGCCTCGAAGTGAGATGAACTCGTAGCCAGCAGCGGCAGGATATCCGCGCGATACGCGCGGAAGCCGCATTGGGTGTCGGGAACGCGCTGGCCAATGATCCGGCTGAGCAACGCGCTCATGGCCCGGTTCGTGATGCGGCGCACCCACGGCATCGCACCGACATCGCTCATTCGATTCCCGATGAGCGCAGGCGCTCCGCTGTTGGCGGCCGCCAGGAATGCCGGCAAATCAGATGGCGCGTGTTGGCCATCGGCATCCATCGTCACGATCCAGCGAGCGCCCCTCGCGAGCGCAGCTTCAAAGCCCACCTGAAGCGCTGCGCCTTTGCCGCGATTGACCGGCTGCCGGATCACCTCTGCTCCCACGCGCTCGGCCTCCATAGCCGTATCGTCATCGGAGCCATCATCCACCACCAGCGCGTGCAATTGCTGTGCGCGAACGCCGCGCACAACGCTCGCAATGTGGGCAGCTTCCCGAAATGCGGGAATGATCACACACCAATCGGCGTAGGAGGTTGGTGAACTCATTCGGTCAGACCTGGCTCCGCTTCCCAAAATCGGTGAAAGACAAACCACTGCGATGGGCGCTCGCCCACTTCTCGCTCCATAGCATCTCGTATCCGGCTCATCAATTCTTGTTCTCCGCTTGCCGCATCGGGGACAATGGGCGGGTGGAACCGCAGGAGGAAGGTATCATCTTCCTGGCGCACCAGGAAGGCGGGCACAATCGGGGCATGCGCGCGCAGGGCGAGCCATGCGGCGCCGCGCGGAAGGCGAACCGATTTCCCGAATAGCGAGAGTCTCTCGCGCTCGCCCGAAAAATCGCGGTCCGCCAGCAGCGCCACCAATTCGCCTTGTCGCAGCGCGCGCAACAGGACGCGAATGGAACTGCCGATGGTCACGGTTCGCAAGCCCCGCTCCTCGCGGGGCTTTTGGAGAAAGTCCTGCAGGCGCGGCCTTCGCGCGGGTGCGACAACGGCATTCACCTGATAGCCAAGCGCGCGCAACATGGCTCCGCCAAGTTCCCAGTTTCCAAAGTGAGCGGTGACGATGATGGCGCCTCGCCCCGCTCGACAGGCTTTCTCCAAATGGTCAAGGCGCTCAATGCTGATCATCTTTTCCAGCGCACTGCGCTCGACGCGCGTGAATCGGAAAAAATCCACGAGGTACTTTCCGAAGTTCTGAAAGGTTTTTCGGGTGAGGCCACGAAGCGCGCAGGGCGTTTGGCGCACACCGCGATATTCGAGAACGCACGAAAGATTATCGCGAACGGCTTCCCTCTTTGCGCGATGAAAGAAATAGAAGAAATCGGCAATGCGAAGGCCGACCCAATATGCCGTCGGCTTGGGCAAGTGCCGACTCACCGCAGATGCGAGCCGATACGCGATGTAGTTCGCCATACACCCCCATCAGGAGGCGGCGGTCAGTGCTTCACGCGCCGCCTTGAGCAATTCTTCCGCGCGATAGGAAGATCGAATCAGCGGGCCGGAGGCCACGCCGAGGAATCCCATTTCGAGCGCCTTCTTTTCAAAAACAGCGAACTCGCGCGGCATCATGTAGCGGTCAACAGGGCGATGCTCGCGCGACGGCTGAAGGTATTGGCCGAGGGTCAGGAGGTGAACGCCTGCTTCCAGCATGTCGCGCATGGCCTCTTCAATTTCCTCGTTCGTTTCGCCCAAGCCCACCATCAGGCCGGATTTGACGACGATGCGTTTGGGCCACTGCTCTGCGGCGCGGAGCACAGCGAGCGAGCGGCCATAGGAGGCTTGTGGGCGAATGGCAGCCTGCAACCGCTTCACGGTTTCGACGTTGTGATTGAAGACGTCTGGCTGGGCCTCGAAAACCGTGGCGAGCGATTTCTCATCGCCTTGGAAATCGGGCGTGAGCACTTCCACAGCCGCCTCGAGAAGTTCGCGGCGAATGCAGCGAATGGTTTCCGCGAAAATATAGGAGCCGCCGTCGGGCAGGTCATCGCGCGCCACGCTGGTTAGGACCACATGGCGCAGATTCATCATTCGCGCGGCTTCGGCGACGCGGCGGGGTTCATCCATGTCCACACCCCTGGGGCGACCGGATGGAACGACGCAGAACTTGCAGTTTCGCGTGCAGAAATTGCCGAGCAGCATGAAGGTGGCCGTACCGCGGCCCCAGCATTCGTTGATGTTGGGGCATTTGGCGCTGCGGCAAACGGTATGGAGGCCCAGTTCGTTAATGAGGCCGTTTACTTTTGTAAAATCAGTTCCGCCACTGGGGCGGAGACGAATCCAAGATGGGATGCGAGACATAACGAGAATGTAGCAGGCAATTTGCAAAGTGCAATCGGAAGAGCGCTCGCCATTTTTATCGCCACAGTAATCCCAGATCGCTAGAGTGCGCCGCATGCAGGACGATTCCTTTTCGACGACCCTGCCGGACCCGCGCGATCCGGCGTGGGAACCGCGCGCCGATCACATGCGCGCCGCGCTGCGGCAAGCGCAGCGGGCTGCAGATCAGAAAGAAGTGCCCATTGGCGCGGCCATCTATTTCGGCAACCGCTTGATCGCTCAGGCCTATAATCAGGTTGAGACGCTGAAAGACCCAACAGCTCACGCGGAAGTGATTGCGATCACGCAGGCGGCCAGCGCATTGGGCGATTGGCGGTTGACGGGCTGTGTTCTCTACGTGACGAAAGAGCCCTGTCCGATGTGCGCGGGAGCGATTATTTTGGCGCGCCTTCCCATGGCGGTCTGGGGCGTGACGGATCCGCAGCGCGGGGGCGCGGTCTCGCGTTTTCAGATTCTTCAGAATCCCGCCATGAACCATCGCACGGAGTTCCGTGCGGGGTTTATGGAGGAAGAATGCCGGACGATCTTGAGCGGATTCTTTAAGGAGCTGCGTTCGTCCTAAATCCGCAAACGCGCGGCGCGCGGTTCGTTGGATCGAATGGGCAGTTGAAGACGGTGGCCAGCGCTGGGATCGGCGGTGACGCGAAGGCGGCAAGTGTGATGCCGCGATGTTCAAGATATTCGCGAAGCCCGGCCGGATCGCTCACGGAATCCGCATCCATCCAACTGAGCAGCTCGGGTTGCAGGCGGCCCCGCAAATCCAAGATAGATGTGAACCCTTCGTGCAGGAAATAGCCGGGCGCATCTGTCGCGATAGGGGTTTCTTTGGTGGCCCCCGCGGACAGCAGCATTTCATCCAGCGCGTGGCGCGTGGAGCTTGCGGTCGTTTGAGCGGCGCCGTGCGCACGCCATGCCGTCACTTGATCACGAAGACCCGCCAGCACGGGAATTGCTCCGACCAGAATCCCCGCAGTGCCGAGAACGAGGGGCCGCGGCCATTGCGATTCGGCTCGAATGAGCATCCAGCGCACGCCCCGGACAACGCCCGCGAGCGCATAACTCGCCAGTAGGAGCCAGAGAGGAATGAGTGTGCGGCAGAGGATATCCAGTGCGCTGCCTCCGAGCAGAGGATAGAACGGCAGAAACGCCAGGGGCAGAAGAACGGGCACCAAGAGGGTTGTAGCCGACCAATCGAGTTTCTTGCGGATGAGGTCAATGAATAGGAAAAGGACTCCCGCCACGATGAAGACGAAGATAAATCCATTTCCCACCAGCGGACTCTTCGCGAGGGCGGATAGCGAAACCTGAGCCCCAGCGGACATGAGCGCAATGAATGTCGAAGAATCCGCCGAGTTGAGCGTTAGCCCCGCATCGGCGGCCGCCGGCCATGGCACGCCGAGAACACGCATGTTCCACCAAATAAGCGGCGAAAGCAGAATTGCGAGCACAAGCGCGCCGTTGAGTGTGCGAATGAGGACCGTCGCAACGCTGGTTTGAATTCGGCGAGTTCCCGCGAGCGCCAGTGCGTGGATCGCGAGCATCAGCCACAGCGAAAAGCATTCGATGCGAATCAGCGAGGCAAATCCAATCAATACAGCGCTGCGAAGCGGCAACGGCGCATCGCCCGGCCGCAGGCCCTTGAGGTGGATGGCAAACGCAAAGAGAGCAAGCGTCGTTGCGAGGGGAATGGGTTGCCCGCTAAATATGTCCAACGCGATGGGGCTGATGATGACCCATGCGATCAGGCCCCACCACATGGGATGGGTTCGCGGAAAGATAGCGCGGGCGAGCGAGAGAAACGCCGGAATGGAAAGTAGCGCGGCAAACAACGAAAACGCGAAAACTGCTATGCGCGGCTCAAAGAAGGGCGAGGAAAGTGTGAGCAGCGCGCGCCAGAGCGCGTGAAATTGGAGCGGAATCGGCTCTGCCGCTGCGTGTGGAGCTCCCATCGCGCTCCAGGAATCGGCGAGCGCGATGTCGAGGAGCGCATTGTCTGTCGGATAGGAGAAGAGCGCATTTGCTTTGTGCTGCCCCCACGCGAGCACAAGGACGAAGGCCAGCAACGCCAGGGCTCCACCCAAGGCAACGGGCAAAAGCGCGAGGACGGGTTTTCGATTGAGGACGGGCGCTTCAGTTTCTGTCATGGGACACGTCGCTCAATGCGCTCCAACACGATCACGGGCTGCCTGACGCCTTGAACCCAGTACTCGTATCCGAAAACGGTGAGTTGCTCATTCAGCAATGAATTGAGCTGGGCGCTGTTGCCGCGCACATAGCACACGGTCACCAACTGGACGCCCTCTTTCTTTACAAGGCGAAATGCGCTGGGTCGGCCGAACAGAAACGGAGCGGGCTTCAACTCGCCCTCACGCGAAACATAACGCCCCTGCCCCTCGAGTGGAACAGGCCTCAAATCCGGCGGCAACGGAATGGTTCCTGCAGTCTTGGTTGCCAATGGCGCATCGAGCGCGACGGGCGCTACAGGCTGGGCCGGCGGCAATTCGCTCTGAGGCAGCGCGACCGTCGGGGGCGCCGGTTCGGCGGGCGGCAACATGGGCAATTGACTTGCAGCGGCTGCGCCGAGCGGAGTGGCGGGGGCGACAGGCTCACGCGTGGCTGAAGTTGGCGCAGAAACGACGGGAATCGGCGCTCCGACTGCGGCCACGGGAGAAACGAGGTCCACAAAAGGACGGCTGACCCAAAGCGTCGCATGGGTGGGTGCAACTTTAAGCCACTCGCCGAACTGACCTCGAACCGGGACGGCCTGGCCGCGATCAATAGAGCCGACGACGGAGTAGTTGATTCCGGGGCCCGCCCGCAGATTCAGCTTGTTGGCTGCGCTGAGCCCATCTTTTACAAAATCAACGTGCGCCCACACATCCACGCTATCGGGTGGCACAATTTCAACCCACTCGTCCTGCGAGCTGACAACCGAAAGGCGGTCTTCCGCATTCGCTTGCGCGACCACTTCGGACGAGGTGTCCGGCTTTGCGCGAAGATTCACCCGGTCCGTCTTAACGCGCGCAACAAGCTCCGCTGCGCCCGAACTTAAGGTCAGCGCGCCGGTAAATAGTGCGATCAATCGCCATGACGAATTGCATCTCTTCATAAAAGCGATACTATTCACAAACGTTGAGAGAGCGAAGTGTTTTAATAGCAATTTCTGCATGTTGAACGAATTGTATCCCAGTAGGCCTTGGCAGCCCGGCGCGCTCATCCTCCCTCCATGGAAAGCCGAGGGTGGGACGCATGTGGCTCCCTCTTGGCAACTCGGCGCGCAGGCGGGCGTACTTTCCGTTCCGTTCGCGAAGTTTCACTGGAATCTCGAATGGGAAGCGAAGCACACAGTTCTCGTGTCGCCGCACGGGGTGTTCGAGCTGTCGGCCGATCCCCAAGAGCCGCTCCATTTTTGCGCCTTTTGCCCTGAACC
This sequence comes from Kiritimatiellia bacterium, assembly GCA_023953695.1. Taxonomy (GTDB): domain Bacteria; phylum Verrucomicrobiota; class Kiritimatiellia; order CAIVKH01; family CAIVKH01; genus JAMLJG01. The sequence continues at coordinate 107,935 of JAMLJG010000003.1, forward strand.
GGGAATCCTCATCGGCGAGTCGAACGCCAGCCACACGCCCAACCTTCACACCCCGGAAGGTCATGTGGTGGATCGCGAGGATGGCGAAGAATTGGAAACGGCCGATTCGCTGGTCCGACTCTATTGCCGCGAAAGCAATGGCCGCACATTCTTCGTCGTGGTCGTCCTGCACGATCAGGCTGGCGATCCCTCCGCGCTCCTCTCGCGCTATGCAGAGGTGGATCCGCTCGAATCACTGCGATCTGCGCTTGCCCCTTATCAATCTTTCGCTCAACGCCAAACGGGACTTGAGCACGATCAGGCGGACCGCCTCCAATCGCACGTCGCTGCGCTCATCTGCGGCCTGCGCAGCTCGCGTGATGGAGCCCGCCTCTTTGCGGCTCCCGATGAGTCGGGCAGATTTCAGACACGCCACCTCTACGAACTCGTTATCGCTTGGTCTGAAATCCGCATCGATTTTGCGCGCGCATTGCTGCACACGCTGCTCAATTTTCAACAGCCCGACGGCGCATTGCCGCGCGCGCTTGACGAACTGGGTTCTCCCGGAATCGAATCTTTGCACATCCCGCTTCTCGCACATTGTTTTGAGCAGGTTTGGCGGCAGGATCCCGATCGCGCGTGGTTTGATTATGCCGCACCTCGGGTGCAGCGGCACCTCGAGTTCATTGTCCAATCGTTGGATCCCGATCGAACCGGCCGCCCGCTCTGGCCTTCCCAACTCGACTCACTCGCGCCGGAACTTTTTGAGTCCGACCTCTACACCCCCGACCTCCCCGCCCTCCTCATCCACGAGATTTCAACGCTCGAAAAGATTGCCGATGCGATTGCCATCCGAAGCCTCAATTTGACCGATCTGCTGCAATACCGCGATTTGCTTTTGGCACAAATGCGGGAAGTCCTCTGGAGCGCCGAAAAGCAGAGCTTCACAGAGCGCTATGTGGATGATCGCCCACTGATGCGGCAGGCCATCAATACCCTTCTTCCGCTCATCTGCACAGAGTTGACTCACGACGAGGTCGGCGCGCTGACGAATCTCCTACTCAGCCGACAGCACTTCCTCGGGAGCACCGGCTTCATCGCGTGGATTCCGTGGGGCACCGTGGCCACTTTGCCTCCCGTTTGGCCGGTTCACCAACTCCTGCTTCTCGAAGCGCTCGAAGCGCGCCATGCCGTCACGGAAGTGGCAACCGTGCGCGGAATCCTCCTTGCCCATCCTCCAGCCGACACCGCCCTTGCTTGGGATGCACTGGCCATTCATCTCCTCGCCGTGCCATCCGGCAGCCGATTCAATGCGCGGATTATTTCGCCCGCTCTCCATTGGCTCAATCGCCATCGGCGCGCCACCTTCGCCACCGCCCTCGCCCTTTTTGCTCTCTTCAACGGCCTAGTCTTCCTCTACTCCTGCACCAAGACAACGCTAACCCCCCAGACGATCGAAACAACGGCAGGTTTGGCGCGACGCTACTACCAAGAGAAAAACTTTGAGGCATCAGAACAACTCCTGATGCGCATCATTGAAAGCAAGCAGCCCTACCCCACGGCCAACATGGAAATGGGCAACATCCAATATCGAATGGGGAATTTGACAGAGGCGGAACGCTTCTATCGGATCCCCTCCTCCACACCGCTGGTTCAGGCACAAATGCTCCAGAATCTCGCCGTCCTCCTCTACGAGCAAGGGCGTACAAATGAAGCCCTGGCCGCATGGAAACAAATTCGCGACGAGTTCTCAGTGCCCGCGCCCCAAGTGACAGAACGAGCCAACACGGCGCTGAAACTGCTGGGGGAGATCGGTGCAGGCGAATGATCGCGGGACGCCCCAAAAAAAAGAGGGCGCGACGCGCCAAGGAGGTTGGGGTGAGAGGCCCCAATTGGATAACGCATCAACGCCCTCAAAAATGAATAACGGAACTACGCTACGCTTTATTTTGAACAATTCAAATTAATTTGCGCTCTCAATGAAAAGAATCGTCATTTTAGGAAACGTTGACGCCAAATCCTTGAAGTCTTACGGTGCACCCCGATTCTGATATTCACTACAAAAGGCCCCTCTATGATTCGACACTACCTCCTTGTTGCCGCATCGCTGCTCGCCCTGCTCGGGACCAGTGCCTGCTTTCGACACGACAACCGGGTGATCCATGTGAACGTCCCGCAAATGACCTCGCCCGAATGCTATACGCTTATCCAGAACAAGCTCAAAGAGGTTGAAGGCATCACGAGTTCCAACCCCAATTTCGAAGATCACACCATCGCCGTGGCCTACAACGCGCTGAAACTCGGCATCAAGAATGTCGAGTTCACCATTGCATCGGCTGGCTTTGATGCCAATGACACACCGGCCTCTGCCGAAGCGCGCGCTAAACTTCCCGAAGGCTGCCGGTAATCAAAATCATGAAAATCATCAAGCTGAAGTCGGGCACACCCTTGCCGAAGGATGCCGCCCTGGCCATTCCCCTGTGGTCCGACGAACCATCGGCACGAAACACCCTGTTCTCCACCCTTCCCGACGGCCTTTGGAATGAAGTGGAGGGATGGATCAAACAGATTCGCTTCAAAGCGACAGAAGGCTCGTTTTCTCATGGGCGCGTTCTCCTGAAGGAACGCCTCTACGATGTCTTCCTGTTCGGCTGCGGTCCCGGCCATCAAGCACATGCGGGTATTCTGCGCCGAGCGGGCGGGCGTGCAGCAGTCGAGGCGCAGCGACTGGGCGTGTCCACCGTTGCTCCAGTTTTCCCAGAGCGTACCCTCACCACCTTTCCGAACAAATGGGTGCGCGCTTTCGCCATTGGTTTCTACGAGGGCACCTATCAACTTCGCCCGTCAAAAGATTCCACCTCCAAACCGCTCCAACTGGCGTTGCAAAGTAGCGCTCCAGCCGCTCTCTCTGAAGACCTCAAGTGGGGCATTTCCATCGGCAGTGCGATCAACAAAATACGCGATATCGCCAACCAGCCCGGAAACCAGGCTCCCCCGCGCGTCATCGCGAATCACGCCCAGGCACTTGCGAAGGAACTCGGCATCTCCTGCTCAATCTGGGATCGAGCAGAGCTGAAAAAACAGCGCTGCCACGCCATTCTCGCAGTCGGCCAGGGTAGCTCAGAAGAGCCTCGTCTCATCCGCTTGACCTATCCCGGTCGCAAGAAAAATCTCCGGCCTCTCGTCGTGGTCGGAAAAACAATCACGTTCGACACAGGCGGCATTTCCCTCAAACCCTCCAAGAACATGGAGTGGATGAAGTTCGATAAATGCGGGGGCATGACCGTCCTCGCCTTCATGGCAATAGTCGCATCGGTCATCAAACCCGATCGCCCGGTGATCGGAATCCTCACCTCGGCGGAAAATATGCCGAGCGGAACCGCAACCCGCCCCGGCGATATCATTCAAAGTCGCAGCGGGAAGACCATCGAGGTCCTCAACACGGATGCGGAAGGACGCCTCGTCCTGGCTGATGCCCTGGACATTGCATCGGAACTCAAACCTCATTGCATCATTGATTTGGCCACTCTGACTGGTGCGGCATCGGTCGCATTGGGTCGGCCAGCCTCGCCCATCATGGCGAATGACAACAACCTTCTCAAGAGCCTCCAAGAGGCCGGCGATGCCGTTGGCGATCGCGTGTGGCCTTTGCCGCTCTTTCCCGACTATGAGCGCATGCTCAACTCGCCCTTCGCCGATCTGAAAAACATCGGCGACGGCAGTGCGGGCACCATCATCGGCGGCACCTTCCTCAAGTTCTTCGTACGCCCAGATATTCCCTGGGCTCACATTGACCTCACCTCCGCATGGGAAGAACGAGCCACCTCGCATGGACCCGCTGGTGCAACACTCTTTGGCGCAGCGCTCCTTGCTCAATGGCTCGAATCCATCACCACCAAGACACCATGAGCGCCCTGCCACCCGTCCTCACAAGCATCGAACTCCCCGGCGTGCCACACCTCTATAGCGGCAAGGTCCGCGAGGTCTTCGACGCAGGCGAACACCTTCTGTTTGTCGCAACCGATCGGATTTCCGCATTCGACTGCATCCTGCCCACCGGCGTGCCCGCCAAAGGCCACGTCCTCAATCAGCTCTCCGCCTGGTGGTTCAATCACCTCCGCAACGAAGGCCCCAATCACGTCGTCTCAACCGACATCCGCGATTACCCCGCCGACCTGCGCCGACATGAAGCCGTCCTCCGCGGCCGTTCCATGCTCGTTCGGAAGGCCACCGTGATCCCCGTCGAGTGCATTGCGCGCGGCTACCTCATCGGCTCCGGTTGGAAAGACTACACCCGCACAGGCTCTGTCGGCGGAAACACGCTCCGACCCGGATACCAACTGGCGGATCAGTTGGACGAAGCGATCTTCACCCCCGCCCACAAAGCCACAACCGGGCACGATGAAAACATCTCCTTCGACGAAATGGTCGAGCGCATAGGCCGCCCGCAGGCCGAAGCGCTTCGCGAATGGACCTTGCGCCTGTACCGACGAGGCGCCGCTCACGCGGCATCGCGCGGCTTGATCCTTGCGGACACGAAGTTTGAATTCGGGCTGTATAAGGGCGCGCTCATTCTCCTCGACGAAGCCCTGACGCCCGACAGCTCACGCTACTGGCCTGCCGACTCGTATGCCCCCGGCTCCTCACCGCCCTCGTTCGACAAACAGTACGTCCGCGACTACTTGGAATCCCTCGATTGGGACAAGCGCCCTCCCGCGCCCATCCTCCCGTCTGAAGTCGCCGAACGAACCAGCGCAAAATATCTCGAAGCCTTTGAGCGATTGACCGGATCCACCCTCGCGATCTAGGAAGCATGCAGGTTCTGCTCGACCAGTTTCTCGACTACATCACCCTTGAAAAAGGGCTCACCTCAAACACCCGTTCCGCCTATGCCTCGGATCTCGTGCGGTTCCTCGCCTTTATTCAGCGCGCGGGCGTGGCCTTGCTCAACAAACTAACGCGACGCCACATTCTCGACTATCTGATGTGGGAAAAGGAGCAAGGACTTGCCGCGCCATCTCTTTCGCGCCGCCTCGTTGCGATTCGTGTCTTCCTTCGCTATTTGCAACAAGAAGGCATGCTCAGCGCCAATGTCACCGAGACCATGGATTCGCCCAAGCTCTGGAAGCTCCTGCCCGCCACGCTGACTACCGCCGAAGTCGAGCGGCTTCTGCAAACACCACGCCTCGATAAACCCCTCGGCCTCCGCAACCGCGCCCTACTTGAAACGCTCTACGGAACTGGCCTCCGCGTCTCAGAACTCGCCTCCCTGAAATTGGAAGATATCCAGTTCGATGCCGGCTATCTGCGCTGCCTCGGCAAGGGGCGAAAGGAGCGCGTTGTCCCACTCGGCGGAGCCGCAGCAACCTATCTAAAGAAGTATTTGAATGAAGCGCGCGCTCAACTCGATCGCGTCAAGCAATCCGAGTTTGTTTTTCTTTCCACGCGCGGCCAAGCGCTGAGCCGCAAAACCATCTGGCAACTCATCCGCCGATGCACGCGAGAAGCCGGAATCACGAAGAATGTGTCACCGCACACCCTTCGCCACTCCTTCGCCAGCCACCTGCTTGCGAACAATGCGCCGCTCCGCGTCATTCAGGAAATGCTCGGCCATGCCGACATCGCCACCACGCAAATCTACACCCATGTGGACGCCCCTCGTCTTCAGCAAATCCACCGCCAATACCATCCCCGCGCATGATCCTCCGCAGTCCATATCGAGCGCTTGAAACAGCGCTGGGCTACAAATTCCGCCGCCGCCACTGGCTCGAACAAGCCCTCACCCACCCCTCCTACTCCCACGAACACGCCGACGATATCCCCGACAACCAGCGCCTCGAGTTCCTGGGCGATGCCGCGCTCGGGCTCGTCACCGCCGCCGTCCTCTACGAGGCGAACCCCGACCTCGCAGAAGGCGAGCTCACCAAAATGCGCAGCCTGCTGAGCAGCACCAAAGCTCTCGCACAAATGGCGCAGGAAGTCGGACTCGGTCCCTTCTTGCGGCTCGGTCACGGCGAAGAAATCAGCGGCGGCCGCGAACGCGCCTCGATCCTGGCCGATGCTCTCGAAGCCGTAATCGGAGCGGCCTATCAAGATGGCGCCCTGAAAGCGGTCTCTCGAATCTTCAAGAAGGTCTTCGTCCCTCACATTCCCACCGCCGAAGAAGGCGCAACCATGGAGAATCCCAAGGGCCTCTTGCAAGAACATGCCCAGCGATCCGGCAATGGCATACCTCGTTACATTATTACAAAAGAAGAAGGCCCCGCCCATCAGAAGACCTTCACCATCGAAGTCTATATTAAAGACGAACTCTTAGGTGTCGGCACCGGAAGCACAAAGCGCGAGGCTCAAGTGCAAGCCGCCCTTCATGCGCTAAAGAAGTTTACAGAGCGCCAATAATTATATTGGCAACATCCCCATCTTCCAGAAGGCCTGAAATCAAATCCTATTGCGCACCCGCAAGAGAACAGTAGACTCATCTCACTGTTCTTAAGAACATGGAAAAGGAGAACTATGCCAAAGAATAAGTCAAATCTAACTCTCGCAGAACTACTCAACGCGCTGAATCGTCATCGCAAGAAGCTTCCCGCCCTTCACAAAAAGGCGGACGCACTTCGCAAGAAACTGGCGGCAGTCGAAGCGGAAATCGCGGCCCTCGGCGGCATCCCTTCCTCCGGCGCGAAACGCCGCGCGCCAGCCGGATCGAGACGCCCACGCAACAAAACCAATCTGGGCGACGCCATCGTAGCGGTCCTCTCCAAAGACAAGCCGCTCTCCATTGCGGAGATCATTGCTGCCGTCAAAATGAATGGCTACTCGACCACCTCGGATAACTTCAGCACCATCGTCTACCAAGCCATCGCGCGCGAGAAGAGGCGCATCGCGAAGGCCAGCCGCGGACTTTATGTCCTCAAAAGCTGAAAAATTGATCGCGTTCTCTTGACTTACCGGAGGGGTTGGTTATCTTCGCCCCTGCCTTAAAGGTTCCGGCGTAGCTCAATGGTAGAGCAGGGCGCTGTTAACGCCAAGGTTGTAGGTTCGAGCCCTACCGCCGGAGCCATTTCCTTGGGCATCCCCTTCCCCTTCTCGTCAATTGCCCCGCACTCCGCCCTGCATGCGGATGGCTCCATTCCGCCGGAGATGGGGAGAAAATCATGCCGGGCCGCATGATCCTCTGCGCTAACCGATTGACCCGATCCACGCATCGCGCTACTCTCCGCCTCTTTCCGCTTAAAGGATAACCGACATGACGATGTTGATTTCAAAGTTCCACAAGCTGATCCAGTCAAAGCTGTTGTGGGCCGCATTTTTGGTGGTGGTCATTTTCTCTTTCGTGATCTGGGGCACTGCGGTCCCCAACAGCGACAAGAATGAATATGGAAACTCGCCCGGCATCCTCGATGGGAAGCCGGTTCCGTTCGAGGAGTTTCATCGCGCCTATTCCAGCACCCTTCTCTCGATAGAAATGTCTCTTGGCCGCGCCATCAATGTGACGCCCGAAATCGAGACGCAGCTTCGCGCCGCTGCCTGGCAGCGCGTTGCCACCCTGCGCTCGGCAGCGCGCATGGGCATCGCGGCCAGCGATGACGAAGTGATCGGCGCGATCCAACATCACGAGGCCTTCCGCTATGAGGGCCAGTTCAACCGAATCGTCTATAAATCATTCGTCCAGAACTACCTCGGCCGCTACGGCTTTAGCGAACGCCACTTTGAAGAGCACGTGCGCGACGAAATTGTCATCCAGAAGGTACGCTCGATCGTGGAGCGCACTCAGCTCATCACACCCTTGGAGCTTCAGCGCGCGTTCAATCTCACTACCGACCGTTTCACAGCGGACTACGCGCTGCTCGAACCTGCCCTCGTAGAATCGTCCGTTAAGCTATCAGACGCGGATGTGCGCGCGTTTTTTGACAAGGACCCAGCGGCCTTCACTCTCCCAGAGCAGCTCCAGGTGGATTTTGTCCGAGTTGCCACGCAGCCCTTCCTTGCCAGCGCCGAAATCACCGATGACGAGGTGCAGGCCTATTACGATGAAAATCTGCGCGATTTCATTGATCACAGCTCCACCACCAACGCCGCTCAAGACGCGACCAATTTGCTCGAGAACCTCACGCGCTATCGCCCTCTTGAAGATGTAAAAGAGGAAATCTCCACGATTCTTCGCACAGGCAAGGCGCTCGAAAGCGCACAGGATGCGGCGATGAACTTGGTCGTCGCGCTGACGCCCGACCGCGACGGCAACGCCCCGACCTTCGAAGCCGCAGCGAAGGAGGCCAAGCTCGCTATTGAGTCCCTTCCCCCATTCTCGGCAACCAGTGACTTGCCCGGCATCCAGGAACCTGCCGCATTCAAGTTCACTGCGTTCGAACTCGGCGAAGGACCGGAATCCTATTTCAGCAATCCCGTTCGCGGAACGAACGAGGTCTATGTGATTGCGCTGCGCAAACGCATCGAATCGCGCGTTCCCGAGTTTGCCGAGGTGGAACCGGCCGTCAAAGAGGCAGCCCTCGCGCAAGCTCAGCACGACGCGCTCAAGGAAAAGGCGGAGCAGATCAAGAGCGAGGCCGAGAAAGCGCTGGGCGAGAATATCTCCTTCGCCGACACCCTCGCCTTCTATGGCCTCAAAGTGAAGACCACGGAACCCTTCTCTGCCACAACCGGCATGCTGGACACCAACGCTCCTTCACGCGCGATCTTCGCCGCCGTCTCCACCCTCAACGCCAACGAAGTGGCCGACCCGCTTCTGCTGGAAGACGGATATCTGCTTGTTCACCTCAAGAACCGCGAGCCGGCAGAGTCCACCACCCTCGCCTCCATCCGGCCGCAACTGCTCGAAACCATTCGCCGCCAATCCGGGCGCCTCAGTTTCGATAGCTGGCAGAGCGACCAATTGAAGCAGGCCCACTTCAAAGATCTGCGCCCAGCCACCAGCAGCGAGGACTACGACGAAGTCGAAGAAGAGAGCGGCGAGACCCAGGACGACGCACCCGTCGAAAATCCAAGCGCCAGCTAATTTTTGCGACTCTTGCCCGCCTTTTCAGCGCGCCCACCCCGGTTGGCGCGCTGAATTGTTTAATCTTCCAATCCTTGGAAGCCCCAACCCACTCGTTTTCCAATCCTTGGAAGTTGCCGCTGGCGAATCGTCCGATCGCACGGCGCAGCCTCTCAGTTCTGCGCCCATTGGCGGACCGGAGGGAGAAATGCCGACTTCGCGACTGAAACCGCCCCATTCTCAAAGCGCAAAAACAGGCTGGAATAGACAATTTTCACCGCAATGCGGTTCTCTTTAAGGAAAATAGTTGCAACGCGGCAATGCACCGTGCAGACTGATTGCGGATTTGTGCGCAACTCAGAATGAAGCATCCTTTGAAAATAGCGATCGGCTCCGACCACGGCGGATTCGAACTCAAACAGCAACTTATTCCTTATCTCACGAGCCTTGGCCACGCCGTCACGGACGTGGGAACCAACAGCAAGGACGCCGTTGATTATCCCCGTTTTGCATACGCCGTGGCGTCCAGCGTGTCGAGCGGCAGAGCCGATGTAGGAATTGTGATTGATGGCGCGGGGATTGGATCGGCCATGACGGCCAACAAGGTTCCCGGCGTTCTAGCTGCCGCCTGCTACAACGAAGCGCTGGCCAGGAACTCGCGCGAGCACAACAACGCCAACGTCTTGACTTTGGGCAGCGGTCAAATTGACCTTGCCGCTGCGAAACAGATTGCTTACATTTTCTTAACGACCGAGTGCACGGCGGACCGCCACTTGGCGCGCGTTAAGCTGATAAAGGAAGTAGAAGGCCGATCTATGTCTGGAAATGATTTGTCGCCGGAAGATGTGCAACGGGTAGCAGAGCGAGTGAAGCAGCTCTTGGGAGGGAAAAGCGGCTCCAGCGCCGCCATAGCGCGCCCCCTTTCGGCTGAACAAGTGGCAAAAATGATTGACCACACCCTGTTGAAGGCCGAAGCGACGCCTGCCGATGTGGAAAAGCTCTGTGCGGAGGCCAGGAAACACGGATTTTGGTCGGTCTGCGTCAACTCCGCCTATGTCAAACAGGCCAAGGCGCTGCTCCGCGACTCCCGCACCAAGGTTTGCGCCGTTGTGGGCTTCCCTCTCGGCGCCATGGAGCCGCAGATCAAATCCCTCGAAACACGCAAGGCGCTGCGCGACGGCGCGAACGAGATTGACATGGTCATCAACATCGGCGCGCTCAAAGCGCGGGATGATGCCACGGTGCTGCGCGATATTCGCGGCGTAGTGGAAAACTGCAAGGACAGCCGCGCGATTTGCAAAGTGATTTTGGAGACCTCCCTCCTGAACGACGAAGAAAAGACCCGCGCCTGCCAGTTGAGCATGAAGGCGGGCGCCGATTTTGTGAAGACCTCGACGGGATTTTCGACGGGCGGCGCCACGGCGGAAGACATTGCGCTGATGGCGCGCACGGTTGCTTCCCGCAAGTTGGGCGTGAAGGCTTCTGGGGGCGTTCGGACATACGCGGATATTGTGAAGATGGTCAATGCGGGCGCCACGCGCGTCGGGTGTTCGAATAGTGTGAAAATCATGGAAGAGATCAGCACCGGCGTCGCACAGTCCGGTGGCAAGGGATATTGAACAGTTCGGGTTAACTGAAGGAGAAGGTCATGGCGGAACTACGGTGCTATGCGTTTATTGATAGCTTGCAGCCACAATTTGCCTCGTTTTTGGGAACGGTGGCACAGGGGTTTCTCCCCACAACTCACCAGGCGGCGCTTTTTGTTGAAATCGCGCCCGGTATGGAGATCAACCGCGTAACGGATGTGGCGCTGAAGGCCACCAATGTGACGCCGGGCATGATGATCGTCGAGCGCTTGTACGGCATGCTCGAGATCCACTCGCACTCGCAAGCGGACGTCCGTCAGGCGGGCCAGGCGATTCTCGACGCGCTTGAACTCAAAGAGGATGATCGCATTAAGCCCAAACTGCTGACGAGTCAGGTGATCCGAAACGTGTCGGACTATCACACGCAGCTCGTCAACCGCATGCGCCATGGCAATATGTTGCTGCCGGGCCACTCGCTCTATGTGATGGAGTGTGCGCCTGCGGGCTATGCCGCGATTGCCGCCAATGAGGCGGAAAAGGCGGCCAACATCAACATTCTCGAAGTTCGAGCCGTCGGCAGCTTCGGGCGCATTTATCTCGGTGGCGAAGAGCGCGACGTTGATGTCGGGTATCGCGCAGCCGAAAAGGCCTTGGAGGTCATTTCGGGTCGCGAGGAAAAATCGGGCCGAGGCGGTTAATCAACAACAACTCGTTAGCGAACAGAAAAGGGAGATACGCACATGGCAGAAGCACTAGGCATGATTGAGACGCGGTCATTTCCGGCCGTGGTGGAAGCGGCGGATGCGGCGGTAAAGGCCGCCAAGGTCGAGCTGGTTTCGTTCGAAAAGACCGGCGGCGGCTACGTCTCCGTTATTATTCGCGGTGATGTCGCAGCGGTAAAAGCGGCTTGTGACGCAGCGCAAGTTGCCGGCGGTCGCGTCGGTGAAGTTGTGGCTGTCCACGTCATTGCCCGCCCCCACAGCAATGTGGATGCGGTCTTGCCGTTGGGTCGCCAGGGCGAATCGAAAGCGAAGAAATAAGGCAATTGCGCGATCCAATTGCCAGTCGCGCACTGGCAATTTCATCTAGCAATTAGCAGATTTCATGCAGCTCGCCCGCATAGTTGGATCGGTCGTCGCCACACGAAAAGAGCCCACGCTGAATGGGCTCCGATTGATGCTGGTTCGACCCTTGGACGACGCGGGCCGCGAGACGGGATCTGTGCTTGTCGCCGCCGATGCGGTTGGAGCCGGTGTGGAGGAAGTTGTCCTCATCGCCTCCGGCAGCTCGGCGCGGCAGACGCAGCAGACTGACAAGCGGCCGGTGGACGCCGTGATCATGGCCATCGTGGATTCCTGGGACGTGAACGGCGAAGAGAAATATCGAAAAAGTAAAGAAGTGAAGGTCGCGGAAGAATAGTGATGTCGAATTGCACGCGATGCACGCGAATCAGCGTGCGCTCGTGTTGAACGATCATCCCCCGCGGCCTTCGAGTGGAGGCTAGTACATGGCACGTCTCACGGATGCCGATATTGACGCGATCGCGCGCAGAATTGTCGCGGATTTGGATCAGCGCCCTCTCGAGAGCGTCCCCGCTCCCGCCGCTGTTGCATCGGCGGACCGCGAGTTGGGCATCTTCCCCACGGTGGATGAAGCCGTCAAAGCGGCGCGCGAGGCACAGCCTGTTTTTGTGGCGCTTCCGCTCAAGAAGCGAGCGCAGATCATTGCCGCGATTCGATCGGTCATGCTGGAGAACGCGGCGATCCTCGCGAAGGCCGCTCACGAGGAGACCGGGCTGGGTCGCTTCGAAGACAAGATCACAAAGAATATTCTCGTCACCGAGAAGACGCCCGGCATTGAACACCTGACTCCGGAAGCCATCACGGGTGATCACGGGTTGACGCTCATTGAACCCGCCCCCTTTGGCGTCATTGGCGCGATTACGCCCACCACAAACCCGACATCAACGATCATTTGCAACACGATTGGAATGATTGCCGCAGGCAACACAGTTGTCTTCAACGTACATCCGGGCGCAAAGAATTGCTCCATGCAGACCGTGGCCTTGATCAACAAGACTATTGTTGCCAGTGGCGGGCCGCGGAACGTGGTCACATGTATTTCCAACCCCACCATCGAAAGCGCGGGGGCCTTGATGCACCACGCTCATATTCGCCTCGTGGTGGTCACCGGTGGCGGTGGCGTCGTGAAGGCGGCGATGAAGAGCGGGAAGCGTGCCATTTGTGCAGGCCCCGGCAACCCGCCCGTCGTGGTGGATGAAACCGCCGACATCGCCAAGGCGGGTCGCGATATCGTGCTCGGCGCCTCGACAGACAACAACATTATTTGCGCTGATGAAAAGCAGGTCTTCGTCGTGGATAAAGTCGCGGATGATCTGCTGAAGTCCATGCAGCAAAACAATGCGGTGCTGGTGGATCGCAGCAAGCTGGCGGCTTTGGAAAAGGTCATCTTCACCGAGATGCACGGGCCGCGGCAGGAGGCGCACATCAATCGCGACCTGATCGGAAAGAATGCCGAGGTGATCCTGAGCAAGATCGGGATCAATGTGCCGAGTTCCTGTCGGTTGGGAATCGTCGAAGTGGATGAAAACCATCCCCTGCTATGGACGGAGCAAATGATGCCCATTCTCCCCGTCTGCCGCGTCTCGAGCTGCGATTATGCAATTGATCTCGCGCTCAAGACCGAAGGTGGCAATCGGCACACAGCGGTAATGCACTCCAAGAACCTTGATAAACTCCATCGCATGGCGAAGGAGTCGAACTGCAGTATTTTTGTAAAGAACGGGCGCTCGCAAGCGGGCTTGGGCTTGGATGGTGAAGGCTATGTCTCCTTCACAATCGCCAGTCCTACCGGTGAGGGGCTGACAGGCCCGCGCACATTTTCACGCTGGCGGCGATGCGTGCTCGTTGATCACTTTAGGATCACGTGATGAAGAAATACCCGGCCATGGCCGTGGTTGAATTTGGGGAAATCGGGAAGGGAATGTTCGCCACGGATAAGATGTTGAAGAAAGCGCCCATCGCTTTCATCCGTTGCGGGACGATCAGTCGCGGCCGCTATCTCACGGCCATCGGCGGCAGCACGGCGTCCGTTGGAGAGTCGTTTGATGAAGGTCTCTTTTGGGGTGGAGATGCAGTGCTGGACTCGGTCCTCCTCGCTGACGTGCACCCGCAAGTTCACGATGCAATTCTCGGGCAACATCGCCCGCAAGGGCGCGGTGCGCTGGCAATCGTAGAAACGCAAACTGTCGCGTGCAATGTGCGCGCCGCTGAGTTGGCGCTGAAAGGGACGCCGGTCAATCTCATGGAACTGCGATTGGCCGATGCCGGCTTGTCCGGGAAGGGCCTCAGCATCTATGAAGGTGAATTGTACGACATCGAAGCCGCGATGGACATTGTCAGCGGGTTCTTGGAGGCGGCGGGGAAGGAGTTGAATTATCAAATCATCTCCTCGCCTCACGAAGCATTGGACACGCGGATCACCTCGCACAGTCTTTTCGGTACGGCTCGCATGATCGAACTGGAAGGAGAATCCGGCTAATGCTACTCGGTCGCGTCACAGGCACGGTGGTCGCTACGATTGTGTACGAAGGCATGAGCGGTGTCCCCCTGCTCCTCGTTCAGCCACTCGACAAAACTGGGCAGCCCAAAGGCAAGGTCCTGGTTGCGGCTGACGCCACGCGCATGGCAGGTGTGGGCGAGCTGATCTACTACGAAGGCGGTCGGGAAGCCGCGATGGCGCTCGATCCTTGGTTTGTTCCCGTGGATCACGCCATCATCGGAATCGTGGATAATTTGAACACTCAGGAATCGTAAGCATGTTCACCGGACGCGTCATCGGCCATATAGATTCGACCATCAACCATCCGTGGTATGACGCGAAGAAGCTGCTCGTCGTCGAAAAAACAGATGCATCTGGAAAAGCAGCCTCCGACTACGTGATTGCAGTGGACACGGTTGGCGCAGGCGTAGGCGAGCCCGTGCTGGTCCTCGATGAAGGAAATGGCGCACGCCAAATTGTTGCCTCAAGTGACGCGCCCGTTCGCTCCGTAATCGTCGGGATCATAGACGAAATTCATTGCCCGAATTCGGGTTCCTGACTAGACTCGCTTTATGCGTGTATTCCTTATCGTCCTTGATTCCGTCGGGATAGGACACGCGCCAGATGCCGCTGATTACGGCGACGAAGGTGCGGCCACCCTACCCCACATCGCAGAGGCCGTCGGTGGTTTGCACCTGCCGACTTTTCAGAAACTGGGACTGGGCAATATCCCGCCCGTAACGCCGCGCCCGTTTCCCATTGATGGCGTTGCTCCCGCCGAAAAACCCTTGGCAAGCTATGGCGCCATGCGCGAGATGTCACAGGGCAAAGACACGGTCACCGGACACTGGGAAATAGCGGGCTTGTTGTTGCAGCCGGGGTTTCACTTGTTCCCTCCGGGTCCGCCGTCATTTCCGCCCGAGGTGGTTGCTGCATTTGAGAAGGAAACCGGTCGCAAGATATTGGGTAACAAGGCCGCCAGCGGCGTTCCGATCATGGAGGAACTCGGCGAGCAGTCTTCGCGCGAGGGCAAGTGGATCGTCTACACGAGCGCGGACTCCGTCTTTCAGATCGCGGCCAACATTGATTTGATTCCTCTGGAGGAACTCTATCGCGCGTGCGAAGTGGCGCGAAGGCTGTGCGATCCGCTTCGAGTGGGCCGAGTCATTGCGCGACCCTTCCGAGGATCGGCCGGCGCCTATCAGCGCACAGAAGATCGCCGCGACTACGCATTTCAACCGGATGAGCCGACAATTCTCGAGCGCCTCCATTCATCGGGCGTTCCCGTGTATGCCGTCGGCAAGATCGAGGACATCTTCGCGCATCGCGGAATTACGAAAACCGATCACACAGGCAATAACCACACTTCGCAAAAAGCGGTCGAACGCTTCGCAGCCGAGATGAAGCGGGGCTTCCTGTTCGCGAACTTCATTGATTTCGACATGCTCTACGGTCACCGGCGCGACCCCAAGGGCTATGCAGAGTCTTTGGTTCAAACCGATCAGTGGCTGGCCTCATTTTTGCCAACGCTGAAGTCGAGCGATACGCTCATCATTACCGCCGATCACGGCAACGATCCCACTTACAAGGGAACGGATCATACCCGCGAGGTGGTCCCCCTGCTGGTTTATCAACCCGGACAAGTGGCACAGAATCTGGGGTTGCGAGAGGGTTACTACGACATCGCACAATCGGTCGCCTCGCAATTCGGAATAGATTCACTCCCGCGAGGTCAATCTTTTCTCTAAACGCTAATAGAAAGAGGTGTCCAGATGCTTCCTCAATGGATAATCGAAAAGAAACGCGATGGGCAAACGCTTACGGAAGAGGAGATTCGCTTCTTCATTGACGCCTACGCGAAAGAAAAGTTGCCCGATTATCAGATGGCGGCTATGGCCATGGCGATCTTCATTCGCGGCATGAATCCGAAGGAAATTGCGATTCTTACCGATGCCATGATGCGGTCGGGCGACCTGATCAATACCTCCTCCATCAAGAAACCCAAGGTGGACAAGCACTCGACCGGCGGGATTGGCGACAAGGTCTCGCTCATTCTGGCCCCCCTTGTTGCCGCGTGCGGGTTGGCGGTGCCGATGATTTCCGGGCGCGGCCTCGGCATCACCGGCGGCACGTTGGACAAACTCGAGTCCATTCCCGGCTATCGCACCAATTTGAGTGATGCGGAGCTGATCCGGGTAATCAAGAAAATCGGCTGTTCCATCATCGGTCAGACCAAACAACTCGCACCGGCCGATAAGAAACTCTACGCGCTCCGCGATGTCACGGGGACCGTCGCTTCTATTCCCCTGATCACGGCCAGCATCATGTGCAAGAAGCTCGCAGAAGGCCTTGATGGACTGCTTCTCGATGTGAAGTGCGGCAAGGGTGCGTTCATGCGCACGCAAAAAGATGCGCGCGCACTCGCGCTGACCATGGTGCGTGTGGGAAATGCCATGGGCAAGCGCATGGCTGCGGTAATAACCGATATGAACCAAACATTGGGCAACACAGCGGGCAACGTCCTTGAAGTCGTGGAGTCCATTGAAACCCTGCAAAACCGGGGACCGAAGGATCTCACGGAACTCACCCTCGTTTCCGCTGAAGAAATGCTGATCCTGGGGCGAATCACCAAGTCGCGCGCCACCGCGCGCGCCATGGCAGAAAAGGCGCTCGCAGACGGATCGGCATTCAGGATATTCCGCAAAATGGTGGAGCTGCAAGGGGGCGACGTCCGCACCATTGACGATCCCTCGCGCTTGGCACAGGCCAAATTCAAAGTTCCGATGCCCGCTCCAGCATCCGGGTTTGTCTCGCTCGCGGATGCGGAATCCGTCGGCAAAGCTTGCGTAGTCTTGGGCGCTGGGCGCACACGCACGGACGAAGCAGTAGATCCTGCCGTAGGTATATCGCATATCCTGCACATCGGCGATGCCGTCACCAAAGGCGCTCCGCTCTTGGTGATTCATGCGAACGACAAGAAGCGATTGGCGGCTGCTCAAGAACTCTTGAAAGGCGCCTTCAAGATAGCGAAGTCCAAGCCGAAGACACCGAAGCTGATTTTGGAACGTATCAACGGCGAAACGATTGGGAAATAATCATGATAGACCGCACAATTCTCGACCAGGCGCTCTCCCACGTTCGCGGAAAGTGGCCCCATGCCCGCCCACGCCTTGGCATGATTCTCGGTTCCGGATGGAGCGAGGTCATTGGCTCTTTCAACGTCAAGGACGCGATTTCCTACGAGGATATTCCGGGCCTGGGCAAGACCGGAGTCGTGGGTCACGCAGGTCGCCTCGTACTCGCGGAATCGGCTGGATTGGAGTTGCTCGTCTTTCAGGGGCGACGCCACTTCTACGAAGGCGTGGGTTGGACTCCCATTGCGCTCCCGATCTTTCTTCTTAAATCGCTCGGCGCCAAGACACTCCTCGTGACCAATGCCGCAGGCGGGGTTAGGAAAGACCTCGTTCCGGGGACACTGATGATCATTTCCGATCACATCAACTTTCTCGGAGCCAACCCGCTGGTCGGCGCACACGACAGTTTTTGGGGGCCGCGATTCCCGGATCAGAGCGAAGTGTACAACGCGTCGCTTCGCAAATTGATTGTCCAAGCAGGACAGAACGCGGGCGAGACGCTTGCCGAAGGCGTCTATCTGGCGGACTCGGGGCCGACCTACGAATCGCCCGCTGAAATACGCGCGTTTGCCGCGCTTGGAGCTGACGCCGTTGGAATGTCCACCGTTCCCGAAGCCCTGCTGGCCAATGCTGCGGGCTTGCGCGTGGCAGGACTCTCCTGCATCACGAATAGCGCGGCTGGCATTAGCGAGAATCCGCTCAGTCACGAGGAAGTGACCGAGACCACTCGTCTTGCAATGGAGCGCATGAAGAAGGTGCTTCTCAACTTTGTCGAGGAGGTGGCTCGTGAGCGCCGCTAAATCCGCTCTCCCGCGCAGTCAGGCGTTGAAACTTCTCCGCGCCGCCGCCCAGGTATCGCGCAACGCACACGCGCCCTACTCTGCGTTTCAGGTGGGTGCGGCCCTGTTGACGGATACGGGCGCAGTCATCTCGGGTTGCAATGTCGAGAATGCCTCATACGGACTCACCATTTGCGCCGAGCGCAACGCGATTTTTCATGCGGTCGCTGTGAAGAAGCGAAAGTTCAAGGCGGTGGCCATCGTTGCGAGCGGAAAGCAAATGCCTTTCCCGTGCGGCGCCTGCCGTCAGGTCCTCGCCGAATTCGGATCGCCGGAGATGGTGGTCCTCGTCGCGCCGCGCGCAAAGTTGGCCGATTATATGGAGCTAACGCTCGGCGAACTCCTGCCCCATTCCTTCAAGTTTTGATCCCGCGCAGGCAACTTCCAATCGTTGGAAAGCCCTCGCGATAGAACTTCCAATCGTTGGAAATTAGCGGGCGAGTTGGTTGAGCGAGAGGATGGGCTGCAGAATGGCGAGGGCCACGAGAAGCACTACGGCGCCGACTGCGACAATTAGAATGGGCTCGACGAGTCGAATAAAGCGCTGGAGAAGTGTCTCCCATTGTTCTTGGAACCGACGCGCCGCCTGATCGAGAAGCCCCGTCAAATCGCCACTCGCCTCGCCCGCTCGGTACCACGCGGGTAGCCGGGTTCCGATCCACGGACTCTCCGCCAAGACATCCGGAACAGAGCGCCCTTGGCGAACGGCTTCGCTGCCTTGCTGCATCTGGCTGGCGAGCCACTCGCTCCCACTCGCGCGTGCGGCGAGCGGCAAGGCTTCCACGAGTGCAATCCCGCCGCGCAGCAGCATGACAAGCGTGCGCACAAACCGAATGGTCACCACGAGGCAATAGCCGCGGCGAAAGAGAGGTATCCGATTGAAATGTCGCTCCCAATATGCGCGTCGGGTGGATCGCCTCAAACGAAACGCGACCCACACGCAAAAAAGGATCATGAATGCAATCGCGAGGCTGGCTGGCAAACGCCCTGCCCCGCCGAACCAGATGAGCACTTTTGTGGTCGTGGGCAGTGCCACGCCCGATTCTGCAAAGAGTCCGGCCAATCGCGGCAAAATCGCAGTGACCATAATAACTGCAACGATAAAGGCCAGCGCGATGACCAATAGTGGATAGAGAAGCGCTGAGAGAATCCCTTCGCGAAGGCGCGTCTCTTCTTCCAAATAGCTCGCCATCTGATTGAACATTTCGCCCAGTTGCCCCGTGCGCTGACCGCCCTGCAGAAGCGCCACCTCGAATGGGCTGGTTTCTGGGGCGAGCTGTGGCAACGCTTCGGCAACGCTCTCACCCTCCCGAATTCGATCGCGCAGGCCGGCAAGGATTCCGTTGAGCTGCGAATCGGGGTGCGCCTCCAACAAGAGATCCAGAGCGGCTACGGCAGGGACTCCCGCGCGCAGCAACGCGCCGAGTTCGCGATAGAGCGCGGCTCTTCTTTCTGTTGAAAAGCGGCGGCGAACCAAGCTGCTCCGGTCCGATGCGGCGACAACGTCTTCGGCCAAAATGCCGCGCGCAGCAAGTTTCTCTCTCGCTTCTTTTGGATGAAGGGCCTCGACCATACCCCGGGCGCGCCCGCCCAATTTGTCAAACCCTCGATACGCAAAGGTCTTCATGTTGATGTCGGTTGAGGGGCGCTTCCCACCACGCGCAATATCTCTTCGAGTGAGGTCAGTCCTTTCCGGACTTTGTCGAGACCATCATCCAAGAGCGATGCGACGTTCAACTCCTGCACACGCTTGCGCAATGCCGAGCCATCGCTATCCGCGCGAAGCGTCGCTTCCCAGTCCGGACCCAAATGCAGCCACTCATAAACACCGACTCGCTCGCAATAGCCCCCCATGCACTCGGAGCAGCCGACGGGACGCCAGATGATCTTTCCATCCATCTCTCTCGCGCGAGATCCCAACGCGCGCAGCTCGTGCTGCGTTGGGATGGACGCCTTCCGACATTTCGTGCAGAGCTGACGCACGAGGCGCTGGGCCAGGCAACCGCGAAGTGCGGAGGCCAATAGATACGCCGGAATACCCATGTCCAGGAGGCGAACAACAGCGGAAAGCGCATCGTTGGTGTGCAGCGTACTGAAAACGAGATGGCCCGTGAGCGATGCGCGGATAGCGATTTCTGCGGTTTCGGCATCGCGGATCTCGCCGACAAGAATCACGTCGGGGTCTTGCCGCAAGATGTGGCGCAAGCCTTGGGCAAAGGTGAGGCCGATTTTGGGCTTCACCTGTATTTGGGCGATGCCGGGCAACTGATATTCAATGGGGTCCTCGATCGTCATCACATTCAGGTGTTCGGTATCGAGACCCTGAAGGGCGGCGTAGAGTGTGGTTGTCTTTCCGCTTCCTGTCGGGCCTGTGACGAGGATGACCCCATTCGGTTCAGAGAGAACTCGGCGAAAATCCGCCTCAACGGGCCCCGACATTCCCAGAGCGCTCAGCGGTCGGACGAGACTCTCCTGGTTGAGAAGTCGAAGGACCACGCGCTCCCCTTCGGCCACCGGCACGGTGGATACGCGGATATCAAACTCGCGTGCGCCGATCCGCACCTTTGCCATGCCGTCTTGGGGAAGACGCCGCTCGGCAATATCGAGCCGCGCCATCACCTTCAGGCGGGAAATCAGGGCGAGTTCCAATGACTTCGGAGGCGGCGGCTGGGCATAGAGAAAGCCATCCACCCGAAACCGGACCTGCAGCTTGGACTCAAATGGCTCAACGTGGATATCCGAAGCCCTGCGACGAACTGCATCGAGGAGCAATCCACTGACATACTGGGCGACCGGCGCTTCATCGCCTGAGCGCAGGAGGTCCTCCGTTTGCGTGAGGGGTATTTCTTCGCTCGGCTTTCCCGCCCGTGCCGCATTGGCCCACTGAGGCGCCTGGCGTTGCGAATAGCACGTGTCAATCGCGCGCTGCAATTCTTCTGCCGTGGTGAGCAATGGATAGAGATCGCTGCCGAGCAGGAGGGAGAGTTCATCGAGGCGGGACACGGCATCAGGATTCGACGTGAGGGCAAACAGGCCGCTCTCGCGCTCGACGGGAAGAAGCGAATGCGTTCGAGCCCAATCCACCGGCAGCTTTTCAATCAGGCGCGGCTGAAGCCACGCCGGGTCAAATTCTGAGACAAAGGGCAAATCGTAGGCGGCGGACAGCGCTTCCAACCACTGTGCGGCACTGAGGTGTTGATGTCGCAACAGCCATTCTCCAAGGGCTGTAGGCGATGCCTGCGCGCCGATTTCACGATGGGCCTGCTCTACCTGCGTCTTGTCGCAAAGGCCTTTCTGCAGCAATACCTGATCTAGTTTCACCGGATCACCTCCGGGGCACAGGCGTATTCAAATCCAACGCGCTGTCAGTGAGACGTGTTTGTGCCTGCAGCTTCTCTTTGAGGTCCTGTGCCATCTTGATATCGGTCACGATGTGCGGGGTCACAAAAATCAGCAAATTGGTCCGCTGAGTTTGATCGCGCTTGCTGCGGAAAAGGAAACCGATCAGCGGGATATCGCCGAGAATGGGCACTTTATTGACGACCTGGATGCGATCCTCGCGAATGAGGCCACTGATCACTACGGTTGCCTTGTTCGGGACGGTGATTGTGGTGCTAACCTCGCGCTTGGCAATGGTGGGGGCGAATTGAGTCCCGCTCGGCCCCTGATCAGTAATGGCTTCGATGCTGGGATTGAGGTTCAACGTGACCTCGCCATCTGGATTGACGTGTGGAGTGAGCTTGAGCTTTATGCCAACATCCAGCCGGTCAATATTCTGAATTACATCTCTCGCGGTGCCTGAGCCGCCCTCAATAGTGGAGCGCAGAATCGGGATATTATCCACCACGCTCACCACGGCTTCCGAGTTGTTTTGGGCCCAGAGCGGAACATTCGAAAGAATCTTCACATCTCGATTCTGAGCCAAGGCTTCGACCAAAATCGGCAGATTGGGGACAATACTTCCCGAAATCGGGTCGGTATAGGTTCCATGGGCAACCCCAAACGCTAAACCTTGCGGAAAGGCCCCCGATTTAATGAAGTCTGCCACCGAATCCGACGCGCCGGGTCGGCTGGTTCCGAGAGCCGTTGTGGATCCATCTTTAGGTTGATCCACCGTTTGCAGACGGACCCCGAGATCAATCGCTCGCCCCACTGCTACCTCAGCCAGCAGGACTTCAACCATCACCTGCTGGGGGATTTGATCGAGCTGCTCCACCAACTTCCGGAGATATTCAAAATCCTGCTGTGTGGCATCAACGATCAGCGCATTATTGGCCGTGTTATGCTCGATCGCAATGGGTGAGCGCTTTTCTTTATCCGATTTTGCCAACAGCGCATTCAGACTCTTGGCCGCGTCCTCTGCCGATAGATAACGCAAGAATATCGCATTCAAACGGCCATATCCCGTTGGGGACTCCACATCCATGCGGGCGATGATGTCTCGCATTTCGTTGAGCTGAACTGGGGTGCCCACCAAAATGATGCTATTGGCGCGCGGCGATGGAACGACGACGACTTCGGAAGGTAACGAGGACAGACCATCGCCCACCTGCTGCAGATGACGAGACACCTTATCACCGGACGTTTCCGATCCACGCATCGCAGCAACAAGCTGGCGAGCCAAATCATCCGGCGAGGCGTGTTTGAGAGGAACGACATCAACCAGGCGCGCAGCGCCGGGTTTGTCCAACTCCGCGATAATGCGCTCCAGATTGCGAACACTTTCCGCGGTATCGGTAACGATCAGATGATTCGTCGGCGGGAAGGCGGCCAATGCGCCGGACTTTCCACCCCGAACGAGCGGCTCCAACAGGCGCCTCAATTCGGCCACATTCACGTGGTTCACATGAATCAACCGGGTGACCAAGCCCACGGATTCTTTCGACGCCTCGACCGACGTCACGACAGCGGCGCCTGCCACAGCTCGCTCTGGCAGGAGGATCACCTGGCTCACCCCACCCTGCTCCACCACGGTGATCCCACGCGATTCAAGGATGGACAACAGCAAGGGATAGGCTTCCTTCACGGGGATGCGCTGCGGGGTGACCACGGTAACGCGCCCCACAATATCGTCGCCAACAACAAACCGGCGGCCGGTCATTTCGCCGACGAGTTTGATCAGAACCGGGATCTCAACCTGATCAAAATTGAAGTTCACAGAGGCATCACTGGGCGCTACCGCTCGAGCGCCGAACGAAGGGCCGAGCGCCAAGGCCGCAATCAATATCCAGTGACCGATTTTGCTCACTTAACAATTCCGCGTTCGGACGATCGAATGAAGCGCACCAAGTGTTGCACTTCAGACGTTTGAGGGACTTCCGCCTCAATTCGCGCGAGTGCATCGCGCGTTCCCAACTCACTGCGATAGAGCAGCCGGTGTGCGAGCTTGAGAGCCTTTTGCGATTCTTCCGAGACGCCCGCCCGCGTCAGGCCCACTGAATTGAGGCCGGGGACGCGCAGAGGGTTTCCATCTGCCATTACGAAGGGCGGAACATCCTGGACGACTTTCGCGCATCCACCGATGATACAATTCCGCCCAAGACGCACAAACTGATGCACCGCACTCAATCCGCCGAGAATGACCCGATCCTCAACCGTCACGTGCCCCGCAAGCGTTCCCACATTGGCAATAATTACATGATTGCCCACTACACAATCGTGAGCGATGTGCGCATAGGCCATGATGTGGCAATGGGAGCCGACACGCGTGACATCTCCATCGGCGGTTGCCGCATTGATGGTGACGGATTCGCGAATCGTTGTGTTGTCGCCAATGGAAACACCCGGGCGCCCCCCCTTATACTTGAGGTCCTGCGTTTGCAGACCCACGCTCGCAAAGGGAAACACCGTGCATCCCGCTCCGAGCTGTGTGAAGCCGTCAACGACAACGTGAGAGATGAGACGGGTCTTATCCCCAAGTGTTACATCGGGGCCAACGAAACAGAACGGGCCGATAACAACTTGATCTCCGAGTTTGGCATTCGGCGAAACGATTGCAGTTGGATGGATTTCAGACATGGATCAAGTATCCCCGTAACCGAACATGATGTCGGCTTCGCATGCCAATTCATCACCGACATAGACTTTCCCGCTCATCTTGGACATTCCGAGGCGGGCGCGCTGGAATTCCACCTCGATCCTGAGTTGGTCGCCCGGACGAACGATGCGGCGGAATCGTGCTCTATCTACGGCCAGGAAATAGGCGATTCGGCCTTCGCCGCCAAATGCCTTGTTTGCCAATATCCCACCGACCTGCGCAATCGCTTCCAATTGAAGAACGCCTGGGAAAACCGGATCGCCGGGAAAGTGCCCCTGAAAACAGGGCTCCGCAATCGTGAGGTTCTTGATTCCCACAATTCGCTGCTTCATATCGCACTCAATCACGCGATCCACCAATAGCATGGGATAGCGGTGCGGAAGAATCTGTAGAATCTCTTTGCTCGAAATCTCCGACATGAAGTCAAACCTCCGGTTACAACAGCCCGACATTGTGGAGGAAGAGGGCTTTGCTGTCAGCCAAAAACCGGGCTACATTGTGGTAATCAGAACCCCTTGCGGAGTGAACCGGAGCAGCTCTCGCGAGTCAAAAATTTCCACCCCCAACTCCGCCCTTCCAAGGAAGGTAAGTCGCTGCGCCACCTTGAATACTTGGAAACTGTTGTCGCGCACAACCAGCACAACTCGCTGATTCTCGACATCCATCTTATTGAGCAGGCGGACCATATAGTTGTCGGTAGCGAAGGTTGAGCGCTCTTCCAATTCAAATCCTCGCGCCGTGGCATCAGCGCGCGGCTTCAGAACGAGCTGTCCCAGCATATAGTACGACAGATCCACTTCATAATAGTCATTCGTCACACGCAACGTTGAGAGAGCCTGCATCATCTGTATCTGGTCGGTGTTCTGCTGGCTGATATTCATCATCTGAATACGGGCTTGGCGGCCCAATTCTGCGGGCTCCAAGGGAAAGAGCAGATTGTCGCGACACTCGAGATAGATGGGCTGCTTTGTGCTTTGTCGCTCAATGGGAGTCGGAATCAGCACTTTGGTTTGCGCCGCATCAATCCCTGTCGCGATGATCACGAGCATCAGGATGCCCTGAAGACAGGTCAAGACGTCCAAAAAGGAGTCGAGATTGATTGCACCTGTAGCGTCTTTCTTTCCCATCGAAGTTGCGCCCTATTGATTCTCGCGTTCCGCTGCTCGCTCCTGAGCCTCATTGATATTGCGCAGCAGGACGGTATCACCTGCATTAAGAAGATCCATCCCGATATCAATCTTTCGATCCCGGATCACCTTCTTGAGCTTGCGCGCCACAGATGCCCCGTTTTCTCGGACCAGCAACACAATGTATTGACTTGAGCTGCGCGCTTCCACGCGATCCAAGAACTGTTCGAACTTGTTATTCTTGTCCTCCAAGTCGTGCACGGCGACTTCCTCTTCACCAGGATGGATAATCATGCGGTCGCGGTAGACCTCCAAATACCACGGGCTCTTAAGCACATTGCCCTTGGGGTCCACAACCTCTTTGTCTAGGGCCGGATCCATTCCCTGCGGGATGATGGACGTGATCTGCACGTTTTCCGGGTTGGCAGAGATCACGATAATATTGCTGATCATGATGGTCACCAAGCAACCCGTGAGCATCAAGATGACGCACATGAAGGACGAAAAGTCTGTTTTTGTCTCCGTTGCCACAGCGGCTCGCTTTTTGGCTTCTATTCTTCGCGCAGCGTAATTACGCGCGGCTTGCTTAGCCGTGCGCAGAAATCCGTCGTCGTAGTTAGATGCTTACGCAAATCATCGAGCGTGGCGCGGAATTGTTCCGATCCCGCCACAGCGCTCATGTTCTGATCGATAGATTGGCTGACCTTGAGCAAGTTTTCGATATTGGCCGCTAGTTTGGAGACTTCCTGCATGCGCGCCGCGAGGTCGCGGGCTGCACTCAGGGTGTTTTCAGCCACTTGCTGCGTATTTGTTTGGATCGCCTCCGCCCCCTCTTTATAGGACCTGGCGATTCGCTCTGTTGTCGCATTGATATCCGTGACGACTTCCTTGAAGCGATTGACCTCTTCCATGCCGGCTTTGTGACGCGCTTCGAGCGTCAGATCATCCTGTTTGCGGATCTCATCCGCGATTCCGCGCAAACTCTGTTCAACGGACGCCCCCGCTCCCTGCAGATTTTCGGCCAGTCGCTGGCTCAAGTCGCGCAGGGTCGTTTCATAGCGCGTTGAGAGTCCGCCAAAGCGCTCCTCGACAGCCGACGCGGCTTTGTCAATTGAGCGAGTGAAAACTTCATCATACCGGTCCGGATCGGGGATATAGCGGCGAAACGCGGATTCAATTGAATCTTCGAGATTCTCAATAACGATCGGCTTCTGCTCGGGGGATGGGAGTCGCGCCAAAAGGACGTCGTCCAGATAATTATCAAGCTCGCCGAAGAGATTTTCTTCGCGTCGCTGGAAGGATGTGAGAGGGAACATGAGAAGGGTTGTCAGCACCAACGCAAGCAGCGTCGTGTCGAATGCGACACCGAGACCGACCGTCACTTGTCCGATGGCTTCCTTAATCGCGCCCACATCCGCAGAGCCACCCAAGACGCCGAAGCCCGCTACGGCGACGCCCAGTCCTTGCACCGTGCCGATAAACCCGAGAATTGGAATGGCCCACATGAGCACGCGAGAGAGTGCGTACGAGGAGTCTGAATTACCCTGGTCGCGTGCGGATTCAGACTGCAAGTATGTAGAAACACGAGAGACGTCTTTGCTGGCAAGCCATAGCGCCAATGCGCGGTCCATGCGATTCAGCAGGATGCTCCACGAGAACTCCTCGTGCTGAGGCAACGTGTCGCGAAACGCTTGAAGCGCCTGGTCATCGTTCAAATCCATTTCGGGAGGGATTGGATTAGCCGCTATAACGCGCGCGTTTCGATTCACGATGCGGCTCTTGAGAAAAATCTGCGCGCAAACCATGAACGCCATGAACAGCTCCAAGTACTGCACAGGGCCTCGGGCATTAACGATGCCATAGAGGTAGTCCGCTTTGGTGCCTTTCAGGGGAATTACCGCGACGGAAATGAGAACCGTGCCGACAATACCGGCGAGGAGCTGAATAAATACGTTCGCATC
Source organism: Kiritimatiellia bacterium (assembly GCA_023953695.1). Classification (GTDB taxonomy): domain Bacteria; phylum Verrucomicrobiota; class Kiritimatiellia; order CAIVKH01; family CAIVKH01; genus JAMLJG01. Next base: position 135,151 of record JAMLJG010000003.1, read on the forward strand.
GGTGCCAGGCCTCGCGCCTCGAAGTGATTGATAGTCCTCGGTCTGAACGTCCATTACCAGTTCAGTATTCTCGTCTTCCATGGGACCCCCTGAGTGCGTAACAACACATGTACTTTTGCAGCGCGTTTGCTTGAACGCACCTGCGATATTGAATAATCGTTGGCGGAGGTCGGGAAGTCAATATCTCTCTACAAGAAACGAGTGGATTCGATGAAGTTCGATATTTTTTTCTACGAAGCATTCGAAGAAGAGCAGGTCGCGCTCAGACGGATTTTGCCCGGCGACATCCGAGCCGGGTATTCCGCTGAGACCATTCAGCGCTCCGGCCACAACGCTCCCCCCGCTTCCCTTCTCAGCATCCGAACGCAATCTGATTTACCTATTGACTGGCATCCAGCAGTTCATGGGGTTCTCGCTCGCTCCACAGGCTACGACCATCTCCTTCCGATCCGAGAGCGAGTGCATGCCCCGCTCCTGGCGAGCTTACCTGAATACTGCAGCAGAGCGGTCGCCGAACAAGCTGCGCTTCTCTGGATGGCGCTTCTGCGGAAACTTCCAGCTCAGCAGCGCCAGTGGGCTCACTTCAATCGCGACAATTTGACGGGCGGCGAAAATGAGGGGCGCACGCTACTGGTCGCTGGTGTGGGGCGAATCGGACATGAAGTGGCTCGGATTGGGCGCGGTCTGGGCATGCGTGTGCGCGGGGTGGACATCACACCGCGCCATAAAGACATTGACTATGTTTCTTTGGAAGAAGGCATTGCGGATGCAGACGTCGTCGTCTCCTCCATGAATCTCACTCCGGACAATCGAGGCATATTTGCCTATTCGCTGCTGCGTCACGCCAAACGAGGCTGTATTTTTGTCAATGTAGCGCGGGGCGAACTGGCCATCATCTCCGATCTGGCGCGCCTCCTCGCTGAGGGAATATTGGGCGGCGTTGGCTTGGATGTCTTTAATGATGAGATTCACGTAGCGGACGCACTTCGACAGGACTCACCCCACCCCGAGGCAGAGCGACTGCGCTCGCTCGCGCTCAACCCGAATGTGATTCTCACCCCCCACAATGCCTTCAATACCACCGAAGCGGTATGGCGAAAGGCTGACCTCAGCTCGAGTCAAGTCCTCCACTTCCTGCAGCATGGCGTTTTTGCGTGGCCGCTCCCGGGCTAAAACTCCCTTTACAGCGCATTTGACAGGTGCCTCCTCGTCCTGCACCATCCCCCTCCTAACTAAGAAAGGCCCTCCATGTCCTCCTCTCATCTGATCACACTTTCAACGGCCGCCCTCCTGGCGCTCTCCACGGTGGGTTGCAAACAGGAATCTATAGCCCCGCAACGACCCACAACAGGTGAAAACCAGATGTCTTCAATTTTTGAAAAACCCGTCCCCTCTGCCCCATCACACCTTCCGACAACGGGTGTGGTCGCTACGGTCAATGGAGTGGAAATTTCGGCAGAAGCGGTCGCTAAAGAAGTAAATACCGCTCTGGCACGCATGCAGCGTCAACTTCCCCCTGAACAACTGGCGCAGATGGCGCCCCGCATTCAGCAGGAAGTTCGCGACCAATTGATTGCTCGCCAACTTCTTCTCCAAGAAGCCGACCGCCAGCAGATCGCTTTGAGCGACGAAGAATTCGGTGCAGCGCGGGCTAAGCTGGAAGCCTCCCTCCCTCCCGGCATGACACTGGCCCATATCCTTGAGCAGCGCGGTCTTTCGGAAGAACAGTTCAAGAAGGATTTCGGCGATGAAATGCGTATTAGCCAGTTGATCGAAGCGGCCACATCAAACAAGGTTCAGGTGTCCGATGAAGAAGTGAATGCGTTCTACAAAGAAAACGCTGACAAATTTGAACAGCCAGAGACCGCAACAGCCCGCCACATTCTTATCGCGGTCCAAGACGGCGATAACAAAGACGAGAAGAAGGCCAAAGCCGAGGGCATTCGCGAGCGTCTGCTCGCCGGTGAAGATTTCGCAACGGTTGCCGCTGCTGAAACCGATGATCCGGGCAGCAAGGCAACAGGCGGCGAATATACCTTCCCGCGCGGCCGCATGGTCCCCGCCTTCGAAGAAGCCGCATTTACGCAAGACATCGGCGCTGTGGGCCCGCTCGTCGAAACACAATTTGGCTATCACATCATCAAGGTGGAGAAACGCGAAGATGCGCGCGTGATTCCTCTCGAGGAAGCACACAGCAATATCGCGCAATTTCTTCGCTCCCGCAAAATGCCCGCGCTCGTGCAGGAATATATCTCCTCCCTTCGTTCGAACGCAGACGTATCGGTTGTCGGCGAGGATTAATCGCCCAAGCACTCGCGGAGCCATGCATGAATCTCGGACTTGAAGGTCGGCATGCATGGCTCGGCGCCGCGAGCGATGGCCTTGGCTACGCTTGCGCTCACGCCCTCGTTGAGGAAGGCTGCCACGCCACCCTTGTGGCACGGCGACTCGATCAACTGGATCGCGCGCGCAATCAACTAGCCGCTGCCGAAAGGGTCCGCACCCTCTCTCTGGACTTGGGCACGATGGAGGGCCAAGTTGCGGCATGCGCAGACATCGAGCGAACCGAGCCGGATATTCTATTGCTCAATACGGGTGGGCCCCCGCCCGGCGGGACCACAGAACACAGCGAAGAAGCGTGGGAGCATGCCCAGCAGTTGATTCTGGCATCGGCCCGCAAACTCACTGCTGCGGCGTTGCCAGCGATGCGAAGAAGGCGCTGGGGCCGCATCATTGCCATCGCCTCCTTCACTGTAATTGAACCTGCTGAGCGCTTGGCGCTCAGCAACGTCTTTCGAACCGCGCTAGTCGCTTACCTCAAAACGCTGTCGCGCGAAGTGGCGGCAGAGGGCATCACGGTGAATTGCGTTTTGCCGGGCAATTTTCTCACCAGCCGCCTACGGCAACTGATTGCAGATCGCGCAAAGCGCGAGGGAAAATCGGACAACGAAATTGAGGATGCCATGCGGGCCGCATTGCCGCAGCGCAGATTCCAAGACACCGCCGACCTCGCAGCCCTCGTCGCCCTTCTCTCCTCGGAGCGCGGCGCGTCCATCACGGGCACGGCTATTCCCGTTGATGGCGGAATGTCCCGATTCCTGTTGGGCTAACCCAACTGCAGCTAACTCGTTCCGGCGAGCTGACTGAACTTCAGGCGATCGCCATCGGCCGTCACTTCAATCGTTTCCACGTTCGACAAGTTGCCGCGCAGAATCTCCTCTGCCAGCGGGTCCTCAAGATGGCGCTCCACTGCGCGACGCAGCGGGCGCGCTCCGTACGCCGTGTCGAATCCTTTGGAAAGGAGGAACTCGCGTGCAGAATCCGCCAAGTGGAGTTCCACCTTGCGAGCCGCCAGACGCGACTTCACCTTCTTGACCTCAAAATCGAGGATGCGCATGACATCTTCCCGCACCAACTGGCGAAAAACGATGATGTCGTCAATTCGGTTCAACAACTCCGGCTTGAACGAGCGCTTGGCCTCTTCCAGCATCTGTGTCTTGAGGCGCTCATAATCGGCAGCTGCCGTCACCTCGCCGAAGCCCAGGCCACTCCCCTTCCGAATCAATTCTGCCCCGATGTTGGAGGTCATAATGACCACTGTATTGCGGAAATCTACGGTTCGCCCAAGGCTATCGGTCAGCTTACCTTCTTCCAAAATCTGCAGAAGAATGTGCATGACATCGGGATGCGCCTTTTCGATTTCGTCGAAGAGGACAACGGAATAAGGACGGCGGCGGACTTTCTCGGTGAGTTGTCCGCCTTCGTCATAACCCACATAACCCGGGGGAGAACCGACCAATCGCGAGACCGCAAACTTCTCCATGTATTCCGACATGTCTATTTGAATCAGCGCATCGGAATCGTTGAACATGAACTCCGCCAGCGCCTTCGCCAGCAAGGTCTTTCCAACACCAGTGGGACCCAGGAAGACAAAGGAGCCGATGGGGCGCTTCGGATCCCGCAGATCCGCTCGCGAACGTCGCAAGGCTTTTGAAATGGAACTGACGGCGGCGGGCTGACCGATCACTGTTTTCTGGAGTTCGTCCTCCATGAGGAGCAAGCGCGCGGTCTCCGCCTCCTCCATGCGGGCGAGGGGAATGCCCGTCCACTTGGAAATAATCGTCATGATATCTTCCGCGCCGACCGTCACGACGGTTTCATCACGCGATTTGCGCCAATCGGCTAGCAATTTCTCAACTTCCTCAGTGGCCTTGCGCTCTTGATCTCGAAAAGCGGCGGCCTCTTCAAACTGTTGTGACCGACTGGCGTCTTCCTTTCTCTTGCGGATATCTTCGATCTGGGCTTCCTTTTCTTTGATGTCCGGTGGCCGGGTCATCGCAGAAATTCGCGCGCGCGCGCCAGCCTCATCCATCACGTCAATGGCCTTGTCCGGAAGAAAGCGATCATTCAGGTATCGAGCAGATAGCTCAACCGCCGTTGTCAGCGCCTCATCCGAAATCTTCGCGTGGTGGTGCGCCTCATAGCGCGGGCGCAATCCGCGCAGGATTTCGATCGCCTCTTGGATCGTCGGCTCCTTGACCATAACGGATTGGAATCGCCGCTCCAACGCCGCATCCTTTTCAATGAATTTGCGATACTCTGTCATCGTCGTTGCACCGATGCACTGCATCTCGCCGCGCGAGAGCGCGGGCTTGATGATGTTCGACGCATCCATGGCGCCTTCGGCAGAGCCCGCGCCGACAATGGTGTGAAGCTCGTCAATGAAGAGGATGATGTTCTTGGCTCGCTTGATTTCATCCATTACCGCTTTGATTCTCTCCTCAAACTGACCGCGGTATTTTGTCCCCGCCACCATCAAGGCCAGGTCCAAGGTCACCACGCGCTTGCCGCGCAACAACTCCGGCACATCGCCGCGCGCGACTTGCTGCGCCAATCCTTCGACAATCGCGGTCTTTCCGACGCCCGCTTCGCCCAACAAGACCGGATTGTTTTTGCTGCGGCGACACAGAATCTGGACCACGCGTTCGATTTCATTCGCACGGCCGATAACCGGGTCCAACTCTCCCTTGCCTGCCAGCTCCGTCAGATCGCGACCAAATGCGCTCAGCGCCGGAGTCTTCGGGTCTTTCGATTGCGCGCTGGCAGGGCCACTCGAAGAAGAACTCGATCCTTCACCCGCGCCTTCATCCGGCGCCTCTTCCGCCCCTTGACTCGGGTTGCCTTCGTAGTTCGGGTCCAACTCTTTCATGATCTCAACGCGCGTTTTTTCTAAATCGAGGCCGAGATTTCGCAAGACCCGCGAGGCAACTCCTTCGCCTTCGCGCAGGAGACCGAGCAAGATGTGTTCGGTTCCCACGTAGGCGTGATTTAGCGCGTGGGCCTCGCTCCCGGCTAACGTCAAAACTTTCTTCACGCGAGGCGTGAACGGCAAATTTCCCATGGCGATGGTTTGCGGTCCCGTTCCAACTGCCTTCTCAACTTCAAGGCGAACCGCTTCCAAGTTCACTCCCATTCGCTGTAGGACGTTAACGGCAACGCCCTGGCCGAGAACGATGATTCCCAACAAGAGGTGCTCGGTGCCGACATAAGCATGGTTGAACCGATCCGCCTCTTTGCGAGCGAGCTGCAAGACCTGTTGAGCGCGTGGAGTAAAATTATTCATTCGCTGTCCGACTCCCGCGTCGCTTCGGGGGTGCGCTTAGCTTTTCTCTAACCAAGCGAGCCCTGTGGCGATCGCGTTCTTTCGGTTTTAATGCCTTATCTTCAATTTGTTGGAGATGTCCGGGCTGAGTCAATAGCAACAGCTCGTCCACGACCCGGCCACTCACTGAGGTCAATATACCCAAATCAATCCCCAAACGCAAACCCGACAGGAGGTCCATGGCCTCTTTCGATGTCAAAACATGTGCGTTCGCAAGGATTCCAAATGCCCGACCTACATGATCACGCAAGATGGTCTCGCGGCGCTCCAGGAGTCGCTCGCGCGCGTTCCGCTCATGATCAATCAACTCGAGAACAATCTGATCAATGACGGTCAAAATCTGTTCTTCGGAATCGCCGAGGGTCATTTGGTTCGAGATCTGGAACATATTGCCCGCTGCCTCGGTCCCCTCGCCCCACAGGCCGCGAACAGCCAGGCCAATCTTGCCCATGCCCTTGATCACGGGGCCGATCTCATTCATCAGCACCATGCCCGGCAAATGCAGCATAACACTCGCGCGCATTCCTGTTCCCACATTGGTCGGACACGCAGTCAAATAGCCAAGTTTGGGGGAAAACGCATAGCGCAACTGCTCTTCCACCTCATTATCGAGCTGGTTCACTTCTTCCCAAATGGCCCGGAGGCTCAAACCTGGACGCATTCCTTGCAGACGAAGATGATCCTCTTCGTTAACCATGGCGGAGAGTGTTTCATCGCCGCGAAAAACGAGGCCACTGCCCTTCTTCTTTTCCGCGTGCTCCCGACTGATCAAATGACGCTCAAACAGAATCTGCTTCTGAAGTTCATCCAACGACTCCATCGCGAGACTGAAGGATGGTTTCAGGCAAGGCAACGATTCCACGATCGGCTGGATACCCTTCCAGAGACGGTCGCATTCCTCTTCGCCGGCCCACCCCGGAAACGCAGTGTCGCGGACATTGCGCGCGAGACGAATGCGGCTACTGACCACAGGTCCTTCACCTCCGCCCACTGCCAGCCAAGCGCTCGGTTGCTTCATCAAGTCGGTGATCGTCACGACTTCCCTCGCGATTCGGATTCGGCATCCTCCAAACGCTTCCGGCACTCGTTGATGCGGTCGCGAAGGGTGGCTGCCTCCTCGAACTTCTCAGCTGCAATAGCCTTATCCATTTTTCTCTGCAACGCAGATAGCTCCGCGCCCACTGTCACACGCGCGCCCTCGCGCTTGGGAATCTTGCCCGTATGCTGATCCGAGCGATGCATGGCCTTCAGCAAGGGCGGAAGCTCTTCTGCAAAGGCCTCGTAGCATGAGGCGCAGCCGAATCGTCCGGTCTTCTTAAAATCCGTCCTCCGCATGTGGCAACGCGGGCAGGCCCGTTCCACTTCTGGCTCCTCTTTCGATTTGCCCATGCCCATGCCCAACAAAAGGTCGGTCATGGAGAGCGGTTCCTTCGCATCAAAGCCTTGTTTCGCGGCACAGCCCTCGCACAGGTGCAGTTTTTTCACTGCACCATCAGCCACCTGGGTGAGGTGGACCGTCGCTTCACGCTCCTTGCAGGACTCGCACAACATGGCCACTACTCACTTGATGGGCGCTCCGCTGCTGCGCGCAAAGGCCTTGAAGGCCTCCGCGAGCTCGCGCGTCTTCGCGCCGGGTTTGCCGTCGCCGATAGGGCGGCGATCTGCGTTCACCACGCTGATGATTTCCGCCGCAGTGCCGGTCAAGAAGACTTCGTCTGCCGTGTACACATCGTAGCGCGTCAGAACCTCTTCGCGAACATCCATTCCGCGCTCGGCAGCGAGTTCCATCACCACGGCGCGCGTGATGCCTTCGAGCGAGCCGCACCATGGCGGCGGCGTCAAGAGGGTGTCTCCACGGATGACAAACACGTTATCTCCTGAGGCCTCGGCGATATAGCCTTGGGGATTGAGCATCAAACACTCCATCACCCCGGCATTGATCGCTTCGATCTTCGCCAACACGTTGTTCAGATAGTTCAGGCTCTTGATGCGCGGATTCACCGCCTCCACGTGGTTGCGGATCGTGCCGACCGTGATCACGGACAAACCCGTCTCATACAACTTGCGGGGATATAGCTGAATGGCCGCCGCGATGATGATTACCTGCGGCGTTTTGCAGAGATAGGGATTCAAGCCGAGGCTCCCCACTCCGCGCGTCACCACGAGGCGGATATAGCCATCCTTGATCTTGTTGGCCGCACAGGTCTTCACAACGGCCCGCGCCATTTCAGCCTTGGTCATGGGAATGTCCAAGGCGATCGCGCGCGCAGAGCGATAGAGGCGCTCGATATGCTCATCCAGCATGAACACGCGCCCGTTGTAGGCGCGAATCCCCTCGAACACCCCGTCGCCATACAGCAAGCCGTGGTCAAAGACAGAAACCGTTGCAGCCTTTTCAGGCACCAATTTCCCGTTCAAATAGATCTTCATAGTTCTTCCTCGGTTCGTTGACCAAATCATTCAATGGGGGCCCATTCTATTCCAAAAGCACCCCATCGCGCAAATGCAACTGTCGGTCGCACTTTGCCGCCACGCTTTCGTTGTGCGTGACGAGCACGAGCGTGTGCCGGCTCTCTTCTGTCAGCGCAAACAAATAGTCGAGCACCTGCTGCCCTGTTCCGGAATCCAGGTTGCCGGTCGGCTCGTCGGCCAGGAGGACCGCGGGATCGTTCATCATCGCGCGCGCCAGCGCGGCTCGCTGCTGTTCTCCACCCGATACTTCCGCCGGGCGATGGTGAAGCCGATGCGTCAACCCGACGCGCTCCAACAGGCGAACTGCGCGCGCGCGCGTTTCCTCAATCTTTCGGAGCGCGCCCGGACGACTCAAGGCTGGCAAGAGCACATTGTCCTGAAGATCGAGTTCGGGCAGCAAGTGGTAGGCCTGAAAGACAAATCCCACTCGCGTCGCGCGAAACTCTGTCCGGGCAGATGCGGAGAGGGCATAAAGATCCACCCCTTCGAACCGAACCCCGCCTCGCGTGGGCCGATCAAGCCCTCCCAACGAGTGCAAAAGGGTGCTTTTCCCAGCGCCACTCGCCCCTGTGATAGCCAAGCGCTCGCCTTTCCGAACCGAGAGCGAAACGCCGCGCAAGACATCAATCTGCACTCGATCCAAGGTATAGGTCTTGTGCAGATCCGTCGCCTCAATCTGGACGGTGGAGTCATTCATATCGCAGTGCCCGCACAGGATCCAAACGCGCCGCTCGATACGCGGGAATGACACCCGCCAGCGTGCAAATGACCATCGCAGATAGCGCAACGATCACAATGTCTGCGACAGACACGGTCGCCGGGATTTCGCTCAGGTGATAGAGCTCTTTGGGAAACAGCTCCATATTGAAACGGTAGGACAACAGGCGCAGCAGGTCGTTCCGAAAATGGAGAATCAAGAGCCCCGACCCCACGCCCAAGAGCGTGCCCAATGTCCCTTCGATCCAGCCTTGCCAAATAAAGACACCCATCACGCTCCGATTCGAAAATCCCAAGGCCTTGAGGAGCCCAATCTCTCGCGTTTTTTGAACGGCCACGGTAATCAGCGTGTTGGTGATTCCAAACGCGGCCACAATCGTGATGATGATCAGGAGAAAGAACATCATGTTCTTCTCAACGCGCAGCGTCGCAAACAACTGGCGATTCTGCTCCATCCACGTTGTGATGTGATAATGCGGAGGCAGTTCCTCCTGGAGGCGTTGCTTCACCTCTTCGACCCGAAAAGGATCGTCCGTCATCACTTGAATCCCGTGCACGCCCTCCTCGAGTTTGTAGAGGTCGCGCGCCTTGTCGAGAGAGGTCAAAACAAATCCCGCGTCAAACTCCCACATGCCGAGATCATAGAGGCCCGAGACGGTGAACTCTTCCGGCAAATACACCTCATCGCCCGAGGCAAAGCTCTGCGGGGAATAGACCAGAATCTTGTCGCCCACGGTGGCGCCAAGCTGCATCGCAAGGTCGCGCCCCATCACCAAGTGATCGTCCTCCACATCAAAGGATCCGAGGACCATGTGCTCGGGAATGCGGCTGACTTTCTTTTCATGCTCGGGATCAATGCCCCGGGCGATAGGCGTCTGCACGCGCTCGCCCTTCTGGAGGAAGACCAGCCCCTGGACGAGTGGCGCGGCGCCCTTGACGCCGGGTGTCTTCTCGATGATTTCGATGAGTCCATCCACATCGTCAATCACCTCATAGCCCGCCACGGTGATGTGAGCGTTGAAGCTGAGGATTTTATCGCGCCACATGTCATCAAATCCGCTCATCACCGAGAGAACGATCACGAGCACGGCCACGCCCAGCAAGACGCCCAACACGGAAATAATCGTAATGATGGACTGAAACGTGCGCTTGGGGCGCATGTACTTCAATGCCAAGAATAGTGAAAACGGCAGTTGCATACAGCCGCCTGTTATACGGGGAAGCATCCCCGTGAGCAAATAGCGAAAGAGCCGCACGGCGAAAAAAGAGCGGAACCTTCTCTCCGAGAAGCTCAGAGCGCCCGCACGAGCGACTCAAGGGGTTAGGGAAACCCTGATTTGATAGGCCCTATATGTGGCCCCGTTTGTATCAACAATGGTCAGGGGTCCACTGCCCGTTAATCCAGCAAAAGGCGGCAGGGCGGAAAAGGCCGAGCTGCTGGGCAGATTTGAGGAGTAGAAGACTTGGTAGTAGCGGCCGGAAACCGCATTCCAAGTGACACGAATGCCACCCGTCGGATCCCATGCATGCGCCGTGAGGGCAAAATAGTCCTCGGGATCAACCGGTCGCGTCCCAGCCACATATTCGCTCCCATTCGCGACCCAATCTCCATCCAAATCGCTCGACGCATCTCCCGAAGCAAGTGGATTCAGTCCGTAGGCCAGTTCCCAAGCATCGTCCATTCCATCTCCATCGCTATCCACCATCGAAGCGAAGTCCACCCGATAGACGCGCGTGGACTCATTGAAACGGAACGTGTACGCGCCGGCGAGGAGATTGGAAATGACGATATTGGGGGCATTCGGAGTATCGCCAATCTGTGCGAGTGGAACGCTAAACACGGTTTGCGTGTTGATCCCCCAGTTAGCGGCGCTCCAGGAATTATTGGCCACAAACTTGAACTCGAACGTTGATGCGGCTTTGAGCGGCAGAACGCATGCCCACTGGGATGTCGCGACAAGACGCATATTTTGCGCCGCTTCATTCCAGAGGTTGAAGAGCCCGGCAACCGCCATGCTAGTGTAGGCTGATGGGAAGGACGACGGCAGCGGGAAATCGCCATTCGCCGTCAGCTCCAGCATGCGCAGCGTTCCGGAATCAGCAATCTTGATCGTCGCAATCCGCGTGGCCGTGTCATACGCCCACCCTTCGCCCAGATAGTTCGTCAGATCGCTTCGGCTTGCGCGCCGCGCAAGGGCGTTGCCATTGGCCTTCACCTCAACAACGTTTGACATCGCGTGCGCCACCACGAAGAAGTCGCGCGAGCCGGGATTGTAGGAGCCGCTTCTCGGATGTATGGTGAACGTCAGCGAAGTGGCGCTTCCCGAAACGGAGAGCGGCGTGCGGGCAACCACACCCGCGAGATAGTTCGTGGTCAACCCATCATCTTCAATCAGCGCGAATTGATTATTCGCGCCCGGCCAGACATGAATGTCCAATTCATGCGGCTGAAACTCGTTCGCATAGTTCATCGCGGGCCCCATTGGAATGATGGCCCCTGCGCGCGCAAAGAGCGGCAGATGCGAGAGGGATGCGGGCACGGTCGCGGTCAAGCCGCCTGGATAGACTTGATCGGTATCCCAGTGAAACCACACAGAGCCCGCAGGCAAATAGACAGAGCGCGCGGTCGCCCCTGACTCTACCACCGGCGCGGCCAATAAGTGAGTGCCCGCCATCAAGTCATATTCGTTTTGCAACCAGGTGTTCGTGTCACTCGTGAAGAAGAACGCGGTGGGCACATTCATCGGAAGTCCGTTAGTCGCTGCGTTGTGCGCGAGGCTATAGAGATACGGCATGATGCGATATCGAAATTGGATCCAATGTCGATTGAACGCAGTTTCTGCGTCCCCAAAGGCCCAGGGCTCCTGATTCGTCGTTCCGAGCGCTTGGTGGTTTCGATAGAACGGGGCGAGAACGCCGGCCTGCAGCCAGCGCGTGAGAAGAGGTCCATTGGCGTCGTCAACAAACCCGCCTATGTCATTCCCAAAGTGCGCCTGCCCCGAGATCATCACGCTGAGCGCAAGGCGGCTGTTGTAGCGCAAATGGTCATAAGAAGAGCCGTTGTCGCCGCTCCATCCAATCGCATATTGCTGAACTCCCGGCCAGCCCGACCGCGTCAGCACAAAGGGACGAAGGGACGGATTTTGCACTTTCAACGCATCGCGAGTGACGCGCCCCTGCCACACGTTGTAGGTATTCCGATTGAGAGCCGTCCACTTGCGTGTGTCATTGGTTGAATAGAGCCCACCATAGCGCCCATCGAGATACCAAATTGTGTCCAACGGGAGACCATTTTCATTGGGCTCCGTCAAATCGTTCCAAATCCCTTTGAAGCCATTGGTCGCCAAGTAATTCGTCAGCAAACCTTGCCACCATCCACGCGTCGCCTCGATGGACCAATCGAGCCACGAAACCCCGCCGAGAAAGTTCGTTCCAATGTGGTTCGCCAAAGAACGGTCTTTGATAAAGAAAAGGTTCGATGCGGCCACGGAGTGGAGCGGGTCATTGGTGGTTAAGAGCGGCTCGACAATCGGAATCAATTGCACACCATTACTCACGGCGAATGAGACCAAGGCCGCAGGATTGCTGAAGCCTGACGCGAATGAGAGCTGGTGCGGCTGGCCATCATTCTTTTGATGGCCGATATCCAGATAGACCGCATCGCAAGGGATGTCGAGCCTGCGAAAGGTGCTGATCAAATTGGTTACTTCCACGGCAGTGAAATAGCTGTGCCGAGACTGCTGGTAGCCATACCCCCACTTCGGAAGGAGCATCGGCCGCCCTGTCAGCTCCGAGAACCGATCAATGATCGCGGACATGGAGTTGGAGGAGCCGCCGCCAAAGAAGAAATAATCAATCTGATCATCTCCCGCTTCAAATGTGTAGGTTCCATTGGTGAGAGACAAATCCACCACCGGTCGCGCAGGGTTATTGAAAAATATCCCATAGGCAAAGGTCGCCCGACTTGTTGTCGCGGGCTGAACGCCATACCAAAATGGGAACGCCGTATATTTGGGATTCAGATATTCCCCAAAATTGTACGTGTCCTGAGTCCAGAACTGGAAATAGCGGCCGCGCCGATTCAGAGGACCCGCTTCGTCGCCCAGCCCAAAAAAGCCCGCGCCAGCGGGCATCTCTTTCACCGCTCGCACCTTGAAACCAGTCGGATGGTTTGTGGCGGATCCGTCCGGATAGTTCTTGGCATAGCCGACTGTGTCGCCCAGCATGGAGTAGTCGCTGTCCCATTCCAGGCGGCGATCGCGGAGCAGGTCGCGGCCCGCAGAATCTTTGAAATTCACAAGGAAGCGATTGCTGAACACCACCTGAATGCGAAGTTGATCCGTTTGGATCAGATAATTTGTCGGACTCACTGCCGTGAACGTCGAGAGGAACGACGGCCACTCCGCCAGAGGTTTGGCGATCGAGACTTCCTCGCGATCCGCGAAGTTTGTTGTGCCGAGAAAATGAAAACGCACACGCACGACATCGGGTGCAAAGGGAGTGATCTCCGCAATTCCGTTTGTTGCCAGGTTCAGAAAAAGACTCTTGTGCCCGGCTTCATTAGTTCGAACCGTCCACGCCTGAACCGAGCCATTCGTCCGAACGGCCGCGTAAGCGCCGTTGGATGGCGCCAGTAGCGATGCCACTACAAAAGCAATGATGGCGATGAACTTGCACATTCTGAGCAATGGCCCCAAAGGGGCGAATATATCCACTTCTGCACCTCGTGGATAGGAAACATCGCAACCTCAACCCGACAGAATGAGGAAGCACCCAACGATCAGAGGGGTTTGGGCGCAAGCGCCGCGATTACCGTTTGCGCCTGTGCATGGCAAATAGCGATGGCGAGGGCATCGGCGGAGTCCTCCTGAGGCGTTTCAGAGAGCCCTAAGAGACGAATCACCATGAGAGCCACCTGCTCCTTGCTGGCCTCCCCGTGTCCCACCAGCGCCTGCTTCACACGGCGTGGCGGATATTCGAAAACAGGCAGCCCGGCCCTCGCACATGCCGCGATGGCCACCCCTCTCGCTTGACCCAATGTCACCGCTGTCTTGACGTTCTTACAATAGAAGATTCCTTCCACCGCCGCGGTCTCAGGACTGTACGTCCCAATTAGGTTCGCCAGCTCTCGGTCAATGCGCCGTAGACATTCCGATACGGGTCGCCCTGCGGGAATCGTCAGTGTGACAGCCTCCACCAATCGAATCTTTGATCCCGAGACCTCGATGATTCCCACCCCGGTGGAACGCAGCGATGTGTCTATGCCCAGGATGCGCACAAAGGAAACAATCTCGCTGGCATCAGGCCTGTGCCTTGGCCATTACCTCGTCGGAAATATCGAAGTTGGTGTACACGTTCTGCACGTCATCCAAATCCTCAAGCGCCTCAATGAATCCGATCAACTGCTTGGCCTTATCCGCATCGGTCACCGGAACCGTCGAATCGGGCAGCATCGTCAACTCCGAGGTTCCCGGGGTCAGAGAAGCTGCCGCCAACGCGTCACTGACAGCGCCATACTGAGAAGGTTCACAGATGACTTCGAACAGGCTCCCATCGCGCTGAACATCTTCCGCGCCAGCCTCCAAGGCAATATCGAGCAGGCGATCCTCCTCGACCAATTCTGCAGAAATCGCGAAATAGCCACGGCGTCGAAAATTGCGCAGCACACTCCCTGCTCCCGCCAGGTTTCCGCCGTGCTTGGAAAATGCGTGGCGTACCTCGGCAGCCGTGCGGTTTTTATTGTCGGATAGCGTCTGGACAATGACCGAGACTCCGCCTGGCGCATACCCCTCATAGAGAATCTCTTCAAAAACGAGACCATCAACCTCGCCCGTGCCGCGCTTGATCGCGCGCTCAATGTTGTCGGACGGCATATTTACGCCACGCGCCTTTTGGACCAAGGCGCGCAGGCTGATATTTGCGGCGGGATCGCCTCCGCCAATACGTGCCGCCACCATGATCTCCTTAGCGATCTTGCTGAAGACCTTGCCTTTGACAGCGTCCGCAGCCGCTTTCTTATGCTTGATGTTTGCCCATTTACTATGTCCAGCCATGCGTTTTCGGGGGGTTGTGGGTTATCGTGCTAGTTACTCAACGGATTTCACCTCCAAGATGAACCTGTTCGGCGCGGAAAACCTCGCTCTAGTGTTCAGCGAGCAAGGCGTCCAAATCCGATTTCAGTTCATCCACGGGTAAATCGCCTGGGTACTGCTTGCGCACGGCCCCACGGTCATCCAACAGCAAGACAGTTGGGAGTGCGCGAACTTTCGCCACTTCGCTCACATAGTCGGGGACAGCAACCGCTAAGGGAAATGAGACGGAGACATCCTTCACGACAAGGGTCGGTTCTTCGCCATTCGCAAAGGCGGTCAAAAGTCCGACAACCGCAAGGCCCTTCGTCGCCCACTCCCTGTTGATAGAATCAAGCTCGCGCAATTGCTCCTCCCAATAGGGAGTTCCAACGCCCTGAATTGAAATCAGCAAAGGTTTCCCATTGAAGGAATCCAAGGCGAAATCGCCGTCCTGCCCGACGATATAATGTGGCGACGGAATCTCGGGTCGCGCAGCTTCCTGTGGAGCCGCCGGCTTGGTCTCCGAAGGCCGCACCCGACATCCCGACGAAAACACGCTACCGAGCGCTGCGAACACACTCGCCACAATGGCAATGCGCCTCAAAAGCTGAAGATGCTTGTTATTCACGCAAATATTTCACAGTATGGGCTGAATTGCAGCCGATGTTGTCGCGAATGGACCGTTATGAGCAAGAATAAAACTTGGACACCTTCACGTTGGCCCTGGGAGATGGATGTGCTCACCCTGCTCTTTGTGATCGCTGCACTCGTCATCCCCTACTACTACTTCAGCGAGGGCACGGGAAACGATGTCGCATGGACGCTCAAAGAACAGCAACACGTCCTCTGGGCAATTGGCATCGTGGTTTTGTTTGTTATGCACCTAGCGGTGGCCGGCGCAACACTGGAGATGATTTCGACGCCAATTTTGCACCTGCTGAGTCCCACAATCTTCGCCCTTCTCGCCTACTTTCGGATTCACACTGCCATTCAAGAGGCTCAGCAACCGTCCATCCTCACCGGGTCGCTTCTTCAGTATTTACTGGTAGCCGTAAGCGTCTTTACTCTGACGCTTGTAATGGCCCGGATTCGCATGGCGCGCCATCTTCTTCGCTATCGTCATATTCAGTGGGATATTGCCTGCAAATCGCCCTACGACAGCACCTATTTCCAACTGATGACGCAGCTCAAACCTCTAATTTACCCGCCTCATCTCATTCGCGCCTGCTCAGAGGGCGTTTTGCTCGAAGGCTGGTTCTACCTAATGCCCCTCCCTTTTGAAATGTTCCAGGGCATCGCGGCCGTTCACCATATGCCGTATAGTACGAGCGGGCGCTTCTTTGCCTCCTCTACAAAATCTCTCGTCCGCATTGAACTACTCGATGCCTCAAGACCCGTGTTCGTCTCGCCGGAGAACCGCCCCGAATTCGTCTCCTACTGCGTTCAGCACCTCACCGCCTTGCGCGGCCCAAGCGCGGGCAGAACATCTGCGGGAACCCGCGCTGGAGGCACCGCGCGAGGCACACGATCAAACCACCCCGCGAACCGAACATCCAACGGCACCGCGCACGGATCCTTCTACTCTAACTCCGAGGGCCCTTGATTGTCCCTTGCCCCAATCTCGGCTGCGACTTTTGATCCGCGTGCAACCCGCATTGCACAACGTCTGCAAGAGGCCGGATTCCAAACCGTCTTCGCCGGTGGCTGTGTTCGCGACGCACTTCTGGGTCGGCCGCCTCAAGACATAGATATCGCGACCAGCGCCAAACCCGAAGAAGCAGCCACGCTCTTTCCCAAAGCTCGCTTCATCGGCAAGGCATTCGGCGTCACCCTGATTTCACAGGAAGGTGCGCATTTCGAAGTTGCCACTTTCCGTCGCGATGTCGGCTCTCGCGACGGACGCCGACCGGAACGCATTGAATATGCCCCCGCCGAGCAAGATGCCCGACGGCGCGATTTCACCATTAACGGAATCTTCTTCGACCCCATACACGAGAAGGTCTTGGATTTCGTCGAAGGCATCAGCGACTTGCAGCAGCGGATCATCCGCGCAATCGGCGATCCCCTCTCCCGCTTCGAAGAAGACCACCTCCGCTTGCTTCGTGCCGTCCGCTTCGCCGCCACGCTGCAATTTAAGATTGATCCCCAGACGCTCGCCGCCATGCGCACTTCGGCGCCACAAATTCAGCGCATCAGCGCCGAGCGCATTCTTCAGGAACTCACTCGCATCTGGACAGAATCCGTCCCGCCAGGAACGGGACTTCGCCTCTTGCAGAGCAGCGGTTTGCTTCGCGAAATCCTGCCCGAAATCGAGGCGATGGTGGGTGTTGTCCAACCCCCGGAATACCACCCCGAAGGCGATGTCTTTATCCACACGGCGCTCGCACTCGATCAGTTGCACGAACCCGACCCTGCCCTCGCCTGGGCCACTCTCCTCCATGATGTCGGAAAGCCGCCGACCTATCGCGAAGTGCAGGAAGATGGCAAATTGCGCATCCGCTTTGACAGGCACGCCGCAGTAGGAGCCGAAATTGCCGATGCCCTATTGCGCCGTCTCCGCGCATCTAACGAACTGCGCGAAGCTGTAGTTCATGCCGTTCGCCAACACATGCGATTCTTGGATTGGCCCAATATGAAGGTGAGCACGCGGCGAAAGATTGTGGCGCACCCGCTCTTTTTGCTCGATCTGGGTCTGCATCGCGCGGATTGCCTCGCCAGCAACGGGTTTTTGGACACGCATGAAAAGGCAAAGCGCGAATATGAGCAACTGTGTGCCGAACGACCCTTACCAGTTCCCTGGATCAACGGAAACGACATCATGCAACGCGGTATCCCGCCGGGCCCCCGCGTTGGATATTGGAGACAACGCGCGTTCGATGCCCAACTGGAAGGCCAGTTCGCCAGTCGCGAGGAGTTGCTCGATTGGCTAACCGAAACAATCAAGCAGAATCCAGACATGAATCCGGCGGCTGACGAAGCATCACCCAACCCGCCACGCCCAACGCCAAAATCAGATTCATCAGCATGAATATCTCTCCGTCCCCGAAGTTATATTCTACCAACCCGTTGAGATGCAGCGTGAGGAATGCGACCAAGAGCCCCAACGCGGGGCCGCGATAGCTCGGCCACTGCCTTTCCGCACACCTCCACGCGCGCGTCAAATAGACAAATCCGACTCCCATCCAGAGGAGCCACGAGACCTCGCCCAGCCAGCCCAACTCCAAGCGCACTTGCATGGCATTGTTGTGCAGATGATTGAGCTTCTTCTGCACCGGAACCCTGTGCTTCGCCATGTCCTCATGAAGAACCGAACGCCACCCCATCCCCAGTGGATACTCCTCAAATAGCGCGGGGGCCACATGGGTCCATAAAGAATAGCGGCCACCGCTGCGCACAGAAAACTCATCTCGCAACTGCCCCACACGCGCCCGCACGGATGGGACAAATGACGCAGCAATGCCCAGGGCTAAGAGAAGAACCACCACGCGACGCCGATTCGTCAACAAGCTCAGCACCAGCACCGCGGCAACAGCAGAAAACCATGCGCCACGCTTGAAATGTAAGAGCAAGGCCAAAGCCGCAACGGCGAGCACGGCCAAAAGGAAAAGCGGGCGAAAACCCGGCGCGCGAACCAGCCAGAGGGCCAAAGCCAAGGCAATCGCAATGGCATAAAACTGCGGGTCTCGCATATTTCCCGCATCGAAAAGACTCGGGGGCACGTCAGATGTCGTCAGCGCTCCAGCCGACAACCCCGCATGATACGCGCGCAACTCCAAGAGATGACTAACGGGAATCCGAACACAATCGTAGGCCGCTTTGCTCGCGCAGCCGATGAGGAAGAGGAGGATCAACTTCCTCAGCAACACTTCTGAGGTCGTCGCGTCGCGCTTTCCCAAAAGGAGCGGAAAGACGAGCGGCACAGCAAGGAGAAGCAACCGATCCGTCTTGTGCAACCCCAGCGAGGGACGCACGCCAACAAATAGGCTGGCGAAAACCGCTACGGCGAACAAGGCAAGAACTGTAAACAGCGGCGCCCGAGTCACCGAGCCAAGCGATCCTCTCCCGCAGCCGATGATTGCGATCAGGGCGAACAGATAGGCCCAAATCTGGCCTGCCGCAATCGAGATGGGCAGCAGCGCTGCATGAATAAGCAGCAAAATCTCCAGGCTTCGGCTCTCCCAAGCTCGCTTCACGGCGACTCCAAAAGCGCATCCGCATACAAAGGCGAATGTTTCTTCACATAGGTCAAAACTGCTGTCCGCGTGTCCAGATCGAGAAGCTTAGTCCGTGTTTCCGGTCTCTCTGCAATTTCTCTCAACTTCTTGTATCGGCCCCCACCCGAGGCAAGCGCGTAGGAATTAATGGCCACTTTCAAGCGCTGGCGAGGATGGGGAATCTTCCCGTCCTTCAGCGTCAAATTGACGGGTTTGCGCGCGCCACCGTCCACAGTCTTCCACTGATACCGCGCACCGAAGAGGCCCATAAACGACATGGGTGAACGGACCGCGCCATTTTCTTCGAGAATCTCCAACAACTCGCCGGGCGTCACCTGCAGAATGGCAACGCGATTTTCATACGGAACAATCCGCCAAATATCGGCCATCGAAAGATCGCCCGACGGCAGATCGTGCTCATCTAGCACGCCATGCAGCACCAAATCAGCGCCACTCGCCACAGCGAGCGCCCGAGCGATGAGCGACTGTATGGGCGAACTCCCATACTCATCCGTCTTCCAAGCAATCCGCCCCTTCGCAGTGCCCACGCGCTGCGCCAGATAGGACTCCGCCCGCTTCAGATCCGATGAAAACTCGGCCTCCATCTCGGCATCGCGCGGCACCGCTTCATCAATCGCATGCAACTGGGCCGATTTGCGCGTTACGCGTTTGGCGACTGTGTCATAAACCAAATCCAACTGACCCAACCACGCGCCATAATATCCCGCTTGGGTGTAGAGAACCCGATCCTCAAGCCAGATTTCCGGAATCGGCTGATGGGTATGCCCCCCAATAATAACATCGAACTCGGGAAACGCTCGGGCAACGGCATTGATCTCGTTGGCGTGATCATCGCCACGGCGTTTGCATCCTTGGTGGGCAGCCAACAACAAAACGTCGGGCCTTTCAGCGCGAACGGCCGGCATCACACGCTTCAAAGCATCAATGGAGCGTTCAAACATCGCATCGCCGAGCAAATCGGGTGTGGACCATGTGGGAACACCGGGTGTAATCAGGCCCACAATTGCAACTTTGATTCCGTCCACCTCGCGAATCAAAAACGGCTGTACGCGAGGAAATGGATGGGGCCGACCCGGCCTCGAAACGATGTTGGCCGCCAGCATCGGGGTGCTCGATGCATGGAGCAGACGCTGCATCTTTTCCAACCCCCAGTCAAACTCATGATTGCCCAGAATCCACGCGTCGTAGCGCAACCAATCCAGCGCGCGAATCATGATGCGCCCTTGTGTCAAATAGCTCTCGGCTCCCCCCTGGTAGAGATCGCCACAGTCGAGGAGCAAGGTGTTGGGGCGCGTGTCTCGGAGTTGGCGAATTTGCGTAGAGGCGCGCAACAATCCGCCCACGTTTTCACGCCCATCATAGTCCGTTGTGGGCAAGATGTGCCCATGCAGATCCGTCGTGTGTAAAATCGTCAGCTCGACCTGGCGAGCATTACTGGCAAATGAGCACGCGCCGAAAATGCAGATCGTCGCAACGCGAAGAGCGAAACGCCAACGACTATGCAATCTTGAGGTGATCGTCTGGAATACCCAAGGCATGGCGATGTGCAGCCACAACAGACTTGGTGATGCGAAACTCTTTCAAATCCCCCTTCAGGGGCGCTTCATACATCACATCCAGCATGATGTGTTCAAGAATCGCCCGGAGGCCGCGCGCGCCTGTCCCCTTCAGAAGGGCAATTCGCGCAAGTTCCTTCAAGGCGGTGTCCGTAAAGCTAAGCTCCACGCCCTCCATTTGAAGCAACTTTGCATATTGCTTGGTCATCGCATTCTTCGGTTCTGTGAGAATGCGGATCAAATCTGCCTCGTCCAACGCATTGAGCATCGCCACAACCGGCAAGCGTCCGATGAACTCGGGAATCAGGCCAAATTCAACGAGGTCCTCCGGCTCAATGCGAACCTGCGATTGGTTGCTGGCAGCAGTCGAAGCTGACACCTCCGTCCCAAAGCCCAACGCCCCGCGCCCCGCGCGTCGTTTCAGAATTTGCTCCATGCCTATGAACGCTCCGCCGCAAATGAATAGGATATTCTGCGTATTCAGCTTTAGGTATTCCTGTTGAGGGTGTTTGCGGCCGCCCTGCGGAGGAATGCTGGCGATTGTCCCTTCCAACACCTTCAACAGCGCCTGCTGAACGCCCTCACCCGACACATCGCGTGTAATGGAAACATTCGCGCCTTTCTTGGCGATCTTATCAATTTCATCAATGTAGATGATGCCCATCTCGGCGCGAGCCAAGTCGTAGTCCGCGGCCTGCACCAGGCGAAGGAGAATGTTTTCCACATCCTCGCCCACGTACCCGGCCTCCGTCAGAGTCGTCGCGTCAGACATGCTAAACGGGACATCCAGCGCTTTGGCCAACGTCTTTGCCAAAAGCGTCTTCCCGCTGCCCGTGGGCCCGATCAGGAGAATGTTGCTCTTCTCGATTTCCACATCGGCAAGGGGGCCTGATAGGTTGCCGCGATTGGCACGCGCGGAAATTCGCTTGTAATGATTGTGAACGGCAACAGAGAGAACTTTCTTGGCAAGGTCCTGGCCAATTACGTGCTCGTCCAAAGTCGCTTTGATTTCGTGCGGCTTGGGGACAGCGAGCTTGGGGCTCCGAGCCTGTTCCGGGAGAGGTTCGCGAGTGATCAGCGAATGGCAAAGCTCAACGCACTGATTGCAAATATGAACGCCAGGACCGGCAATGAGGCGCATCACCTCCGATTGCGATTTCCCGCAAAACGAACATTTCGCTGTTTCCTGACGCGGCGGCATATTGCTACTTCCCCTTGGTTGGAGCCTTGCGGCTTCCGGTCACATCATCCACGAGACCATACACGCGCGCTTCCTCCGCGGACATAAAGAAATCGCGATCGGTATCCCGAGCGATCGCTTCAACGGTCTTGCCCGTGTGGTGGGCGAGGATTTCATTCAGCCGGTCGCGCAGGCGCAAAATTTCTTTTGCCTGAATACTGATGTCGCTCGCCTGTCCCTGTGCGCCACCCCATGGCTGGTGAATCATGATTCGCGCGTTGGGCAAGGCATGGCGCTTTCCAGCGGCTCCGGCGGCCAAAAGAACGGCCCCCATGCTGGCCGCCTGTCCGACACAATACGTCGCCACATCGCATTTGAGGTATTGAATCGTGTCGTAGATTGCCAGTCCTGCCGTCACCGATCCACCCGGGGAATTGATGTAGAGACTAATGTCCTTTTCCGCGTCCTCGCCTTGGAGAAACAACATCTGCGCAATAATCAGATTGGAGACATCATCGTTGATCCCTGTCCCCAAGAAAATGATCCGCTCCTTCAAAAGGCGCGAATAAATGTCAAAAGCCCGCTCGCCGCGGCCCGTTTGCTCAATCACCATCGGAACCAGGATTTGAGAGAATTCACTCATGTTGCCGCCACTTCCTTCTCAGAGACCGCGGCGTTCGCCAAGACGTGAGAAATCACCTTCTTGGTCAACACCTCTTCGCGGATCCGCTTGATCGCGTCGTTCTTTTCCAAATCGGCGCGTAGCTTGTCGAAAGGCATTCCATAGGCCATGGCCAAAGCGCGAATGCGGTTGCTCACATCCTGCTCTGTGACCGACACCTTCTCTTCGGCCGCAATACGCTGCACAATGAAGCGAAGTTTCACTCGTTCTGTGGCCGAACGTGTAGCCGTTTCAAACAACTCCTCTTTTCGCCCCTCAATTTCCTCTGCGCTCACACCGCGATTTTGCGTGCGCTGAACCAGGCTATACACCTCCTGGCGAGTCTCTTCTTCGAGAAGCGACTGCGGCGCATCGAATGTCGCGGCGTCCAATAGCTGGCGCACAATCACTTGCTCCAGACGCTGGTCTTCAGAAATCTTGCGCATTTCGCCCATTTCACTCCGGATCCGCTCGCGAAGCGCTTCTAGCGAATCCACGCCGACACCCTCAAGAAATGCTGCATCAATTTCCGGCAGCACTTTCTTGCGAATGGCTTTCACCGTGGCCGTATAGCTCGCCGTCTTTCCTGCGAGCGCGTCCTCAGAGAAATTAGCGCGAAACGTCGAAGAAATCTGGCGCGTCTCGCCAATGGATGCCCCCGTCAAGCCTTCCGAAAAACCGGGCATGAACTCATTTTGAGCATCCGCCAAGAGCCAGAAATTCTCGCCCTTTCCGAGGCCCTTGGCATTGGGGAACAGCGTCTCGATAGACTGTCCTTCGAAGGTCCCTTCGTAGTCAATCTGGACAACGTCCCCAATTTGCACCGGACGATCCGTGACTTCGGCATAGGAAACCTGCTGTTCGCGCACTTCGAGCAAGGCCGAATCAATATCGGATTCCGTCACCGGATGAATCTCGCGAGTCAAGGAAATCCCTTTATAGCCAGGGAGTTCAAAATCGGGCGCGACATCCACAATCACGGAGAACGCAAAGGGCTGACCTTCCTCCAACTTCTCCTCGCGCACATCGAGCACGGCGATGGTCGAAAGTTTCTCTTGCTTCACGGCAGCCTGGTAGCCCTCCGGCACCAAGCGCTCCTTCACGTCGTCCACAATTTCCTTCTGATAACGGCGACGGATCATGTCGCGCGGCGCGCGTCCCGGGCGAAACCCCGGAACCCGCGCGGCATTCATATAGGACGCCGTGACTTCGGCAAAAGCAGACTGCACGCGCTCGGCCGGCATTTCCACGTGGACTTCGCGGCGGCACGGACCGGACGATTCAATACGGATGTTCATTCAGCTAATCTCCCAGAAAAGAAACGGTCTACAATAAATATCCATCCGGCGCTCGTCAATCTACCAACGCGGAAGGCTTTCACTATATCCATAGGGAACAGTCAACCCATAGCGAGCAGCCGTGGACCGTATAACGGGTATCAGGGCCGCATCGCCGGTGCGTGTGTGCTCGCCAATCAAATAGTAGATCCGATGCCACGCCCAGCGTTTCCGCAGGTCCTCATCACCCGGTGTCGCGCGGGACAAATCGAGCGGGAAAATGAGATCGCGCGTTTCGCCCCCACTCTGCCCGACCACTTGGAAGGCAATCTCGGCCTGCGGATTCTCCGCGCGACCATAGAGCAAGAGCGGCCGGTCGAGGAAAAGAGGAGTCAAGGCGCGCGGATAAATGTCCTGTTCGCTCAGACCGGCAAACCGATAGCGCAAATCAGTGAGGACTGGACGATGCGTCTCTTGAGCCCATCGATCCATCGCCGAAGGCAAGAGAGAGTCATCGGCAACCACGAGCGAATCGCCGCGATTCCGATAGCTGAGCAGGTCCAAGAGGAACCGATTGGCGCGGCGTCCTGCCCCAACGGAAAACACCGACTGGCGCCCTGCGCTTTCGGCAGAAAAGCGATCGATGATGTCCGGACTGCCCGTCACACCCGTGGTCGGGCGTCCATCGGTGATCAGAACAATTAGAAAGGGGCGAGCCGGATCCTTTGGCAGCGCCGCCGCCGATGCCAGAGAGCCATAAACATCCGTGTTGCCCACGGCGCGCAGCGAATCAATGAAGTGCAACGCCTGTTGACGCGTCTCGCCGTTCAGCGGCTGCCAAGCATCGTCAAAACAACGCTGAGTCCGATCGCTAAATCCAATGATCTGGAAGCGATCCTCAGGTCCGATCCAATCGAGCCAGCGCCGAAGACCCCGCTTGCACTCAGCCAATTTTGCCGGCGTAATGCTTTCCGAACAGTCCTGCAACAAGAGAATATCCTTGGGAATCACCGGCAACGCATCTTCGCCATACCGCATAATCTGGATGCGAAAATAGACGGCTCCTTCTTCATCTGCGGCCTTAAACGACTGTACGTCAAGCGCCAGATATTGCTCTGTGGCTGGCAGCACAACCCGCTCAGGATCCAGATGATTCGCGAACGAAGTCGCTTCGGGCAGAAAATCGGTCTGGGGCTCCAGCGCGCCCATGAGATTGGCGCCCCACCCCTCCGGCCACTCAACCTCGCGACTCAGCGCCTCCACCCCCTGCGCGCCCGCGCCACTGACCACCGATGAAAAATAGGCGGCATCTTCGCGCGGCAATGTCACATCCGGCACGCGAACGGTTCTCGCTATCGCTTCCGTGTAGCGGCGCGGCAATACACTCGCCTGCTCATCGGCAGATTTCCGCTCAATCTGAATGATCTCTTCGCGCGGATCCCAAATCGCACGCGGTTCCGGAGCCGCCGGTTCCGCCAACGCCTGTGCTTCACCCTGAATTATGCCAAGCGACACCTCGGGCGCAGAGGGCACCGGTATATCGAATCCCGACTTCAACGCCTGTGCTTCGCTGGCATCCAACGCATTGAGAACCTCCTTCGGGTTCTCCGGCCGAAAGCGAGCGGGTGGATGCTCAACCGGAGGCGGCTCCACCTGCACAGCGCCCAGCGCTAACGAGGGATAGTCAACCCAGCGCGAATGATCAACCGGTCGGCCCAACGCCATCGGCGGCAGGCTTTCCAACAACGCAGCATGAAAGAGGAGTGAGAGTGCGGCGGCAATCGCTGCCCACAAAATTCGCCCTCCTCGCTTCATTGTCTGCACAGCCATATCCGCGCTGTGTCCTTTCTCGTGCGGCTAACCCTGCAAGGTCATCAAGAACTCGGCATTGCTCTTGGTCTTCTTCAGGCGATTCACAATCAGCTCCATCGCCTCAACCGCAGGCACGCCATTCAAAGCCTTGCGCAGAATCCATATCTTGGCCAGCTCGTCGGGATGGAGCAAGAGCTCTTCCTTACGCGTGCCCGATTTTTCCACATTGATTGCGGGGAATATCCGTTTATCAACCAAGTGGCGGTCCAGCGCCAACTCCATGTTGCCCGTGCCTTTGAATTCTTCGAAAATGACTTCGTCCATGCGACTGCCCGTATCCACGAGCGCCGTCGCAACAATCGTCAGACTGCCGCCGCCCTCGATATTGCGCGCTGCGCCAAAAAAGCGTTTCGGCTTGTGAAGCGCATTGGCGTCCACGCCGCCTGACAGGATCTTCCCGCTGTGAGGCGCAATGGTGTTGTAGGCGCGGGCCAAGCGGGTGATGCTGTCCAAAAGGATGATCACATCGCGGCCGCACTCCACCATGCGCTTCGCCACTTCGATAACGATCTCAGCGACCTGAACATGGCGCTCCGGTGGCTCATCGAAAGTTGAGCTCAACACCTGCGCCTTCGTGTTTCGCTCCATGTCCGTCACTTCTTCAGGTCGCTCATCAATCAGCAGGACGATCAGATGCGCGTCGGGATGATTGGCTGAAATGCTGTTGGCAATTTTCTGCAAAAGCACCGTCTTTCCCGTGCGCGGTGGCGCCACAATCAAACCGCGCTGGCCAAATCCGATCGGCGTCAAAATATCCATCACGCGCATGGAAACTTCATCCTGCTTCGTTTCAAGATTGATGCGGCGATCCGGGAACAGCGGAGTCAGGTTTTCGAACGGAACTTTGGACCGCTGTTTTTCAGGAGGGGCGCCGTTGATATGATCCACCTTCTGCAGGGCAAAGAAGCGCTCCTTCTCCTTCGGCGAACGAATCTCCCCCTCGACATAGTCGCCCGTCCGAAGCGCAAAACGGCGAATTTGCGACGGCGAGACATAGAGATCTTCGGGACACGGCAGATAGTTGTTCAGCGGCGAGCGGAGAAAGCCAAACCCATCGGGAAGAATCTCGAGCACGCCTCGGCCGAACATCTGCCCGCCCAATCGTGCGTTGGCTCGGAGGATCTCGAAAATCAATTCATGCTTGCGCAGTGCGCCCAGCTCAACCAGCCCATAACTATCCGCCACCGTCTTGATTTCAGGCACGGAAAGCGTCTGCAACTCGAACAGCTTGAGGAGTCGCGCCTCACCCTGCGGCCGGGGCGCTGGCGGCAATTCACCCACATTGCCATCCGCATTCGGATTCATCTCGGGCAAAGCACCCGGCGCGCCTGCGACATTTCCCGACTCGCCAGTCGGCTGTTCGTCGAAATCAGCGCCAGCGGGCGGCGACCAGGAATCCTGCTGCATATTCGGGCCATTGCGGCGCCCGCCATGATGCCGATGGTGACGTCCCGAACGGCGTCCGCGACGATGCCTCATATTATTCTGTTGTTCATCCGCCATGATCTCTGCTCCTTTTCACAAATTGATTCCAACTCTCCAAGACTGTCGCTCGCAGGGCCTCGCGCGATCCGTCATTTTGAATCACCACATCAGCCCGCTTCACCTTTTCTTTCAACGACCACTGTGCGCGACGACGCTGTTCAATATGCTCCGAACTCCAGCCGCGTTCCCGAAGGCGCTCATTCACAACCTCATCCGATGCCGCCACACACCAAATAGAGTCCCACCCCTCCGCTAACCCCGCCTCATAGAGCAGAGGGATCAGCGCAGCGCTGGGCCCGGACGACCTCTTCTCCTCGCGCCAATCGCAAATGACGCTCCAGATTCGCGGGTGCAAAATGGCTTCCAGCGCCACCCTCATTTTCTCATCGGCGAAAACATGCGCCGCAATCCTTTTGCGATCCAAGTCGCCCTGGCTGTTCACAACGCCAGCGCCAAACAGGCTCAACACCGCGTTGCGCGCATCGCCATCGCACTTCAAGAGATCATGCGACACCGCGTCTGCATCAAGAATTTCCACACCCAACTCTGCCAAGATGCGCCCTACCTCACTCTTTCCACAGCCCACTCCACCCGTCACCGCAAGTGCTGGAAACCTGTTCACCGCAGCGCGCGCTCCCCTTGAAATCCCTCGGCCTGGAGTGTTCCCGCCACCCGCAATATCTCCACGGCCCGCGGCTGACGCGGAAAAGACTCCAACGCCGCGGCCGCAAATTGTGAAGCCGCCTTCAAATCGCCGCGCTCCAACGCCGCTTCCGCCCGCTTCACATCCTGGCCCGCCCTCACTTCATCGGCCGGCGAGATAATTCGATACGCCGAATATTTCATATTGCGCCAGAGCGGAACAAACCAAGTGGTGTCATCGGGATGAAACTCAAACCCTCGAGCCGCTGCATGGTCTGGGGGATTCAGCGCATTCACAAAATAGCGCATCTGGAGCTCGGGATGAACCGAGGAGAACTCCCCAAACGCATAAACATAATAGCGCGCCCCATGGGCAACCGCCCAATCGCGAAATGACTTCTCGTCCTTCAAGAACAACTCTTCTCCATATTCCTTCACGCGCTGTCGAAGCGCGGTATTTTCAAACTTGGGATGCAGAACAATCGCGCACTTCCCGTATGCAGCGATGGACGCGCTAGTCCCGAAATTTGCCAGCACCGCCTCCGGCGCCACATGGCGACTGAGCCAAGCTGTCAGTTCACTGATTTCCTTAAAATACACATTAACGCGGCCCCACTGCTCTGGCCGGCGCAAGGTGTGCACACCCTCAACCAAAAGCCCTGCTCCCAACGCGAGCCCAACCAGAATCTTCATCCCGCGCCGCGGCGACGGGAGGAGAGACCAGCCCACACCGATCAACATGCAACTAAAGAGAGAAAGATAAACGTGGAAGCGCGTAAAGAGCCAGAAGGCTGCCACGGAGACCGCCCACGCGAACAACAGCTCGCCGATTCGAAAGTCGAATCCTCTCCTTGCGTGAACCAACGCTAGGAGAACTGCGGGAATTGTCAATAGCAATAGCGTAGGAAAAAGCATCGCAGCCAATCGCCAGTCCGTGGAGTTCAAAGCCGGAACCCATAAAATCCGTTGTGCAAAAGTCAGGCGCGCAGGATCGGCGGGTTTCATGTTGAAATAGCGCAACTTCGCCCACAACAGCTCGGCAAAATGCCCATAGGCGCCCGACGCAGGGAGGAGAAAGTGAGCACCCCAAACAGCAAGAAATCCGAAGACCACAATCCCGAGGCGCACGCGGACCCCATTCCACCCCCCCCCCGGTTTATCGAGCCAACACCGAGCTATTCTCAGCAAAACAATCGCGTGGGCCAACCCCATGGTCGGTGAAAGCAGCCATCCTTGTTCGCGATGATAGGGATTGAACAGCCCCACGGCGATCAAGGCTGCGTATTCTAACCACCACCCTTCTCGGATCAGCGATGGGCGAACCGAAGCGCGTACCTCGCGCCACACCCGAAGGAGAAGGCGGAGCGCGATGTAAAACTGAACCATATCCCATGAACAAAGAGCCCACCCCAAAAGCAGCGCTGCGAGAGATTGCCCCCCCACGCGAAGCCACCTCGATCGAACCTCAGGACTCCAGACGAGGAGAGCCCAGTGCCCAATGAGAAACGGCAGTGCAAAATTCTCGTGCGAAAGCTCCTGCCCAGTTGAACGAATCACGCTCGATAGCGAGATCGCGTAAAAGAGGGATCCCCACACCGCTGCGCCAAGATTTCTGCGCCATCCATAGAGGCCCAGTGCGAGAAACGGAATCCCCAGCGAAAACCACCCCGCCTCCAGAATGCGAACTCGCGTTGGAACCGGAATATGCGACGGAAAATACTTCGCTAAAGCCGCATAAAAATACTCCGCACCGAGTGTATAGGTCGTTCGAGGGTCAATCCCTTCCGGAAACTGCACCATCGCGTCGTGCGCCTGAATGCGTCCCGTGTCATAGACCATTTTCACCCGCCGATAATGGAGCGCGCTTTCAAGGGTGAACGGCAACTCGTCGCCAAAACGCTTATATTGAGCCTCCAAAATTGCCATCCGCGCCCCCATCGCGAGGGTGAACAGAAATAGGAGGCCGAGAGCCAATAGGACGATGCGTTGAACGGTCGAGCTCATTGAAGTCTAATCCAAGGAATGCACTCTTCTTTACAAAAGCTCCATCTGTGTGGGCGCGACGGCCTCCGGCACTAAAGATGACATTCCGAGGGGAACCAACAATGCGCGAAGCTCCGCTATGCGCGGAGGGCGAACGACCAGGTCGCTTAGCTCAGGCATGGGTGTTACAGCCGTATCCAGTGTCGTCATCGCAAGATTGCGCGCCACAATATCGCGATGCGCCAGCAATGATTCACGGAGTTTATCGCTCTTCACTTCATTCAAATGGCTCCACATATCCTCAAGCGATCCAAATTGCTGCAGCAGTTTGGACGCTGTCTTGGGACCGATGCCAGGCACACCCGGGATATTGTCCACAGTATCACCTGTCAATGCCAGCCATGCAGGGATCAATCTCGGTGGAACACCTGTCTTTTCCTCAATCGCGACTTCATCCAGAGCGGGCGCATCTTTCACAGGCGCCACGAGGTGAATCGCTGGATCAACGAGTTGGAAAAGGTCTTTGTCATTCGTCGCAATGACAGCGGAGAGTCCGCGCTCCGACGCCTTCTTGGCTAACGTCGCAAGGACATCGTCCGCCTCCTGCCCCGCCACCCGAATTCGGGGAATTGATGACGCATCAAGATAGGCATCCAAGAGGGGAAGCTGTTTTGCAAGCTCCTCGGGCATTTCCGCGCGCTGAGCCTTGTATTCCGGAAGGAGATTCAATCGTGTTGCAGGCAAGCCGCCGTCAAAAACCACGGCGATGTGCGATGGCGCGAAGCGATCAACCATGTGCCGCTGTGATTTCATGAAGCCCATCAGCGCATTTGTCGGCGTCCCATCTTTCGACGAGAGCGGTGGAATGGCATGAAAAGCGCGATAAGCCAGCGACATCGCGTCAATAAGAAGGAGGCATGGAGTGTGAGACATGAATTATGATTGCCCGGCAAACGAGCTATACTCAACTCCGCGCGCCGAGCATGAGGGCACCATCCCTCAGTGCTGTTCTCGTCCGAGCAATGTGATCTGACGAGCCAAAACGCCTTGACCCCATGCACAACGTGAAGCGAGCGGTCGCTCGCTCCGCGTTGCAGAGACTGGACTAAGGCGCTGCTGTAGCTGTGGCTTCGGCCGCAGTCAGGGCCTCGCCGCGATTGAGCGGCTTGCCCGCCGGATCCACCAAACGCGCGGTCACGAAAATCAATAGATTCTTCTTCTTGCTGTATTCGCCTTCCGAACGGAAGAGCCGTCCGATCAGCGGAATATCGCCCAGCCCGGGAATCTTGTCCTTGACCTTGATCAAGTCCTCACGAATGAGGCCGCCCATGACGACGGTCTGGCCATCCCAGATCACAATACTGGTCGTCACGTTGCGACTGGCGAAGACGGGCTGCGGGATGTTGAATGTGAAGGTCTGATCCGGAGTAAAGAGCTCATCAATCGCACCCGTGCTGCGCGGAATCGTGATGGTTGAACCATACTGAATCCAATCCACCAACTCTGACACTTCCGGAGCCATCACGAGGTCAATCGTGTAGCCATCAGGTCCGACTGTAGGCGTCACGTTGAGGATAACCCCCGTCTCACGCTTTTCAAAGGTACCCGGCGTCACTACGGGTGGCGTCGTGATTCGGCCCGTATCATTAAATTGAGGCTGGGTCGTATCAAACTCGGTGGGATAGATGATCTCGCGGACCACTTGAATCTGCGCATTCACACCGCTGCGCGTGGTCACGCGCGGAGCCGATAGGAGGTCTGTGCCACCATGTTGCGAGAGCGCCTGAACAACAATCGTCACCTCGGGATTCGTTAGGACGCTCGCAAAGGTCGCAATACCACCCAATGGGGTGATATTGGAGCCGAATTGTTGGCGCGTCGCCGGCTCGAGCACACCCGTCGTCGTATTGCGCCCAAAGAACCGGAGGCCCTTTGTCATACCCTCGCTGTCGGCATTCATTTGCACGCGTTCGGCGCTTCCCGCTCCGAACGGGCCTGTTCGCTGTGCGATTTCCCAATTGTCCGTTAGAAGCCACTGGAAGCCCAACTCTTCCAGATCATCCTGCGAAATCTCAACAAAGCGCGCCTCGATTTCAACCTGGTTGGGAATGACGTTGAGACGCGCAAGAATCTTCTCAAAGGTTTCGAGATTTTCGGGTGTGTTCGCGACGATCAATTGGCTGATCGCGGAATTATAGGCAATTGAGGTCCCCGCAGGGAATGGAACACCTGCTTTCTCAAAGAAGTCTTTCACATCGCTCTTCTTGAACGAGGCGGATTTGGCGCCAAGCTCAACAAAGCCAGCCTGCTGGGGAGCCTCCTCCTTCTCGACTATGACATCAAGAATTGACGGCTGCACAGGGTAGAGGCGCGTGAGAACGCGACCCGAAACGACGCCCTCAGGCGTGATCATCACCGCATTTTCTTCCAAGCGATACTTCAGGCGCGCAACCTCCGTGATGTATTTGATGGCATCAAGAAGAGAAATGCGGCGAAGGTTGAGTGTAATGGTAGGGATAGAAGAATCTACGGACGGAGCCGAAAAGGACTGCGCTGGCGGCGCAGAGAAATCGGAGCCGAAGTCGCCGAATCCGAAGTCTGCGGCGGGAGCAGCAGCCGGTTGCGCAGCAGGAGCCGATACGGCCGAGCCGCCCGGCACATTGAGGTTGAGGATGATATTGACACCGCTCTTCTCCGGATCGCCGGCGATGCTTGCCTCAACCAAGAAATTCACGACATCCGTGATATTTGCCTGTCGGAACTCAATTGATGGAATGATGATCTTCTCCATCTTCTCCTGTAACTTTTGCGCGGATGACTGCGTCTCAACTGCACCGCGATTGACGACGGCCTGGGGTGCGGTGGCATCGCTGCGAACCGGACTGTTCCACCCATCGCGAACTTTCTGAATCAGCTCAGCCGCCGTCGCCTCGCGCTCCTGCGAGCGGATTTTGTAGCGCACTTCGTCAATTCGGCGAAGGAAGCGCATCGCCTCGACATTGTACTCATCCTGTAGAAGGACCCGCTCGAAAATGGCTTCCGCCGAGTTGTAATCGCGCACGTCAAAGAACTGACGCCCTTCGCGAATCAATTCAGCGATGGATTTTTGCTGCGCAACAATTTCGGGTCGCTTGGCAACGGGAACGGGTCGAGATTTGAGGTCGGCCTCGCGCTTTTCTGCTGCGGTGAGCTTTTTCTCGAACTGGCGGACATCTGCTCCGGCAGCTTGTGCACGGACAAATGACTCTCTAGCGCCCTTCAACTCATTGCGTGAAAGTTGCTGCTCTGCGCGGCCCAAATAGGATTGCCCCAGCGCTGCAGAAATCTCATCAAGACGGGCCTTGTTCGCGGGACGCGCAGGCAATTTCTCTTGCGCGCTGAGCAACGCCGGAATGGCTACATCAAAATTGCCAGCATGTGCAGCCGCCACGCCCTTGTCGGCGGCGGCCTTGGCTTCGACCTCGCTCGCCTGCCGGCGAACTTCTTCCTGCTGGGCAACCAGTGCGGGACTCAAGCCGGACGCATTGGGATCCAGCGGAGCCACAGCGCCAGTTGCTTCCTCGACCGGAACCGCCTCAGGCTCGATTTCGGACTCGGAGTCGGGAGTGGCAGAAACACTCGATTCGTCCGTCGCGTCACCGAAATCGCCAAAGATATCTAATGCGTTCGTGACATTGGCGTCGATGGAAACATCGCCCGTCTCCGCCTGTACCTCTGGTTCGGGAGCGGGCTGCTGTTCCGAAGCAACCGGCTCGGAATCGCCAAAGAAATCATCAGATGCTGTGTCCTCAATTGGGCTCGGCGCAGGCACTTCATCAGAGGCGGGAGCCACAGACTCTTCGGGCGCGGGTGTAACCTGTTCAGCACCTTCGCTTGCCTGTGCATCGTCTGGGCCTGGGTCCAGACCAAAATCATCCGTGGCCACCGAGACAACGTCGGTGGTTGAATCAGATTCCTGCGCCTCTGGCTGATTCGGCTCCACAATTGAGTCCGAGGCAGCATCGACAGATTCAGCGATCGCCTCTACGCCCGAATCAACTGAGTCAGCAGCTTCTTCCACAGCATCGGTAGCAGCCTCTGCCACAGGTTCCACCGCCGCACCTGCCTCCGTGACCAGCGTCGTTGGAGACGGAAGTGACAAGTCGTCAAGCAACGAGTCAAAGTCTTGTCCTCGCGCAACGGTAAACGCCACTAAGCTAACGGCGACCAGCAATCCTGTATAGCGGCTCTTGATGACGCTCATAAAGTCACTCCTTCACAATATCCTGCAACTTGAAACCAGCCTAATTCCCTCAATCCAAACAAAACCAATACACACCGTCTATTTCCCTCAAGGAAAGGACGGAGCGACCGGCTCCGGGGTCGCCGAAGAGCCACCCTGCAGCGCAGTCCGTTCCGCTGTCGTAAGCAGCCCAACGCTCGTTTGCTTACCCGTTTGCTGTTCGCGTATTACGACACGATCCTCCCTGATGTCAACGACTTTATACACGAGATCCTTTAGGCGAACATCGTCGCGGATCTGAACTCTAAACCGGCTGCCGTCTACGAGGAAAATGAGTAGCGCCGTGCGCGCATCCTGATCAATGACTCGACCCTGGATCAAACGAATGACACTGCCGTCTTTCTCCAGCGTGAGCGTGGGGCCTTCCGTCGCCTTATCGTCGTACGAAAGCACATTGAAGCCATCCACAACTTCTCCGACACGAGCAAAATAGGTTCTTTCGAGCGTCCGAAGGTTGAGCTGATATCGGTCGCCATCGGGCAACCGCGATATGCCGAGGAAACGAAGTTTGAAGGGATTGACAACCGTCCTCACAAGGCGAAGCTTTGCCGCGGGCGGCGGGAAGGATGCGGGATCGCGGGGGTCCGTGCCCGCTTGATATTCTTCCAAGTTTGAATAGCCATCGCCATCCAAATCCGCGCGCGCATCTGTAGGATCGGCCGGATTCAAGCCTATTTGCGTTTCGGCTTTGTCGGGAATGCCATCGCCATCACTATCAGGATCATAATCCACAGATGGCTGCTCTGTTCCGCTGAATGGATCCACAGTAGCCTTGAACGGAATTGGGGCACCACTGGGAATGCTTGCGACCCGTTCCTCGCCCACCATAAAGCTCCGGTTGACCAATTGGACCTGGAAGGGATTGGATAAGCGAGAAAGCAAATTACTTACCAGCGATACATCCAGCGGCTTGGCGGTAGCACCCTCCATAGAGGTTTCCTGGCTGTAACGCGCATCAAACTCTTTGCGCTCCCCTCCTATCTTGAGGACCAAAAGCAAAGCGGAAAGCAGCAAAACTACGAGTATGACCACGAGAGCAAGCTTGTCGTAGTTCTGCTCGAACCAAGAACCGCCGGGTCTCTTTGCACTGCCCATCACGGCGAGTCCTCCTTGATTTCGCGTACAAGGCGATATACATCAAGCACCAAAGTCACCTGAACCAACTCGCGACCCGCGATCACGCGCTCTTCATGCGAGGGGTAGCGTGCGGGTAATACCAGTGCACCCGGCGGCGCTGCGGAAGCCCGCTCGCCGCCTATGGGTGTCAATGGCGTGGCGCGGCCGATCTTGTCTGCGGCTGTGTTCTGAAGCTGAACATCCGAAACCGAAACCAACAATTGTGAGCGAGCAAGCTGATTGAGGGCCTCCCAGACATTCATGTCGCGCGCTTGAAACACAACGCGAAAGCGCTCCACCTCGTAGAGGGTATTGCTGGCGGGCATGGGGATCGCCGTCAAGGCAACGGTGGGCTGCGATTCCTGAACCAATTGGCGACGGCGCAGCATGGGCTGCTCTTCAGCCGAGGATGTGCCGCCAGACTCAAACTCTTGCCGCTCAATGCTGACGATGGATGAAATATGTGATTGGAGCAAAATCTGGCCGATGGCTTCCATGGTCTTGAGCTGAATAACCAGTCGCGGAAGGGCATCGGTCGCGGGCAGCTCTCCCTCGGCATAGCGAGCGAGACCCATGGTGAAATTGGCGGGAAGGGCCACACCCGTTTCCGCAGCGCGCTTGGCCAGTCGTTTACTGGTGCGCTCGAGCATGGGAGCAAACTCTGCGATTTCAAGTGTCTCGGGCCGAATCTGCCCGCGCAATAGGGTATCTTGAAGGACGGCCGCAGAGTCTCTTAGCGCTCCTAGATTTGACTCAACTTGGCGTATGTTTTCCGCAGATGGGTATGGATCGCGGCGAGTGAGCGATTCCAGGCGCGTCATCCCCTGATCCAGCTCGCCTTTGACTTGCGTGTATTTACCTTTCGAGCGAGCGAGGAAAACAATCGCCACAATGAGCATGAGCAGCGCGATGCCACCACCGACAATTAGAACGATGTATTTACGCCAGTTCATGGTTGAACCTGGCCCTTCATTACAATGTTGATCTTGAATCGCCGTACATACTGATCGGGCGCCGGAGTCGGCAGCCAGGTGATTTCTGTTGCAGGTGAAAACAATTTGGCCTCACGCAGCTTGTCGCGATACTCGCGAATGGGCGTTGCCGACGTTATCTTGTCCAAATAGCCAGCGCCCTCCACATCTATGCTGATCAGCGTGCCCGGTGGCCCGGATTTCGCCTGCTCCTCGTCAGATGGCGGCCTATTAGGATCTACAGGCGGGACACGGATAGGTGTCACTTGCAGCAAAAACAGATCAGGCGGCAATACCTCATGAATCTCGCTGAGGATGTCGAGCCACTCCGTGCGCTTCCCAACAACAGAGTCAACATCGGCAATCCGCGACTGCAGGAATTTGATCTTGGCTTCCGTCTCTCGGAGGGGACGAGCAACCTGTTCGAGCGCAGACACATTCGACTGTACCCGAGCCAACTGCTCTTCCGCCACATCGGTCATTTTCAGAAAATAGAGAGCCCAAACGACAAAGATCAGCGCCAGCGCGAATGCCGCGCCGACCAACAAAGGCTGCTTTCGACGGAAACTCTTCTCCTGAACGGCCTTTGGCGGCAGCAAATTGATTTCAATGGGACACGCATGCACCTTGCGAAGAGCCAGTCCGACAAGCTGCGGCAACTCGTGTGCATGGCGACCAATCTCCTCAGCGTCAATAGCCGCACTCACCGGAACATTGATGAAGGGATTGAGATAGTCCACCTCAACCTTCAGCTTGTCTTTCAAGAAGGTGTCCGTATAGGGAATGACAGAGGTTCCGCCAGCCAATAGGATCCGAGCCGGACTCTGGCCATTCTGCTGACTGCGATAGAACTTGATCGAGCGGTCAATTTCCGCGTGCATGCGGGTCATGACGTTGCGAACAATCTTCGAAACCTTGTCCGCCACCTCGCTCTTGGGCTCTTCGTAAGCACCTCCGAAGGCAACGAATGCGTGAGCGCGCTTCATCTCTTCCGCGTCGTCGAAACTCAAATCGAACTCGCGCATGATTTGCTGGGTGATCACATTGCCGGCAACCGGAACGCTGCGGATAAAGACCCGACCCTCTTCCAAGAAGATCAAATCGGTCGAACGCGCGCCGATGTCTATCACGAGCGTGCAGTCATGGGTGTCGCTGTAGTTGAACCGCACGGCATTGTAGAGGGCCATGGGGGCCACATCAACCAGATCGGTCTGGAGCCCCGTGCGCTCCACAGCTTCAGTCAACTGAATAATAATGTCGGCCTTGATGGCGGCGAGCATCACATCGAGCTCCCCTTCCCCACGACCGATCAATTGATAGTCCCAAACCACTTCTTGAATTGGGAAGGGAACATTCTGCTGCGCCTCGTACAGAATGATCTGATAGACCTTTTCCTTGTCCACTGGCGGCAGCTTAACGAACCGCGAGAAGACCGATTGGCCCGACACACTGAGCAGAACGGGGCCCGGCTTGATGCCGCGCTCCTGCATCAACTCCTTGATGGTGGCGACAATCTGCGGTATCCGATCATCGTCCGACTGGGGATCCAGAAGGAGCGGCCCCACCGCAAAATTGATGAGCTCGAGTCCGCCCGATTTCAGCGCCGCGAACTCACCCAGCTTGATACTGCTGGCGCCGATATCCAGGGTTAGAATTCGTTGCATGATAAAACCAATTCGTCAGCGATTAGTTCCGCGACGGCTTAATGGCCTCGTAATCGTCAAAATGAATCATCGCAAATGGAGTTTGCATCCTGTTCAACAAATAGCCGTCTTGCGGCGACAACTGCTCCCACCATCGCTGCTGTGCAGTGCCACTCGGAATCCCATCCATGCCGACGAGGCGCCCACCCACGTTGACGAGAACCGCCACACGCTCAATATCGCCGAAACGCGATAGAGTGCTGGGATGCAGATAGATGTCACTCTTGTGCTTGCCGCGTTCGACATTGATGTAATTCACTTCGCCCTTGAAGAGGGTAATCGGATTCTTTCCAGGCTCCGGCTTCTTACTGCGGACAAGAACATAATACGTGAATGTCGCTTCATCCAACCAATCCGGCGCGGTGTCGTAGTCCACGATGATTTGAAACCATTGGCGCGTGCGAGCAACAAACTGGCTCTTCTTGAGCTGGTACTCCGGGGTCTCCACCTTACCGCCCGAAACTTTGCGCACAATTAGCGGGACCGATCCTCCTCCCGCGGGTTGCTGCGCCACGGCGGGTGCCGGGGTCTGCAGGAAAAGTGCCGCAGCGAACAGGGGCAGTGCCAGTCGAATCAATGAGGATTTCATGCTGAGCCTCCGAGTTCTTGAGCTGTAGTCTTTTGAAAGCATGGGCAACTAATGAGGCGCAGTATATGACGCTCCCCGAAAGGAGGTCAACAGGTTGATGTATGTTTTCCATTTTTTAACAACTGCGAACTCGGAAATAGCGTTTGACATGTCTGCCCTGCGTCCTCATCGTGCCGCGGGCAAAAGGAAATCGAATGACTCTCAACTCCCACCTTGACCATTTCATGCAGGCATTTCCTCATGAAGCGCTCACTTTTGACGATGTCTCCCTCATCGCGGATTATGCCGATTTTCTCCCGGCCGACGCAGATCTGACCAGCCGAATCTCTCGGCGCGTGACCCTGAACACCCCGCTCCTCAGCTCCGCCATGGATACCGTAACCGAATCGCGCATGGCGATCGCAATGGCAATGCTGGGCGGAATTGGAATTATCCACAAGAACCTTTCCCCCGAGCGCCAGGTAGCCCTCGTTCGCGAGGTCAAAAACTACCTGAACGGCCTCATTTCCTCGCCGGTCACTTTCCAAGCGGATCAAACGCTGGAAGACGTGCGGCGCACGAAAGAGGAAAAGGGATACAGCTTCAATGGCTTCCCCATTGTGGATGACAAGGAACAACTCATCGGCATCCTCACAGCTTCCGATATCAAGTTCTCGCGGAATATGAAGGCGCGTATCCGCGACGTGATGACGACCCACCTGATCACAGCTCCACGAGGAACCACGCTCGAACAGGCGTTCGATATCATGGTGAAGAACAAAATCGGCAAGCTCCCGCTCGTCGAGAATGGAAAACTGATCGGCCTCTATAGCTACACGGATGTGCGCACGCTGTATCACAACATTCAACCGCTCTATAACCGCGATGCGGACTATCGCCTACGCGTGGGCGCGGCGGTTGGTCCCGCCGATCAAGAACGCGCGGCGGCGCTGGCTGCCCAACAGGTGGATGTCCTCGTGGTGGACACAGCACACGGGCACACCAAGGGGGTCATTGAAATGACCCGCTGGATCAAAAAGCACTACGATCACATTGATGTTGTCGCAGGCAACATCGTAACCGCAGAAGCGGCATTGGCGTTGCGCGATGCGGGGGCAGATGGCGTGAAGGTGGGAATTGGGCCCGGTTCAATTTGTACGACGCGGGTAGTAACCGGCGTGGGCGTGCCGCAAATCAGCGCGATCTACAACGTTGCCAAGGCGCTTGAGGAAAGCATCCCCGTAATTGCAGACGGCGGAATTCGCTATTCGGGCGATGTGACGAAGGCCTTGGTCGCGGGCGCCAATAGCGTGATGATGGGCTCTTGCCTCGCGGGCACAGAGGAAAGCCCCGGAGAAAAGCTCCTCTACCAGGGTCGCCAATATGTCATTTACCGCGGGATGGGAAGCCTCGGTGCAATGCAGACCAACAGGGGTAGCCGCGAACGCTACGGACTTACCGATACGCCCGAAAGCGAATTGGTCCCACAAGGCATCGAAGGAATGGTCCCATTTGCCGGAACCGTTAAGCAGGTGCTAACTCAATTCAGCGGCGGCATCCGTGCGGCGATGGGCTTTGCGGGATGTCGCACGATTGATGAACTTCGAAAGCGCGGGAAGTTTGTTCGCATCACGGGCGCCGGATCTAGAGAGGGTCACGCGCACGATGTGACCATTAGCAAGGAAGCGCCAAATTACCGGACCTAGAAGCGACGACCGATTGCCAAGCCCGTGGCAAATGCAAGTTCGTCGCTCTCCGTGACGGATGGACTCAGCAGGACGCCAATCGCGGCGCTGTCGTCTTCTGCCCGATAAAGAGGCAGGAGCGCGCGCGCCATCATGGGGTCGGCCTTATCTTCCTTATCCATCGTCCATGCAACCCACCCGAGGACGCCCACCACAACGACCAACAATCCTATCGTCAAGTTGGGATCCAGCGTACTCGACTCCGCACGCGCAGAAGGCGCAGGGAGTGCAGCAAAGGCGAGGGTTGCCGCCAACGCAATGCACACCCACCGAGAGCGAAGCTTGTTGAAGCACATCGTTCGTCCTCTCTATTTCAGTTCCCGCCGCGTGCGCGCTGCGCCAATACGGCATCCATTAACACCAACGCCGCCATGGACTCGACGATCGGAACGGCGCGATTCACAACGCAGGGATCGTGCCTCCCTTTTGCTTCAAGGATAGTCTCCTCTCCTTCAAAGGATGCCGTTCGCTGAGCTTGTGCGATCGTCGCCGGTGGCTTGATCGCCACACGGAAATAAATCGCCTCTCCATTGCTGATGCCACCCTGCACGCCGCCGCTGAAATTCGTGCGCGTTCCCAAGCGATCCCCCTTCTTAACAAACGGATCGTTATGACGACTGCCGGGCAAGGCCACACACCCGAATCCGGAACCGATCTCAAACCCCTTCGTCGCTGGAATCGAAAGCATCGCCTGCGCGAGCCGCGCTTCGAGCTTCTCAAAAACCGGCTCGCCTAGACCGACGGGCACCTTGCGACATACACAGGTAACAATGCCGCCCAGAGAATCCTGCGCATCGCGCGCCTCCGAAACTGCGGCGATCATGCGCTCAGCCGTGGGCAAATGGGGACAGCGAATGATGGTCTCATCCACCTCTGTCCGCGTCACACAATCCAAATCAATCTCCGGCGCAGTGATAGAGGCAACGGTGCTCACCCACGCGACAATCTCAATCCCGTGATGGATCCGAAGCCATTTTTCAGCAATGGCACCCGCCGCCACACGCCCAATAGTCTCGCGCGCGCTCGACCGCCCGCCACCACTCGATGCGCGAATGCCATATTTCATCTGATAGGTGTAATCGGCGTGAGACGGTCGAGGCACGTCCGACATCGTCTTATAGTCGCCCGGCCGTTGATCTTTGTTCGGCACATAAAGGCCGATCGGCGTACCCAAAGTCAGACCATTCTCCGTTCCAGAGAGAATCGTCACCGTATCGCTCTCTTGCCGCGGCGTATTGACCTTGCTCTGTCC
Source organism: Kiritimatiellia bacterium (assembly GCA_023953695.1). Classification (GTDB taxonomy): domain Bacteria; phylum Verrucomicrobiota; class Kiritimatiellia; order CAIVKH01; family CAIVKH01; genus JAMLJG01. Next base: position 176,601 of record JAMLJG010000003.1, read on the forward strand.
CGGGCGACGCCGATCCAACTGCGGCTGAATATCCGCTTCTGTCAATTCAAGACGCGGGGGACAGCCATCCACAATGGCGCCGACGGCCTTGCAGTGCGACTCTCCAAAAGTGCTGACTCGAAAGTAGGTGCCAAAGGTGCTAGACATTGAGTTAGAATAGACGAATCAATCGAAATCTCAAGAGCCGCGTCGCTCATTCCGAGGAACAATCTCCCGACCCAAACAAAGGCCGCCATTGCCACAATGCGGAGAATCGTTCATAACGCTCTAACGTGAAACAGCCCGATCCAAGCGAGATCGCCACAGCCCTTCTGCGCGCTGCCGAAGGACTGACCGCCATATTCGGCGGCCTTGTGCTTTGGCTCGCACTCTGGGCTGGCGTCCTCAACATACCGGCCTTGGAGCGAATTGGAATCCCCGTATCGGCTCTACCCGCGCTCCTTTGGCTCTTCGGCGCATGGAGACTTCATCGCACCCCACCACTCACGCCCGCGTGGAAATCGCGCGCGGCTCTGTTGCTGCTCGTCGCCACGCTCCAAGTCTATCTCCTACCCTATCTCGGCTGGTGGCACAAAACGCCCTCAGAACTCTATCGCGCCACCAATGTCGCGCTCCTGATGACCGCCAGCGGGGCCGGCTTTGTCGCCATCCACCTGCTCGCTCTCGAAATCGCGCGCTATCTCGATGACCCCGTGCTGAGGATTGAAACGTTCTTGAGCGCCATATCCGCCGCACTGATCGTCTTGCTCGCCCTAGGATTTCTCTATTGGAACCTTCGCCGTTTTGGCGCGGAGATCGGGTGGAAGGACTATTTTCTCTTCTACTATCAGTCCTCGCGCGCCGCCCGCGCCAGTCTCGTGCTGCTGGTGCTCATGCCACTGCTTCCACCCATTGCACTCGTTTGGGAAGTCCGACAGCGCATCCTACTCTGGGTTCCGGAACGAGCTTTTCCAAAGAATCCGGCGTGACACGCGAGCCAATCTCGCTAGGCTGGAATCGGAATGCGAGCAAGTGCCCACACAACCGTCCTCTTCCTGGCGACAATTCTTCTTTTCGCCGGTTGCTCTCGCGAGCGGTCTCGCGTGCTCGATGAGCCCCGCGCGCCGATTGAAGAAACCCGCAACTACCAAGAAACGCTCGATCGTATCCGCAGCCGCCGGACGCCTATCCAAATCCAGGAGTCGCTGGAGCAAGCGATCCGAAAGTTCCAAAGCGATTTCTCGCGATTGCCGACCAATCTGCTGGAACTCGTGGATCGTCGCTATTTGCCCGAACTCAAACCCGCCCCGCCGGGCTTCGCATATTCCTATAATCCTACATTTGGAAACGTCAGCCTCGTCCCCATCACGGAAGATGGACGCTATCGCGCGCCGAGCGATTCGACAAACCAAGCCTCCCTCAACATGTCATCCCCCACCCTGCCGCCGCCACCGGGATCAATCCACTAGCGTGCGGCCGTCCTGCCCGATGTTCGCCAACGGCAGCGGCGACTGCCGGTCTAGCACCTCTATACTCTTCCACCGACCGGAGCGAAACCGCAAAAAGAATCCGCTCGAAATGGTCGCGATGACAAACGCCAGAAATACCCACGCATCCAAAATCCCTCCGCGCCGAATATAGATCACCCAGAACTCGCCCGGCACAAAGAGACCCCACGCCATCAGCGTGGAATACCACATCACAAAACGCGTATCGCCCGCCCCTTTCAGCGCCCCGGCCAAGACGAGGTTGACCGTATCGAGCAGGCCCCACGCAGCCATCAGCAGAAGCAGCCGACGGCCCATCTGCAACAACTCTTCCAGTTCGAAGCCGCCCGCGCCGCGCTCCGAAAATAGTTGGAAATACATCTGCGGCAATATCGCGTAGGTCAGCCCCATAAACGCCATGTAGATCAGCCCTATCTTCAGTGCCGTCCAACCCGCGCGCGCCGCGATCCCCGATTCTCCTCGCCCCTGATACTGACCCACCAACGTGGACGCCGCGATGCTGATGCCCACCAGCGGCATGAAGGCTAGCGAGTTAATGCTCAACGCGATGTTGCTCACCGCCAGCGAGAGCGCACCAAGGTGCCCCGTCATCAGAACAAAAACGGAAAAGGAGGAAACGTCCAACACCAGATGCACTCCCGAGGGAACGCCAAAGCGCAACAGGCGACGGAACAAGGGCCAATCCAATCGCCACAAATCGCGCGTCGCATACTCCGTATGAATGCGCGGTCGCCAATACTGCACAAAGAGGATCAAGGGCGGAACAACCCCCGAAATAACCGTGGCGATCGCAGCCCCGCGAATGCCCATCTCCGGAAATCCGCCTTTGCCAAAGATCAGCACCCAGTCCAGCAACACATTCGTCAGGTTGCCCGCCAATTGGGCATACATGTTCGTCAATGTATCTCCACGCCCCGTAAAAAAACTGCTGATCGCAGCGCCTAACGGAACGGTGACACCGCCCAACATCAGAATTGTCAAATAGTCCAACTCCTGTCCCAGCACATCCGGTGAATGCTTCGCCAGTTGCAGCAGGAAGCGGCCGAGCGGAATGAGCGCCAAAATTATCGGCCACGAAAAGAGAGATAGCCAAACTCCCTGCGCGGTCGCCCGACTGCATCCACGCGCGTCTCCACTCCCGTGATATTGCGCCACAAACGTGTTCGCATATCCCGCTACAGCCATGAATCCGGACATCAGCGTGAAAGAAAGCAATCCAGCCGGCAGCGCAGCCTGAATAGAAACCGCGCTATACCGCGCAAGAAATACGCGGTCCACAAACTGCATCAGAGAAAACGACGCCGTACTGACGATGAGCGGATACGCAATCTTCAAGACTTCTCGGTATCCACCGGGAACTTGAGGTCTGGCCTGACGAGAAGACATGGATAGGCGAGAATAACCAATTCTACGCACAGCGCAAATTTCATATTCGGCAACGCCGTCGCATGGGCGCTGCATGTCTCACCATCACTACGCCGTGGCAAGACGATGCGCAAAGCGCGGCAACTCCGGATCGCGCGCGCCCATCCCCAGAATAACATCCCCCTCGCTCACATCCGACAGCAGCCGCGCGCGCAATTCATCATAGTCAGAGACAAGCGAAACCTTAACCCCACGCTCTTGGAGGGCGGAAACAAAGTGAGCCGAATCCACGCTTCGATTCGCGGTGCCACCGGCGTAATAGACTGGCAGGATGAACAGCCGATCCTCGGCCCGCATCACACTGGCCAACGCATCCACCAACTCATCGTGCATTAGCGCCAATGGCGCAAAGCCGTGCGGACGCCAATAGCCGAACACGCGAGACGCGTCTTCTGCAACCGCTCGCCACGACGCGGCGATCTTGGCCGGATTGTGCGCATAGTCATCCACAATGCGCACTCCCGCCCTAGCCCCCACAACTTCGAGCCGACGATGCACGCCGCGAAAGTTCGCCAATGCTGATCGGACCAAGGAAGCATCCACTCCCAACTCGCGGCACAGCGTCGCAGCCAACAAGGCATTCTCCGCATTGTGCCGACCGGGCATGGCAACTTCGAACTGCACTCCATCGAGGTTGAATCCCCAATGCCCCTCCGCCCGAAGAAGCGCCGAATCAGGCTCAATCACGTCGCGCTCAACCCCCGAACCCATACCGCGCCCCGCAACGATAGAGCCACTCACTTGCGCGGCAAATTGCCGAAAAAGTCGCTCAACTTCATCCAATTCAAAATGATCTTTGGAAACATTGGTGATGATGGCGTGCTCCGGATGAAACTGCAGCAACGATCGATCGCTTTCATCCGCCTCCACCACCCACCAATCAGAAGCGCCTGCTCGTACATTCCCCAAACGAGCGTCCCCGCGCCAGTTGAGAATGATCCCCCCATTCACCACGGTCGGATCATAACCCGCCTGCTCCAACAAATAGCCCACCAACGCTGTGACCGTGGTTTTGCCCGCCGTTCCTGTGATCGCGATGACACGTTTGCCCATCGCCAAACGCGCGAGCATCGCAGCGCGATGCACCACCTCAACCCCAAACCTCTGCGCGGCGAGCAGTTCCGGATTGTCCGCTTCAATGGCGGTACTCACGGCCAGCACATGCGTGCCGGGAGTAATGCCGGAGCCATCCTGCGGAACCACAACAAGACCCGCTCTCTTTAATACCTCTACGGCCTCCGAGGTTCCGCCCTGATCGAGAGTTCTATCCGACCCTGTCACGAAGAAGCCTTGCGCAAGGAGCAGTTCCGCCAACGCGCTCATCCCAACACCGCTCACCCCGGCGATGTGAACATGGAGGCGATCATTCATTTCGAAGAAGCCGGCGAGATTTCCAATTCCGCCGTCAAGCCGCCTCCCTCCTCGACAGTCAAATGGGCGCCCTCAATTCTTCCCTTCAAGTGTCCGCCCGCCTTCACTGCGATTGAGCCGCTCACCGCCAAGTGCGCATCCAACTCTCCCGCAATTTCGACACTGCGAAACAGTCGTTTGCCCCGAAAGCGACAAACGGCTCCCGGCCCAATCGTGAGATCCTGCCCGGACAAGAGGTCCTGATCGAAAACAGCCGATGCCTGAATCTCAATGCGGCGCTGCGCCTTAACCGTTCCCCCCTCCACCCGACCCGCGATCACAATGTCGCGGCCCACGAGTGAACCCGCCTTCAGCACCGCGCCGGCAGCCAACTTGATATTGCCGGTTGTGCGAAGCGAATCTGTGCACTCCGCATCAATGGTATAATCGGCTTGATCGAGTACATTCTTGCACTTGTGGCAGCGGAGGGTCTGGGGCTTCCCCGCGGACTGAAAGATATAGCCGCACTCGTAGCAGTGGATCTCGTTCTTTGTCGGCATTGCCGTGTGGCCGATACGAGATGGACGATTCGGCGCAGCCGAGTCGGGCGGCTTCTCCGGTCGTTTCGGAGGTGGCGAGGCAGCAGACGGCGGCGGCGCTGTCCCTCCCTCACGCCCGTGCCGCACGGCACGAACAAGAGACAGTCCGTCTACTTCTTTAGATTTACGCTGCGCCGCCAAGGCTCGCCTTGAAGGATATCAATTAGCGACGGCCAAACATCCCGCCACCCTTGTTGTCGGCCGCAGGAGGTTCCTGAGAAGCCGCTGGGGCTTGCGCTGGTGCACCCGCAACGGCGCCAGTCGGATTCACTTCGGAACGGCCAATAAACGTCACGCCGTCTTCAACTGCGAGACGCTTCGCGGCAATGTCGCCGTGCACCTTCGCCGTGGACTTCATATCAATCTTGTCCTTCGCGGAAATGTTGCCCTGGATCATGCCTTCGACCACAACGCTGTTGACCTGCAATCCGCCCTTGATCACCGCGTTGCGCCCAATCACCGCATCCGCGGCGCAGATCAAGTCGCCCTCCAATTTCCCATCTATTCGGATCGGGCCATTGCTCTTGATCGTTCCCGTAATCTGCACATCGGCAGAAATGATGGTTTGTCCATTCTCGTTCGCCATACTCTCGTCTCCTTAATGTTCTCTCAACTCACTTCAATCACTCGTCTCACGGATACTGACCGGGGCGGTCCAGCCCCATCGTCTCCGGGAAACCGAAGATCAGATTCATGTTTTGCAGCGCACTGCCCGCCTGCCCCTTCATGAGGTTGTCAATGTGCGAGATCACACGCAGCTTGTTCGTCCGCTCATCCACATCCACAATCAAGTTGCAATAGTTGCTGCCGCGCACATGCGCCGTGCCCACCGTCGCCTTGCGATCATAGATGCGCACAAAGCAATTCCCTCGGTGATAATCCTGATAGGCCTCCATTGCGGACTTCGCCGTGACGCCGGGTCGCAGCGAGCCATACAAACACGACAAAATACCGCGACACGCCGGAACTACCTGTGTCGTGAAGCACAGGTTGATTTGCTCGCCCGCAATCGTGCGCAACTCGCGCTCCACCTCAACAACATGCTGGTGACCCGTCAGGCGATAGGCATTCATGTTGTCGTAGCGCGCAGGAAAATGAAAACTGGGATTCGGCTTCTTGCCCGCGCCACTCACCGCGCTCTTACAGTCGCAGATGATGCTGTCGAAATGTACGAGCTTGTGCGCAACCGCCGGAGCCAAGCCGATTTCAACGCCGACCGCGAAGCAGCCGGGATTCCCGACCAATTGCACAGATGAATTCAACTGCTTCCGACGCAATTCCGGCACACCATAAACCGAGCGACCCAACAGATCGGGCGCCTTGTGCTCCGTCGGCTTGCCGAGTCTGCGCGCGTATTCGGCGTATTCCTCCATCGTCTGGAAACGAAAATCGCCGCTGTAGTCAATTACCTTCGCGCCCTTCTCCAACTCGGTGCGCGCCTGCACCATCCCCACCCCGTCCGGCGTCGAAAAGAACACCACGTCGGCAGGTTCCTGCGATGCGGGATCGTCGGGAGTCAGAATGGGCAAATCAATGAAGCCTTCGAGATGCGGATACAACTCGCTGATCTTCATTCCCGTTTCAGTCGCCGCGACGAGCGTCGCGATCTTGACCTCAGGATGGTTCAACAGCAACTCGGTGATCCCTACACCGCCATACCCGCCCGCACCCACAATCTTCGCTTTAATCATAGTTCGAACTCCCACTCCGCGCGGCGCCCGTTCGCAGCACTTCTTGCTGTGCGGCCCCGCACTCTATTCAACCCAAAATCAGCCTGCTGACAGCCAGCTCTGAACATAATCGCGCACGCCGTCTTCCAGCGTGGTCATGGGCGCGTTGTAGCCGACCCCGCGCAACTTCGAAATATCCGCTTCCGTGTGGTATTGATACTTCCCGCGAAGCGAAATCGGCATTTCAATAAACTCAATCTGCGGCTCGCGCTTCAACGCGGCGAAGACCGCGCGCGCCAGATCCAGCCACGTTCGAGATGTGCCCGTCCCGACATTGAACAGGCCCGATGCGCGCCGGTTATCCGCAAACCACAAACACACATCCACGGCGTCTTTCACATACACGAAATCGCGCACCTGCTCGCCATCTTTGTAATCTGCGTTATACGACTTGAACAATTTGACCACGCCCTCTTCTTGTATCTGACCAAAGGCCTTGTGTACGACAGAGCGCATGTCGCCCTTGTGGTCCTCACGCGATCCATACACGTTGAAAAACTTCAGTCCCACAACTTCATTCAGCACGCCATTTCGCAGAGCCCACAAGTCAAACATGTGCTTCGAATAGCCGTACATATTCAGCGGCTCCAACGTCGGCGTCACCTCGTCATCGTCCGAATATCCCTGCGCTCCATCGCCATACGTCGCGCCGCTCGATGCATAGACAAATCGCGCGTCGTTGTGGAGCGACCACTCACATAGCTCACGCGTCAATCGGTAGTTGTTATCCACCAAATAGGAGGCGTCCTTCTCCGTCGTCGCGCTGCAGGCCCCCATGTGAAACACCGCAGACACTTTGCCCAGCGCATCCTGCTGAACGGCGAGCCGAAATGCATCGCCTTCCATGTAATCCGCAAATTTCAACCCAACCAGGTTCTTCCATTTCTCGTCCTTGCCCAAAATGTCCACAACGAGAATATCGTCTTCGCCACGCGCATTCAGCGCCGCAACGATGTTGCTCCCGATGAACCCGGCTCCGCCAGTGACGATGTATTTGCTCATAGCTATCGCTCCCGTTCCGCGCCGCGCCAGGCGCGGCCTGTGCTCTAGGCCGAAGATGCGCCCCCATACACTTCGACAATTCGTTTGATCACATTCGTCGTCGAGCGACCGGCGACCATCTCGGCCAGAACCACCTTGCCGCCGTGCGCCTCCACAATGTCCCGGCCGCTGACGTAGTGCGCCCAATCCGCGCCCTTAACCAAAACATCCGGCACCACAGCGGCAATCAATTCCTTCGGCTCGTCCTCATCAAAAATCACCACGTAATCCACGCACGCCAACGCCGCCAAGACCAACGCGCGATCCGCCTGGCCATTGACCGGACGCCGATCACCCTTATACCGCTTCACAGACGCATCGGAGTTCAACCCCACGCAAAGCGCATCGCCCTGCTCGCGCGCAAACTGCAGATAGGTCACATGCCCAGCATGGAGAATATCGAACGCGCCATTCGTAAAGACGAGGCGTCGCCCAGCTGCGCGCAATCGCGCGCGCTCTTGCGCCATCGCCTCTCGGGAGAGAATCTTGGCCTCGTTCTTCATTCTTCACCTGCAAAGACGCGCGCGGCGTCTCACATATTAGCGATCACCGCGTCGCCAAATGCCGAGCACTTGATTTCCGTTGCGCCTTCCATCAACCGGGCAAAGTCATACGTGACATGCTTCGCGCCAATCGCGCCATCCATCCCTTTGATGATGAGATCGGCCGCCTCGGTCCATCCCAAATAGCGCAGCATCATTTCTCCGGAGAGAATCACGGAGCCCGGATTCACCCGGTCGAGATTCGCATACTTCGGCGCCGTGCCGTGCGTGGCCTCGAAAATGGCGTGACCTGTCACATAGTTGATGTTGCCACCCGGCGCGATCCCGATGCCGCCCACCTGTGCGGCCAACGCGTCGGAAATATAGTCGCCATTCAGATTCATCGTCGCGATGACGTCGAACTCCGTTGCGCGTGTAATCGTCTGCTGGAAACAGATATCCGCGATCACGTCCTTGATCAGCAATCCACCCGGCAGCTTGCACCACGGCCCACCATCCACTTCCACCGCGCCAAATTCGCGCTTGGCCAACTCATAGCCCCACTTCATGAAGGCCCCTTCGGTGAACTTCATGATGTTGCCCTTGTGCACCAAGGTCACGCTCTTGCGATGATTCGCCAATGCATATTCAATCGCCGCGCGGACGAGACGCTCCGTCCCCTCCTGCGACACGGGCTTCACGCTGATGCCTGCGCTATCGGGGAAACGGATCTTCGCAAACTCCTTCGGAAAGCTCGCCTTGAGCAACTCCTTGAACTTGCGGTTCTCTTCCGTCCCATTCTCGAACTCGAGTCCGGTGTAAATATCTTCCGTGTTCTCCCGAAAAATGACCATGTCCACGTCCTGCGGACGCTTCACCGGCGAAGGCACGCCATTGAACCAGCGCACCGGGCGCAAACAGACATACAAATCCAACATCTTGCGCAGCGCCACATTGAGCGAGCGAATCCCCCCGCCGACCGGCGTCGTCAGAGGACCCTTGATCCCGACCTGAAATTCGCGGAACGCCTCAACCGTTTCATCCAGAAGCCACGAATTATACGCCTTGAACGATTTCTCCCCCGCGAACACTTCCATCCAAACCAGCTCGCGCTTCCCGCCATAGGCCTTGGCCACTGCCGCATCCAGCACTCTGACTGAAGCGCGCCAAATATCCGGCCCCGTCCCATCCCCCTCAATGAACGGAATAATCGGGTTCGCCGGCACCTTCAACTTGCCATCCGCGCCCATCGTGATTTTTTCGCCGTGCCCCGGAACCTTAATATGCGTATATGCCATGAATTGACTCCTTCAGCTAAATTGCCCGCCGACTATAGCAAGCGCAGCACAAAAATGCCATGATTCCCGCGCCTGAGACCCAACCAATTTTTCCAACGATTGTAAAAAGACCTTTTGTAAACTTCCAAGGCTTGTAAAACAGCGACGTGACAGACTCAGATTTCATACCCAGCGGTGCGCCCGACCTGCCACGGCTCCTCGGAGCCCTCCTCCGCCTCGAACCCGTGGCGCTCGCGGGCCATGGCGTCAACACCCTCTTGGCCGAGGACGATAAGACCATCACCCAATCCCTACTTCGCCACGGCGCCGGACTCAAGGCCGCATTTCGCCTCATGGGCCAGCTCGGCGATCGAGGAATCCCCCACATCTTTCTCAAAGGCCCGACCCTCCAGCGCCTTCTCTACGGCGAAGCCGCCACTCGCCCCTACAGCGATCTCGATGTCCTCGTGCAGAAAGAGCATCTCCCCGAGGCCATCGAAGCCGCCACCGCATCGGGCTGGAAGCCGCCGGAGCGAATCACGCCCTACCACTTCCACGTCACCTGTGCCCCAACCGACGCGCCACTACCCCTGGAGCTGCACACCCGCTGGGTGGATCGCGCGAATCTCTACCGCCTTCCCGACGACGCCGGCTTCGACCGCGTCTGCCTCGGCGACGAAGGTCTCCCCCGCTTTTGCGACGAGGACCTCCTGCTCTACCTTTGCGTCCACGCACACAAACACGGATTCCTAAACGAAACCGCCTTCGCACTCGGCCAATCCGCCGAGTGGTTCCTCTCCCCCGCCAGCGGAAACCGATTGCTGTGGTGGCTCGACATCGCACTCCTTCTCGAACGCAGCGATCTCGACTGGAAAGCCTGTACCGCGCGAATCTGGCGGTGGAATATCATCAAACCCGTCGCCATCACACTCCGCATGGTCACCCGCTTCCTCCCCGCTAGCAAAGCGCGCGAAGCTCTCGCCCGCCTCAAACTCGACACCATTCATCCCAAGCTCGGCCGCAAGGCCATGCGCCGCATGGTGATTCGCAACAACAAACGATTCATGAGCCCCAACGCCAAGACATGGCGTCCGGGCCGAATGGCGGAACTGCCTGACTTATTCTTTCCCCTGCCCGACGATCTCGCGGCCTTTCTCGACAAACCCGCCATCACCCTTGGCGACCGCCTGGCGCACCCCATCCACATGGCCCGGCGCATCTTCGGCAAATAGGAAAAGAAGGAAGCTCTCCAACGCTCGCGCTTGGGCGCATCGCGCCGAATAGTTAGTACAAGAGTTCCACTCGGAACTGTGTACCCGTAACCGCGCCGGGCACCGCTTGGGTCGTTGAGTTCGAGTCCGCGAGAACCGCGTCCGAGATCACACTCCACGCAGAAAACAAATTCGTCGCAGCCTGAACCCGATAGAGCCCCGTCGGCAAGGAAGACCACGTCACAAGCGTGCCGTTCGTCGCGCGCTGAATACGCGAGATGCGCAGCGCCGATCCCACGTCGTTCGGATGAGTACCCGCCAACCATTCGTCGCGGTTCCGAAATCCGTCACCATCCCAATCGCCACCCGCCGTCGCGTTGGTGAGAACACCCAACGTGGCCAACTCCCACTCGTCGGGCAATCCGTTGGTATTCGCGTCAGTGAAGTGGTGCCAGACTGCAACGTGGTATGTCCCCGTGGAAAACTCAGCGAGGCTCTTCACCGAAAGATACGCGCGCGTAGCCATCGCAGTATTCAGAATCTCTAGCGATTCCGGCGCTCCCTTCGCCGTGTTCGTCGCAAGTGAGACCACCAAGCCCGGCGGCGCGTATAGCTCCATCTCACAATCGAAAACCGTCCCCGTCGAAACCGTCAACACATTCGTCACAAACGGCAAAATGGGAACCTGAAAGAAATCAATATCATCATAGCGCTCTATCAGGCGAGACACCGAACCGGTGCTCAACAACTCCGCCGCCTCCCGCGTATCGCCGACATCGTCCGCAAACGACAGCACGCCGCTCAAGAGGAAAACTGCTAGAAGGAGTCTCATCATGGCCGAATCACCTGGGCCGGGTCGCCAAATAGATTGTAGAAGATCATCTCGCGCGAGCCCGGCGAAACCGCCTGAAGCGAGAGGATGCCGGCATCCATCGCATCGCCCAATCGCTGGCGCGAAATCGAATTGGTGAAATAGCCATAAAAGCCATCCGCCATCCATCGAATCGCTTCGTTCGCCGTCAGACCGGAGCCGGAAATGGTCGCCGAGGCGCCACGATTGTATTCTCGCCGAATCAATAGCTCCGCCATCGGCGAATTGGTCGGGTCCGCAAAGGCTCCATTCGCGCAGGTCCACATCGCAAACAGCGGCTGGCTCGCACTATTCTTCAGCATCGCCACATGACTATTGTTGAAGCCGGGCGCCCAATCGTTGTGATAGCCGTGCCCAACGTAACTGACGCTGAACACCGGCCCCTTCGGGTCGCTCGCATTGACCACATTTGTGATCGTCGCGATCACCGATGCCGAATTGGCGCCGGTATAATAGGCCTTTGCATGAGTGGAAACTCCCGCCAACGCCAAATTGGCGACGATGTTCGAATCGCTCATATCCTGAAAATGATACGGTGGCGTAGTGTTGATATCGGAAGCATAGAGCGCCTTGCTTCGCCACGAAGCACCCGTCGGTGCCGATTCGTAGTGCGCGATGCGCGCCACCGCGCCGGTCATTTGTGCAACCGTCGCCACGGGAAATCGGCCAATCTGCACATCGCGAACGTGATCCGCACCATCCACCGCTCCAAACCAGCCATCTTGCGCGCAATATTCAAACGAACTCGGCCCCATATAGACGGGGATCGGATCCGAAAACTTCCACGGCGCGTAATTACCATCGCCCACCAAAACCACATATTTCGGCGGCTGAGCCCAATGGTGATAGGCATAGCCGATGAACTGCTTGATCGCGCCCGCATCCTTGATGCCATAGCTAAACTCGTCATACACACTGCCAATCGGAACCATCAGCGTCTTCATGCCGTCGCGCGCGCGATATTTCGCTAACTGATAGGCGCCCGTGGATAGGTTCCCATCCGAAATGATCAGGTAATCGAATCGCCGCGCTGTATTGGTAAAGTCGCGGAACTGCACGGCCTCCGAAATCGCAATTTCTGGGATGCTCGTCGGCGCACTCAGCCAATAGCGGTTTGCAAGCACAGCGTAATCGGCCCATCGCACGCGCCCATTCCCATCTCCGACATCCGTCGCCTCATTCACCAGGCGAACCGGTTTGGCGGGATCCGAAATATCCAGCAGAAGCGGCACATCGTTGGTGTTCCACGGCGTGACCGCATAGTTCGTGATTCCCTGAGCACCCAGAAGTGTCGCGACGCCGGAAACCGCCGTATTGCTCGCCTCATAGACCACGGCCATCCACTGCAGAGAGGCAACATCCGTAGTGGCCGCGAAGACCTGTCGCAACTGCACCGTGTTGTTCCCATTGCTCAGCACCGACTGGGGCACCGCATTCGAGGCGAGATAGAACGAGAGACCATCGTAGCGCGAAGTCTGCACGGCAAGTCCGTTGATGGCAAAGCGGGTCTCATGGTCGGGATTCGGAGGAGCCGCCGTTCGGCCCCACAGCGCGAGGTACACTGTGGCAGTTCCGCCCGAGCCCTTCGCGAGGCGGGGTGTCGCAAGGATGAGATTGGTCGTCGCGCTATCAAAAATGTTGTGCGCGATCCAATGATCAAAATCCCCGATGGTCGGCGCATAATTCATGGCGAAAATGTTCTTAGGCGCGTAGTTCACAGTCGCCCGGTGCAGGGTGCGGTCCACCGCAATGTTCGTTTGCGGCTGCGCATTGCGCTGCGCCATCCGCAAACCGCTCCCGCCCGTTCCGAGCCAATAGGTGTTCGTCTTGGTCCAATAGCCATCGTGTGGTTGGCCAAAGAAGACGGCGTAATCCGATGAATCCCACGCGCCCGCGCTGCTCGTGATCAGGGCGATTTCCTGCGTTCGACAAAATAGACGCAACTCCGAGCCCACCGGACTGGAAACTCCCGCCGCAATCAAATTGCTGAATGTGATGCGATAGAGCCCCTCATTCGTGACAAGGATGCGATGCCGGGCGCCCACCTCTGCACCAGCGCGACGCGGCGCATATTCCGAATCGACCCCATTGGTCATGGGCGGCAAGAGACCGTCGGCCGCTTGAGCGCCGAAACTCACAAATAAAAAAAGGCACAGCGCAGATAGACTGCGCTCAATCCACTTCATCACGGCCACTATCTTTCGTAGAGCGCCAAATCAGGCGCGCATCCATCCCATCGTTGAATCGAAGTATACCCCGAACCGGGTTGTACTGAAACGGATGGAATACAAATCGAGCCCATCGCTGCTTCCCCTGAATGGCGTAGCTGACCTCCAGCGGCTGCGCGGGCCACCAGGCATCGCGTTGATAGACGGCCGACGGATCGGCCGCAACCGGAACCACGCAAGGATTTCCATTTGCGTCCTCGCCAATGGAGTAGCCACCACGCGCGGCAATCTGAACTCCATTTGTCTCATGCGACTCCACGCGCTCCACCACAATCTCGGCATCGCAATCGCGGAGAACCGGCACGAGTTCAACGAGGAATGGAAGATCGGGCTCCCCCGCCTCATTCATGTGAACGCCATGCGGAACCCGTGGAATCGAAACGCCATCAGCCTGCGCTTCAAGGGATGCCCCCCGCACTTCGACCCGCCACTCGGTCTCCGAGTTGCATTGCGTGGGCGCGACCCCTCCGGCATGGGCAGCCAGTGCCACCGAGCAAGCTGCCCCCCACGCGGTGGATCGAACCCCTACCCAACTCGTGCGCATACGCTTACGGCTCGGCGCGCGTGACGCCCTGAACGTCGCGGACGGCGTCCAGTTGCGCCGCGAAGCAGCGCGCAGCTTCCTCCACTTCATAACTCAAGAGCAAGCCGCTCTGACCCGGTATGTTGAGGACGGTGTAGTCGAATAGCACCAGAGGACGATTCGCGTCGGTCACATCCAGCACCAAGGCTCCATCGCCTTCAAACCCAACCAGCAGATAGCGCTGCCACTCCGAGGAGGCGATAAAGGGAAGCTGTCCATCGGAACGAACAACACCCGTCCACAGCGTGCCTTCGGACGTAGGCTCCGCATAGGCCCAGCCCATGCGAGCCGCATCGGCGCTCGTTTCCACTGAAATCGAGAGCGCCTCCTCATGGGCAGGCACATAGAACAGCACGCTGTCGCCAGCCGCGAGCGTTTCACCCTTGGCAACGGGCAAGAGCGCCACTTCCTTACCCTCGACGACCAGCTTGATTTCCGCGACTCGCAGTGCGTTCGCAGCAATTCCCGCGCGCGATAGCGCCTCGGCGCTCAAACGATAGATTCCCGCATCCGCAGGCTCGAGGGCAAAGGTGCCAACCAATTGAGTCGGCGCCTGCTCGTCGTTATCTCCATCGTCTTCGACCGAGACCGGCCCGTGGAGCGTTGACTCCAACGTCTCGCTTACGTCTTCGAGCCAGTACCACGCAGCATCCGCATCAACTCCGACGTCATCGAAGGAGTACGTCGCGCCACTCCCGGTACCCTGCCCCATGATCATCTCGCCCGTGAGGCGCACGCGCTGGCCATTCTCTGTGTTCGCGCGATAGATGTGGTAGCCGAGGTTCTCGAATTCAGAGGCCGTCTCCCACTGCACTCGCACGCCATTTTCCGTACGCACAGCCTTCAGATAGCGCAGCGTAATCGCGGTCGGGTCGGTATTGAAGCCGAAGTCAGCATCAATATAGACATACTCAGGGCTGATTGTGACTTTGTAGCTCAGCACGGTCGTATGCCGCGGCAGGTAGTTTGGAATGCCGCGTGTATCCACTTGGACAAAGTAATCGCCGAATTCCAGCGCCGGGAAGAAGTAGTGGCCCTTGTTGCCGTTGGTGTCCGTCGCCGTGACGGCCTGGCTCAAGAAGCTCGTCACGCCACCCTGCACTCGGTACAGGCGCACGGTAACATTGTTAATCCCGTAGAAGGAGAGGTCTTCCCCGTGGATCCCATCATCGTTGATGTCCCACCAGACGAAGTCTCCCAGTGCGCCGTATTGCGCGAGGCCCGCATCCCAAGTGCGATCATCATCGCCCGAATATAGCGTGATGGGATCAGTGCGGCCCGTCACCTGATCGGCATCGCTGTCCACAGTGGGGTCGCCTCCCTGCACCGGCGTGACGAACACAAAGTTCGTCGGCTTCGTGAATTCCACAACGTATGCTGCAGGCGGCAGGTTCGTGAAGAGATACAGACCCGACGCATCGGTAACCGTCGAGGTGACATAGGTCCCGTCCTGGAGATACAGATTCACGGTCAGTCCTGTCACCGCAGCGGTAATCTCGCCCGGCCCATCAAAGATACTGTCGTAGTTGAGGTCTTCGAATACCTGGTCGCCCAGCGTCGCGGGCAGATACAACCCGGCATCCCACGAGAGATCGTTCTCGCCACTCAAGAGTTGAGTGACCGCCGTAAGCCCCGTGGTCTGATCGGCGTCGCTGTCTTGCTCGTCGTCAATACCCACGTCCGGCTTCGTAATTTGATAGCCCGTGGGCGGTACGAACTCGACGTAATAGAAGGCGGGCATCAGGTTTGTGAAAATATACGCGCCACTCACATCAGTGGTGGTCGTCGCAACAATCACACCGTTCGTGTTGTAGAGATTCACCACAACATCCGGCATGCCGGTTTCGCTGCTGCCTTGGAGTCCATCGCCATCGTAATCGTGCCAAACGAAGTCACCCAATGAAGCGGGGACATGGAGACCCGCATCCAGATCGGGATTGTGTTCGCCCGAAATCAGCGTCACCAAGTCCGAGCGGCCCGTGCCCACATGGATATCGCTATCCAAGGAGGAGTCTCCACCCTGCCCCGGCAGGCTGAATGCAAGGCCCGCAGGCGGGATGACCTCAATCGCGTAGGCGCCCGGCAGGAGGTTCGTGAAGCTGTAGTAGCCCGAGCTGTCTGTGACCGTCGTCGCAACGATGTTGCTGCTCGCATCCAGCAGGTTCACCACCACGTTGACGATGCCCGTCTCGCCCGCATCTTGAATGCCGTTTCCATCCACATCATGCCAGACGAAGTCGCCCAGCGAAGCGCGGCGGAAAATGCCGGCATCCCAGGTGAGATCGTTCTCACCCGAAACCAATGTGGTCTGAATCGTCGCGCCGGTTATCGGGTCCGCATCGCTATCCAGCGCATCATCGCTGCCCTGATCCTGGAGCGTGAACTCATAGGAGGGCGGCAAGATAAACTCGACGGAGTACACCCCCGGAATCAGATTCGTGAAGCTGTAGAATCCGGTGGCATCCGTGGTTGTCGTGCCGATCAAGACACTGGCAGCGTCGTAGAGCCGAACTGTGACGTTGCTCACGCCGGGCTCCGTTCCACCCTGAATGCCGTCGCGGTTCAGGTCATCCCAAACGTAGTTTCCGAGCGAGGCAGGAACATACAGGCCCGCGTCCCACGTCGGATCGTTTTCGCCCGAGATCAGCGTCGTCGGAGCCGTGAACCCTGTGACGCGATCTGCATCGCTATCCGAGGTGTCATCGCCACCCTCATCTTGGAGGGTTAGCGCATAGCCCGTCGGCGGCGTGAAGCCCACGAAATAGGTGCCCGGCACCAAGTTGGTGAAACTGTAGAAGCCCGTGGCATCGGTCGTGGTGGTGCCCAGCGCATTCGATTGAGCGTCGTACAGTGTCACCACAACACTCGGAATACCGGTCTCAGAAGCGCCGCTCTGGATGCCGTCGCCGTTCACATCGAGCCAGACAAAATCGCCCAAACTGGCCGGTATGAAGAGCCCTGCATCAAGAGTCGTGTTGTTCTCTCCCGATTCCAACGTAACGGTTCCGGTGCGACCCGTGCCCGTGTCTGCATCGCTGTCAACCGTGTCATCGCTGCCTTGATCTTGCGGCGTCAGAACTGTGCCCGTCGGAGGAATGAACTCCACTTGGTAGTCGCCCGGCCACAGGTTCGTGAAGGCATACGCGCCGTTCACATCCGTCGTCGTGGTCGCAATGACGGTGCCGTTGCTCAGCAGGTTGACCACCACATTCGAGAAGCCGGGTTCGCCGACATCCTGAATGCCGTCCGCATTCATGTCTTCCCAGACGAAGTCGCCCAACGAAGCGCGCTCAACCAGGCCTGCGTCCCACGTCAGATCGTTCTCGCCCGAGATCAACGTCGTCGGAATGGTGAAGCCTGTAAGCGGATTCACATCGCTATCCAACGTATCGTCACCGCCCTGATCCTGGCGCGTGAACTCGAAGCCGCTCGGAGGCGTGAAACCCACAAAGTAGGTGTTGGGCACCAAGTTGGTGAAGCTGTAGAAGCCCGATGCGTCCGTCGTGGTTGTCCCCACCACATTGGATGCCGCGTCATATAGCGTCACCACCACATTCGAGAAGCCGGGCTCACCGACGTCCTGAAGGCCATCGCCATTGCGATCGAGCCAGACATAATCGCCCAAGCTCGCTGGAACGTAGAGGCCCGCGTCCCACGTCGGATCGTTCTCACCCGAAACCAATGTGGTCTGAATCGTCGCGCCGGTTATCGGGTCCGCATCGCTATCCAGCGAGTCATCGCTACCCTGATCCTGGAGCGTGAAGAGATAGCCTGCAGGCAATTCAAATCCAACGGAGTAGGTGCCAGGAACTAGATTGGTGAAGCTGTAGTACCCGTTTGTATCCGTCGCCGTTGTATCTACGAGATTGAGAGATCCGTCGTAGAGGTGAACAACCACACCTGGAATACCCGTTTCAGATCCACCACTCTGAATGCCATCCGCATTTACATCGAGCCAGACATAGTCGCCGAGTCGAGCAGGAATATAGAGACCCGCATCCAG
>JAMLJG010000030.1 GCA_023953695.1 Kiritimatiellia bacterium
GCAATCGCGTCGCGCCGTAGGGAATCAATTCCACGCTCTGCAGCTTGGGTTTGGCGCGCGCGAGCGTTTTGCGCGAGGGCAAGAGAGGTGTGAACACAAAGGGACCTTTCACAATTTCCTTTTTCCCATCGCGCTCTTTCACCAGCTTGGCGACGCGCTCCACAACCCATCCGGGCACCGGGCGGGATGGAAGATAGATGCGATACGGCGTTTCATCCGGATCCCACGGATTCTCGCCCATCGGCGCTTCGAGAAATTCGACGGGGAGCGGCTTCTTCGCGCGCGGCAAGACCAACGCGTGGTTCCACGGCCGCGCGGGAAATAGATTCCAGGCGGGAAATTTCGCGGATGACTTCTCGTCGGCATCGTCCCGCGTCCATTTCTCAGAAATACCGGCCGCAAAAACGAGCGCGCCCCATTCAATACTCACGCCGCTCTCCGGTCCCGAAACCACCCTCCACTCGCGGGGCAGATGCAGGTCCAAACAATCGCCATCGCGAAAGACGCGCGTGACACTCGCAAACGATCCCGCGCGGAGCGCCTTGCGCAGCGGTTTTCCGTTCAGCGCAAGGCTGGCATTCTTGCACCAGGCGGGAATGCGGAAGGAAAAGCGGAGCGGAGCCGAGCGTTTTCCGTGGAATCGGAACGCGATGCGATCATCGAAGGGATAATTTGTCGCCTGCTCGATACGCAGCGCCGCGCGCCCGGCTCCGATCGTCACCTCGGAGGGGCCATAGCAAGCAGCGACAACTCCGCCCTTGCCATCGGACATCCACATACGCGCGATGTAGTTGGGCATGGCGCGGTGGATATTGCCGGGGCAACACTCCGTGCCCGGATTGGGGCGATAGGTGATGTGCTTCCCCCCTTTCCCGTGAGGGTGGTGATTGGAGCCTGCGCAGGCAATCACCTGATTGGGTCCGGAAAAATACTGCAACGCCCTGAAATCCGGCGTCGCGGAACCGGGGAGCGCGTTGAAAATTGCGCGCTCGATTCCATCGGCATAAATGCCATCGCCCGTGGCCAGCAGCAGATAGCCGAGCGCCCATGGATAGTCGGAAACAACGCACGTTTCGTGCCCCGCCGTGCTGTATTTTCCGCGCAAGTGTTCCGTCGTGCTGGGCACGCCATCCACCAAGACGTGGTCGCGAACGAGCTTCCGGTGTGCGTTGATGGACGCATCCAGCCAGCGGCGACGCCCGGTGACGCGGTAGAGCAGCGCGCCGAGCTTGAATAGCTCCATATAGGTCGGCCCATGGTCGCCCGCGCGCTCGTCGCTGAGCATATTCTTCACAGCCGCGCCAGAATCGGGGTGATTCTTCTGAAACGATTCGTATGTGCGAACGGCCTCGTCGAGCATCCGGCGGTCGCCGGTCTTTTCGTAGAGCCATGCCATGATCTCGACATTGCAGACATTGCGTGTTCGATCGTGTGGCGCGGTGTTGGAGAGATAGTGGCGAACCAGCTTCTTCAGCGTCTCGCGCGAAGGCCGCGCAGCGAAATCAGCGATGACCGCGCGGAAGAAGACCGCGTGCGGCCAGCGCTCCGACGCGCGATGGCCCGAGTCGCTGAGCGTTTTTAGCGACGCCGGCCCGAGATAGCCGTCGGCATCCGGCTTCGCCAAAATGGGGTCCAATTGGCGGCGCGCCTTGCGCAGCAAGAGCGGGTCGTCGAGCAGCAAGCCGCACCGCGCCATGCCATCCACCCAATAGGCATACTGTTCGAACGGCCACCACGAGGCGAGCGTGCCGGGCCCGCGCGGGAGGGTGTCGCGCCGCCAGCCGTCTGTATTAAAAGGATAACCCGCGACCTCGAGGTGCCCGGTCAATCCATCGCGTTGGCGCTGTAAAAACGAGCGCAGCCAGCCGCGCGGACGGATTTGAGTGATGGGGAGTTCCTGCCAACCGCGAATTTGAGTCATGCGCGAGAGTATAGACACGCCTCCCCGCGCGGCAACTGAGAAGGAAACCACCCCGCATTTTCCCCTTTTCTACGCTTGCGAAAGCCGCGTCTCTCCTTCATATTCCGCGGCCTTTATAGCAGTTTATGCCGCGTGGCGCGATTCCGGTGAGTCGAGCCACGGGCCTTGTGAGGTATCGTATGTCAAGAGCAACACCCCTGAAAAACGTTCGCAACATCGGCATCATGGCGCACATTGATGCAGGAAAGACCACGACCAGCGAGCGCATTCTCTTTTATTCGGGCAAAGTGCACAAAATCGGTGAAGTGCACGACGGCAAAGCCCAAATGGACTTCATGGTGCAGGAGCAGGAGCGCGGCATCACGATCATGTCCGCCGCCACCTCGTTCCAGTGGCGCGGCCACCAGGTCTCCCTGATTGACACTCCCGGCCACGTGGACTTCACGGTCGAAGTGGAGCGCTCGCTCCGCGTGCTCGACGGCGCTGTTGCGCTCTATTGCGCCGTCGGCGGCGTAGAGCCTCAATCCGAAACCGTGTGGCGCCAATCCGAAAAATACGGCGTGCCGAAAATTGCGTTCGTCAACAAAATGGACCGCACAGGCGCCGAATTTTTCCGCGTTTTGAAAGAAATGAAGGACTACCTCGGCGCAAATCCCGTGCCGTTGGTGATCCCGATCGGTGCCGAAGACAACTTCAAGGGCGTTGTTGACCTCGTCAAAATGAAGTCCATCACCTTCGACGAAAGCAGCCAAGGCCTCAAGGTAATCGAGGGCGAGATTCCCGCTGACCTGGTAGAATCGGCCCAAGAGTGGCGCCACAACTTGATTGAGAAGGCGGCCGAGCAAGACGATGCCTTGCTTGAGAAATATCTCGGCGGTGAAGAACTCACAGTCCAGGAAGCCATGGGTGCAATCCGTAAAGCGACCATCGCGCGCTCCATGGTACCCGTGCTCTGCGGCTCGTCCTTTAAGAATAAGGGTGTGCAGCTCCTCCTCGATGCAGCCGTGGATTATCTCCCCTCGCCGCTCGATATTCCGCCGGTTACGGATGCGGAGGAAAAAGAAACCAATATCCGCAAGCCAGACGACAGCGAGCCCTTCTGCGGCCTCGCATTCAAGATCGTTTCCGACAAACACGCCGGACGCTTGACCTATGTCCGCATCTACTCCGGATCCATCAAGCAGGGCGAGGCGGTCTACAACAGCACGCGCGACAAGACCCAGCGCATCGGCCGCTTGCTCCGCATGCACGCCAACAAGCAGGAAGCGCTTGAAGAGGCGTTCACGGGTGAAATCGTTGCTATCGTCGGCTTTGGCGATACAAAGACAGGTGACACCGTCTGTACCGAAGACCATCCGATTCATCTGATGGCCATGACGTTCCCTGCACCGGTTGTCTCGATCAGCATTCAGCCGGAAAACAAGGCCGCCAGCGACAAGCTGGGCGAAGCCCTGCGCCGGTTGGCAGATGAAGACCCGACCTTCACCGTCGGCCTCGACGAGGAAACAAAGGAAACCATCATCTCCGGAATGGGCGAGCTTCACCTCGAAATCATCGTGGACCGCCTCAAGCGCGAGTTCGGCGTTGTTGCCAATGTCGGCCGCCCCGAAGTGGCCTACCGCGAAACCTGTACCAACACGGTCGAACAGGAAGGCAAGTACATCAAGCAGTCCGGCGGACGCGGACAATACGGACACTGCAAGATTCGCATCGAACCCAACACGGCCGGAGCCGGTTTCGAGTTCATCAATGAAATTGTCGGTGGACGCATTCCGCAGAACTACATCCCCTCCGTTGAGAAGGGCATTGTCAAAGCGATGCAAGCGGGTCCTTTCGCCGGCTATCCTGTGGTGGACGTGAAGGTCGCGCTCTACGACGGGTCCTATCACGAGGTGGATTCGAGCGATATCGCCTTCCAAGAGGCGGGCCGCATCGCATTCAAAGAAGCCTTCCAGCGCGCGGGGCCGCAGCTTCTCGAGCCAGTCATGGACGTCGAGGTCGTCACCCCGGAAGACTTCATGGGTCCCGTCACGGGCAGCATCGCCCAGCGCCGTGGCCGCATTGAAGGTATGGAGCAGAAGGGCGCCCAGAAAGTCGTGGACGGGTTCGTTCCCCTCTCCGAAATGTTCGGCTATGCCAACGATCTTCGCACCCTGACCCAGGGTCGCGCAGGATTCAGCATGGAATTCGAGCGGTACGAAGCGGTTCCCTCCGGCCTGGCCGAGGAAATCCGCAAGAAGCGCATCGAGCAGAACAAGGTGCGCTAGCTTCCTCACCGCGCAACCAATCGGTTCCGCTCTTGCGAGCCGCCCTCGGTAGAGGGCGGCTCGCTTGCGTTACCCAGTCACCGGCAAAGGCGCGCGCGATGTCGGCCACCCAACGCCCCAGATCGCCTCGCCCGCTCAGCGCGCAGTGGTCGTCACGTCGACGGCGAAGAGGCACACATCATCCGCCAGCGCCTGCGAGCCGCTGAAGACCGTGATTGCGTCCATCACCGCATCGAGAATGTCGCGAGAGCTGCGATACACATTCGCGCGAAGCACCTTCTCAAAGCGAGCGAAGCCAAACTCCTCCCCCTGCGCATTGGCCGCTTCATAAACGCCATCGGTGAAGAAAATGAAAGAATCGCCATCATTCAGGCGCACGGTGCTTCCGCCGAACTCTTCGTTCGGCACGAGCCCCAGCGCCGCGCCCTGCGGCTTGGGCATATCGAGTCGCGTCACGCGACCCAGTGCGCGATGCAGATAGAACGGCGGCGGGTGCCCTGCCACCGAATAGGTGGCCACGCGCGAGGTGGTATCCGCGACAAAATAAGCAGCCGAGGCAAAAAAGGGCTGCGGGAGCACCTTGAGCATATTGCAAAACTCATTGTTCAGCTCTCGAAGAAAGTGCGGGGCATTCCGCCCGCGCCGCGACTGGTCGTCAATCAGCGTGCGCAAAATGGCGACGATGAGCGCGCTGCGCGTTCCGTGCCCCATCACGTCGCCAATGAAAATGCCTGCCGTGTCTGTCGCCAATGGCGTCACATCGAAAAAGTCGCCGCCCATCGCCATCGCGGGTTGATAGCGATGATAGAACTCCAGTCGCAATCGGCCCTGCAAATGAACCTCGGGTATTTCGGGTAACGGGCGCGAGAGAAACGCCTGCTGAAACTCCGTCGCCAACTCCAAGTCGCGCGTGACATCCGCCGCGAGCGCGCTGCTCTGCGCCTGCAGCTCCTGTTGCATTTTGGTGTACCAGCTCGCCAGCTCCTTCTGAATCGGTGTGGAGCGCCCCCCCACCCCGCCCCGAGCGAAGGCCGTTCGCAGCACCCACGTCCCCGCATCGGTTGTTTCGCGCAGCGGCTCGAAAAAGAACTTGCCCGCGAGCGGCGCAACCAGCAGCGCCAAACCCGCAAGACCGGCAACCGCAAGGAGAAAAATCAAGCCGGGCAAATAGAGAACGGAAAGAGGAATCGCAGCCTCTGAAACGGCGACCACCGCGCGCACCGGATTGGTCCAGGCCACACCGGCATCGAGCGGAACCGCGAGATAGCGATAGCCCATTTCGTGTCCACTCACCTCGGCGCGCAAATGCAGTTTGTCCACAAACGCCGCCGCGCGATCGTTCCCGCGCTCCGCACTCGCCACAACCCAAGGTGTCGTGCCGCCCAAGACAAAAAGCAGTTCGCCATCCGAAAGCCTGAACTGTGCATCTCTCACGCGAGCCGCAAGGTCCACTCGCGAATAGAGAACGCCATCCACAACACTTTGGCGCCCCGCTCGAATCACCGCTGCGGCAAAATCCACGGTGCCGTCCGTGGAAATACCCGGCGCGGCCACAGTTCCCGGCAACGCATCTCGCCCCGCTCGCCACCACGGAGCATCGCGCTGGATATAGCGATCTGGCTTCGCGGGCGATGCGAGGAGATAGCCCTGCGTGTCCGTCAGGCGCATATCCAGGAGGGCGGGGTCCGCCGCCTGCAAATCGCGAAATTGCGCCGAGACATCATTGTCCACAACGCTGCGAACCATCATGTCCTCGCGCGAACTCTGCGCCCAACGCTCCTCCAGATTCTTCTCGCTCAAAACCTGCACATCGCGCCGCTGGGATGCAAGCGCCACCGCCGCGATTGAAGGCATACGAGAAACCGCGGCCAAGCGCGCGGATTCCAACTGCACTATGCGCGACAACTGTCCCACGCGCGATGCCGCGCGCACCTCAAACTCCGCCTCGTGCGCACTGACGCGCGACCGCAAGAGCAAGACCGCAAAAATGAGGAGAAAAACAAGAGGCGGGCCGACGAGCAGCGCAATCGTCGCAAAACGAAACTTTCTCAGCAGTTCATCCAACATAGGGGATCCGCTCTAAAAATCCTTTCCGCTCGACCGCAATCGGCCGCGCACGACCCTTACACTATTGCAGAGCCGCCGAACAAGCTCATTTGCCTCATTTTCCGTGCTGAATCGGCCCCAACTCACGCGAACGGCCGCCCGCTCTTCATCACCCACCCACCCCATCGCTCGCAACACGTGCGACAACTCAGCCGAGCCGGATGAACACGCGCTGCCCGACGAGCAACAGACATCTTCCATGTCCAACTGGGCCAACATCACATCCGTGTTGATTCCCGGAACCAGCAACATCGTCGTATTCGGCAATCGCTCCACCTCTCCACCGACCAGAACAATATCGGGAATCTCCTCGCGCACGCCCAACTCCACAACGTCGCGCAGCCGTCTCATTCGAGCCGCGATCTCGTCCCGCTCGCGAAAGGCAACCTCCGCCGATGCGCCAAACGCAACAACGCCCGCGACGTTTTCCGTTCCCGCTCGCCAGCCGCCCTCTTGCCCACCCCCCAGAAATAGCGGCGACCTCGGGACCTCTCGCCGGATCGCAATAGCCCCCACCCCCTTCGGCCCGTGCAACTTGTGCGCCGAACACGTCAGGAAATTGACGCCCCATTCGCGAAAAGAAACCGGCAATCGCCCCACGATCTGCGCCGCATCGGTGTGAACGGGCACGCCCTTCGCGCGCGCGATTTCCGAAATCTCCGCGATGGGAAACAAGACGCCCGTCTCGTTGTTCGCCGCCATGAAGCTGACCAGAGCCGTGTCCTCCGTCAGCGCCGCGCGAAGATGCGCGAGATCAATCCGACCCGCGCGATCCACCGGAAGCCGCGTCACGCGATGCCCAGCCCGCTCCAACGCAGCAAGAGGTTCCAACACCGCCGAATGCTCAACCGCGCTGCAAATCCAATGCCGACGCTCCGGATGCCACTCGCGCGCGAGATGAATCGCCGACGTGTTTCCCTCCGTCCCGCCCGAGGTGAAAACAACTTCATCCGACTCCGCCCCAAGCAGCCTGGCCACCTGCTCCCGCGCATCCGAAATCGCCAGCGCAATGGAACGCGCAGGCGTATAGGGCGACGACGGATTGAAGTAGTTATCCGTCAAGAACGATCGCATCGCCTCCCAGGCGTTCGGGTCCAACCGCGTTGTCGCGTTATTGTCGGCATAGATCATCCTGCCACGATAAACGCGACACACCCAAACCGCAAAGCGAGATTGATCAGTCGCGTGGATTCGCGACAAAGCGCGGCATCCACAGAAATCGCGGAAAGCTCACGGCCCCTGCCGACGCATCCGCTCGACCCAAACCGAGAGAATCGCGATATCCGCCGGGTTCACACCCCGCACCCGCGAAGCCTGTCCGAGCGTTTCCGGTCGCGCCGCCGTCAACTTCTCGCGCGCCTCAAACCGAAGCGCCGTCAATTGCCGGTACTCGATACCCGCCGGAATGCGGACAGATTCCATTTTGGCCGATTGCTGAATCCTTTCCGCCTCTCGCGCGATATACCCCTCGTATTTCGCCGCTATTTCGAGCTGCTGCGCCACCTCGGCATCAATCGCAACACCCGCTGCCGCAACGAGTTGATGAGATACTTCCGGCCTTTTCAGAAGCTGCCAAAGCGAGACGCCGTTTCTATAGGAATTGCGCAACCGCTCCTCTTCGCCGGTCATGGAGCGGCGCATCTCGGCGATCTCTTCCAGGCGCTCTTTTGACACAATTCCTAGACTCCGCGCCGCATCTTCCATCCGAAGCGCCGCATTGTCCTGTCGGAGCACCAAGCGATGCTCCACGCGCGAAGTGAACATTCTATACGGCTCATCTACGCCCTTCGTCACGAGGTCATCAATCAACACTCCCAAATACGACTCATTTCGACCAAACAGCATCGGCGGCTCACCCCACGCCTTTCGGGCCGCATTGACGCCCGCAACGAACCCCTGCCCAGCCGCCTCTTCGTAACCCGTCGTTCCGTTGATCTGCCCTGCAAGAAACAAGCCTTCCACAAGCTTCGACTCCAGCGACATTCCGAGCTGCGTTGGATCACAATAGTCGTATTCAATTGCGTATCCGGGCTTTAGAAACTCCGCGCGCTCGAATCCAGGTATACTCCTAATCATTTTGTGCTGAACGTCTTCCGGAAGGCTGTTTGAAGTTCCATTTGGATATATTTCGATTGACCCCCTACCCTCCGGCTCGACGAAGATGTGGTGAGAATCGTGCTGCCCAAACTTTACGATCTTGTCCTCAATGGATGGACAATAGCGGACGCCCGTCCCCTCGATCATTCCGCCGTACAGCGCGCTATCTCCGAGGTGGCGACGAATGATGTCGTGCGTCTCCCCCGTCGTTCGCGTCAACCAGCACGTCATCTGGCCCCAACCCGGCGCCCAGGGACGCAAGGGGTCAACCGAGCCGTTATCCGGCAAGTCCTGCGCCGGATCGAAGGAAACTGCGGAACAGGGAAGCCCGCGGATATCGGGCGCAGCGGAATGCGCCTCATTGCCTCCACACTGTTCCACGCGGAACGGCCCGCCCGCAGGAGCGTGGCCGACTTCACCCTGTTCCACGTGGAACAATTCTCCAACCTTCGTCCGCGAGCCACCCGATTGTTCCACATGGAACCATCGCTTGAAATCCCCCGCTGCTTCCCGCGAAAGGAATGGTGGCGGGTTCTCGCCTGGTTGCAGCTCCATTTTGGAGTAATCCAGGCTATCCCTGTGCAATCTGGGGGGCGTTCCTGTTTTCAGGCGGCCCATGCGAAATCCGGCGTCTTTGATCGTCGCGCTCATCGAATTGGCTGCATTTTCACCAATTCTTCCGCCTTCCCAGCTTGTTTTGCCCACATGAATCTTGCCGCCCAGGAAGGTTCCGGTGGCCAGAACGACCGCCTTTGCCTTCACGGGGGTGCCATCAGCCAACAAAACGCCGCGAACTCGATCCTTCAGAATCAAGCCGGATGCGGTAGACTCAATGATGTCCAGATTCGCAGTCTTACCGATAACGGCCTGGATTCGGCGCGGGAACCACTCTTTGTCGCATTGAAGGCGGGTGGCTTGGACGGCGGGGCCTTTTCGCCGGTTGAGCACTCGAAATTGGATGCCGGTGTAGTCGGCGTTTCTTCCGATTTCTCCGCCCAGCGCGTCAACTTCAACAACGATATGGGACTTACCGATGCCACCAATCGAGGGATTGCAGGACATTCGGCCAATAGCGGCCTTCTCCATGGTGATCATGGCGGTTCGGCGGCCCATTCGCGCCGATGCGAGGGCGGCTTCGTAGCCGGCGTGGCCCCCTCCGATAACAAGTACGTCGTATTCCATAAACTGATGTCGAACTATGCCCGGAGGGCGGGTGGAGTCAATCTGAAGGATGGCCGGCTGGGGCAATTACTTTCCGATGCAAAACCGGCTGAAGATGGTGTCTAAGAGCGCATCGTGATAGACGCGCCCAGTGATCAGTCCCAGATATTCCAGAGCGTCGCGAAGTTGGGCGGCGATGAGGTCGAGCGGGCGCGCGGAGGATGAATCGCGCAACCCGACAAGCGCCGCGGCGGCGTCTTCTCGGGCTGCGGCGAGGAGTGACTTGTGTCGGGTTGAAATGGATGCGTGCTGAGTGGAGTGGGGGGCTCCCGTATCGAGTCGGCGAACGAGTTCTGCTCGGAGGGATCCGAGTCCATCGCCCGTAAGTGATGATACGCAAATATCTGAGGAGCAGACTGTTGCTGATTTATCTGATTTGTTGGCGACGACGATGGTTTTCCGGGGATCGAGCTTTGCGAGGAGCGCTCGGTCTTCGGGATCGGGGCCCTTTTCGGCCTCGATCAGGTAGAGGCAAATGTCGGCCTCGGCGAGCTCTTGTTCGGTTCGGCGGATGCCCTCTCGCTCGACGCCGCAGGCGGTTTCCCGGATGCCCGCGGTGTCAACAAGGATGAGGGGATAGCCGCCGAGGACGAGTGTCTCTTCGATGGTGTCGCGCGTGGTGCCGGGTTGATCGGAAACGATGGCGCGCTCGCGGCCGACAAGGGCGTTGAGCAGCGTTGATTTGCCGACATTGGGTTTTCCGGCAATGACGACTGTTGCGCCTTCGCGGAGAAGGTGTCCTTCGTTCCACGTGGCGAGGAGGGCGTTGAGCTCGGCCAGACAGGCATCCAGCTCGTCTATCGTGGGGTCGAGCACGTTTGAGGGGATTTCCTGCTCTGAAAAATCGAGTGTTGCCTCGAGGTTTCCCGCGACGCCGAGGAGTCGGTCATAGAGCGCGTTGATGCGGCGAGAGAGGGCGCCTTCGAGTTGGTCCAGGGCGGCGGCGGCAGCGCGGTCGGAGCGGGCTCGGATCAAATCGAGGACGGCTTCGGCTTGCGTAAGGTCCAGTCGGCCATTGAGAAACGCACGTTTTGTGAACTCGCCGGGCTCTGCGGAACGGGCACCCTGATCCAGGACGCGCTGCAGGATGCGCCGGGCGACGATGGGCCCGCCGTGGCCCTGGATTTCGACTGTATCCTCGCGCGTATAACTCCTGGGCGCGCGCATAACGAGAAGGAGTGCGTCGTCAAGGGGCACGCCATCGGCCTCGATCACGCGCCCATATACAAATGTGCCGGCAGCGCGTTGGGAGGGTGGGGGCTCGGGGCACGAGAAGACCGCGTCGGCGATGTCGAAGCAGCGCGGGCCGGAAATTCGGATTATCGCGACGCCGCCCTCGCCGGGGGCAGTGGCAATTGCGGCGATTGTGTCGAAATCGGAGGCCATCTGCGCATTCCTATCAAATAGCGGCTGCGGGATGAAGGAGGAAGATGGGCCGGATCGCGTCGGCGCGATGGAATTATGAATGGGACCCGTGTATAGTTGCAGCAGGAGCAGTGCGATGAAATACGCGGTCAATGTGGCACAGGGCGAGGACGGGCAGTTTGTCGCGTCGTGCGAGGCGCTGGGGTTGAGCACAACGGGGCTGAGCGCGGCGAATGCGCTCGATGTGATGCGCGATGAGATTCGCTATCGGCTCGAGATGTGCCCGTGCACGAGCGTCGGAGACGATTACGTTCAGCTCGACGTACAATAGTGCAGTCGCGGAGCTTCAATCCGAGCATTACGTCCGTCGCCGGGCACTCTCTCGCCTCCAGGCGCTCCGCCGTGCCGGAGCGGTTCCCCGGTGCGTCAAATAAGAATGACACCGAAATGAGGGATGTTGGATTTGGGTGATGCCTCATAATCATGACACCATACGATTTGTATCTTTTACCACCTGCCGAGCCTTTCCCGCAGCCCTCCGCGGTTTGAGGACCGGCCCCGAAGGGGCGGCCCGTAGGGCCAAGGGACTCAGACCGCGGAGGGCTGCTTCCTTTCGTTTCCGTATTTGATCGAAGACGTCTTTGAGCTTTTCATCCAACAGGTGCTTGAGCTCAAAGCAGTCCGTCGTGGCCAGGAGGTGGCGAATACGATCTTTCTGGGTGGCATCAACCGATGCACATTCCAACACCCGCTGAGCTGGAGTTCTGGCCTTGTCGTAACGCTTCTGATAGCGATGGCCAACACGCGTCTTGGACTCCAACTTTCTCACCGGGCTGTACAGATTTTTCCACAACGACCACAAAACGCCCACTTCATTGATACCCTCCACGCTCTCCGGATCCTCGAGGCGATCATGCCCCAGCAAACCACGCACGTGGGTCCCATTCTTCTGCTCAACATGAGCTTGGTCATTTTTCATGTAGGGCCGCGATCGGGTCAGCTCGATGCGCGGGTGGGCGTTCTGGCAATACGTATATAAATGCCAATTCAGAAACTCGCCCCCATTGTCGCAATCCAAGCCGCGAAAACCAAACGGCAACGCATGTTTGATTTCCTCAATCCGGGAAAACGTTCCGGCAGCTCCCCGGTTCCACATCATTCGAATCTCGGTCCACTGCGTCTGAATATCGGTCATCGTCAACGACCAGACAAAGTTCCCCGCCATGTTCCCTCCGCAATGAGCCACCGTATCCACCTCGATCCAGCCGGGTTCACTTACATCCCAGTCTCCCGCCCGGATCGGAACCTCCTCTTTAACGGCGGCCACCCCTTGGGGGCTGCGGGGTCGACGGGGATGAACAATGCGGGCCGGCGCCAGTAGCCGGTCCATGCTGGACGCGCTCATGGCCAACAGATCCGACCGAATCGCTGGGTCAAATGCGCCCTCTCGCTTTTCGTAACTGCTGACATAGCAGTCCATAATCGGTTTCATCAACTTGGAACACGGCTGACCGGCCGCCAGCCATATCTCCTTTAACGCCTGCGCCGATTTCGCCCCGTATGTCGCCTTGCGACCACTCCGTTTCAGCGGAGGCGCTTCATCGCCAAGCACCTTGATGGCATGCTTGCGACTCAACTCCGTCGTGGCACAAAAATCATCCAATATCCGCCCCTTGGCCTTTTTCGTCTTCATGGCTCCATAGCGGACTCGCATCCGCACAACATACTCTCTCGTCGCATTTTCACTCATCTTCATGACCCCATTGTTTCGGTGTCATGATTGTGAGGCAACACCCCCCATATACCGCCCTTGCCCCTATCCGCTTCGGTGTCATCTATTCTGAGGCAACGCCTGTCGCGAAGAGGTGTGCATCGGCCTTGATTGAGGCGCGCGCGCTTTGCGCTACGCTCCCACTTCATTTTTGAATCACACCATGAGAATTTTGTCAGGAATCCAACCGTCCGGCCGCCTGCATCTGGGCAACTATTTTGGCATGATGCGCCCCGCGCTGAGCTGTGGCGAGCGAGGCCTACTATTTCATTGCGAACTATCACGCGTTGACGACGGTGACCGACGTCGCGGCGCTGCGGCAGGGGACGCTCGATGTGGCGCTGGATTTCCTGGCGTGCGGGTTGGACCCATCCCGACGGTCTTCTATCGGCAGAGTGATGTGCCGGAGGTCACCGAGTTGACCTGGCTTCTTCGGTGATCACGCCGATGGGGCTTTGGAACGGAGCCATTCCTTCAAAAGATAAAACGGCGCGCGGTATCGCGGCCTCGCATGGGTTGTTTTCTTATCCGGTCTTGATGGCGGCGGACATTTTGATTGTGCAATCCGATCCAGTGCCTGTCGGGCGCGATCAGAAACAGTACGCGTCGACCACCGGAGACGTATGATCAAGTTCAACAATCAGTATGGCGAAGTCTTCCGGATAATTTGGTGAGCAAATCCGCGACGAGGTCGCCGTCGCTGGGGTGATGGGCAGAAGATGTCAAAATCGTACAACAACGCGATAGACATTTTCGGCGATCCGAAAGAGGTCAAGGCTCGGATCATGCGGATTGCTCATGACAGCAAAGGCGTCGCCGCTGGAAGCGATCCGGACACCCGTAAAGGTTCCTTGCGCTCTACAAGCTGTTTGCGACGCCGGAGGAGCGCGATGATGGCGGAAGGAGGCCATCGCGCGGGCGGGTTAAATGCGGCGACGCGAAGAAGGCGCTCTACGAAAAATTTGAGGTGCATTTTGGACCGTCGCCAGCGGCGGGCGCGGAGCTGTCGAACAACCTCGACTATGTGGAGGGCGTGTTGCGCCAAGGGGCCGAGCGCGCGCGCGCAGAGGCCACGGTGACATTGCATCGCGCGCGCAAGGCCGTGGTTGAGTAGCGCCATGACCAGCCGCGACGAATACAAGATTCAGCCTGATGTTTTTGGAGGGGCCGCTCGATTTATTGCTCTATCTCATCAAGCGCGATGAGTTGATATTTACAACATCCCGATTGGAGCGTGACTCCAGCAGTATATGCAATATCTCGAGGCGATGCAGATGTTGGATCTCGGGATTGCGGTGAGTTTGGCGATGGCGGCGACGCTGATGATGATCAAGAGCGCATGTTGTTGCCGGTTGAGGAGCGCCCAGAGCTTGAGCCCGAGGAGGAATATCTCGCGGTGGGACCTGGTCCGCAACGGTGGAGTATAAAAAGTTCAAGGATGGCGCTGCATCTGGAAGAGCTGGCACTGGGGCGCGAGGATGTCTTTGTTCGCGAGGGCGAGACAGCACCAGTTGGGCGCGGAACCGGATGTCGCGCTGCAGGATGAGCATTTTCGATTTGATCGCGGCGTTCAATGAGGCGCGAAAAAGGCCCCGCGCGAGACCGTTGCTGAATTGTTTGCGGACCGCTATACGGTTGCAGACAAGATTGACGAATTGACCCGGACGCTGAAGGAGCGCGGCGGTGTTCGGTTGGGCGAGCTGCTTCGCGGAATGCATCACCGGTATGAAATGGTGTGCGCATTTCTCGCGGTTTGGAGCTGATCCGCCTGAAGCAACGCGCGCAGCAGGATTCGCTGTTTGGGGATATTGAGTTAGTGCGCTGACGCGGCGGAAGTGAAGGAGTGTTGTTGTGTCCGAAACGGATGTTTTGCCCGAGCTGGAACAAATTGGGGGCGCTGCTCTTCGCGGCGAAGGGCTCTCTTTCTCTGGCGGATGTGGTAGTTGTTTGCGCCAGGTGGCGGAGGATCGGGGCGGGGTCTATCGCGATTTTGCCGAAGTCACGGACGCGGATATTGTGGCGGCACTGAATACTCTGCGCGATCAACTGCGCACTGTGGCTTGGTGCGGATTAACGAAGTTGCAGGCGGATTTCCGGATGGAGAACGAGGTGAATTGCGGTCCGTGAACATGAGCTGCTGCACAAGGGGCGCGCGAGTCGGTTGAGCTGTCCGGCGCTGGAAACGCTCGCGGTGATCGCCTATCGCCAGCCTTGTACGCGGGCGGAAATTGAGGCCGTGCGCGGCGTGCGGCGGTGGATCAGATTCTGCGCAACTTGATTGATTTGCAGTTGATCCGTATTACGGGCGCAGCGAGGTGCCGGGCCGCCCGTGGTACTCCGGGACCACGCAGAAATTCCTCGAGTATTTCGGCCTGAAGAATGTGAAGGAACTCGCCCGGCACAGAAGAACTGCGGCGGATCAGCGAGCAAGAGGCCAAGCGCAGTCAGAAGGTTGAGGAGGATGCCCGCAACGGATGAGGAGCCGGCCGTGTTGCTGGTTGATGAGGCGCTGGCGTCGGACGTGGATTCTGATTCGCTCCCCCGCTCCAGAGTCCGGAGGATGAACTCGATTCTGTAGACGATTCCGACGATGCGGAGGAATCGGACGAGGATGATGCCGAAGAAGGATGATAATGACGACAACGAAGATGACGATGAGTATGAGATGGCGACGAGGAGGACGAAGAGAGTTTGAAGAAGATGGACGATGGCGACGACGAAGAGAGCGATGAAGAAAGCGACACGGAAGGCGATGGCGAAAAGAACTGATTCCGCAGTGGCGCGATTGGCCTCGCTGCGCGCTCGGATTGACGCGCTTGATGGGCGTTTGGTGGCGCTGTTGAACCAGCGCAGCCGCTTGGCGCAGGCTATTGGGGAACTCAAGAGCGCACAAGGGGCGCCTCTTTTTGTGCCGGAGCGAGAGCAGCAGGTGCTGGCGGGTTTGTCGAAACGCAATGGCGGTCCGCTTTCGCAGCATTCGCTGGCAGCGATTTATCGCGAGATCATTTCTGCGGCTCTCTCGCTCGAGGGAGGATTGAAGATTGGCGTGGTGGATGTGGCGAACGGGGCGATTGGTCTGGCGGCGCGAGATCGCTTTGGCGCCAGCGCGCGATATGAGCGAGCGCGCTCTGCGCCTGTGGCTGTGCGCGGCCTACTCGATGGGCGATGGCATGCGCTCTGTGTGGCCGAGTCGGCATTGAAGTCGGCACGCCGCGCGATTGAAGCGGGTCTTCTGCGAGTTTCCAAGGTGCCGGGGAGTCGCTGTGTAGTTCTGGTGCGAGGTGGTGGATGAGCGCGATTGGCTTCGGGGCTAAGGCGTGGGTTGCGTCGCTGGGGACGTATACGGCGGGGCGTCCGATCGAAGAGGTTGCTCGCGAGCTCGGGTTGGGGGACCCGGAATCCATCCTGAAGTTGGCATCGAACGAAAACTCGCTGGGTCCCTCGCCGCGCGCGCTGGAGGCGATGGCGAAGGTGGCGAAGCGGATGCACATTTATCCGGATGGGGATTCGTTCTATCTCCGCTCCGCGCTGGCGAAGAAGTTGGGCGTCACGCGCGATGAAATTTTTCTTGGGCACGGCAGCAATGAAATCCTCGCGTTGCTCGGGCATGTGTATTTGGAGGCGGGCACCAGCGCGGTGATGTCGGCGCAGGCGTTCGTTGTGTATAAGCTAGTTTCAGCCCTTTATCAGGCAGAGGCGATTGAGGTGCCAGCGCGCGCTTTCGGGCACGATTTGGATGCCATGCGCGCGGCCATCCGGCCCGACACGCGACTGGTGTTCCTCGCCAATCCCAATAATCCGACGGGAACGGTGGTGTCGTCCACGGCGCTCTATCAGTTCTTGGACGACTTGCCGGAGCACGTGGTGGCCGTGATTGATGAGGCCTATGTTGAGCTACTTCCGCCACGGATGCAGCCGGACACGCTGGGCTATGTACGGGAGGGGAAGAACGTCTTTGTTTTGCGGACCTTTTCCAAAGCTCACGGCTTGGCGGGGTTGCGCATTGGGTATGCCGTGGCGCCTCCGGAAGGCATCGCCCTCCTGAATCGCGTGAGGCAGCCGTTCAACGTGAATGCAATGGCGCAAGCGGCGGCCTTGGCGGCGCTTGAGGACGATGCGCATATTGCCAAGACGCGCGAGTTGGTGGAGGAGGGATTGGACCAATTATCGCAGGGACTTGCAGAATTGGGGGTGGACTATGTTCCGTCATCTGCCAATTTTCTCCTTGTGAGGGTTGGGAGAGGGCAGGAATACTTTCAGGCTTTGTTGCGAGAACGCATCATCGTGCGTCCGGTGGACAATTATGGGTTGTCCGACTATATCCGGGTGACGGTTGGGACGCGCGAGGAGAACCAGCGATTTCTGGATGCGTTGTCGGTTGTTCTTGGGAAAGGGAATTCATGATTATCGTACTTAAACCTGACGCCACGGCGGATCAGATTCAGCATATTGAAAAGAGTGTGCACGAGTGGGGTCTGCGGACGCACTTCAGCCGGGGGACCGAGCGCAGTGTGATTGGGATCATCGGCGACGAATCCGTATTGGCAAACAAGCCTTTGGATGTGTTCCCGGGAGTTGATTCTGTGATGAGCATTCAGAAGCCGTATCGGTTGGCGAGTCGCGAGTTCCAGTCGAAGGCGACCAAAATCGCGATTCCGTGGGGACGCCCGGGCGGGGAGCCGGTCGAAATTGGCGGCGAGCGTATTGTGGTGGTTGCAGGCTCCTGTTCGGTTGAAACGCCGGATATTATGCTGGAGACAGCCCGTTACATCATTTCTGCCGGCGCTCGGATGATGCGGGCGGGCGCTTTCAAGCCGCGTACTTCGCCGTATGCGTTCCAGGGATTGGGTGTCGAGGGGCTGAAGATTCTCGCGCAAGTCCGCGCGGAAACCGGGCTGCCGTTCATTACGGAAGTGATGGACACGCGGGATGTTGAGATGGTGGCGGAAATTGCGGACGTGGTGCAGATTGGCGCGCGCAATACGCAGAACTTTTCTCTCCTCAAGGCAGTGGGGCGCACACGGACTCCGGTGCTGTTGAAGCGAGGCATCGCGGGGACTCTTGAAGAGCTGCTGATGAGCGCGGAATACATTTTGAGTCAGGGCAATGACCGCGTGATCCTGTGTGAACGCGGCATCCGGACCTTTGAGCGAGCGACGCGGAATACACTCGATCTGAATGCAGTGCCCGTGTTGAGGAAACTCTCGCACTTGCCGATATCGGTTGATCCGAGCCATGGCACGGGCGCGGCAGATCTTGTCACGCCCATGGCGATGGCCGGTGTGGCCTGTGGCGCCGATTTGCTCTTGGTGGAAACGCATCCCAATCCGGAAAAGGCGACTTCGGACGGCGCGCAGACGATCAATGAAGCGCAGTTCCGCAAGATGATGGATGGGGTGCGAGGGATTGCCTCAGTTCTCGGGAGATCGCTCTAGTCGGATCATGCGACGTGTTGCCGTCATTGGATTGGGCCTGATGGGAGGTTCAATCGGCTTGGCCATCAAGGCGCGAAAGCTGCCTTGGGAGGTGGTCGGCTATACTCGAACCCCCGCGAATGGACGCCGCGCCTTGCGGCGCGGCGCGGCAGATTCTCTGGCCTCGACCCCTGCGAAGGCGGCGGAAGGCGCCGATATGGTCGTCTATTGCGCCCCTGTTCGCACCATCCCGACGTTGGTGCGAGAAAGTTTGCCGGGTTTGTCGGAGGGGCAAGTGCTGACCGATGTGGGCAGCACGCGGATGTTCTTGGAGTCGGAGATTCCGGCGATTGTGGCAGGCGTTGGCGCTGCATTTGTTGGGAGCCATCCGGTTGCGGGCTCTGAACAGCAGGGGATTGACGCGGCGCGCGCGGACCTCTACGAGAGGGCGACTGTATTGATCACGCCCATTCCCAAGGCTCCAGAGGCGCCGATCTCCACGGTGCTAACATTCTGGAAAAAGCTAGGTGGGCGGACAGTGGTCATCTCCAGCCGCGACCACGACCGGCTATTGGCGCGAACCAGTCATTTGCCGCACATGGTGGCGAGTCTATTGGCCCTGACGGTCGGCCGCGTTCCGGGGCACGAAAAACTTGCGGCGTTTTGCGGAAGTGGTTTTGCAGACACTTCGCGCGTTGCCGAGGGATCGCCCGATGTATGGCTTGATATTGTTCGAACCAACCGCTCCAATCTGGCAGAAGAACTGCGCGCCTATCGCACGCAACTGGATCGTTTGCTGGAATCGCTTGATGAGGGCGACTTTGCCGGAGTGCAGCACGTATTAGAAGCAGGCCGTTCGGTTCGCCGCCAGTTGTTGGCGGGGAAGAAGGGCAAAAGGACGTAGTCAACTATTATGAGCACCATACCTCAATCTGTCATCGTTGCCCCGAGCGGTCCCTTTAGGGGCGAGCTCGAAGTCGCGGGTGACAAGAGTATCTCGCACCGCATCGCGATGTTGGCGGGGCTCGCATCGGGCACTTCCACCATTAGCAATTTTCTGCAGAGCGAAGATTGTGTGAATACACTGCGCGCGATGGAGGCGCTTGGCGCCCGCTCGTATTTTGACGAGGATGGATTGCTGCACGTGCAGGGCACGGGCGGGAACCTGATGGAGCCGGCAGGCGCATTGAATGTGGGGAATTCGGGAACGACGATTCGCTTGCTGTCCGGCATTTTGGCAGGCCAGCCGGGAACGTTTGAGATCACTGGGGATGACTCGCTTTGCACGCGCCCGATGGGTCGCATCAAGGATCCGCTGGAGCGAATGGGAGCGAAGGTCGAGGTTACGGGTGAGCGCGGAACGGCTCCGATACGCATCACCGGTGGCAAGCTGAAAGGAATTGATTACCTCCTTCCCATTGCTTCCGCTCAGGTGAAGTCGTGTGTTCTATTGGCAGGGCTGTTTGCCGAAGGCGTCACGAGCATCACCGAGCCGGTTCCCACGCGCGACCATACCGAGCGCGTTTTCAAGATGCTCGACTTGCCGCTCACGGTGAATGGCAGCCAGATTTCTCTGAAAGGGTTTGGGGGTGAGGGCCCAAGGTTGAAAGCCCGCTCGTTTGCCGTGCCCGGCGACTTTTCGTCCGCGGCCTATTGGATGGTTGCTGCGGCGGCGCGCAAAGGTTCGGATGTGACGATACGGAATGTGGGACTCAATCCGCGGCGTATGGCGCTAATTGATGTCTTGAAGCGGGCGGGCGCTCAGGTGGATGTGCGATTGGACTCTTCCTCGATTGATGGCGAGCCGGTGGGCGAAGTGCACGTTCTGGGCGGCAAGCTCAAAGCGGTTGCCGTGAAGGGGGCCGAAATCGCAAATCTGATTGATGAACTGCTATTGGTCGCGGTCCTCGGCTGTCTGGCGGATGGCGTCACCCGGATTGAGAATGCGGCGGAACTTCGCGTGAAGGAGTCGGATCGCATTGCTACCGCAGTCGCGAACATGCGGCTTATGGGCGTTGAGGTGGAAGAGTTTCCGGATGGCATGGCCATCAAAGGACCTGCGGTGCTGAAGCCGACGGGCGCGCTGCGCACGTATGGCGATCATCGGAATGCGATGGCGATGTCGGTCTTGGCCAGTTATGCGCGCGAGCAGACGGTCATCAATAATGTTTCCTGTGTGGATACCTCGTATCCGAACTTTTGGTCCGACTTCAAATCGTTGGGAGGGAATGTTGAGTAGCCCACTTATTACAGTTGCGATTGACGGCCCCTCCGCATCGGGAAAGTCCACGGTTGCGCGCGGCGCTGCCCGCGCGTTGGGTTTTCACTATGTTGATTCGGGTTCGCTCTATCGCGGGTTGACGTGGAAGTGTTTGCGCGAGAGCGTGAATACTGAGGATCCGGTCGCCGTCGCAGAATTGGTGAATCGGACGAAGCTGGATTTTTTTGTAGAGGAAGGCGCCATTCGGTTCACGCTTGATGGCGAAGACCCCGGCGCGCAGATTCGCTCCATGCTCGTGCAAGAGCGCGTTAGCGATGTGGCCGCGGTGCCGGATGTGCGCGCTCGCGTGGTACAACATTTGCGAGACACGACGCGATTTGGCAATTTGGTGATGGAGGGGCGCGACATTGGCACGGTTGTATTTCCCGACACCCCTCACAAGTTCTATCTGGATGCCGATCCGGAGGAGCGCGCCCGTCGCCGTCACCAGGAGTTTGTGAAATCAGCCGCTGATACGACGGTGGACAAGGTGCTCGCATCGCTTCAACGTCGCGATCGGAAGGATTCGACGCGGAAGACCGCGCCACTGCAAATTGCGCTAGGCGCACGGATCATTGATTCGACTGCGATGCAGGCCAAGGATGTGGTGGAAATTGTCGTGAGTCAGGTTCGGGACGCGATTTCAAAAGGATGAGCGCGCCGGCGTACAGCCCCTTTCTGTACACGTTTTGCCGCAGAGCGCTGCGGCTTTTCTTGACGCTCTACAATCGGCTGGAGGTTCACGGTATTGAGCATGTGCCGGAGCAGGGAGGGGTGCTGCTGGTTGCCAATCACGCAAGTTTCTTGGATCCGCCCGCGCTCGGGTGCGCGATCACCAATCGCAATGTGCGCTACATGGCGCGCGACTCGTTGTTCGCCAATCGGTGGTTTGGCCGACTGCTTCGCGGAATTGCCGCTGTGCCCATTTCGCGCGAGAAGGGGGATATCGGTGCGCTCAAGGGCGCCTTGGCTGTGTTGAAGGCGGGTGACTGCCTCGGCTTTTTTCCCGAAGGAACTCGCACGGCGACGGGCGAGATGCGCGAGGCGAAGGGTGGCATTGGATTTCTTGTCGCCAAGGCGAGGGTGCCTGTCGTTCCCGCATATATTGATGGCACGTTTGATGCCTTTTCCAGAAAACATCGTTGGATCCGCCCCGCCAAAGTGCGAATTTTTTATGGTCCGCCGATCTTGCCGTCGGAATGCGATCAACTGGGCGATGGTCGCGACCTCTACGATAAAATCGGCGAACTGATTACCGAGCGGATCCGGCGATTGAATCCGGCGAACAAAATGTTGAACTGATATCGCAACATGCTGCATGGCAATCCTTTATACAATTCGGTCATCGTCTTCCTTGTCTCTTGACCCCCAACGGTATGAGGTTTAGACTGATCGCTAGTAGTTGAGCGGTAGGCAGTTAGGGGAAGGACGAAAAAGTTATGGCCGCAAAATCTGGTTCGAGATCGCGCGCACTTCCGTCCACAGCGTGGGGCATCATTTGGACGGGTGGACCGGTAACGGATTTTCCACCGGAAATAGAGCCCGCTTTTCTTACAATCGGAAGCAAGCCGGTATTGGCCTATAGCCTGAGCGCTTTCGAGCGCTGTGCAGACATCGAGGGCGTTGTCATTGTCACTTCGGCTGCGCGTCGAGAGTACGTGCTCACGATGGTGCAGATGTTTGGTTGCAACAAAGTCCGGTCTATCCTCGCTGCGCCCGCAACGCGCGCGGGAGCCATTAAGATTGGACTCGAAGCTGCGGTTGAGATGGGCGCGGGGATAACTGTAATTCACGAAGGTGTGCGGCCCGGCGTAACACCTGAGCTCATCACTGAAACGATTCGGGTTGCTCGCAAGAGTGGCGCTGCTGCTGTGGCGCGGCCCGTGCCCGATCCTGTTTGTGAGGCAGCGAAGGGCGCCAAAGTGACGGGAGCGATTGAAAACGGGGCCTTGTGGTCCACGCTGACGCCTCAGGCATTCAAGGTGGATGTTTTGGTGAAGGCCTTGACTCATGTGGCGAAGAAAAAACTGCATCTCCCAGATGAAGCTGCAGCCGTGGTGGCGACGAAGCAGGACGTTCACTTGGTGCCGTCGAAGCGACTCCTTGTGCGCATTGCGGCTCCGGGCGATCTCAATTTGGCGGAGCTTCTCCTCCGTTCTTGATTCGCGCCTGCCAATCAGAAATTGATGGGCCGCTCGATGGAGCTATCTGCGTTCACCGATTCGATGAGCCACGACCCGTCTATTTTGCGGAAGCGAATTCGATATTCATCGAGATAGCTTTCCGTCGATTCTCCGGTCTTCGCCATAAACTCGATAGCCGTTCGCAACTCGCGCACGTCGCGCGCGGAGCGGGGTTCAAAGTCAATCCCTTGGATGGCTATGCTGAGAGATTCCACCGCAGAGTGGACGCGAGCGACGAGTGAGGGAATGTCTGCTCGCCGCAGCGAGGTTGGCACGGCGCGGCCGAGGTGAATCGTTGCGTTCGTAGTGAAATACGCCCGGACATCATTCGCATCGAGCGCGCTGCGAATGATGGTTTGGTTTGGCTTCTTCTCGCAGTGTCGCGCGAGGTGTTTGAGTTGGCCTCGGATGGCGTGTTCGTCCCCGGGGGAGCAGGCGCGAAGGAAAGCGAATGCCAGGCCGAGGGCAAGAAGGGTGTACACCCAGAGGGGTCTGCGTTTCATAATTTCAGTTCT
The DNA here is from genome assembly GCA_023953695.1 of Kiritimatiellia bacterium. Classification (GTDB taxonomy): domain Bacteria; phylum Verrucomicrobiota; class Kiritimatiellia; order CAIVKH01; family CAIVKH01; genus JAMLJG01. The sequence goes on from JAMLJG010000030.1 coordinate 23,121, forward strand.
CCCGCCAGCGAGCGACGATGAATCACCCCTGCCGCGTGATCCGCCATGGGCATGCTGCGGTTGTCGCCCGCGACGAAATATTCATCTGGCCCGAGTTCGACGGGGGGCAACGTCCAATCGCTATGCAGGCTGCGATAAGGTTCCTCCACAAGGACAGCGTTGATGTAGAGCTGGCCTTGGCGGAACGCGATGGTTTCCTTGGGGAGCGCGAGGATGCGCTTGAGGTAGAAGGTTCGGCCTCCGGCGCGACGAATGATGACGACGGCTCCTCGCTGCGGATGTCGCTGAGAATCCATCCACCAGCGGGTGCCGAGGTGCCAGGTTCCATTGCTGAGGGTGGGTTCCATGCTGCTTCCGCGCACGACGACTGGATGGAGCCAGACTCCGAAAATGAGGAGTGTGAGCAGGGCCAGGACGGTCGTGCGCCATGCGACTGCCCGGCGATTTCGGCTAAAGAGCGGACGGAGGCGGATGAAATGCGAGAAAATCACCTGATTTCTATAATCCACCGCGCTGCGTGTTGCAATCCTCCCGGCATCGTGATTGAATTAGACCGGTTATTAGCTGATGAATACCTCGGGTGAGGGAATTGCCAGGCGCGTTGCGGTTCTCTTTGAGGGCCATGTGCAAGGTGTTGGATTTCGGATGACTGCTGTGACGATTGCGCAGCGGTTTGCTGTTGTCGGATTTGTTAAGAATGAACAGGACGGTTCCGTTCAATTGGTCGCAGAGGGGGACGAGCTTGAACTGATGCAATTTCTTGATGCGTTGCGCGCCTCGCACGTTAGCCGATATATTCGGCAGGAGCGGGTGAATTGGTCGGCAGCGAGAGGAGAGTTCAGCGGTTTTACGATTCGCTACGGTTAGAAAATGAAGTATGCGCTGCTAGGAGATATCCACGCCAATTGGGAGGCGTTGGATCGGGTCTTGGAAGACGCCGAATCGCAGGGCGTGACCCACTTTGCATGCGTCGGGGACATCGTCGGCTACAATGCGAACCCAGTTGAATGCCTGGAGAAGATCCGCGCACTCAAGTGCATTTCGGTTCGCGGCAATCACGATCACTACTGTTCCCACCCCGAGTCATTGACCGGATTTCATCCCCTCGCGGCAGATGTGGTGGCATGGACGCGCAAGCAGCTATCGCCAGAGCAGCAGGAGTGGCTGCGCGGGTTGCGATATGTGAGCCCGGTGGAGACGTTCACGATCGTTCATAGCACACTCGATATGCCGGAGCAGTGGGGCTATGTGTTTGACCGCTTGGAAGCGGAGGCGAACTTCAATTATCAGACGACGACCCTCTGCTTCTATGGCCACACCCACGTTCCACTGGCATTTGAGCGGACGGACACGATTCGATTTGGCCTCTACACAAAGATTAAAGTCGGACTAGGGAAGAAGTACTTCATAAACGTCGGCAGTGTGGGCCAGCCGCGCGATGGCGATCCACGGGCTGCCTATGTCGTGTACGACTTGATCAACAATGTCGTCGAGCTGCGGCGCGTGGCGTATGACATTGAGAAAGCTCAGAAGAAAATCTTGAATGCCGGTTTGCCGGGGCGCATCGCCGCTCGCCTGGCGGTTGGCCGATAAGGGAGTGTAGCATGCGTTACGTCGTGAGTTTGGGGATCGGAGCGGCATTGATTGCAGGAAGCGCATCGGCGCAAATTGACTTCTCTGCGCGCCTTGTGAACAGCGATGTGCTGACCTGTGAGTCGGTTCCCGTCGTCGTCACTCTTCAGAACAACCGCGTTAACGCGCTTGAAGCGAGCAGCGAGCAGGGCTACAGCGTCGCATTTGAGGTGACGGATCCTTCAGGACTCCTGATCCGGCCGATGGAAAAGGCCTCGGTTTCCATGCCCGCCACAATTCCGGGACAGAGCACGGTTAGCTTCACAAATGACCTGCAGCAAATCTTTCCGCTTGGTCGCTATCATTCGTTGTCAGTGCGCGCTCGACTGACGGTGGGAAGTCGCAGTTTCGTCACGGACAAAATGTTTGTGGAAATACTGCCCGGCACAGAGGTTATGCGGCTACAGGCTCCTGCGCCAGATGGGCAGATACACACCTATTCACTTAGAACCATCAACCGCGAAAAGCGCGACCGCCTGTTTCTGCGCATTTCGAATGAAGACGAATCGCTTTGCTATGCTGTCGGCGATTTGGGTCGCTACATGCGGCTTGGAAAGCCAACGCTGGAAGCGGACGGGCTGGGGCGCGTTCATGTTCTTCACATGACGGCTCCCAATCAGTTCATGCACAGCGTGTATGAGGCATCGGGAGCGCTCGTCTCGCAAACTCTCGTGCAGGGAGAAGTCAGTATGGTCCGATTGGTGGAAGATGGCGCGGGCAGCTTTCGTGTTGCCGGGGGCGGCGTCGTTTCGGGCCCCCGCGATCCGATGCCAGAACCATTGCCAGTGCGTCGCGGCTTGTGACATTGACACTGGCTCGGCGTATTGCTACTGATTGCAACTTCTGCGGCGCACCCGTGGTGGAATTGGCAGACACGTAAGATTCAGGTTCTTATGCCTTTACCGGCGTGGGGGTTCAAGTCCCTCCGGGTGCACCATCGCTAGAACCTACTTCGAGCAAAACTACGCGACTGAACCGTACCGATCCCCGCCGCAACCTGGCCCCGCCATACCTCGCGGCGCTGCCGCG
>JAMLJG010000031.1 GCA_023953695.1 Kiritimatiellia bacterium
ATCTGCGGGCACACCGCCCGCACGTGTGCTACAGTCTAGCCACGGCTTTGATGAAAGGATTCAACGTGACGACTTCACATATCGGCTCGATTGCGGCGATTGCCTGCCTGGCGCTCAGTCTGACAATTTCACCCCCCATCGCGCGCGGCCAGGATGCTGCCGATCCCGATGCGGCGGCACGCGATCGCGTTCAGACGGCAACCAACCTCGACGGCATCGACCTCTCGGACACAACGGAAGATCCCGCCTACGCCGAAGCGGGGGAAGCGCTCGCAAAAGATGCATCAATCGGCGTCGTCGGAACCGCCGCGCCCACGGCGAAAATGACCACGATTGACGGCGACTCGATTGACCTCTCGCTCCTCTATGGCCACAAGCCCGTCTATCTCAAGTTTTGGGCGACGTGGTGCACGCCGTGTCGCCAACAAATGCCCAGCTTTGAGAATATCTATAAGACCCTGGGCGACAAAATGCAGGTCGTCGCCGTCAATATCGGCTTGAGCGACGACGAAGCCTCAGTCCGCGCCTTTCGCGACAAGTTCGGCCTGACAATGCCGATCGTCATTGACGATGGTTCACTCGCAAAACTATTCCACGTGAACGTCACACCCCAACACGTGCTCATCGGGAAAGACGCTCGCTTCCGCTATTTCGGCCACGCGGACAACAAGGAATTGGAAGACGCGCTCCATCAGGCAGCCGAGGAGCCAGAACCCACCGCACCCGCCACGGCGGCGGCGGTTGAAATCGAATCCGCCATCCGCGAAGGAGAAGCCGTGCCCGACCTCTCCGCGACACTCCTCACCGGTGAAACCGCGCCACTAAAGGCAAAGCCGGGCCGCATTCTCGCCGTGCAACTGTTTTCAAGTTGGTGCGAGTGGTATCTCGAAACCAGCCGCCCGGAAACCTCGAAGGCCTGCACCCGCGTGCGCGAAACCATCGAGTCGCTCAAGGACAGCCTGCCGGAAGTGGATTGGATCGGCATCGCAGGGGGCCCGTGGGCCACGCAACAGGACCTCGCGGACTACCAGAAGAACTATCACGTCACCATCCCGCTCGCGCTGGATGAAAAGGACGCACTTTTCCGGACCTTTGGCGTTCGCGACATCCCGACAATCGCGCTGATTGACGACTCGCAGCGCCTCGTGCGCCTCATCGGACCGACAGAAACGGATCTCACAGCCGCCATCCAAGCGGCCGTCGCCGACATCACAGCCGCAGACTAGGTATCAGTGGGTTGGCAGAGTCCAAGCGCTAGACCAGCGCGCGCAAATATCGGACTTGCGCCACTTCCAGTCCTGACGGCAGAGTAGGCCCCATGCAAGTGATGGAACTCCTGCTGAACGGCGCCGTACAGGGCGTTGGATTTCGGCCACTTGTCTATCGCGTCGCGCATCAAATGGGCCTCGGCGGCGCGGTCTGGAACGAACCGGGAGGCGTTCGCGTCCGCCTCGTCGGCCCCGCCCATCGCGTGGCCGAATTCAGCGCAAGACTTCGCGCCGAATGTGCGCCCCCCGCGCGTATTGATTCGCTGCGCACACTCTCCATCGCCACAACGGATCATGCGGAACCATTCCGAATCGTTGAAAGTATGGCCCGCGGCACGCGCGATGCACTTGTGATGCCCGACCTCGCGACGTGTCCGGCCTGCCTCCGCGAATTGTTCGATCCGCGCAACCGGCGCTTCCGCTACCCGTTCATCAACTGCACCCACTGCGGCCCGCGCTTCAGCATCATCACCGGCATCCCCTATGATCGCCCGCAAACGACGATGAGCGCCTTCACCCTCTGCGCCGAATGCAAGGCGGAATACGAAAACCCCGAGGATCGCCGCTTCCACGCTCAACCCAACGCCTGCCCCCAATGCGGGCCGCAGGTGGAGCTGCTCGATGCACAGGGCGCGCGACTCGGCGGCCGCGATTGGGCGATTCGCCAAGCGGTGATCCATCTGCGCGAGGGAAAGATCGTGGCAGTGAAAGGGATCGGCGGATTCCACCTCCTCTGCAATGCGCGCAACGCCGAAGCGGTCGCTGAGCTACGCCGCCGAAAACAGCGCGAAGAAAAGCCCCTCGCCGTGATGGTGCCCGACCTCGAAACCGCCGCGCGACTCGCCGAAGTGAGCCGCGATGAAGAGGACCTGCTCGCAACGCCCGCCGCCCCCATTGTATTGCTGCGCAAGCGAAGAGATGCGGATATCGCCGAAGCCGTCGCGCCAAATAATCCCTACATCGGCCTCGTGCTCCCCTACAGCCCGATCCACCACCTGCTGCTGCGCGCGCTGGAACTGCCGCTCGTCGCAACGAGTGGCAACCTCTCCGATGAGCCGATCTGCATTGACGAGCGCGATGCCGTGCGCCGCCTCGCCGGTGTGGCCGATCTCTTTCTCGTTCACAACCGCCCCATCGTGCGGCCGCTCGACGACTCCGTCGCGCGCATCGCGTTGGGCAAACCCATGCTCCTCCGCCGCGCGCGCGGCTATGCCCCGCTCGCGCTCCCTCTACCCGTGGAAACGCAGCCACTCCTCGCGCTCGGACCCCACTTGAAAAACACCGTCGCCCTCGCGATTCGCGACCGCGTCGTCATCAGCCAACACCTCGGCGACCTCGACACGCTCGAATCGCGCAACGCCTTCGAGCAATCCCTCGCCGATCTCCAAACCCTCTACGGCGAACGCCCCAATGTCTGGCTGGCCGATAACCACCCCGACTACGCATCCAGCCTCTTCGCGCGCGGACAAGGCCACGACCCCATCCGCGTGCAGCACCACCACGCGCACATTGCAGCCGTCATGGCAGAGCACGGATTGAACGACACGGTCCTCGGCTTCGCGTGGGATGGAACCGGACTCGGCGAAGACGGAACCCTCTGGGGCGGTGAACTCTTGCGCGCCACGCGCGATCGCTATATTCGCATCGGCCACTTGAGCGGGTTTCATCTTCCCGGCGGAGAGTCCGCCATCCGCAAGCCGATCATGGCCGCATTCGGCGCGCTCCACGCAGCCTTCCCAGAACAAATGCCCGCCCTCGCGATAGAGCGACTCGGACTCGACCGGGAAACCGCGCACAATCTGCAGACGATGATCGAAAAAAAGATCAACTCCCCGTTCACCACCAGCGCTGGGCGCTGGTTCGACGTTGTCGCCGCTCTCTGCGGCATCTGCCGCGAGAGCCGCTACGAAGGGATGGCCGCCCAACGCCTCGAACACGCCATGGATGCCAACTTATTCGCGTGGCCGTACCCCTTCGACATCAGTCCCGTCGAAGGAGTCATTGTCTATGAACTCAAGCCGATGCTCAACGCCCTGCTCGCCGACCTCGCGGCAGGCGTTCCCCCTGCTCGCATCGCGACGCGCTTCCACTTGACCCTCGTGGACATCATCGTGCGAACCGCAGACGCGCACCAAGGCCTGCCCATCGCGCTCGGCGGAGGCTGCTTCCAAAACCAGTTCCTCCTCGATACCGCCGTCGCGCGCCTGCGCGAAGCGGACCACACCGTGTATTGGCCCCAACGCGTGCCCCCGAACGATGGCGGCATCTCGCTCGGCCAGATTTTCGTCGCAGCGGGACGAAAGCCCTGACGCGGAGCCCTCAAAAGCTCGTTATGAGCCGCTCCCCGCTTTGAAGCCGAGTTTGGTCAGGATCTTGACCGCGGGGCAAATCCCCGTGAACGCCGATTGAAGAAGATTGAGGCCCACGAACGCCGTCAGGGCAAACCACCACGAGTTCACCCAGATCCCCAGCGAAAGACTGATCAGCACCATGGACCCCGCGAGCATGCGAACACCATTTTCCACTGTCATGGGAAATCCCTCCTACTGCTGGGCCGGCATCTCGCCAGCCAAAATCTTTTCGACCGTCCCAACCAGCACCGAGGCCTGCTGCACGCCGAGAAACGCGCCCACCGGCTCCCCATCCTTGAAAACCGCGAGCGTCGGGATCGAGCGAATGCCATACATCGCCGCCGTTTGCTGCGCCTCATCCACGTTCAGCTTGGCTACAACAGCGCGCTCGCCGAGCTGCGCCGCCACCTGATCAATGATGGGCCCCTGCATGCGACACGGGCCGCACCACGGCGCCCAGAAATCCACCAGGGTGACGCCCTGTTTGATCGCATCCGAAAATGTCGCGTCGGTTAATTCTTTCACGGTACTCATGACTCTACCTGTCCTTTCCATACCCAGTTAGAGCCGCGAACGCCGGGAAAGGTTCCCGCAAAACGCCGTGTGGGCCCGGTCAGCCGGCCCCGCCGCCGCCCGCGTGCTCTTCATACACCCGGCCCGCGTGCATATACTCGCGGCGCATATTCGCGATGTTGGAAATGGAAATCCCCTTCGGGCACGCGGCTTCGCATTCCGCGTGGTTCGAGCAGTTCCCGAACCCTTCCTCGTCCATCTGCGCCACCATGCGCAAGGCGCGGCGATCGCGCTCCGCCTGGCCCTGAGGAAGGAGCGAGAATTGCGTGATCTTCGCGCCGACAAAGAGCGAGGCCGACGCATTCGGGCACGCGGCGACACACGCGCCACAGCCGATGCACGCCGCAGAGTCCATCGCCTTCTCCGCCTTGTCTTTCGGGATCAGAATCGAATTGGCATCCGGCGCGGAGCCCGCATTGACGGAGGTGTAGCCGCCCGCCGCAATGATCCGGTCGAACGCGCTGCGATCCACCACGAGGTCCTTAATGACCGGGAACGCCCGCGCGCGGAAGGGCTCCACCGTAATCATCGCGCCTTCGCCAAAATGGCGCATGCGCAACTCGCACGAGGTGCATTTCCGGCGCGGCCCATGCGCCATGCCATTCACCATCAACCCACACGCGCCGCAAATGCCCTCGCGGCAGTCGCTGTCGAACGCGACGGGCTCTTCGCCCGCTTTCGTCAACTGCTCGTTCAAGACATCGAGCGTTTCGAGCAGCGACATCTCCGGCAGAATGCCGTCCACGTCGTACGTCTTAAAGGCGCCCTTCTCATTCGGGCCCGCTTGCCGCCAAACCTTGATCTTAACCTTCATCGCTCATTCCTCACTTGTAGCTGCGCTGAGCTAGATGCACGTAATCAAACTCCAATTCTTCCTTGTGCAGGACCGGTTCCGACGGATTGCCCGACCACTGCCACGCGCCGACATAGCAGAAATTCTGGTCGTCGCGCTTCGCCTCGCCCTCGGGCGTCTGATACTCCTCGCGGAAGTGACCGCCGCACGACTCGTTGCGGTGCCACGCATCCTGCGCCATCAACTCGCCCAACTCCATGAAGTCCGCCACGCGCCCCGCAAACTCGAGGTTCTTGTTGAAGTCCTGGTCGGAACCGCCCACGTGGACATCTTTCCAGAACTCGTCGCGCAGCGCGCGGATATCGCTCATGGCCTGCTCGAGACCCTTCGCGTTGCGGCCCATGCCGACGTGGTCCCAGAGGATGCGGCCGAGCTTCCAATGGTATTCGCGGACCGTGTGCTTCCCGCTCGCACCCACCAGGCGCCGGGTCTGCTCCGTGACGGCGCTGACGGCTTCCTTGAACGCCGGGTGATCGGTCGTCACTTTGGCGCTCAACACCTTGCTGTCCGCGAGGTAGTGGCCAAGTGTGTAAGGAATCACAAAATACCCATCGGCCAGACCCTGCATCAGCGCGCTCGCTCCGAGGCGGTTCGCACCGTGGTCGGAGAAGTTCGCTTCGCCCAACACGTGAAGCCCCGGAATGGTGCTCATCAAGTTATAGTCCACCCACAAACCGCCCATCGTGTAGTGCGGCGCAGGATAAATGCGCATCGGCAACTGATACGGCGACTCGCCCGTGATCTCGTCATACATGTCGAACAGATTGCCATAGCGATCGCGCACGGTGTCCACACCGAGCCGTTTAATGGCATCGGCAAAGTCGAGATAGACCGCATAGCCCGTGTTGCCCACCCCGTGCCCGCTGTCGCACATGCGCTTCGCCGCGCGCGAAGCGATATCGCGCGGAACGAGATTTCCAAACGCGGGATAGATGCGTTCGAGATAATAATCGCGCTCATTCTCGGGAATCTGCGATGGCGGCCGCTTGTCGCCCTTCGCCTTCGGAACCCAGACGCGGCCATCGTTGCGCAGCGACTCGCTCATCAGCGTCAACTTCGACTGCGACTCGCCCGCGAGCGGAATGCACGTCGGGTGAATCTGCGTGTAGCACGGATTCGCAAACAGCGCGCCCTTCTTGTGGCAGCGCCAGATGGCCGTCGCATTGCTGTTCACCGCGTTCGTCGAAAGGAAAAATGCCGTCGCATAGCCACCCGTCGCCAACACCACGGCATCGGCCGCATAAGACTCGATGGCGCCGGAAATCAGGTTGCGGCAAACAATGCCGCGCGCCCGCCCGTCAATCACCACCAGGTCCAGCATTTCCCTGCGCGGAAACAGCTTCACCGTGCCCGCATCCACCTGCCGCATCAGTGAGCTGTAGCACCCGAGAAGAAGTTGCTGCCCCGTCTGCCCGCGCGCATAAAAGGTGCGGGACACCTGGGCGCCCCCGAACGAGCGGTTCGCCAGCGTCCCGCCATACTCGCGCGCGAACGGCACGCCCTGCGCCGCGCACTGATCAATGATGTTCGCGCTCAATTCGGCGAGGCGATAGACGTTCGCCTCGCGCGCGCGGAAGTCGCCGCCCTTGACCGTGTCATAGAAAAGACGCCACACGCTGTCGCCATCGTTCTGATAATTCTTGGCCGCGTTGATACCGCCCTGTGCGGCGACGCTGTGCGCGCGGCGCGGCGTATCCTGAATGCAGAAATTGAGCACGTTGTAGCCCAACTCGCCGAGCGACGCAGCCGCCGCGCCACCCGCAAGCCCGGTGCCCACAACAATCACGGTGTACTTGCGCTTGTTCGCCGGGCTCACCAACTTGATGTTCGATTTGTGGTTCGCCCACTTCGACTCAATCGGCCCATCCGGGATCTGCGCATTCATCATCGGTTCTTCAGCAATTTTGATCATGGGTTAGCTCCATAGAAGAGAGACGGGAGTCGGGGAACCCGCGTTCCATCCTGCATTCCCTCGTATCCACCAATTCGATTCATCCTCCAACTCCCCCGCGCAGCGTCGCGGGATCAGGTCCGCAATAGAGGAGATAGAGCGGCAGCGCGATGAAGCCCGCGGCCAGCAAAAGCGCGCAAATCAGCCCCGCGGCATAAAACGCCGGGAGTCGCTTCGGCGCAAACGCGCCGAGCGATTGGAACGCGCTCCAGAACCCGTGGCGCAAATGCAGACCCAGCAGCGCCATAATCCCGACATACGCCCACGCCTTCATCGGATCCTTGAAAGCGGTCAGAACCACCAGATACAGATCCTTCACCGAGTGCCCATCGAAATCCACATCCGTGAAACCCCGGCCCGCATTGAACTTGAACATCCACACGTGCAGCGGGATGAAGAGCAGAATAATCACCCCCGTGATCGCCATGGAGCGAGACGCAAGGGTCTGCTTGCTCGGCCCGTGCTTGCTCCCATACACGCCATATCCCTGCGGCCGTGCGCGGCGCTGGCCGATGCGGACCCCCAACGCCGTGGCAATGTGCAACACGACAATCAGAATCAACCCGACCTCCGCCACATAGAGCAGCGGACCCAGGCTTTCGAGGTGATGGGCATAGCTGTTGAACAGCTTGCCATCCCGCCCCACGAACAGCGTCAGGTTGCCGATCAAGTGCACAATGACAAACGCCACCAGCGCAAGACCCGACACGCTCGCCAGTACTTTTTTGCCGACCGTTGACTTCCAAATCTGAGGTTTGCTCATAGACTGATTCTCGCTCCCGACACGCTTTATTCAGCAACGTCTCACAAATTGGGGCCCGTACTGCCTTTCACCAGGGCATCGAACTCCTCGCTCGTCATTATGCCCTTCTCGACCACCAGTTGTCGCGCCGTTTTTTTGCTCGCGAGCGACTCCTTCACCAGCGCCGAAACCTTGTCGTAGCCGAGCTTCGGGTTCAGAATCGTCGCCAAGCCGCCGCTCGTCTCGAAATATGTATAGCAGCGCTCGCGGTTTGCCTTGATCCCTGCGATGCACTTCTCCGCCAACATCACCGCCGCGCGCGCGAGGATGCGGTGCGACTTCACCAAATTGAGGCCCGTGACCGGCATGTGCGTGTTCAACTCCAACTGCCCCGCCGCGCACGCCGCCTGCACCGCCGCGTCGTTCCCGATAATCTGCATCACCGCCATATTCGTCGCCTCGGCAATGCTCGGATTAATCTTGCCCGGCATAATCGAAGACCCCGGCTCGACCGGCGGCAACACGATTTCGGCAAATCCCGTATTCGGCCCCGAGCACAGCAGGCGCAAATCATTGCAAATCTTGCCAATATCCATCGCCGCCAACCGAAGCGCGCCCGACATCTCCGCCTTGTCCGTGAGGAACTGCGTAATCTCGATGCCATTCTCCGCCGGGCGATAGGCATCGCCCGTGAACTGGGCCAAATGCTTGGCAATCAGCGGGCGGAACGCCTTCTTCGTGTTCACACCCGTTCCAATCGCGTTCCCGCCCTCTCCGATCTCCAGCACCTTGTCCCGCGCCTGCTCAATGCGCAACACGGCCTTTTTCAGCGCGTGGGCATACGCAGCAAACTCCTGCCCCAACGTCACCGGCACCGCATCCTGAAGGTGCGTGCGCCCGCTCTTGATCACATCCGCAAACTCCGCCGCCTTCTCTTCGAGCCGCCCAATCAATTGCTTCAGCGCCGCAATAGTGGGCTTCGTCAGGTCCACGCACGCCACGCGAATAGCGGATGGAAAAATGTTGTTCGTGGACTGCCCCTTGTTCACATCGTCGTTCGGATGCACCAGTCCCCGGTCCCCGCGTTTGCCGCCCAACGACTCGTTCGCCACATTCGCAATGACCTCGTTCACATTCATGTTCGACGATGTGCCCGACCCCGCGTGAAAGCAATCAATCGGAAACTGATCGTCCAACTCGCCCTTGAGCACCCGCGTACACGCCGTTTCGATCGCGCGCGCCTTCTTCTCATCCAGCAAACCCAGCTCCTGGTTCGCCATCGCGCAGGCAAACTTCATCTTCGCCATGCCATAAATGATTTCGAGCGGAACCGTTTCCCCCGCCGCGCTAAAGTTCTGCAGCGACCGGCAGGTGTGCACTCCATAATAGGCCGACGCCGGCACCGCCAGCTCGCCAAACGAATCCTTCTCGATGCGTGTATCGCTCATCATCATCTCCTTCAAAACGTTGCGCGCATGATACTCGCGCGCCGCGCAAGTCCAAATTAAACCACATTTCCACGCCCTGAAACAAGTATCGGGGAAACTCTTAGATCGGCCCGTTTTATCGCAAACGGCGCGTTCTCAGAAGAGGTGAGCCAAAGAACCGAGCGGGACGGGTTGGGCGGGGTTGTTCGCGGCGGTATGCGGCGCGTGGCGCGGGCTTTGTGGGTGCGAATGTGGCTGCGGTGTGGGTAGGGCGCGTTGGCTCAACGCGCCGGATGGGTTGAGGCGGAATGTGTGGGTTGGGCGGAGATCGTCACGGCGGTTTGAGCCAAACCGCCCTACCTTTTCGTGGATGTGATCGAACGCGTGGGTTGAGCGGGGCTGCTCACGGCGGTTTGAGCCAAACCGCCCTACCTTTTCGTGGGTGAGGTCGAGCTGGGTCAGCTGAGCTGGGCTAGCTTTTGGGGGTCCAGATGTAGGGCCAGGTTTCGGGTGTTTTGCAAAGGCCTTGGCGGACGGGGTTCATTCGAATGTAGGCGCATTTTTCGACGAGGTTTTCATCGTTGCGCAGGCGATGTTCGAAGAAGTCGCGTTGCCAGGTGATTCCTTTTTCGCGAGATACATAGCGCTTCCATTGCCCAATCGTTCCGGCGATGGTTTGTTCGCGCGGAAAGCTCATGACGGCGTGCAGGTGGTCGGGCATGAGCAGGAGTAGATGGATGTACCATTCGTTTCGCTCGATGCGGTGTTCGACGGTGTCCCACAGCCATTCGGCCAATTCTGGATGGCAGAGCTGGTTCTGATGGCGCGGGGTTGTGTTGATCGTCATGAAGTAGAGGGATCCATCGGGTACCCATGATGGGATTTCGTGTGAAAGTCTTTTCCGAATGGGTTGCATGGTAGCGTGTATCTGTCGCGCGTTTGGGGAATGTGGTGTATGGCGGCCAATTCTATGTTGGGCGATGCTGTCGCGCAAATGGCGTTCGTTCATTTTGCGGGTTTTGGGTGAGGATCGAGCTGGGTCGAGCGGGCGGAGATCCTCGCGGCGGTTTGAGCCAAACCGCCCTACCTTTTCGTGGATGTGATCGAGCGCGTGGGTTGGGCGGGGCTGCTCACGGCGGTTTGAGCCAAACCGCCCTACCTTTCGTGGGTGAGGTCGGGAAGGTGTCGGTTGGGCAAGTGGGTGCGTTAAAGGACAAAGGCGATTGGGGTGACCCAATCGCCTTTGCGGTTGAATGTTTGAGCTGAATTAGCTGCGGCGGAAGCGGCGGGCAACGACGCCCAACACACCCAACGCGGCCAAGGCCAACGTCGTCGGCTCAGGAACGACCTGTTGATTGAGAATAGCTGTTCCCATATCACCAGGTCCCGTGCCAGCCGCTAGTGCGACCAAATCCTGTGCGGTATTGGGCGGTCCAGGATTAATCTCAATTGTCAGAAGCGCACTCGTAAAATACCAATCACCCGCTGATACGTTGCCAATTGATGTCCCCCCCTGAAACATTCGAATATATACGCTTCCGACCATATCTGGGTTTGGTCCATATAGTTCGGAGAAGAATAAACCCCACGTGTCTCCACCGCCAAGTGATGCTTCCGATATTTCCCTCTGATCGAGAATGATATCGCCGTCTGCCGCTCCGCCGACCTGAGCAAGGCCCGGCGTTGCATCAGGGGAGAACACAAGTTGTACCAGTCCCGTTTGGCCACCCGAGAGAATAGGGGTGACTCCGTCGTTCATTGTGAAGCCTGCTGGCGTTGACCAGTTAACATATAGATACGCGTGCGCCGATAAAGATGCCGCAGCTCCGAAAATTACTGCCAATGCAATGCTTTTTTTCATATTATTCTCCAGTCTTTAGCTGATATTGTGCGCGGTTTGAAGATCAGGGCCATGTATAGGGTTTGACCTGATTCACGACCACATTTGTCGATGTCCGAACAAAATAGCCTTGCCCAGGATTCAGACTCAAAGCATTTCCAGATGGACCCCAACCGATGACCGTCTTATTGATTGCAGCGGCATATGACTGACTTAGGGGATTCCAAATGACAACCTGCGATCCAACAGGTAGCGCGGCCGAAAGTGCAGTATTAGTCCATTTTGTGCTAACAGGGTAAGGGTAACCCTCAAGGTTGATCCCATTCACAACATATGTCGTTGTTGTCGAAGCCGTTACGCTATCTGGAACCTCGCCGAGTATATACAGCGGTATAGTCGCGACATTTGTGGCACTGCTGGGAGTCCGCACGATAAACCCTTGCCCTCGCGGGAGCGGATTTGTGCCATTTGCTCCAAAACCGATCACCGTCTTGTTAAAAGCAGGCCGATATGCTTGAGCGCCTTTATCCCACAAAATGACTTGAGTTCCAACTGGCAAAGAAGCCAATACATTTGATATTACGGCTGGGCTATCAAGCCCCACAAAATCGTTCCTCAGCATGTGTATTTTGTTCGTTGCGATGAGGTCCACTTTGACATAGCCGACAGCGTTGACGCTGAGGACTTGGTTGGTCTGGGCGTAGGCACTGCCTGCGAGGAGCAGGGCGCCGACGAGTACCGCGAGTTTGGATTTCATAGTTCTCTTCACTTCCCTAGTTGTAAACTGGTTCTGGGTTATCCGTCCACCGGGAAATCGCTTTTTCTGAAACTTTTTTCCCGATGAACTGATATGAGACTACACGTATGGGGACTACGTGTCAATACGTAGAGAAACTTTTTTGAGAAAAGTTTTGCGGGTGGCGGGTGCGGTTTTTTTCTGCTTTTTCACTGTATTTTCGCGATTTGTTGGTTTCGAGCGGTTCTCTCTCTTTTGGGACGGCATCTTTTTTTTGGGGGGGCTGCCCTATTTTTGGGGTCACCAGGCGAGGGTGATGGTGGTTCCGGTTTTGGCGCTGGTGAGGGTGAGGGTGGCGGGGATGCGGGCGGCGCGGTGGCGCATGATGCGGAGGCCGGCGCCGTTGTGGGTGGTGGCGGGGTCGAAGCCGCTGCCGTTGTCGCGGATGGTGAGGGTGCGGGGGGCGAGGTGGATGGCGATTTCTTTGGCGTGGCCGTGGCGGATGGCGTTGTTCACGGATTCCTGGGCGATGTGGTAGAGGTGGACGGCGGCGGAGGGGGTGAGGGATTCGGGGGGGGCGTCGTTTTGGAAGGAGCAGGCGATGTTGAAGACGGCGCAGGTTTCTTCGGCAAGGCGACGGAGGCCGGAGGCGAGCGAGTCTTCGCCGACTTCGAGGGGGGCGAGGCCGCGGGCGGTGCGGCGGACTTGGGCGATGGCGTCTTTAAGGATGTCTATGAGTTTGTCGGCTTGCTGTGGGGTGTCGGGGTCGGCTGGGCTGGCGAGTGCGCGGGCGAGGTAGACGGCGCCGGTGAGTTTTTGGCCGAGCGAGTCGTGGAGGTCCTGGCCGATGCGCTGTTTTTCCTTTTGGGTGGCGTCGTGCATGGCTTCTTCGAGTCGGGCGCGTTCGTCCATTTCGTCGGCGAGTTGGCGGTTGGCATATTCGAGTTGGGCGGTGCGTTCGCGGACGGTGCGTTCGATGGCGCGGGCGCGGTTGGAGAGGATGGCGAGGAGGAGTGTGAGGAGGAGTGTGGCGGTGAGGCCGCCGATGAGGATGAGCAGCGGGGCGCTGTGCAGGGGCTGGGTGGGCGCGTAGTCGGGGGTGGCTTCGCAGCGGAGGATCCAGGGTTGATCGGCGACGGCGACGGGGTTTTCGGCGATGTGGGGGGCATCGGCGGCGGGCGGGGGTGTTCCGAAGGTGGGGTCGAAGAAGGTGACTTGCATGTGGTGTGCGCGGGTTTGGCTGAGGGCGCGGTTCAGGAGGGCGCGGGGCCAGAGGATGGCGAGGGTGAAGCCGGAGAGGGTTCCGTTTTGTTCGATGGGCGCGGAAATGAAGAAGCCGGGGGGCGCGTTGGGGTCGGGATCGGCGACGGGTGCGCCGAGTGCGGGGGCGTGGGTTTGGGCCATTTTTTGGATGGCGCGCAGTTGGCCGGGGAGTGTGGCGAGGTCGAGGCCGAGCGGGAGGCGGAGTCCATTTTCCGGATTTTGGTATGTGAGGGGGAAGTATTCGGGTCGGTCGGCAGCGGGGACAGCGCCTTGCGCCGCGGGGTCGAGGATGGGTCGTTCGAGGGCGGCGCGGAGCGAGCGTGGGATTCGCTGTGCGAAGCCGAAGGGGCCGAGGATGGCTTTCTGGTGGGCGAGTCCTTTATCGGCAAATTCGGCGAAGTCGGTTGGCGTGATGGCATCGGACAGGGTGTGGAGTTCGCCGAGGGAAGCGAGGACACTGGTGAAGAGAGTCATTTCGCGTTCGACCGCGCGGGCGAGAGCTTGCGATTCGGCGTTGAATTCGGAGGCGCTGCGCTGGCGTTCGCGGGTTTGCGACATACGCGCGGTCCAGAGTGTTAGCGCGATGCCGAGCAAGAATACGGGGATCGCGATCAGGCGGAGGGATTTGGATGGGGAGGCCATGGAGGGGTTGCAGGTTTCGGGTGGGGCGATGATAGCGCGAGCGGGGTTGGCGATGCGAGAACATTGCGGCGTTGCGGCGCGGGTTGTGGATGGTTGGGCGCGTTGGCCCAATGCGCCGGATGGGTTGAGGCGGGAAGGTGTGGGTTTGCGGATATCTTCGCGGCGGTTTGAGCCAAACCGCCCTACCCTTTCGTGGGTGTGATCGAGCGGGTGGGTTGGGCGGGGCTGCTCACGGCGGTTTGAGCCAAACCGCCCTACCTACCGCCTCGTGAGTGAGATCGGGCGCGTGGGTTGGGCGGGACTGCTCGCGGCGGTTTGAGCCAAACCGCCCTACCTTTTCGTGGGTGAGATCGGGCGCGTGGGTTGGGCGGAGATACTCGCGGCGGTTTGGGCCAAACCGCCCTACCCTTTCGTGGGTGAGATCGGGCGCGTGGGTTGGGCGGGACTGCTCGCGGCGGTTTGAGCCAAACCGCCCTACCTTTTCGTGGGTGAGGTCGGGCGCGTGGGTTGGGCGGGACTGCTCGCGGCGGTTTGGGGCGAGCCGCCCTACCTTTTCGTGGGTGAGGGTTGGGCTGGGTGGGTTCTTGACGTGGGGGCTGGGGTCGTTCACAACAGCGGGTTATGGCGATTCGAATTGAGATTGGTTTGCGGGTGGGTGTTCCGGATGCGCGGGGTGCGGGTGTGGTGGCGCGTGCGGGCGCGTATTTGAAGGTGGGGTTGGCGGGGTGCGAGGTGCGGGATGTGTATCTCGTGGATGCGGAGTTGTCGGAGGGGGAGGCGCAGCGGGTGGCGGTGTCGTTCGCGAATCCGGTGACGCAGGTGGTGGCGCGGGATCGGTTGGAGGCGCCGAAGGATTTTTCGTGGTTGGTGGAGATTGGGCTGAAGCCGGGGGTGACGGACAATGTGGGGCGCACGGCGCGGACGGTGATTCAGGATGTGCTGGGGCGCGAGTTGGGGGCGTATGAGGAGGTGTACACGGCGGCGCAGTATTTCCTGTGGGGGGAGATGGATCGAGCGGGGGTGGAGCGGCTGGCGCGCGAGTTGTTGGCGAATGTGCTGATTCAGACGGTGCGGGTGTTCTCGCGGGATGAGTGGGCGGTGGCGGGGGTGAATCGCGCGCCGCCGGCGATGCACGATGCGAGTGTGCCGGTGGTGCGGACGTTTGATCTGGAGGTGAGCGACGGAGAGTTGATGCGGATCAGCCGCGAGGGGATTTTGTCGCTGTCGCTGGAGGAGATGCACGCGATTCGAGATTATTATCGGCGCGCGGAGGTGCGGGCGGAGCGGGCGGCGGCGGGGTTGCCGGAGGCACCGACGGATTTGGAGTTGGAGTGCATTGCGCAGACGTGGAGCGAGCACTGCAAGCATAAGATTTTTGCGGCGCGGGTGCGCTATACGGATGAGTCGGGGGCGACGCGGGAGATTGATGGGCTGTTCAAGACGTTTATCAAGGCGGCGACGGTGGAGGTGGGGAAACGGATTGATTGGCTGGTGTCGGTGTTCAGCGACAATGCGGGAGTGGTGAAGTTTAACGAGCGGTGGAATGTGCTCTTCAAGGTGGAGACGCACAACAGCCCTTCGGCGCTGGATCCGTTTGGCGGGGCGATTACGGGGATTGTGGGGGTGAATCGCGATGCGCTGGGGACGGGGGTCGGCGGGGAGATGGTGTGCAATGTGTGGGGGTATTGTTTTGGGCCGCCTGATTTTGCGGGGGCGTTGCCGGAGGGGTTGATGCATCCGCGCCGGATTCGGGATGGGGTGCATCACGGGGTGATTGATGGGGGGAATCAGAGTGGGATTCCGTGGGCGCGGGGTTGGGAGCGATTTGACGATCGGTTTTTGGGGAAGCCGCTGGTGTTCTGCGGGACGGTGGGCAAGTTGCCGGTGTTGGTGGGCGGCGGGCCTTCGGAGCGGAAAGAGGTGGAGCCGGGCGATTTGATTGTGCAGGCGGGCGGCCGCGTGGGGAAGGATGGGATTCACGGGGCGACGTTTTCATCGGAGGAGCTTCGGCAGGAGTCTCCGGCGCAGGCGGTGCAGATTGGGGATCCGATCACGCAGCGGAAGATGTATGAGTTTCTGATTGAGGCGCGAGATGCGGGGTTGTTCCGCGCACTGACGGACAATGGCGCGGGTGGGCTGAGCAGCTCGGTGGGCGAGATGTGTCGGTTGAGCGGGGGCGCGGAGGTGGATTTGACGGATGCGCCACTGAAGTATGAAGGGCTGCAGCCGTGGGAGATTTTTCTTTCGGAGGCGCAGGAGCGGATGACGCTGGCGGTGCCGCCGGAGCGGTGGGAGGCGTTTGCGGCGCTGGCGAAGCGGCGCGATGTGGAGGTGGCGAAGATCGGGACGTTCTCGAATTCGGGATCGCTGCGGGTTTGGCATCGCGGGGTGTTGTGCGGGGCGCTGGGGTTGGACTTTTTGCACGATGGGTGTCCGCGGATGGAGATTCCGGCGGTGTGGGAGCGGCGGAAGGTGGCGGCGCCGCGCGCGCTGCGCGCGGGGGATCGCACGGGTTGGCTGGTGAAGGTGCTGGGGGCGCTGAATGTTTCGTCGAAGGAGGGGAAGAGCCGCAGCTATGACGGCGAAGTGAAGGGGCTGAGCGTGGTGAAGCCGTTTGTGGGGGTTCGGAGCGACATGCCGAGCGACGCGACGGTGATGCGATTGGAGTATGGCGGGCGCGAGGGTGTGGCACTGGCGGAGGGGGTGAATCCGTTTCTTTCCGATTTGGACACGTATGCGATGGCGGCATCGGTTGTGGATGAGGGGGTGCGCCGGATTGTGAGTGTGGGCGGGCGCTGGGATCGGATCGCGGGGCTGGACAATTTCTGCTGGCCGGATCCGGTGGTGTCGGAGAAGACGCCGGATGGGGCGTATAAGATGGCTCAGTTGGTGCGGGCAAATCAGGCGCTCTACGATGTGTGCGTGGCGTATGGCGTGCCGCTGATCAGCGGCAAGGACAGCATGAAGAATGATTCGGTGCGGGGCGGGCGCAAAATTTCGATCCCCCCCACCCTGCTCTTCTCGACGATTGGGAAGGTGGACGATGTGCGGCAGGCGGTGACGATGCCGTTCAAGCAGGCGGGCGATGCGATCTATGTGTTGGGTTTGACGCGGGATGAGTTGGGCGCGTCAGAATATCATCGCCTGCGCGCGCAGGCGATGAAGCGGCCGGAGCGGATGGGTGGCGCGGCGCCGGGGTTGAATGTGGAGGTGGCGAAGTCGCTCTATCACGCGATGAATGAGGCGCAGGTGCGCGGATTGGTGCGATCGAGTCACACGCCCACGCTGGGCGGTTTGGCGGTAGCCTTTGCGCTGGCAGCGATGGGGGGTCAGTTGGGCGCGCGGATCGAGTTGTCGAATGTGCCGGAAGAGGGCGCGGGTTTGGATGCGCTGCTGTTCGCGGAGTGCAACAGTCGGTTTGTCGTGAGCTGTGCGCCGGAGCGGGCGGCGGAGCTGGAGGCGGTGTTCCGCGGTTTGCCGTGTGCGCGCGTGGGCGAGGTTGTGTCGGATCCGGAACTGCACATCACGCTGGCGAATCGAACAGTGGTGAAGGCGGGATTGGAGCGGATGAGGAAGAGTTTCAGGAGGAGCGTTTAGGCTGCGATAGCGCGGTCGGCGGGCGGGTCCTGTCTCTGATTGGATGTTATGAAACCTACGATTTTGATTCTTACGGGCTATGGACTCAACTGCGAGGCGGAGTCGGCGCATGCGTGGCGACTGGCGGGGGCGGAGCCGCGGTTGGCGCATTTGAACGATGTGATTGAGGATCCGACGCTGCTGCGCGATGCGCAGGGGTTGATGCTGATGGGCGGGTTTTCGTATGGCGATCACTTGGGGTCGGGGTTGGTGTTCGCGAATCGGTTGCGCACGAAGTTGCGCGAAGAGCTGCAGGCGTTCATTGAGCGGGGCCGGATTGTGTTGGGGGTGTGCAATGGGTTTCAGATTTTGACGCAGTTGGGGATGTTGCCGGGCTTGAAGGGCGATTATTTTGCGCCGACGGTGGCGCTGCAGCAGAATGAGTGCGGGAGTTTTCAGAACTTTTGGGTCACGCTGCGGTTCGAGGAGAAGAGTCCGTGCGTGTTCACGCGCGGGTTGACTTCCATGGAACTGCCGATTCGGCACGGCGAGGGGCGCTTGTTCACGGCCGATCGCGCGGCGCTGAATCAGCTTCAGCGCAAGCACCTGGTTCCGTGTCGGTATGCGGATCCAGCGACGGGCAAGGCGACGATGAAGTTTCCGCACAATCCGAATGGTTCGGAGAAGGCGATTGCGGGGCTGTGCGATGAGACGGGGCGCATCTTCGGCTTGATGCCGCACCCGGAGGCCTATTTGCATCCCGAGAATCACCCGCAATGGGACTTCCAGGAAGTACGCGGCGCGCTGCCGGAGACGGGTCAAGGGCTGGCGCTATTCAGCAACGCGGTGGAGTTCCTGAAGAACGCCTAGCTTGCTTTCTTCGCGCGGCGGTTCAGGGAAGGAACCAGAGGCACGCCATCGCAATGAGTGTGGGCGTGAGCGCCCGGAAGAAGAGGCGGCCGGGATTGATGACGCCGTCGCGAAACGAACCCTTGAGAATGGAGAACCCTGCCGGATTGGGCGCATTGGCGATGACGGTGAGGCCGCCGCCAGCCACAGCGCCCGCGACGAGCGCATATTTGACTCCATCCGTGATGTCTGGAACCTGTGCGCCGAGGTAGGTCAGCGCTGCGTTATCCGTGACAGCCGTGAGTAGAGTTGTGCAGACATAGAGGAGTTCGCTGGAGAGGCTTTTCAGGATGGGCGCGATCCACCACGCCTGTAAACCGCCGAGCACGACGAGGCCGCCGAGGAAGAGCGAAACGAGCAAGCTCTTTTCGTATTGCAGCGAGGTCTGGTGATAGTGGGTGACAACGGTGAGGCCCATGAATAGGAGGAAGATTCCGATGAAGACGGCCATGTGGTGCGCCATATAGACGGTGGCGGCAAGGAATGCGATATGGGCGGCAATGAGCCAGAGTGGCGGCCGCGGGCGGTCGAGTGATTTTTCGTCGTCTTCGTGCTGAAAGGGCAGCGCCGCGAGTTCTTTTCGCAGCATGAAGGTCGCATAGGTGGCGTTGAGGAGGGTGGCCGTGGTTGCCTTCCATCCGAAGTGCATGAACATGAAGTGCAGGTCCCATCCCCACGTTTCGGCGACCATGAGAACGGGTGGCGCGGCGAAGTGGGTCAATGTGCCGCCGATGGAGATGTTGACGAGAAGAACGGAGAGCGTGATGTAGCGGAATGTGCCGCTGGTTTCGAATTTCAAGAACTTCCGAAGCAGGATGAGAGCGGTGACGGTCATGGCGGCAGGTTCCGTGATGAAGCTGCCGAGGAGCGGGCCGATCGTGAGGGTGACCCAATAGAATGCCGTGGCGCGCGGCAACGGAATCCAGCGAGCCACCTCTCGAATCATGACGTTGGCGCCGTAGAGTACGGGCCACGTGGCGGCCATGGCCATGATGACAAAGACGAAGGCGGGTTCGGTGAAGTTGCGCGATTCGACATATTCGACTGCCGCGTGAACACTATCGGTGAAGCAGACGGCGACCAAAAATATGGCGGCCCAGAGTCCGAAGACGACTTCTACTTCGCCGAGGAGATGGAGCAGGCGCTGGCGAGCGGAATCTTTGGGGAAGTGGTGCGCGCAGTGTCCGATCTTTGCGGCTGCGAAGGTGTGAATGATGGCGATGGCAAAGAAGGCAGTCGCCATCCGTTCGAGTGTGCTTGCTGATTCTACTAGACCCGCCACCATTGCCCACAAGACTAACGGGCGGAGCGATGGAGACAAGGTTTTTTGAAAAAGGATTTCAGGCGGGGCCGTGTCGGAGGGGCGCCTGCAGCAAGCGCGCGCGCTACCACGGCAGTGTTTTGGGCGTGGCGCGAGCGCGCTCGCGCTCGGTGCCCATTCCGCCGAGACTCGGGGTGACGGGGGCCGAGTAGCTGGTTGCGCTGGAAATCGGCAGGGGCGTCTGCGAAGCAGGGATAGAGAGAGGCGAAGCCTCGATCGGCTTCACCTCAAACGGCTGGAAACTGTTTCCGGCATCACTGAAGGCGCTGCCGGAAAACATGCTGACGGATTCGGCGGGAGTGAAGCGACCCGGATCGGCAAAACGCGCATCCACGGGCGTGGCGCGCGCGGGTTCAGTTTCCTCGCGCGCGGGTTGCGCCGCGAGGCGCTCGATGGCTGAATCGTTGCCACGGCCAAACAGAGAAGACCCCGATGAGGCGGGCGTGATGGGGCTCCAGATGGCGTAGCGGTCGGCATCCACTGTGGAGCGATTGGGCGCGCTGTCGTTTGGCACATTGCGCACATCGAGTGTGGGCGCGGCGAAGACATCGTTTTCCCCGTTGGGCGAATTGGCGGAAGCGTCTCCGAATGAACCGAGGACGGGCGCAATACTCGCGGTTTGTGTGGCACCGTCAGGCCGCTCGCCCTGCTCCCCATTCTTTTGCGCTCCTCCCGCGCGGCTTGTCTGGTTAGACCCAGCGCTTCCTGACGCCGCGCTGTGCGCGTCATTGTCGTCGTCATCGCGCGAGGAGAACGATGATTGTGTTGAGCGCTGTGCGCGATTGGTGGCGATATCATCGGCAAGCCAGCCCCATCCGGATGGGGCGATTGTCTTGGAGTCGGAACCGCGCAAAAAATCGTTCACCGAATCGCGACGACGCCCGAGCGACTCGCGATCGTAAGACGCATCGCCGCCGGGGACGGACGGGGGTGGAATCAGGGCAAGGGCGCTCTTCGGTGTGGCGCCGGGTATGGAGTCTATCTCGCGCCCGCTGGTTTTGCGCGGGTCGGAGGGGAGGTCGGGCAGTTTGGGCGGCGCCACCCTGGCGGGCATTTCATACATCTGCACGCGGCCGTTGTATTCCGTTGGCGGGCGGGACTGTCGCGCGCGAGCCTCGTCGGCGCGCGATGCAGCGAACGGGACAAACAGCGCGAGACAGAGCACTATGGCGCAAGGGCGAAACATGGGCGTAACCGTACACAATCCGCGCGAGATTTCCAACGAAACAACCCCGCAAAGTTGTCGTCCTGCAATAATTTATCGAGCGATTCGCATCGCGGTCTGCTAGGTTTTGTCGCGAGATTGCACGCGGGAGGCCTGATGTATTGCTATCACTTTTGGCGAAAAGTGCGCACTTGGACGCAATTCTTTCTCGTTTGTTTGCCGGTGGTTCTGGCATTCACCCCCACCCTCTCCGCGGCGAGACCGCCGGTCGTGGATCTGCGTCAACGACAGACGGAAGTGAAGGCGCAAACGCGCGGGAACTGCTTCATTTACACGACGGTCGCGGCGATGGAGGCACAATATAAAGCGCTGGGCTACGGCGATCTCGATCTCTCCGAGCATTTCTCGGATTACGTGGCGCGCCTGATGTTCCTGGAAACGTGTCAATTCGATGGTCCCTACCGAACAACGCGCATGCGGATCCCCGATGCGTGGGAGTGCGAGAGTGGCGTCCCGCTCTTCGAGCGGAAGAGCGGCACGGTGGACTCGCTGGTCGCCTCCTCGCCCGCTAGCGTAATTGGAATCCCCGAAGAGCGATTCATGCCCTATGCAGCCGCCGGCTTTGATGACGGCGGGCATTCGGAAACGGATCCTTTTTGGAAAAAGCAGTACAATGTGAGCACCTTTTTCTTGAACGAAGATCGCCTGCCGCGCTCCGCCCTCCGCGCTCCCGCGTATTACCGAGTGAAGCGGCCTGTGTGGCTGCCCCGAGACGATGCGAAGCGGCCGGAGGCCCTGGAGGCGGTGCTCGCCAGTGGCCACGAAGTGATCTGGGACTTCTTTGTGGCCGGCAACTTTGATGCGCCTGTGTGGCAATACACAACGCCCAGTCTGGAAGGCGCATACGCCCATCGCTTTCTCATCGTCGGCTATGATCGAAGCGATCCGCGCAATCCCTTCTTTCTTGCCAAGAATAGCTGGGGTCATCCGGCCCTAAACCCGCCCGGCGACGACTTCACCCGCATCCACTACAACTACCTCAACTATGGCGAATGGGCTTCCTATCTCGCCGAAGTGGACCGCCCCTATCGCATGCCCGAACTCGGATTCATCGGGCGCTGGGCTGT
Source organism: Kiritimatiellia bacterium (assembly GCA_023953695.1). Lineage (GTDB taxonomy): Bacteria > Verrucomicrobiota > Kiritimatiellia > CAIVKH01 > CAIVKH01 > JAMLJG01. The sequence continues at coordinate 21,745 of JAMLJG010000031.1, forward strand.
TCAATTCGGGCCGCACTGCGGCACGCTCGATGTCTACCACATCCCGGGCCTTATGCAGCCGCTGTTCGATCACAACCAATATAAGGATGAGCGCGGACACATCATTCGCGAGCGCCGAATCGGCACGTTCTATCGCAACGGCAATCCCGACGATCCCTATCGCGTCAATGGCGCGCTGCGCGGCGATCAGATCGAGGCGTGGATCAACTTCTCCCAACGCGCTCCGCGCTGGGACATCCTCAACGGATGGAAGCTGACCCTGCACCTGAGTCGCGACGGAGAATCCATGCAGGGCCGCGCGACGCCGCCCACCGGGCGCGCGCAAGACGCCTCGGCCACGCGCATCGTCATTCGCGATCCCGCGCCAACGCGCGACCCGGAGCCCGAGCCACCGCCGAAGCCGAAGCCGGAACTCGTGCCTCAAGCCGCGCTCACCAAAGAGGCGATGGAAGAAGAATATGCGAAGCAACGAGCAGCCATGGCGCCCGACCATGCGATTCAGACAAAATGGGAGTCTCTCGGAGGCGAGTCCTTTCTCGGCCGCCCACTCACTGGCGTTGAGACCTGCCCGGACGGCCAGGGGCGCTATACGCACTACGAGCGCGGCTCCATCTATTGGTCGCCGCGCACGCCCGCATGCGCCATCTACGGCTCCATTCGCGAGCGATGGGCTCAACTCGGATGGGAGACCAGCGCTCTCGGCTATCCCACCAGCGACGAAACCGACTACGGCGCATCCGGCC
>JAMLJG010000032.1 GCA_023953695.1 Kiritimatiellia bacterium
CTCGAGGTCGCGGGTTATCCTTTTAATACAGAGGGCTGGCGGCGCGACACCCTCCCGCGCGGGCCCGGGACGCTCGCCTCGTGGTGGCCGTTCGAACAGTATGCCTATTGGGTGGATGGCATGGCGCGGTGCGGCTTGCTGCTCGACGACCCGCTCTTGCTGCGCAAGGCGCGCCGCCAATTGGACCCCATTCTTGCGAAGCCGGATGCCGACGGCTATCTCGGGCCGGCGTCGCTAAAAACACTCAGCGACTCGGGCCATCGCGCCTCGGAGCGCTGGCCGCACGCGGTCTTCTTCCGCGCGGTCATCGCCGACTTCGCTGCTCGACCCGCGCGCGAGACGCTGAAGAAGCTGGTCCGTCACTATCTCTCCAATACCGCGCCACACGATCGAACGCGCAATGTCTGCAATGTCGAGATCATGGCATGGCTCTACGAAAAGACTGGCGACCGCCGTATGCGCGACGAGGCCGTTCGCACGTACGAATCGTTTCAGAAGAATCACCCCGAATCCGGCGCGGTTGTGAAGAATATGCTCAGCGACGAGCGCGCAGGCGACCATGGGCCGACCTACATGGAGCTATTCAAGCTCGGTGCGCTGCTCTACCGCATTACCGGGCGTCGCCGCTGGCTGGATTCGTCCATCAACGCGCACCGGAAGCTCGTTCGCGACCACGTCTTGGTGGATGGTGTGCCCAGCACGACGGAACACTTGCGCGGAAAATACAGCACGGCGGGGCACGAAACGTGCGTCGTTTCCGACTATCCATGGGCGCTTGGCTATCTGCTGCTGGCCACGGGCGATGGCGTTTATGCCGATGGAATCGAGCGCGCTATTTTCAACGCGCTCCCCGGTTCTGCGACGCCGGATTTCAGGGCGTTGCAGTATTTTTCCGGACCCAATCAAGTGATTGCCTGCACAGGCTCCAATCACCACCCTCACGGGAAAGGGGGAAAGCACATCACCTATCGCCCCAATCCGGGCACGGAGTGTTGCCCCGGCAATATCCACCGCGCCATGCCCAACTACATCGCGCGCATGTGGATGTCCGATGGCAAAGGCGGAATCGTCGCGGCTTGCTATGGCCCCTCCGAGGTGACGATCGGAGCCGGGCGCACGGCGCTGCGCATCGAGCAGGCGACAAACTATCCCTTCGATGATCGCATCGCGTTCCGATTCCACGGAAAACGCGCGGCTCCGCTCCGCTTTTCCTTCCGCATTCCCGCCTGGTGCAAGAACGCCAGCCTTGCGCTGAACGGAAAACCGCTGCGCAAGGCGCTCCGCGCGGGATCGTTTGCGACTGTCACGCGCGTCTTTCGCGATGGCGATTGTTTGGACCTGCATCTGCCCCGCGAGTGGAGGGTGGTTTCGGGGCCGGAGAGCGGCGTGAGCATTGAGTGGGGCGCGCTCGTTTTTGCGGCCGGTATTTCTGAGAAATGGACGCGGGACGATGCCGACGAGAAGTCCTCCGCGAAGTTTCCCGCCTGGAATCTATATCCCGCGCGACCGTGGAACCACGCATTGGTCTTGCCTCGCGCGAAGAAGCCGCTCCCCGTCGAATTTCTCGAAGCGCCGATGGGCGAGAATCCGTGGGATCCGAATGAAACGCCGTATCGCATCTATCTTCCATCCCGCCCGGTGCCCGGATGGGTTGTGGAGCGCGTCGCAACGTTGGTGAAAGAACGCAGCGGGGAAAAGGAGGTTGTGAAAGGTCCTTTTGTGTTCACGCCTCTCTTGCCCTCGCGTAAAACGCTCGCGCGCGCCAAACCCAAGCTGCAGAGCGTGGAATTGATTCCCTACGGCGCGACGCGATTGCGAATCGCTGTCTTCCCGCGCATCGCGAAATAGCGAGTGGACGGTTTCTTCGCCGCGTGCGCGGCTCGCCCAGGTTCAGGCGGAGAGCAGGATCGAACGCGCGCGTTCCGCGTGGGCGTCGAGATTCTCCCAGACGTGCGCCGCGCCCGCTGCGGCGAGTTGTTCGGCTGTGTAGATGCCCGTGGCCACGGCGACGGACACCGCGCCAATCGCATGGGCGGCGGCGATGTCGGATGGCGTGTCGCCGATGAGGAAGCAGCGGTCGTGGCGGTGGGAGCGCTCGGCTCGCTCGCGAGCGAGCCGAGCAATCTCACGGCGGTCTGCGTGTTCGTGGCCGAATGCGCCGAGGACAAAGTGTTGATGGATGTTGCAGGCCTTCAGTTTCACGCGCGCGCAGGTCTCGATGTTGCCGGTCACGAGGCCGAGTGTGCAGTGCGCCTGCGTCGAGAGGTCTTCGAGGATATCTGAAATGCCCGGATAGAGATGCGGCGGCTCCTTTTGCAGCTCCTCCGTCAGGATCTCGGGCAGGATGTCGAAGAATAGGGCGCAGTCGTCGCGCGTCGCGTGTCGGCCAAAGCGCAGCGCCATTTTTTCGAAGAGATCGAGATCCGTCGCACCGGCGAAGGAGAGATCGGCCAAGTCGTCTTGCCCGCCGAAAATGTGACGTATCGCGCGCGCAAACGAGCGGCGGCCAGCGCCTCGCGTGTCCAACAGAGTTCCATCAATATCGAAAAGAATAAGCGTACGCATGGGCGCGCGCGGGCGGTTGCCCAAGCTAATGCGCAAACCCTTTCCGCAGGTGAGAGGGAAGAATCTTCAGCTCCTCGCGATATTTCGCGATGGTGCGGCGCGCCACGTTGAATCCCTGATCGCCAAGGCGCTTGACGATTTCCTGGTCGGAAAGCGGATGCGCGGCGTCCTCTTCTGCCACGAGCTTCGCAATGGCGTCCTTGATCGCTTTGTTGGAAACGGATTGCCCGTCCGCAGTGCGAAAACCCGGAGTGAAAAAGTATTTCATCTCGAACGTGCCGCGCGGTGTCTGCATATACTTATTCGCGATCGCGCGGCTAACGGTCGTTTCATGAATCCCGATGATGGTTGCCACCTGCGCCATGGTGAGCGGGCGCAGATGGGTGACGCCGTGATCAAAAAAGTCGCGCTGAGTTTCCACGATTTCTCGCGCGATGTTGTAGATCGTTTGCTGGCGCTGATTGATGCTCTTGATGAGGAAGAGTCCCGCGCGGACTTTGTCGCGAATGTACGATTTGACCTCGCTGGTGGTCCCCTGCGTGCTCATCAACTGGCGATAGTGTTCGCTGATGTGCAGGTGAGGGATTTGCTCGTTATTGATGATGATGACGTAGTCGCCATCCACGCGCTGCACGAGCACGTCTGGGGCGACATAGGAAGGGATTTCATCCGTAAAGACGCGGCCCGGCTTGGGCTCCAGTGTGGCGATGAGGCGCGTGGCTTCGTTGACCTCTTCCATCGAAATCTTCAGCGCGCGCGCGATGTCGGCGTAGCGCTTGGCGCCCAATTCATCGAGATGTGCGCTCACGATGGCGGCCGCGGTGGAGTCGCCCTTGTCAAGGCGGCGCAGTTGGAGGAGCAGGCATTCGCGCAGATCGCGAGTGCCGACGCCAACGGGGTCGAACTCCTGTATGACATCGAGAACGCGATCGAGTTCGGATGAAACGAAGCCAGTTGTTTGCGCCAGCTCTTCGAGGGGCGAGGTGAGATAGCCATCCTCGTTGATGCTTCCGATGAGCAGTTCGCCGATCAGGCGGTCGGTGTCGGAGAGCCCCGCCATCGCGAGCTGATTCATCAGGTGTTGCTGCAGCGATTCGGGTTGCGAGATCGAGTCGAAAAAATGCTGGCGTCGCGCCGCCGCTTCAGCGGATTGGCGATGGGAGGACTGGTTTTGGTTGAAGTAGTCGCGCCATTCGTCGTCCATGTGGGCGAGTTGCTCGAACTCCTCATCAAAGCTCGCCTCATCGTTGGAGGGTTGCTCCGCGGGCGCCTCCATCTCGACCGGCTCCATCTCCAGCGGCTGCTCTTCGAGTGTCGGGTTTTGCTCCATTTCCTGTTGGACCAACGTACGCAGTTCCAGGATGGGCGCCTGCAGGAGTTCGAGCGACTGGCGCATTTGGGGCGCGAGTACCTGCTGCAAGCGCTGCTGCTGAGATAGACCTAGATGTTGAGCCGACATGGAATGTTTCTTGCTGCGACTTTATCGCTCGCCCGATTCAAGCGCAATCGAATGCGCTTCGATTTCGCGCTGCGCGCTGGGAGTGAGGGCTGAACGCGGCCGAAGGGGTGGGGCAAAGAAGAGGTGGAGAAGAGGTGGGCGTCGGGCGATTCAGCCCTTTTGCCTGCGCATATTGACGCCGAGGTCGGAGAGGATTACTTGGGTGTCCTGGCCGAGGTTTCGCTGCGGGAAGTCGTATTCCGTTTCGAAGAGTTCGACGAGTCGCTTGCACTGATCCTCTTCGTCGGGACCTTCCACGCGAACTGAGATTTGAGTTCCGGCTTCGAGGCAGAGCGCGATGAGTCCCATGATTGAGCGAGGATCGCAGTCGCCATCGGGCGCGACGACCGTGATGGTGCCGGGATAATTCGCCACCGCCTTCACAATGCACGCCGAAGGGCGGCAGTGAATGCCAGCGTGATTCCGAATGATGGCGGGCATCTCAACCACGAGTTCAGTGTAGGAGAGAATCTCGCGGGAGGCAAAGAAAAGATTTTTACACGAGCGAGCCCGCCTCCCCCTTTTTTGGAGGACGACCACGCCCCACCACACACGATCCACCCCTGAACCTCAAAAGGTGGGGCGGTTTGGCTCAAACCGCCGCGAGTGTCTTCGGTCAAACTACAACGATCACGCCCGAACCCATCCGGCGCGTTGGTTCAAGGCGCAGGCTGGGGGCAGGTCCGGCTGCGCTATTCGGCCTATTGATCCTGAGCGTCGAGGTCGTGCAGTTGCGAAATCAGCGCGACCAACTTCTCTCCCTTTGGGGTCAGGGCATACTCTGTTCGCGGTGGCAGTTCAGCGAATGTCTCTTTGTTCAAAAGGCCATAGGCCGTCAGTTTTCTCAGCCGTTCAGAAAGAACCTTTGTTGATATGCCGGAGATGGCTTTTTCCAGGGCGCCCGGTCTGTGGGATCCCTCTCTCACTGCCATCAGAACGGAGACAGACCACTTGCACCCCACGACTTGCTCAAGGCATTCGTAGTCTTTTCTGAAACTCTTGCGATTTTTTTGAGCCATGGTTACCAAGAATTTACACCATTTTGTGCCCTGCTCACCAAAAGGTGCCCGGTTTCGCGGCAGATGTCTTCATGCCAAGGTTCGGGCGTCGTTCCGAATGAGTCGGCGCGGCATTGTACTGAAACAGAAAGGATGAGACGAAATGAATAAAGCGATATTCTACCATGCTGGGTGCCCGGTTTGCGTGGAGGCTGAACATAGCATCGCCCATGCGCTCGATCGGTCAAGATATGCCGTCGAAATCGTTCACCTGGGTGAGGAAAAGCATCGAGTCAGCGAGGCAGAAAAGGCGGGCGTCAAGTCTGTCCCGGCTTTGGTGCTTGATGGGGTGCCATTCCACATCAATTTTGGAGCCGACTTGGCCGCGTTGAAGTAGGCTTGCCTTCCGCCTGTTTGAGGGCCCTCCTCGGCATAGTCCGTTGAGGGCCTTCATATTCTAATGCCAAGCCCCTCTTGCGCGGGGCCGATTGCCGCTCGCGGCGAGGAGTCGCCAGGGGGGGCTGGCCTGGGCGGAGTTGGAGGAAGAAGTGTGGGGTTGTATCCACGCGGGCGCGCGGGTGGCATCGAGTTGAGCCACCCACGCACAAGGAATGGGAGTGGCGTCTATTTGCGCCAGTAGTTGTTTGCGGCAGCGACGGTTTGGAAGTTGATGGCTATGACTTGCGATGCGGCGGTGAGGGACTGCGCATCATTGGCATAGTCGGGGCGCAATTTGTGAAGGACCGCCGTGTCGGGTTGCGTGTATTTGACGCCGCGCCGACTCAGCGTGATTGCGAGTTCGAATCCTTCCTGCGGGGTGGCCGTGATGAGGGATGTGAGCCATGTGTCAGGCATTTTGTATCTCCTTCTTCTTGAAGGGCGCTATCACGTGTTCAGCGCGCCCGAGGCCGATACTGGACCTGTTTCTGTATAAACGCCAGCTTCCTTTTGGAGCGGCGGTTAGGGCGCGGCGTCGGGTTGTGGAGATTCGGCGGTGAGGAGGAACTTGATCATGATGCCGAACCAGATCAGCAGGCCCGCGATCCAGGTTATCGCCGCATAGGCGTAGTGGGTGTATTGGCGGGTGGGGATCCAATCGGCCGCCACGCGGGTGAGCATGGCCAGCGTGATGAGAGCGAATATCCACCACAGGACGCTCCATTGCGCGCGGAAGAGCTTTTGGAAACCGCCGTGTGCGACGATGACGCGCGAGGCTACGGAGAGGATCAAGAGCGCGAGGCCGTTGATGTAGAGGATGTGGAGCCAGGAGAGCTTGATGTCGTTCCAGATCGGGATGAGCAGAAAGCCTATGGGTAGCGCCATGAGCGCGAGGCGCGTGAGCCACGCGATGGTTCCGGGGTTTTCCTGTCGGCGATGGACGGGCAGGTGGCGCGCAAGGAAGAAGAGAAGGAGAAGGCCCCGTAGCAGATTTCCTATGCGAACATAGCCCACGGCCTCAATCGCGATTGTGGCGATGACGATCAAGCCCAGCATGGCCATATAGGCTGTTTCGCGGAGCCAGCCGTGTGGCCGCGCGGCGAGGAGGTGTGGCGACTGGCGGCGCGGATAGCCGACGAAAACGGGGAGGATGAAGGCGCCAACGCCCATGACCGGGAGAAGCAAGAAGGCCTGATTCAAGAGCAGTCGGCTGAAGGGCTGCACGAAGGCCGGCAGCGCAGTGTACAAATCAATCACTTGCAGCAGGGATCCCGCGAGGGCGCAGAGCACGCCGAGGAAAACCGTGGGCAGGCCCGGTGGTGGTCGGTCGTTGCTTCGGGGGATGCGGACGGCGACGCAGCCCAGGAAGAGGATCAGGGTTCCCGCAAACGTGAGATCGCCTGCGATGGGGCGCATGGCGAGGTGTAGCGCGCTGGCCGAAAGGAGGCCGAGGCACCACAACACGATCTCGGCCAGCGTGAAGCGTGGCGCCGCGAGCATGTGGGGAAGGGCGGTGCTCAGGAAGCCGAGGATAAAGCAGGCGGAAAACCCCTCGATCATCGTGCGCGCGTGAGGGGCGCCGGGATAGAACGGGATGATTTTATAGAGGAAGAGTGGCCACAAACTCACCCCGGCAAGCGCAAGGAGCGTGCCGAGCGGAAACAATAGGCGATAGGGTTCTGCATCGCGCCAACGAACATTCATTACGGAATACCTCTCAAACTTTTTGTTCAGCGAATATACGCCATGCGCGCGCGAGCGAAAGTCGGAGGCAGGAACAAATCAATGGTCGTGCGCGTCGCTCAGCGCGTGTAGCAGCGGCGCCGGGTCTTCGTTGAGACCGGAGAGTTGTGCGACGATCCGCCCGTCTCCGTCAAGCAGCGTGATGGGGCTTGAGTGCGCGATGTCGCCATTGGGCTCTTTGCGATAGCGGATGCCGAGGACGGCACTGAGTTCGCGCGCGCCATCTTCTGAACCCGTCAGCAGTTGCCAGTTAGGGAGCGCAATATCTTGCCGCTCAGCGAATTTTTTCAGCGCCGCCGGCGTGTCGCGGTCGGGGTCGAATGAAAAGAGCGTGAACTCAACCTTCGCATCGGCGGGCAGTTTCGCCTCAATTTTCTTCAGGTCAGCCACGAGCATGGGGCAGACATACGTGCAACTGGCATAGAACATCGCCACGATGCGATGCGGCCCGCGCAAATCCGAAAGGCGCACGGTCGCGCCGTCGGCATTGGTCCAGGTGTCTTCGAGTTGATAGATGGAGTCGGAGGAAAGCTGGGCCGTCTTGCCCTCCTCCTCATCCGGAGCGGTGCAACACGCCGCCGCGAGAGCGGACTGCGTGGCGAGGGCTCCCATCAGCAGAAACGAGGCGAAGACGGTGCGCCAGAGCGCGATGGGGGTGAGGGGGGAAATGTTGTTCATAGAGAATCCTCTGGAGGGTCGCGTGGAAGGTCGCGCGCGCAGCGAAATCCGAGGGATGACGTTGCGGAGCGCGCGGTCAGGCTGCTGCGCAGAGCAAAGCGCATGAACGCGGCGTAGTCTTCGACGTCGGCAGCGCCTGCGGCGCCGCTGCCGCAAAACATGGGGCGTTCGAGAGAGGAGTCCGCGCGCGATTCACCTGTGACGAGCGATGAGTTAAAGTCTTCGACCCACTCCCAGACTGAGCCGTGCATGTCCCACGCGCCCCAAAGGTTTTTATACGTGCTGCGCACGGGCTGGGTGCCGGTGCTGGCGGGTTTGCTGTACCAGTTGAGAATGCGGCGAAGAAAATTTGTGTCGCCGCGCGTCTCGGCGCTAGTTTCGCTTGCGCTCGCCGCCCACTCCCACTCGGCGAGGGTTGGCAGGCGCGCGCCCTTCCATTTGGCATATGCGCGCGCCGCGAACCACGAGACGTGTGTGACGGGGTGGTCGGGCTGCGCGTTTGTGCCGAGTTCCAAGTCTCCCGCCCAGTGCGCCAGATAGTGGTCATCCACAAACAACTTGCTCGCCGTGCTGCGCTTCCAGCGCGGCACTGCGGCGACGAACTGCAGGAACTCCTCATTCGTCACCGGCGTTTCATCAAGCAGAAATGCCGCGACCGGCTGATCCGGTTCGTTTCGGTAGAGGGGGCGATAGACCCCCTCCCCGACGCGAACCTGCTCCGCGAGCGCGCTTGCGCAGGTGAGCGTTCCCAGCAAAACGATCGCGGCTCTCCACATTTCAGTGCGCGCCGATACCTGCGCCGAACGGCGCGGGGCCGCCCTCGCGAATTTCGCGCACGCGCTCAACCGTCATGCGCCCGCCCTTGTTGCCCCACGTGTTGAGAACGTAGGTGATCACGTCCGCGATTTGCTCATCGGTGATATTCTGGGGCGTCATGACCTGGTTGTACTGTGCGCCGTTGACTGTGAGCGGGCCTTCGCGCCCGAAGATGACATAGGCCACGGCGCGGTCCGGATCCTCGTTGAAATAGTCCGCTTTGGCCAGCGGCGGGAAGACGCTGGGAATGCCCTGGCCGGTTGCCTGGTGGCAGGCAAAGCAGGTCTGCTTATACACTGCCTCGCCATCGGCCTTCTGCTGAGCGAGGGTCTTTGCCTTGCCCTCTTCGCGGGGTGGCCGCGGCGCGTCGTGAGGAATGGAGCGACCTTCCGGTTGATAGACGGAATCCATTGTCTTTCCGCTGAAGATTTCGGTGTTCGGCTCGCCCTCGACCTTGAGCATGCCGAGTGCACCCTTGTTGAACGCGCGGAAGATCGAGTGGTCCACGAGGACCAGTGTGCCCGGCGCTTCACACTTGAATTCGACGATAGCGGAGCCGCCCGCCGGCACCAGCGTCGTCTGGATGTTTGCGTTAACGCGATCGCCACCCTCGATATAGACCTTGTCGAAAATCTCGCCAATCACGTGGAAGGAAGAGACGAGGTTCGGGCCGCCGTTGCCGACGTAGAGTCGCACGGTTTCGCCTGTTTTTGCGTGAATCGAGTTGTCTCCGGCCAGCGCGCCCACGGAGCCATTGAAGACCACATAGTCAGGGCGCTCATCCAGCGCCTTGTTCATGGAGAACGTCTGCAGCCCCGGCTCGCCATACGCGCCTTCTGTGTAGAACTCGCTCTGCATCACATAAAACTCGCGATCCACTGGCGGGAGGCCGTGTTCGGGTTCTACCAAGATCAACCCGTACATGCCGTTGGCCACGTGCATGCCGACCGGCGCGGTCGCGCAGTGATACACGTAGAGGCCCGGATTGATCGGTTTGAAGTTGAATGTGGACGTGTGGCCTGGCGCGGTGAAGGAAGCGGCTGCGCCGCCGCCCGGTCCCGTCACCGCGTGCAGGTCAATGTTGTGCGGCAACTTGTTGTCCGGGAAGTTGTGCAGGTGAAACTCGACGTGATCGCCCTCGCGCACGCGGATGAAGGGACCCGGAACGGTGCTGCCGAAGGTCCAGAACGTGTATTCCACGCCATCGGCCAGTTTGCCGACCAATTCGCGAACCTCGAGATTGATCACGACCTTCGCCGGCGTGCGGCGGGTGATGGGCGGCGGCACATTGGGCGCGTGTGTGAGAACGGCCTCTTCCACAGGCAGGGTCGCCCCCGATGCACTCGTGGAGAGCGCGGCAGCAGCGAACAGGCCAAGGGCTATGCGCGCAAGGCGCGGCGAATACGACTTCGATATATTCATTTCTTCGTTCTCCTCCGTTTAACGCGTCTGGCAACCGTTTTCCGCCTCGGCTTGCGTTTCAACCGCGACGGCATCGGCAAATTGTCGAAAATCATGCGCTCATAATGTTGCGCCGCATCATTGATGATGTCCGAAACAAATGTATTCGCAAAAAGCGCCTTGAGTCGCTCGCGCTCCGGGCCCCACGTACGGTGAAGTGGGCAGGGCTTCTGGTCGTTGCACCCCTCAAGACCGAGCAGGCAGTGCTGGAACATCGCCGGTCCGTCCACCACCTCGATGATTTCCATCAGCGTGATCTCTTCTGGCGGCCGCGCCAACGCTATGCCACCCGCAGGCCCGCGGCTGGAGGAAAGAACACCCTTTTTCGTCAATTCCTGAAGCACCTTCGTCAGAAAGTGAAAAGGCATGTTCAGAAACTCCGACATGTCCCGAATCGAGATATACGGGCGCTCTCGCATTTGGAGCGCCGTATAAACCACTGCGCGAAGCGCATAAACACAGCGAACAGATAGTACAGACATAATATTTCAGATGGTGAAGTCTTTTATTAGGGATAACGCCTCACTATCGGACCGTCAAGCGTTCTCTACGAGAATTTAATGCACTGGTGAGGCGGGTCGGTCGGCGCTTGCGCCGCCGGAGGGGTCGCGTTTTCGCGGAAGAGGCGGCGGGCATTTGCGAATCTCTCGCGCTGGGCTAGATTAGATCACCCGCCCCGAGGAAAAGAGGCAATGAGCGCGAGCGTCTACGCAGTTTCAATTATTGTTCACATCCTGGCCGCCGCCACGTGGATTGGCGGGATGCTGTTCATGATCTTTTCGCTCATTCCCGCCGTGCGACGGCTGGATGACTTTCAGCTCCGTGCGCGCCTGATTCGGGAGACGGGCATTCGCTTTCGACTCGTCGGTTGGATTTCGCTCGCCGTCCTCTTTGTTTCGGGTCTCACCAATCTCGCGACCCGTGGCATCCCCCATGCCGCGCTGCTGCATCCCCCATTCTGGAACAGCGGCTATGGTCGGATGCTGGCAGCGAAGATCATCATCTTTCTCATCATCCTTGCGATCAGCGCGATTCACGATTGGCGCATTGGTCCGCGCGCCAGCGCTGCATCACTGCTCGATGCGCACGCGCCCGAGGCCATTCGGGCGCGCCGCCTCGCCTCGCAGTTTGGCCGACTCAACCTGCTGCTCGCCCTCGCCATGCTCACCCTCGGCGTCCTGCTGTCGCGCGGATTGACGGGTTGAGTGGATTCCGAGTTGAGTCTGGCCGCAGGAGTGTGCTCAATAGCGGGATGAATTGGTTGTTGATCGGAGTGATGGGCGTTTTGTTCGCAGGATTCGCTGGCGCCACTGAGCCCGCGACCTCGGTTGTCGAGCGACTGCTCTCCACCTATGACGGCGTACAAACCGTGCAGGCAGAAATCCGGCGCGATACCGAAGGCCCAAGCGGCAAGAGCCGCCGCCTGAGCCGGGTATATTTCAAGCGACCAGACCAGATTCACGTCGAAGGTGTCACGCCGCCGCGCCGCCGCATTGTTGCCGACGGGACCCATTTCTATAGCTACATTGATGGCGATCCGAAGGGATATGCCCGCCCCATTGCGGCGCTGGAAGGCGATTGGCTCATCTCGTTGCGCCAGATTCCCGGCACACCGACGGACTTTCTGCTTCGCCTGCGCGGCCAACCCGAAGAGCCGTTGCCCGCGACCGACCGTTTTCCGACCCGCATCGGCGTGAAGGTGGAATCGCGCTATTTTGTCCTGAGCCTCGACTCGACCGGGCGCCTCGCGCAGCTCGAGTTTTTCAATGACGCGCCGCACGGAACCCCGATCGCCAGCTACACCTATGAAAATTATCAAGAGCCGACTCCCGGTGCTTGGTTTCCGCTCGTGCAGCGGGCTGTCTTGCGCGACGGGCGCGACGAGGTTGTGGAGACCACGCGTCTGTCCAATCTTCGGGTAAATCAAGTCGTTCCCGACCCGCTCTTTCTTCCCGACACATTCTTTAAGGGAGTCGTGTTCACCGACAACCTCGACGACATTTACGGCCGATAAGCCGGGGGCGGGTGGGAAAGAAGCGCTTGCCTATCCCTCGGCGATTTTCTAACATCCGTTCCATTCAGGAGGATTAGTGATGAAACGTGCAATGATTATGGTGGCTGCAGGCGCGTTGATGTTGTCGCTCAATGTGACGCCGGCATCTGCGGTCAACGAATCGCGTGGCGGACTCATGGGCTTTATCGCCGGGTGCTGTTTTGGTATTCGCGCGGGCGGAGCCTATAACTCGGGCAAAGAGATTCATTGGCGCGAGTGGGTGCGTTTGGTTCCCATTGCCAGCATTGTTTGCTCGATTTGGGATGGTATTGATGGCGCGAACGGCATGGAGACATCCGATTACGCCAAGAAGTACGGCTCCGCGTTCTATTGAGATTGTGTTCACCGAAAGGTGCAGAAAAATCATCCCGGCGCTGTGCGTCGGGATGATTTTTTGTTTCGCCCCGCGCAGCGGCACGGCGGCGCCCGCCGAGGCCGCGTTCGCGCTTGCGACCGATCTGTATGCGGAGGGGGACTGGCGCGCGGCGCGCCGCGAGGCCCTGCGCGCGCTCGATGAGCAGAGGGAGAGTGAAGGAGCCCAAATGCTCGCGGCCGATTGCGCATTGCGCATCAATCCCAGAGATGAGTCGTCGCTCGCGGAGCTGGAACGTCTCTCTCGGTCCGCAACGAACTCCGCACTCCGCGCCCGCGCGGCCTATCGCGTGGGGCAGACGCAGTGGGCGCTTGGCAATCGGACCGCCTCGTTTGACGCCTATGCGCGCGCCTTTCAGCAATCCGCCGATCCGGATCTATTTCTGCGCAGTGGCTGCGCACTGTTTCTCTTGAGGCGCGAGGATCGGACGCTGGGCGAAGAGGACCCCGGGCTCTTGCAGCAACTCGCAACGTGTCGGGATCTCTGGCGATTCGAGTTGCGCGATGAGGTGCGCGTTGCGCCGCTGGACGCGAAGAAGGGCGCGAGTTTGCGTCCGGCCGTGTGGTTCGTTTCGTTCTATCGCTCGCAAATTGCGCCCGCTATCGCGCAGCGCTGCTCGCTGGAGCCGAGCTGCTCGGCCTATTTTCTCGAAGCCAACCGCGACCATCGCTGGCTGGGGCTCCCGCTGATCGGCGATCGCCTCGTGCGCGAGCCGAGTGTTGTTCAGGCGGCCGAAAACCCTGTTGAGCGCAAGGGCCGGACGCGCTTTCTTGATCCGGTGAAAAACCACACCTATTGGTTGAAGCATGAGAAATAGTCGTTTTGCACGATGCTTGCTGGTTTGGATCGCCACGACTTCTGTGGCCTTTGCGGCCGATGTGGATTTGCGACTCGTGCGCGAATTGACGGCAGAAGGCGATCTTGCGGGCAGCGCGATTGAGTTCAGGCGCTTGGCGTTGTCCAATCCCGATGCAGATGCGCAAGCTGTCTATTTCTGGAGCGCAGCATTTGAGTTGTGGCGAGCGGGAGATTTTTCGCGCGCGGACACGCTGCTCGACCGAGCGGAGGACCTTCAGGCGCTTCCGAATCACGAATTGACCCTTCTGCGCGGGGAATTGGCTCTTTCCCGATCGGCGCCGGGCGAGGCCGCGTTCTTTTTCGAGAGTGCCGCGCGCGATGCGGAGGGCGATGCACGCGATTTCTCGCTGCGAAAACAAGTTGCGGCGCAGTTGATCTCGGGCGATCGCGAGGCCGCGCAGCGAACGGCCATGGCAGCGGGTGGCGATGTGGAGCGAATTGCGAATGAGTATACGCGCGGTCGGAGCAAGAGTCCGACGCTCGGCGGATGGCTCGGCCTTGTGCCCGGGCTGGGCTATGCGTATGCGGGGGAATATGCCAATGCCGCGCGCTCGGTGATTCTGAATGGCCTCTTCATTTGGGGCATGGTTGAGACGGCGGAGCGCGATCAGTGGGGTGGTTTTGCTGCGCTCACGTTTTTTGAGTTCACGTGGTATTCTGGCAGTATTTATGGCGGTGTGGATGCGAGTCATCGCTATAACCAGCGCCGCTTGAAGAAGGCGGAGGCCGCGCTCACGGCGGGATATGCCCTGCAGCCGGACTACACCGCGCTTCCCGCGCTACAGCTTCGCTATCGCTGGTAGCGCGGTGGGGGGGGGAGGAGCGCAGGGGGTTAGAAGGCCAGGCCGACCTTGAGGCCGAACATGGTGGAGTCGGATTCGGGTTGCAGGAACGCGCGATAATTTTCGTCGGGGTCGGATTCGGAGAAGTGGAGTGTTTCGACGAAGAGGGATGCGGTGAGGCGCGATGCGATGATGCCGGCTTCTGCATAGAGCGAGGCTTCCTTGCCGGGCTCGATTTCCACATCGTCTGGGCCACCCGCGTTGCTCAGATCAACGGTTTCTGAATTGTTGAGGGGCAAGCGGGTTTCCGTCCTGATGAAGAGGGTGGTCTTTTCGTTGAGGGCAATGCCGCCGCTGATGCCGATGATGGCATAGGCAAGAAGCCAGCGCTCTTCGTAGCCCCCTTCCTCGATTGCATTGCTGGAGAGTTTTCCGCCGAGGGTTCGATTCCACCCGCGGAAGCCGAGGCCGAAGAACGGTCGGGCATAAAGTTGCCGATTGATGGGAACGTGGATGGCGAGGTCGCCTTCGAGTTTGAATCCGGTGTAGCTGGTGGTGCTCTTGTGGGGGGTGAGTCGCCCGTCTTCGTGCTGGATGTGGCCGTCGTAGTCCACGTCGCCGAGGAAGAACTCGCCGCGCGCTTCGATCCAGAACGGATCGGAGAGCGGGGCTGCGATGTCCCCGCCGACGCCGAAGATGGGGCCGGACTCTTTGAGCAGGCGCTGGCCATCCATCGTTTCTTTCCACTCGAAGCTCTCGCCGAATCCGTAGAAGCGGAGGTCAACGTGGTTGCTGCGCGGTTGGGTGCGCTGCTCGCGCCTGGGTTCAGTCTTGGATGGGGGCTGTTCGGCCGGGGCGGTGAGCGTGAGGCCCGCAGAGGCTGCGAATGTTGAGAGGAGGAGGGTGGCGATGGCGGTTGAAAGGTAGCTTCGTTTCACAGATGACTCCTTCACACGGGGATGATGCAGGCGAAGCCTAGGGAGTGGGCGCTGGCGTGTCAAGGCGAGTGGCCGGGTGACGGATGCGCCATGTATAGGCAGCGAGGACGATGGCGAGGAGGGCGGTGAGGGCGCCTTGGGCTGCATTGTCGCCCCAACCAAACCAGAAAGACTCGTGTCGCACCGTTTGATCGAAGAGCGCCGCCCCGCTTTGCAGGGCCCAAACCCAGCCGGCGTGGAGCCCTGCGATGCCATAGAGGTGGCCGTGGCGCATGAGCAGGGCACAGAGGGCGATGGCCATAAAGAAGAGGGTGATCGCGAAGTCCCAATCGCGCGTGGGCACGAACAGCGCGAACATGTGGGGGAAAAGTTGGAATCCGGATGACCAGGTCACCTCGTCGAGCGGCGCGGGCAGGCGCGGGCGAAAGAAGTGGATGGCGGAGAAGAATGCGCTGGAGACGATGGCCGCGCTCGCGAAAGAGAACCTCGAGCGCAAGGAGCCGAATATAAATCCGCGGAACAGATACTCCTCCAATGCGCCGATGAGGATCGCGCCGACGATGAAGGCCAGAGGCGTGGTCAGCAGGGTGAAGGACCCGCGATGTTTTGCGGCCAGCGAATAGTTGCCGACAGCGAACCCGACTCCGTAGATGACGACGATCATCGCGACCCCGATGAGCGCCCAATAGAGAAATGAGCGCAGGCGCGCTTTCGAGAAGCGCAGCGCGGGCGCGACGCGGGCGACGGTGCCGGAGCCGCGAAGACAGGGCCAGACGAGGACGAGGGCAATGATCTGTACCGCGCGGGTGGTGACGCGCTCGAAGCGCTCGTCGGCCAATCCGCTAAAGAAGGAGTGAACGCTGAGCTTCTTGAGGAGCAGAAACAGCCACGGCGCGAGAAGGGGACCCAAGAGAAGCGGGACGGCGAGAAAGAGAAGCAGATAGAGCAGGGGTCGTTTGGTCATGCGCGTGGGAGTGTACTCAAAAGCGCGCGAGCGGAAACTCTCAAAACGGGAGGGGGCGGCATTATTGGGGCAGCAACGGCTGGAGGTGGGCCCGCCACATGCTGGCGAAATCCTGCGTGAGATAGCGATGGAGGCGCTGGGTTTGCGCGTCGGTGATCGCCTTGCGCAGCGCGTTGTCGCGCGCAAGGCGGCCGATCAGCTCGGCGATGATATCGAATCGCTTTTCGCGGAGGAGGATGCCGGTTCCGTCCAGCGTTTCGGGGATCGCCGCGGCGGCGAAGGCCATCACGGGCACTTCGCGTGCCATCGCCTCAATGAGCGGAATGCAGAACCCCTCGTGCTCGCTGAGGCAGAGGAAGACCGTGGCCACGGCGTAGTAGCTGCGGAGCGCCTCAGCTGGCACGGAGCCGACGAGCGAGAGGTTTCGCACCTTCAATTCGCAGGCCTTTGTGCGAAGAAGGGCCTGGTAGCGTTCGAGTCCTCCGTAGGAGCCCACGTGAATGAGGCGCGCGTCAGGGTCCACATGCCGTTGGGTGTAGTAGAGCGAGAAGAGCAGGTCTTCGATTCTCTTGTTGGGAGCGCCGCGGCCGACGAAGAGGATGTTGATTCGGCCGTCGCCGAATTCCTGCAGGATGCGGCGATCGAGCGGGCCTTCCCACTGCTGGCGGTCCAGCTTCATCGGCATCACGTGAACATTGCGATAGCCCAAGAGCGCCAGTTCTTGCGCGTTGAATCGGCTCACGGCGAGATTCACATCAGCCACCCCGGCCAATGCGCGAACTTGCTCCAGCCCCGCGCGGAGGTGGTGGGCGATTTCTTCCTGCACGCCGCGAAAATAGTCGGGCGGCGTGACGTTGTGATAGAGGATGGCCTTCTTGCAGGTGAGCGCGGCAAACGCTGCGTTCACGGGCGATCCGATGGAGAGGTGAAGAAGAGCGATGTCGTCGGGCGAAAAAGTGGCGGCAGCCTCGGCGATATCGCGCGCGTCTTTCCGAAGCTCCGGAGAAATGCGGCGCTGTTCGGTGAAGACATCCGAGGCAAAGCCCCACGAGCGAAAGAGCTCGCGCAGGACGCGCACCTCGTTGCTGATGGCGTCGCCCTTTGCAAAGCCGGCTGAAAATTGATGAATGGCGGGCATGGTGAGTTTATGATGCGGTTTCGCGAGAGTCATCCAGCGCTGCGAGGAGACGTTTTTCCACGGCGGGCCATCCATACTCGCGGAGCACATAGTCGCGACCCGATTCGGCGAGCGCGCGCCGCGTGGGCTCGTCATCCAGCAGCTTGATGAGCGCCTCCTCAAATTGAGGGTAGTGTTTGAACCACAGCCCGCCGTTCGCGCGGTGGACTTGATCCCGCAGGACAACGCTGCAGGCGTGTACGAGGCCGGGCGTCCGCGCCAGCCAGGCTTCGAGGAGTACGATCCCGAGGCTTTCGTTGACGGAAGGGTGAATGAAAACCGCCGCGCCCGCCATCGCATCGCGCTTTTCCTGCTCGGAAACGAACCCGAGGTCGTGAATAACCGGGCGCAACTCTTCGGGCGCTTCAATGGGGCCGCTGCCGGTGAAAACCGCGTGAACGTCGCGTCCCGTTCGCGCGCGAAACGCCGCGAGATATTCGCAGAGCAACGGCGTTCCCTTGAGCATTTCGCGCCGCCCCGCATACATCACATAGGGTGCGGTCAAACCGAGCTTTCCCGCGGTGGCCTTGGGGTTGGCCTCGAACGGATCGAGCCCGAGCCCCACGACGGACGCCTTGCCGAGATCAATTCCATAGAGCCGTTCAGCAAGGGCCTTTTCCGGGTGGGTGTTGAAGAGCAGGCCGCGGGCGGAGCGGAACATCTCCTTCATGATGTCGAGATAGGCAAAAACCTCATCGTGAAGGCAAGGCACGAGCATCATTTTATCCGGGAACTCCGTGGCGGCGGCCCACGTGATGCCAAAGAGATACGGCCCCGCGACGAGGCGATCATAGCGGCCGATGTTCGTGTGGAGATGCTGCATCAGCGCGCGGCTATTCACACTATTTTCGATCCACGTGCGCTCTTCATCGCGGCTGACGCGGATACCCTTGTCAATCGCACTCTGAACCCCGAGAAACGCGGAGACATCGCGGTCCTCGTTGACGGGAAAGAAGTGGACGCGGACGCCATTGACCTGTTGCTCACCGGGCGATAGTTCGTTCTTCCACGTGAAGTGATCGCGCGCGCACGTCGTGAGAAAGTCCACCTCGCGCCCCGCAGCGGCGCAGCGTTCTGCGAGCGCCTTGAGGAGTGTTTCGGCCCCGCCGATCGTGCCCTTTTCGGAGAAACGCGGGGCGATGAATGCGATGCGTTGCGCGCGGCTCATGCGGGCTTCGTGCCCCGAACTTGTTTCTCCAGCTCCGCGATGCGCGCTTCGAGGCGGATAATCCGCTCGCGATATTGCTCATCCAGGCTTTCCACACCCGTGACGAGAAGTCCATTGATCGTATTCTGCTGGGACCAAAGGCGATAGGTGTAGAACTTCAGGAGCTTCCAGATCGTCTTCTTCAGGGCGACCAGCAGCGGCGCCGCAGCCGATCGCTTTTCGCGAATCGCAAAATCGTTAATGTCCACAAAAGCAGCCTCGCGGAGCGAGCGGAGATAGAACGCGAGGAACTCCTCGTCATTTCGAAGGTTGAGCAAATTGGTGCGTTCGGCGCGCGCGATGCGGGCATCGGCATACGCGCCCTGGGCCGCCTTGCGGTTGACGGTCTGCTCAATTTCCGCCATCAGCTCTTCAACGTCCGCGCCGGGCGCATTAATTTCTACGGGGATGCTCATGGCGCGGAGTATCATCGGCCCGCGCGCAGCTTGTCAATCGCGCGCTATACGACCCCCGGGCACGCACCACGGTCAGTCCTCAATGTTGTCAGGTCATGACAAGCCACATCCTGTCGTGCTGAGCGACTTGGCCCCAAGGCGCCACCAAACCCACCCACTCATGCCTCTACCCACAAAGGTAGGGCGGTTTGGCTCAAACCGCCGCCACTCGCCCCGGCGATACCCCATTGCCAGTATGTATGCTATTTGCATGGAGGCCAATATCGACGAAACATTGCTGCGGAATTACTGATGGTCACTCCAAAGCCCGTAGGGCATCCGTTGTTGAATTCCCCAATATATTCACGCCCGTCAGGAAACCACATGCAGCCAAATTCATAGTACCCATAGTCGGACATCCCCCCAATATGTTGCCTGCCGTCACTCCAGCTTGATGAGTTTACACCAACAGCATTTGGGCTGGGCCCAGGCTTATGAAAATAATTGGAAAAGCACACTGTCGTGTACGCAACATCATTTGAATAGCGCAGTATCAGAAACGTTGCATTAGTGCCAGTCATTGTTTCAATGGTTGACCGGTTGAATCGTGAATTTGGAATTGAACAATGGATGATTTGTCTATTCCCATAAATAGCCCGGGTTAGTTGTGCGATTTCTCCGAGCGAAGTCGTGTATGAAAGCGTAAACGTGCCTTGTATAGACATTTGTGGTAGTTGAGAACGCAAAGATCCTCGAGTAGAAGCAACAATCCCTCTTTCAAGTGTTATTCTGTAGTTATCCAAATACCAGAGTACCTCCAGATCGCCGTCATAGTACTCGGCGGTTGGTTCTCCGAGTCGTTTTATAACCTCAGATTTGTCAATACCGATAGTAATCTGGGAGTAGATCGGAGTAACAATAGTTGTGGTCAATATGATAGCAATTATGCGGCAAAATTTCATGTTGTAGCGCGACCTGAAAGAGATCGCCTGTCAGCGGTGAGGGGACGGCGAGCCCGCTGCGGGTGTGTCGTACCGTCCAGCCTCTTGAATCTCCTCAAAGCCCCTTTTGGTGAAGTCAGCGCTTCTCCTCAAGGTGCATTCTGTAGGCGGGCTTGCCGTGTGTGCGGCATCCCAAGTGTAAAGAGCACTCAAGAGGGGAGTGCGTGATGAAGTATTACACAACGACCACCGAGTACAACTGCGGAATTGACCTGCACGCGCGCCAGATGTACGCGTGCGTCATGGACCGGCAGGGCAAGGTCCTGCTGCACTGCAATATCGAGGGCAACGACTTCGACTACTTCCTCAAGCGGGTGGCCCCCTGGCGGCACGACCTGACCGTCGTGTGCGAGTGCACGTTCAACTGGTACTGGCTCGCCGATGCCTGCGACGCGGCGGCGGTGATCTGCAAGCGCGCCCACCGCCTCATCACGCCCCACGCCGAAAAGCTGGTTTCCAAGCACGGCACCTTCAAGGGCAACGCCATCCTGGCCAACCAGATCGCCCGCGCGGGCCGAACCACAACGTTCCACCGCGATATCCTCGGACGGGTCACCAACCAAGTGGACAATGCCAACAAATCCGTGAGCTACGTCTACGACCAAGCCGGACGTATGACCCGCCTGATCGACCAAGGCGGAACCCCGACCATATGGGATTACGATCAGGAAGGACGCCCGACCGCTAAAATCTACGCCGATGGGTCCACCAATTCGTACACCTACAATGCCCTCAGCCAACTCACCGCAAAAACCGACGCCATGGGCCGACATACGCACTACCGGTACGATGCCGTGGGCAACCTCACCAATATCCAATACCAAACCGACGCCCCGGCCAGCTTCACCTATGACAACCTGAACCGCGTTGTCACGATGCTGGACGGCGTCGGCGCCACCGAATACACCTACGCCACCGATTGCGGCGCGGTCGCCACCGTGACCGGTCCCTTCGGTGACGTGGTGAGTTACGGCTACGACCCGGGCAAACGCCTGACCAACGTCATGTTCCGCGGCGATAGCCGTGGCTACACCCTGGACCCCCTGGACCGGATCGCCGCCGTGAGCGCGCTTGGCGCAGAGCATGAATATACCTATCTCGGGACCACGCGCCGCCTCGCGCAATTGGCGCGCCCCAATGACACCCTGACCGACTACCACTATGACGGACTGGGCCGTTTGACCAATCTGGTACATCGGGAGCCGGGTGGCGGGGTGCTCTCCTCGTTCGGATATGCGCTCGACAACGCCGACCAGCGCACCCAGGTCCGGCGCGAGGACGGCTTCCAGATCGATTACGACTATGATCCCGTTGGCCAGTTGGTCGCCGCCGAAGGTTCCGAACCCGGCTGGCAATTCGGGTACCAATACGACGAACGCGGGAACCCGCTGCGTCGCGAACACAGCGGGTTCGTGCACAGCAACAGCTTCAACACCCTCAACCAGCAAGCGGAAAGTCTATGGTCGGGTGGCGCGGTGGTTCTGGGGGCGGTCAACACCACGAATGCCATAATCGAAATCAACAGCCAACCGGCTTTCGCTTGGGGCTTGGAAGGTATGCTGGTCTTCGGGGCCACCAATCTGGCCGTGCAGGCCGGATCGAACGAATTTGTCGCGGTGGTCTCGGACATATTCGGCCGGTCAGACACCAATGCCGTCACCGTGAACGTTCAGGACCAGGCGTTTGCCTACGACCTTAACGGCAACTTGACCAACGATGGCGTCCGGGCCTACAGTTGGGATGAAGCGGATCGCCTGATCGAGGTGCGCGATTTGCAGACCTCGGATGTGCTGGTGCAGAACCGATATGATGGGTTGAGCCGCCGCCGTGAGCGTATTCAGTTGGAGGACGGTATCTTGGTGACTAAAC
>JAMLJG010000033.1 GCA_023953695.1 Kiritimatiellia bacterium
CAACCGGGCGGGTCGAGCGAAATGGCCTGGAAAAACTCGACGCCGTGATTCACCTCGCTGGCGAGTCCCTCTTCGGCCTGTGGACAGAAGAAAAGAAGAAGCGGATTCACCGCAGCCGCGTACAGGCGACCGAGTTTCTGACCGAAGCCCTCGCAGGACTGACCTCGCGCCCCCGCGTCATCCTCTCCGCATCTGCCATCGGCTACTACGGCACACGGGCCGATCAGTGGCTCTCCGAATCTTCCGGGCCCGGAATGGGATTCCTCCCACTTCTCTGTCAGGAGTGGGAACGATCCACGGACATTGCGGCAAACGGCGGTATCCGCGTAGTCAATCTGCGCACGGGCGTCGTGTTGAGTTCCGCAGGCGGCATGCTGAAGAAGATGCTCCCCGTTTTCCGCGCAGGACTCGGGGGCCAACTCGGACACGGCCGCCAGTATCTGAGCTGGATTGATCTGGAGGACCTTGTCTCAGCCATTCAATTCATCATCGAAAACGACTCGCTGAGCGGCCCCATCAACGCTGTCGCGCCGGAGCCGGTGACCAATCGCGACTTCACCAAGGCGCTGGGCGAAGCGCTCCATCGCCCGACGTTCATGCACATGCCATCGCTTTTCCTCCACTTCTTGCCCGGCAACATGGGCCGCGAGCTATTTCTCGCAAGCCAGCGCGTTGACTCGGCTAAACTGCGCAAGGCCGGATTCGAGTTTCTCTATCCCACCCTCGCACAGTCACTCGCCCACAATCTCGAAGGAGTCGCCCCATGAGCGCGCGCTACCTCATTCTCTGGGCCTGCATCGCGGGCGGCAGCGCTGTGGCGCTCGGCGCGTTCGGTGCGCACGGACTCCGACCCAAACTCTCGCCCGAGGCATTGGCCACTTTCGAAACCGGTGTGCGCTACCAAATCCTTCACGCATTGGCGATTTTCGCCGCCGTATGGCTCGCAACATACACGCGATCCACGCTCCCCCTCGTCGCCGCCCAACTCTGGTGCTTGGGAATGGTCCTCTTCTCCGGCTCTCTCTATCTCCTCGCCACGCGATCCCTCTTGGGCATCGAGACCTGGCGCTGGCTCGGCCCCCTCACTCCGCTCGGCGGACTCTGCTTCATCTCGGGCTGGGTTCTCCTCGCGATTGCCGCCTTTCGCGCGCGCGCGTCCTTCTGACCCTCGCGCTCCCGCGAGCACAACCGCTCTCCGCGCAATTTACCTAAACGCCCCGCCAAGCGCGCCTTCGGCCGCGTTTTTGCCTGTCGCACTGCCTTGACTCGCTCCCTCAGGGCCCGATAATGCCCGGATTCACGCAAGTTCTGATTGCTCCATGAAGTGGCTCCAATACAGCTTAATGACCGCCCTGTTGCTGGGCTGGACAACACTCGCCCCGGCGAGCGTGAACCGGCGCACACCCATTGTGGAGGCCGTCGAAAAAGCGCTGCCCTCCGTCGTCAATATCGGCACAGAGCGCATCGTGAAGGTGGTCTATCGCGATCCCTTCTTCAATTTGCGAAGCCTCGCACAGGGCGGACTGATTCCGAATGATGTCCTGCCCACCCCACTCGTCCGAGAGCGTCGCCAACACTCGCTCGGATCGGGCGTGGTGGTGGATAAAAATGGATACATTCTCACCAACTACCACGTAATCGAACAGGCCTCGCGCATCCGGGTGGGACTCGACAACGAGACGGTTTATGATGCGGCCCTGCTCGCCGGAGACCCCATCAACGACCTCGCATTGCTGAAAATCAATGCCGACCGCCCCCTGCCTGCGATCGAGTTTGCAAAGGACGACGATCTGTTGCTCGGCGAAACCGTGATCGCGCTCGGCAACCCCTTCGGCTTCTCTCAAACCGTGACGGCGGGGGTACTCTCAGGCATCAACCGCGAAGCGCGCTATCGCGACCGCGTGGTCTATCGCGACATCCTGCAAACCGATGCGGCGGTGAACTACGGCAGCTCCGGCGGCCCGCTCGTCAATCTCGATGGCGAGATGATCGGCCTCAATGTGCAAGTGATGCAGGACGCGCAGAACATCGGCTTCGCAGTGCCGGTGAAACGACTCCGGTCCCTCTTGAGCGGATGGATGTCCCCGCGCACCCTTCGCCACGGCTGGTTGGGTTTTGAACTTTTTGAGACGAACGGCGTCTTAACAGTAGGTGACATTGATCCCAATGGCGCAGCCGCTGAATTGCTGAAAGAAGGCGACCAGGTTGTCGCCGTGGATGGCACCCCCATTACCGACGTATTTTCGATGAACCGCGCAGTGATCACAAAAGAGCCCAATGCCTCGCTCCAACTTCGCATCAAAAACGAAAGCGGCGAGCGCGATGTCGAGTTGACGCTCCGCCCGCTCCCCCTGCGCTCCGGCGAACAACTCGCGAATGAACTGCTCGGACTCGTCCTCACGAAAGAAACGCCCGAACAGGCGGTGCGCGCGGGGTTTCAACACGGACTAGGAATCGAAGGAGTGCTCGCCAACGGCGCATCAGCCGCGGCGGGAATCAAACCCGGCCTGCTCCTCACGCGAATCAACGACACAGAAATTCGTTCCAGCGACGATGTGGCCACAGCCCTGCAAGACCCACTGCCAGGCGAATTCGTCAAACTCCGCCTCGTCAGGCTGAACGAGCAACCGGATTTCATCGTGGCCGAAGTGACCTATTGGGACGTACAGACGCACTGAAATGATTGAAGTCGCCCACCTAACCAAGCGCTACCCCGGCCGCGTCGCGGTGGACGATATTTCCTTCCGCGTGAACGCGGGCGAAATCGTCGGCTTCCTCGGCCCCAACGGCGCGGGCAAATCCACCACCATGCGCATTCTCGCCGGATACCTCCCCGCAACGGGCGGCATCGCGCGCATCGCAGGCTTTGATGTCGCAACAGAATCGAACGAAGCGCGCCGCCGCATTGGCTATTTGCCCGAAAACTGCCCGCTCTATGGCGAAATGCGAGTGGACGAATATCTGCGCTTCCGCGCGCGCCTCAAAGGAGTGCCCCACTCCAAACTAAAGGCGCGAATCGGCGAAGTGAAGGAGCGCTGCGGAATCAACGATGTCGGCAATCGCATCATCGCGCACCTCTCCAAAGGCTATCGCCAGCGCGTGGGCCTCGCGGAAAGCCTCGTGCACGAACCCGAGCTGCTCATTCTTGACGAGCCCACGATCGGTCTCGACCCCAACCAAATCCGCCTCGTCCGCTCCCTCATCACAAGCCTCGCCGACAAGCACACCATCCTGCTGTCCACACACATCCTCTCCGAAGTGGAAATGACCTGCCGCCGCGTCCTCATCATTGATAAAGGCCGAATCATTGCCTCCGACACCCCGGACCGACTGCGCCGCCGCATGGAAGGCGAAGCGACGATCACCGCCGAGGTTCGCGGCCCTCAAGCCGACGTCCTGAACGCGCTCCGCGCCCTGCCCGGTGTTTCCGAAGTTCTCGCGGAAGGCGCCGATGCCTGGACGCGCTTTACGCTCCGCGCCAACCGCGAACAGGATGTACGCGCTGCGCTGTTCGAGACCATCGCAACGAATGGATGGGTCTTGCGCGAACTGCACCAGGAAGCGGCGACCCTGGAAGATATTTTTGTGAGCCTGACCCAAGCCGACAAACCGGGAGTCCGCTCGTGAGCGCGTTTCTCACCTTGTGGCGAAAGGAACTCACGACCTATTTCCTCTCACCAATCGCATACATCGTGATGATCTTCTTCCTCGTCGTGATGGGCGCCATTTTCTCCCTCCTCGTCTCGGTGCTCGCCGAGGGTCCCGCAGGTGTGACGGTGATGAATCTGCTCTTCGGCTCGCCGTTCTTCTGGATGACAATGCTTGTCCTCATCCCCCTGTTGACGATGCGCCTGTTCTCCGAGGAAAAGCGCTCCGGCACCATCGAAACGCTCATGACCGCTCCCGTGTCCGACGCCGCTGTCGTCTTGGCAAAATTCGCGGGCGCACTGAGCTTCTACATCTTCATGTGGGCGCCCACCGCGCTCTATATTTTCATTCTCTACTATTTCAGCGCCGATATGGCGCCACCTGATCCTGGCCCCATGGCGGGCGGCTATCTCGGCGCCATCCTGATCGGCATGTTCTATCTTTCAATCGGGCTCTTTTGCTCCGCGCTGACGAGCAACCAAATCATCTCCGCAATCATCACGTTCGCCGTCATGATTGTATTGTTTCTCACCGGCCTGCTGGACTACGTCGCAAATGCCGAATGGGCGCAAACCCTCAGCGCGCACCTCTCCTCCTATTCGCACATGCTCGAGTTCTCGCGCGGCACACTCGATAGCCGGCCGATCCTCTATTACCTCTCGGGCACCGCCGCGATGCTCTTCGCCACCGTAAAGATGTTGGAGGCGCGCAACTGGAAATGAGCGCCAACACCCCCAAAGAGGCCCAGCAAAGCATTAGGCGAGGCGTGCGCCGCCGCGTCGCGTTCGGACTGAACACCGGCGCAGCGCTGCTGCTGGCCCTCGCGCTCGTGGTCATGTTCAACTACGTGTCTACTCGCCACTATTGGCGGCGCGACCTGAGCCGTTCTCAATTCTATAGCCTCTCGGACAAGACACAAAATCTGCTGCACAGCATCACCAGCCAGGTGGATGTCGTCGTGTTTTTCCAGGCCGACCACCCGGCGTATGAAGACGTCGTCAACCTTCTCAAAGAATACCAATCGGCCAACCCCAACATCCACATCGAGCGCGTGGACCCCAATCGCGATATCGCCCGCGCAGAAGCCCTGGTTCGCCAATATGAGCTCACGCAGCTCAACCTGGTCGTGTTCGCTCTCGAAGGCCGCACCAAATTCGTCCAAGCGGACGACCTGACAGAAATTGACTACTCCGCCGCCGCGTTTGGCGGAAGCGCTCAACCCACCGCATTTCGCGGCGAGCAAATCTTCTCCTCCGCCATTCAAGACCTCGCTCAAGCAAAGCAGCCTGTCGTCTATTTCATTCGCGGCCACGGCGAGCGCGATATCAACGACCGCGATCCCTACACAGGCTATTCGGCCATCGCTCAACATCTCCGGCGCGACAATGTGAATGTGCGCGATTTGCTCCTGGCCGAAGCGCGCCAGATCCCAGCTGACGCAAATGCGCTCATCCTCCCCGGCCCCACCAAAAACCTCGCGCCACAGGAAATCGAGCTGCTCCGCACATGGCTCGATAACAACGGGCGAATGGCCATCTTGCTCGACACCGGCCCAACCGCCGGGCTGACCGAAATGCTGCAACAGTGGACCATCCGCCTGCAAGACGATGTCGTGGTGGACCCCACCCGCACGCTCTCCGGCCTCGATCTCTTCGTCAATGACTACGGCATTCACCCCATCACAAAGAATCTCTACGACGTCACATCCGTCTTCTATCTTCCCCGCTCCGTCGAGCCCATCCCGCCGCCCCCAGACGCCCCCTTGCCGGCCGACCGCCCGCGCGTGACGGCCCTCGTCCGCAGCTCGTCCGAAAGCTGGGCAGAGTCCGATCTGGAACAAAAACCGATGAAGTTCGACAGCTCACAGGATCGCCGCGGTCCCATCTCGATCGCCGTGGCCGCCGAGCGCGGCGCCCCAGCCGACCTCAACATGAATCTCCGCCCGGAGCGCCTCGTCGTTTTTGGCGATACCGACTTCCTCTCGAACGGCGCGCTCAGCGGCGGCAACGCGGACCTCTTCCTGAGCGCCATCAACTGGTTGCTCGAACGCGAAGACCTCATGGCCATTTCCCCCAAACCTCTGGACGATACGCGCCTCGTGATGACCCAGGCGCAAATCAGCTACGTCTTTTGGATCGTGACCGTCCTCCTGCCGGGGCTCTTTGCCATCCTCGGCATCGGCATCTGGTGGCAACGGAGAGCGTGAGATGCGAAAAGGAACCTTCATTCTCCTGCTCGCCGTCATCGCGTCGGGCCTCTACATCGGCCTCTTCGAGCGCAAGCAGAACACAACGGATAGAAAACGCGCCATCGCGCGCCGCGTCCTGCGCTTCGATCCCGCGCACATCACGAGCCTTCGCGTCATTCAGTCCGACCTGCAATTCAGCGTCGAAAAGCGCGGCGATCAATGGCGACTAACCAGCCCCGTTTCGGCGCTTGCCGACGCCGGCGAGGTGAGTCGAATCATCGAACTCTTCGACCATCTCGAACAGAGCGATGTCATTCGCGGACGCGACCAACGAAAGCAAGGACTTGCCCTCTCCCATTTTGGCCTCGAACAGCCCCGCGCTCGAATCACGCTCACAACCCCGGAGAAGGAATGGACCCTCTTGGTCGGCAGCGATACCCCCGTCAGAGGAAATCTCTACATCAAGGAAGCCAACGATTCCTCCGTCTTCGTCGCCGCGACGAACCTGCTGGCCGACCTGCCCACCGCGATCAATGCGCTCCGAGACCACCGCCTCTTTCAAGGAATGCCGAGCGAAGCCACCCGCCTCCATATCCGCCGCCGAGAGGGGCTGCTCAGCCTCGCGCGCACGGAAACGGGCGCGTGGAAAATGCAACAGCCCTGGAGCGGCCGCGCCGCCATCGCAGGCGTGCAGAACCTCCTCGATCAACTCTATACCGCGCGCATTGAGGACTTCGTCGCAGAATCATTCGACGCCGCATCGCTCTATGGACTCGATGAGCCCGCCGCCCAGATATCGGTCGTCGGCGACCGCCGACACGGCGAGCAGACAATCCTTCTCGGCAAGACCGTTGATCGAAACACCAACTCCGTCTATGCGACCCTCTCCGGCGAAGGCACCGTTTTCACTGTGAATCGAGCCCTCCTCGACTCCTTGACGGTCAAGGCAGACGCCCTGCGCGATCGCCGCCTCCTCACAATCGGCGCGCCGGACATCAACTTCATCCGCATCGAAGCGGGCGAACGCGCAATTCTTCTGGCCCGCTCGGAGTCCAACACCTGGGATATTCTGGAACCCGTCCGCTACCGAGCTGACGATGCGCACATCGAAGCGGCCATCGCCGAATGGACCGGCGCGCGAATTGAAGAGTTTGTGGACTCCGCCACAACGAATCTCGCCAACTGGGGGCTGCCCCCCTCCGCTCGCCGCATCACCTTTTCGCGCAACACCCCCTCCAACCCAACCAACAGCCTCCCCACGCCCGCCCCGGATGAGGAGACCACCATCCTCCTCTCCGCGCTCCCCGACGAAAAAAACCTCACCCTGGTGAAGGCCGCTCACGAAGAATCGCTCTTCCGTATTCAAGCCGATATCCCCCAAACACTGCCCGCCTCAACCATCAGCTATCGCAGTCTGGAAATCCTCCGCCTCGACCCCAGCTCCGTGCGCAGTCTCACGCTCACGCGCGGAGAGAAAGAAGAGGCCATCCTCCGCGACTCCACCAACAGATTCCACGCGGCCTCGACCACAAACATCATGGACGAAGATGCCGTTCAACAAACACTAACCGCCGTCACCGCACTGCGCGCGCTCGCTTTTGTCACGGACGATGTCAGCGACCTGAAGCCTTTTGGCCTCGCGCAGCCGATCGCCCAGTTAACGGTCGGCGCCCAAGCGGGAGCAACCCCTCCGCGCACGCTGCTCTTCGGTCAGGAGAATGCCGACGGAAACACCTACGCCATGCTCCGTGGCGGAGATGCTGTCGTCACCCTCGATCGCTCAACGTGCGACATACTCCTGACACCGTTGTATAAGGCCTCTCAACCCGCCAAGGACATTCCGGTTGCCATCCAACCCACCTCCAGCTCAGAAGACGCAGAAGCTGTGCGCGATTAACTCCCCGCGCTCACGCTGGCATCGCCTCTTCTGCCGTGTTCACGAATGCGGGCGCTGCATCGGGCTCTTGGCCTTTCTCGTCCTGACCCCGCTTTTCGCGCTCTGGATTGTCGGCCTGCCCGGCCCCATCGCCAATCGCCTGCTGCAGGCCTTGCCGTCCGAGCCTTTCCGCATCACGGCAAACCAGTTGAGTTTTGAGCCACAACACGGATTCATCCTCCACCAACTGCTCGTCTATCCCACTAACTCCTTCGCCGAGCCCATTTTCCGCGCCGGTCGAATAGGGATCAAACCGCGGATACTCCCCCTCTTTCGCGGGCGGTTCGAGCCGCGCGAAACGCAAATCGAAAACGGCGCCCTTTACGCGCCGCACTGGCAGTCTGGCCAATCCAACGCCCCCGCCTGCCCGCGCGTGGCGCCATCCAATATCTATGCGACACTTCGCTTCGACGATTCGGCCATGGCCGTGGAAACACTGACCGCCGATCTCTTCTTCGTCCGCCTCGAAGCGAGCGGCGACATCGCGCGGCATCACACCCCCGGTCAACGGTCCGGCGCTGCCGCGTTCGCCGAGTCCTTGGAAGCGCTCCAGCGCGCGCCCAGCGCCGTATTGGAACTTTTCGCCCTCATCAGCGAAATGGGCGGAAACGCCCACCCCACAATCAACGCCCAGTTCCACATCGCCGCGACAAACCCGACCGCTGCCGTTCAGATTTCCGCAAAGGACATCGAACTGCGCGACGAATATCTTAACGAACTCCGCGCATCCATCGAATGGAGCAACAACGTCATCCGCATCTCGAATGCACGCGCGACGACCGCCGGGCAAACCGCCGCACTGGAGGGCTCTCTCGACCTCGCCACCCAAACCGCCCAACTCCAAATGGAAAGCGATCTCCCGCCCGGCCCGCTCTCCGCGCTGCTGTTTCAACCCATGCGCCACACGCTGAACACAATCGGCATCGAAGACGGCAGCGGCCTCCACATCTCGCTGCAAGCCGGCCCGACCCAGCGCACCAATCTCACCGCGACGCTCCGCGGCACATTCGCCGCAACGCAGCTCGTCGCCCGTGGCGTCGTGCTCTCCGACATCGCAGGGCGCTTGACGAGCGCGGGCGACGACATTCATTTCACCGATGTCCAAACCGCCTTTGGCGCTGACGGCGAGCGTGGAACCGGACGCGGCAGCTTCATCTGGCGTCGCCATCAACGCGCCATCACAGGACAAGTTGCGCTGCACACGGATCCTAACGACTTCATACCCTTCCTCGGCTCCAACACCGCTCGCTTAGTCCAACGCTTCGCATTCTCTCAACCCTTGCCCCTTTTTATCGGGCGCTTTGAAAAACATATCGCCGAGGATTACCTCACGATTGACGGCGCACTGGCCGCCACCAACTTTTCCTATCGCGGTGTGCCGCTCGACCGCATGACCACGGCCCTCTCCTACTCCAACCACTTCGTCGCGCTGAACAATTGGCATTTCAGCCAAACCAATCGCGAGACGCAAGGCGAGCTCACCGTTGATCTGCATTCCGACCTGATTCATGCCGATTTGCGCAGCGCAATGAACCCCGCCGCCGTCGCGGGCCTCGTCAGCCCCAAGCTCTATGCCATGGTCAGCCCCAATCGCTTCGAAGGCCCCGTCGAGCTGCATGCAAAGGGCGTTGTGGACATGCTCCACAATGAAGAGCGAACAGACCTGATTCTCGAGGCAAAAGGCGAGCGACTCGGGCGCGACCACTGGTTTGCCGACAACGCGACGTTCACCGTACACGCGCTCGGCGGAAGCTACTTCATCACCAACCTCGAAGGCAGGGCATACGGCGGCGATTTGCGCGCCGCCATCCGCGTCGAGCCGCTCGCCGCTGGACCCGACCACCGCTACATTTCGCACATCATCGTCACCAACGCAGAACTCGCTCAGCTCGCCAAAGATTTGGCAGTTCAGGTGGACCCCCCGCCAGCGGGTCGCATCGCCTTGGACATCCAAATCACCGGCCTCGTTTCCGAAGCCATCGGCATCGCCACGCGCGGCAGCGGATCGCTCGCCGTCACAGATGGCGCTCTCTTTCGCCTCCCCATCCTGGGCGGACTCTCCGATCTTCTCGCAAAACTCGTGCCCGGCCTCGGCTTCGCAGAGCAGACGGATATGACGTGCTCCTTCACCATTTCTAACGGCGCGATCCTCAGCGACGATCTCATCCTCGCAGGCGATGTGCTAAGTTTGAAGGCCTATGGCGACATCGAACTCGACGGGCAGCTCCACCTGCGCGCCCAAGTGAAACTCCTTCGGCGCGGCCCCATCGCCGGCATCCTCCGCATTCTCACCTTCCCCGTCACGAAGCTCTTCGAATTCCAGTTGACCGGAACGCTAAAGGAGCCAAAGTGGCGACCGGTCAATTTGCCCAAAGAACTCTTCCTCATTTTTGATTAACCCCATGCCCAAAACCAAAGCCGTCGCATACGCCATCCTCACGGTCGAAACAGACGCGGACAAGGCCGACGCGCTCGCCGAAGCTCTCGAAGCTCGCTGGAATCGAACCGCGATCCAAATCCAACGCCCGAACGCCAGTCGAACGTGGATCGAACTCTATTTCGAGAAGGACATCGAAGCGCTCCTCGCCGCGCACGCCGTTCGTCACTGGCCCGACGTCCTCGCCGCGCAACCCCGTGTCTGTCGCGGACGCGATTGGCTATCGTTCTGGAAACACCATTTCAAGAGCCGCCCCATCGGGCAGCGCCTTTGCATTCGACCCGTCTGGGAAAAGAATCGCGCTCCCATCAAGAGGCGCAAAACCATCTGGCTCGATCCCGGCCTCAGCTTCGGCACCGGCGAGCACTTCACAACCCGCTTTTGCCTCGAACAACTCGATCGCCTGTGCGGCGCGCGGAAAATCAACTCCCTCCTCGATGTCGGAACCGGCAGCGGAATCCTCGCCATCGCCGCCGCCAAACTCGGTGTTCCGCGCATCCTCGCCTTTGATCACGACGCACAAGCGCTCGAACAAGCGCTCGCCAACATCCGGCGCAACCGCGTCACGCCGCACATACGAACGGACGTTCGCGACCTCGAGCGCGATGCCTTTCCAAAGGGACGCTTTGACGTCGTCTGCGCAAATGTGTATAGCCGTCTCCTGATCGAAGCCGCCCCCGCTCTCGCAAACGCCACACGACATCACGTGGTGCTCAGCGGAATACGAGAGGCGGAACTGGACAGCGTAGCCGATGCGTTTGCTGCGCAGGGCGGACAAGAAACCGTTCGCGATGGCGATGGCGAATGGGGAGGATTGGTTTTTCAATGGATACGTTCTTCTTCAACCTGACATCAGCGCAAGCCGCCACGTTCCTCGGCGCGCTCGGCATCTTCGCGGGCGTCGCGATGATCGCCATCCCCGAGTCAACAAGGGCATTCCTGATCGGCTTTGGCCGAAACCGAACTGCGGCGTGGATCCTCGCGGCAGTTGACCTGCTCTGGTCTGCCTGGCTCGTCTATCACACGCCGATGGAGCGACTCGGTTTTCTAAAACCCGCCCTCTACCCCGCCGTGCCCATCGCGTTCTATCTGATCATCACCTACATGGACGACCTGCTCGCCACCCGCGCGCTCGGCGGCCTCCTCCTTCTGATGGCGAACCCCATCCTCCTCTGCATGCGATGGCTCGACACCGACTGGCGCTATCTCCCCATCGTGCTCGCCTATGTCTGGGCCGTGGCCGGAATCGCGCTCGTCCTCAGCCCCTACCTCTGGCGGCGCTGGGTTGCCCCCCTCTTGAAATCAAACGCGCGTTGCCGCGCGGTCGGCATCCTGAAACTGGCGGGAGGCGCGCTCTTCCTCTGGCTCGCGCGACAGGTGTTCTAACCAACGTGTCCTCCACCGGCCATCCTCGCCTTCTCGTTCTGCGCGGCGGCGCGCTCGGCGATTTGATCGTCACCCTGCCCGTTCTCTCCGCGCTCCGCAACCGCTGGCCCGGCGCCTATATCGAACTCGTCAGCTATCCCTACCTCGCCGAGATCGCCACGGTCACCGGCCTCGCCGATCGCGTCGCCTCACTCCACGCCGCTCGCATCGCCCGCTTCTTCGCGTTGCGACCAGACCTGCCCGATGACCTCCGCGCCTACATGCGCTCGTTCGATATCGTCTTCAACTTCTTTCACGACCCCGAAGAAACGGTGCACATCAACCTCGAAACCGCAGGCGCGCCACACGTCATCAGCGCGTCCCCGCTCGTCAAAGAACTCCACGCGGTGGACCACCTCCTCAAGCCCCTCGAAAGTCTCGCCATCTACGAAGCGGGCGCTGCCCCTGCGCTCGTCCTCCCGCGCGAGGAACACGAGGCGGGCGTCGCGCGCCTCGCGCCCTATCGCGACGGCGCCAACCCGCTCTGGGTGATTCAACCCGGCAGCGGAAGCCCAAAAAAGAATTGGTCGCTCGGTCGCTTCACCGAACTCGCGCGCAGGATGAAAAGAGAACATCGCCTCGCGCCCATTTTTCTTCTCGGCGAAGCCGACGATGCCGCGCGCGAAGGTCTCACCCGCAACGCCCCGGATTTTCCGCGACTCGAAAATCTCACCGTCCGAGAAGTCGCTCAACTCCTGGCCGCCGCCGACGGCTACATCGGAAACGACTCAGGCATCTCTCACCTCGCAGCCGCCGTCGGCGCGAGAACCTTCGCCCTATTCGGCCCCTCCAATCCCGCCCTCTGGAGCCCGCGCGGCCCACGCGCAACCGTCCTTCAAGCCCCGGAGGGCGTCCTCGATAACCTCGCCGTCGAAACCGTGCTCACCGCGATTGCGGGCGCATGACGCGCACCCGCGCGGCGATCACCGGTCGTCTTCAATCGTCTCCCCCACGAGCTTGAGAATCTCCTCGCGGGAATAGAGCCGCCCCTTCCCCACACCCGGACACGCCTTCGCCGTACGCTTCCACGCCGCCTCGCTCCGCACACTCTCCGGCCAGAACGGATATGTCCGACATTGCGTCGGGCGCACGGGATAAATCGTACACCGCCCATTCTCATAGAGAATGCAGTCTCCATTCTCCTTCTCTTTCAGACTATGCCCCGTGCGAAACGGATAGGCATAGCGCTCCAGAAAGACATCGCAATCCATCTTCAGAAATGTGGCAATCCGCTCCGCCGTCGCGCGATTCATGAACACCGTGCCCGGCTCCCCCGTGCAACAGCGCCCACACGACGCGCAAACATCGTTGTCAAAGCGCAGCCCCGCATCGAAAAAATAAGGGCGATCCTCCGGCCGTCGCGTAGTCATGACTTCGCATTCTAAACCCAATCGCCCCGAGATCAATCTCACACCCTGCGAAGAGGATTGATCGCCGTAGAAATCTACAGTCTGATGGTGACGTGACAGAAAACGCGCCCATCCTGCTCCCCTTCCCACGCCACTACGTCGCCGAGCAGGGCGCGCACGCGCTGCACGATCGCCGATGCAACATTTTCGACGCAACCCGCGGGCACGCCGACCTCGCCCGCCGCATCCGCCAAGACCTCCGCAACGAACTCCACCTCCACGCGCGCATCCTCGTGCAATCCGACAAACCGCGCACCGCAACCCTCCTCCTCAAACTCGACAACCAGCTCCCCGCCCAAGGCTACACGCTCCACATCACACCCCGCCAAATCGCCCTCACCGGCGCCGATTCCGCCGGGCTCTTCTACGCCAGTCGAACCTTCCTCCAGCTCGTTCGCCAATTTCGCGATGCCCTTCCGGCCTGCCTCATCACCGATGCGCCCGACTTCCCCACGCGCGGCGTCATGCTCGACATCAGTCGCGACAAAGTGCCAACCATGGAAACCCTCCAGCGGCTCGCCGAGGAACTCGCCGACTGGAAAATCAATCGCCTCGAGCTCTACACCGAACACACCTTCGCCTACAAGAATCATCGCGCCGTCTGGGAACACGCCAGCCCCATGACCCCGGAAGACGTGCGCAACCTCGACGCCTTCTGCGCCG
This sequence comes from Kiritimatiellia bacterium, assembly GCA_023953695.1. GTDB lineage: Bacteria > Verrucomicrobiota > Kiritimatiellia > CAIVKH01 > CAIVKH01 > JAMLJG01. The sequence continues at coordinate 13,707 of JAMLJG010000033.1, forward strand.
AACGCCACATCGAACTCGTCCCCAACCAAAACTGCTTCGGCCACCTTCATCGCTGGCTTCAACTCGATCCCTACAAAGCCCTCGCCGAAGCGCCCAACGGCTTCGACACCCCGTGGGGCGAACGGCGCGACGGCCCGTTCAGCCTGAATCCACTCGACCCCAACAGCATTCGCCTCGTTGAAGAATGGCTCGCCGAACTCCTCCCCAACTTCACCAGCGCCAACGTCAATGTCGGCTGCGACGAAACTTTCGACCTCGGCCAAGGCAAATCAAAGGAAGCATGCGCCCGCCTCGGGAAAGGGCGCGTCTATCTCGACTTTCTCCTCAAAATCCACACCGCCACCCAACGGCATCGCCACACCATGCACTTCTGGGGCGACATCGCCCTGAACCACCCCGAGCTCATCCCCGAACTGCCGCGCGACGTCGTGCCGCTCATCTGGGGCTACGAAGCCGACCACCCCTTCGCCACACAGTGCGAAACCTTCGCAAGTGCCAGGCTCCCCTTCTTCGTCTGCCCCGGCACCTCCACATGGAACAGCATCCTCGGCCGCACCGACAACGCGATCGGCAACCTGAACAACGCCGCCGAGAACGGCCTCGCCCACGGCGCGCGCGGCTTTCTCATCACCGCCTGGGGCGACAATGGACACTGGCAACCCTACGCCGTGGACCTTCTCCCCCTCGCCGCAGGCGCCGCTCGCGCATGGTCGTTTCAAGCCAACAAAAACGCCGACCTCGCCGCGCAACTCGATCTCCACGTATTCCGCGACAGCGCCCGCATCCTCGGCGCGCTCACCCACTCGCTCGGCAACCTGCACTGCGAAACCGGCCACACCATCCACAACGCCAGCGCCCTCTTCCGCCTCCTCTCCCAACGCGACATCGCCAATCTGCAAGCCGCCATCAGCCCGGAAAAACTGCGCGGCATACAGCAGCGCCTCGCCGCACTGCTCGACACCCTCCCTGCCGCGAAAAGCGCGCGCGACGACGCCGCGCACCTAACCAACGAGCTGACCATCGCCAGCCGCCTCATTGATCTCGGCATCCATCGCGCCCTCAAGACAGACCCCGCCGCGCGATCCCTCGCCTGGAAAAATCTGATCCCCGACTACCGCGCACAATGGCTCGCGCGCAACCGGTCCGGCGGCCTCGCCGACAGCATCGCGCTCATGGAAAAGCGCGCGACCGACGCTTAGTACTCGTGCTCCGGCGCAGGAAACGCGCCGCTCTCCACATCCGCCTTGTACGCGCCGAACGCCTGCTGCATCGCGGCGCGCATATCCACATACTTCTTCGCAAACTTCGGCGGACGCTCCGTCAACCCCAGCAAATCATTCACCACCAGAACCTGCCCGTCGCAGTGCGGCCCCGCCCCAATGCCAATCGTCGGAACGCGGATCGCCTCCGTAATCCGGCGCGCCGCGTCCGAAGGCATTCCTTCCAAAACCAGCGCAAACACACCCGCTTCCTCCAGGGCCTGCGCATCGCGGATCAACCGCTCAACATCCGACTCCGTCTTCCCCTGAACGCGAAAGCCGCCCATCGCGTGAACACTCTGCGGCAACAACCCAATGTGCCCCAACACCGGAATCCCATTCTCAACCAGCGCCCGAACGTGAGGCGCACGCACCTCTCCACCCTCCAACTTCACGCCATCCACACCCGCCTCTTTGATGCAGCGCCCCGCATTCAGAACCGCATCTGAAACCGACACCTGATACGTCAGAAACGGAAGGTCGGCGATCACCATCGCGCTCGCAGCCCCGCGCCGCACCGCCGCGCTGTGATGCAACATCTGCTCCAGTGTCACCGGCAGCGTATTCTCAAACCCCAACACCGCCATGCCCAGCGAATCGCCGACCAGAATCATCGGCACACCCGCCTCATCCATCAGCCGCGCCATTGTGAAATCATACGCCGTGAGCATCGCAATTCGATGCTTGCCCTTCTGCGCGCGAACGCGCGGCGCCGTCCACCGCGGATTCACCACCATCCCTCCGCGAAAAAAGTTCCAACGCTTGGAAACGACACGATCATAAACTTCCAATCCTTGGAAAACACCCTACCACTTCTTTCCAAGCCTTGGAAGTCCTAGCGCCCGAAAAGGCCTTTCATCAGGCCCTGCATCCCAAACTTGGTGTAGCCCGCGGGCGGCTCAAACAAATCCGCCGGCTGCGGCCCCAGTTTCACATTCTTCCAATTGATTTGTAGATCGCTGTTCTCGCCGACCATGCGCACTGGAGCGCCATTCTTGGCGTTGATGAAGAAGAAGTACGTCTTGCCATCGGACTCCATGCGATATTTCTCGCACTTCACTCCCTCCACCGCCTCGGTTCCCTCCGGCTTGAGATGCTCTGGATTGGCCCACGCGCTGCGCACCAAGTCGTCGTCCTGTTCCAGCGATTTCTCCATATACATCCGATTCGGCATGATGATGTAGAGCGCGCGCTTCGACTTGTTGACAATGCTGATGCTCGGCATGTTGGCATCCGGCATGGGCATCTCGCTGCGGACGTTCCCATTGTCCACATTGATTTTCGCCGTGATCGTGTTGCCGTCCATTTTCATTTCCTGGTCGGCGCTGAATTGCTCCGCCGGCTTCGTGGCCGCAGCGGCCACCATCGAAAAGGCACACACAACAAGAGCGGTCAGTCCCAATATTCTACGCATGGCGTGAAGTCTCCTTATTCCAAAACCCATCGGTTATCTGCGACGGCCCATCGCGCGGCGCGCCTCGCGATCCGCATCCCGCTTCTTCAGCGTCTCCCGCTTATCAACGACTTGCTTTCCGCGCCCCAGGCCGAGCTCCACCTTAACCCTCCCATTGCGCAAGTGCAAGTCGAGCGGAAGCAAGGTGTGCCCCTTAATCGCGGTTTGACCAATCAGCCGCTCAATTTCGGTGCGGTGCAACAAAAGGCGCTTGGGGCGATCCGGCTCCTGCCGGTCCGCCGGCCCATGAGAATAGGGTTGCACGCGCATGCCATACAAAAAGACCTGCCCGCCCTCCACCGCGGCATAGCCCTCCTGCAAACTCACCTCGCCAGCCCGAATGGATTTTACCTCCGTGCCGCGCAGCTCAATGCCCGCCTCGATCTTCTCCAAAATGTGATAGTCGTGGAACGCCTTGCGATTGCTGGCGATCACCTTAACGCCCGAAGGCTCTTTGGCAGCGGCATTCATGCAGGTAAAACAAGGGAAAATCGCGACGCGCGCGCAGCGAGCAAACGCTCCCCCGCGTCGCCGCGCACCCCACGCACACAAATCCGCAGCAAGCGGACTAACCGAGCGAAATCAAGCTATCCGGCGAAGAGGCGTGCCGAGGCGCGTCGAAAGCAATCTCCGACGTGAACTTCCCTTGGGCAATTTCCTTGAGCGCAATATCAACCGGCGGCTGATTGTGGCTGTCCGGCTTCACCAGCGGACGCTGACCCGCCATCAACTGACGTACCCGACGCGAGACCATATTGATCAGCAACGGCACATTGTTGATGCGTTTTTTGGCTTCATCAAGATAGGAAATGTTCATGCGGTCTGGACCTCTTAACCCAAGGAAACAAGCGGGAGAGACTAAACCGCCCACCGCCCACCGTCAAGCCCCGTTCTCCCACAATCAACCTCCTCGGGCTCGGCGCGGAGCGGCGCTTCGCCGATCGAGGCATCCATTCCCAGGCGCTGGCGGCACGGCTGAATCGCTTCGAGTGTCCGGTTGCAGCCCGTAACAATGTGCAGAACCCATAGTTCCGACAATCCTCAAATTTCCTTCATTTTCGCTTGTGCAACCGGTCCCATTTCGCCAGACTCGCGGCATGAGTTCGGGATTCCATTTGGCGATGGAGGGGAATGCGATGACGCTGCGCCGTATCGCTGAACTCGCCGGAACGTCCAAGAGCACGGTCAGCCGGGTGCTCACGAATCATCCTCGGATTTCTCAGCGCACGCGCGAGAAGGTGCTCGCGGTGATCGAGGAGCACCACTACCGACCCAACCTCTTTGCCCGCGCTTTGGCTGGCGGGAGAACGGGACTGCTCGGCGTGCTCTCCAGTAATATCAGCAGCGGCTTCTTCGCCGAGGTCATTCGCGGACTCGATATTGCGGCGAGTCGCCAGCGCGGACATATCGTCGTCTCGATCGCTCATGGAAACGATGACTATTCCCAACTTCTCAATGAAATGCTCGCCAGCGGCCAGGTGGACGGGCTCATCTTGATTGATCCCCCGCTCGACCTCTTCAATTCGCCGCTTCCGGAGAAACATATTCCGCTCGTTCTCTGCGCCAGTCAGCCGCCAGACGGCGCGCGCGCCTGGCGCGAGCTGGATAGCGTGACAGTGGACAATGCAAAGGCCATGCGCGATCTCGTGCGCCACCTGCTGGAGCAGGGTCATCAACACATCGTCCACCTCGCCGGGCCTCAAAACATCTACGACGCACAGCAGCGGCGGGCCGCGTTCGAAGAGGCCGCAAAGCAACTCCATGTTCCTCAATTCGATATCCTGGATGGGCATCTGGTGCAAACAGATGGCCGCGAGACGATGCGCTCGCGATTCTCCAAACCTTCGCAATGGCCGGATGCGTTTGTCGCGTTCAATGATTCGGTAGCCTTCGGCGTGTTGGCAGAAATCAATGGCGCGAAGCAACGCATTGCCGTGACGGGATGGGACAATTCGCCCACGGCGGAGGTATTGGGAATGACTTCTGTCGAAATGCCGATGACGGAGCTGGGCGAAACATCCGCCGATATGCTGCTGGAGCGCCTAAGCAATTCCACCGCCGCCGCCAACCCGGCCCGCCGCGCCATTCTGGACACAACGCTGCACCTACGCACTTCATCCAAAACCGGGGAACTATGAAAACATCACTCTTTTGGATCCTGCTCGCCGCCGCCGCCGTTCGCGCAGAGCGCACGAACGCGGATGCGATTCGCGCTTCATTCGGCAAACTCTCGGTGGAGATCGTCGCCGAGGGCAAAGACCTCTACAAAATCGAGATCGCCCCGCGTTCAACCGCCAATGCTGCCAGCTCTGCAACGACGTTGCGTTCGCCGGGTGGCGGAACTCGCCTCACCGTGTCGGACGGCTGGATCGAAGTGCGACGCGGAAATGCGCCGGATGATTCGGTGGCATGGCGCGGAACCATTCTGCCTGTGAGCGGATACGGCCGCGCCGCAGTGCCGGGCACGCGTGTGGAGTGGGATGCGCCGGCCGGCGAGGCAATTTACGGACTGGGGCAACGCTTCACGGGTTTGAATCAGGCTGGGAAAAATGTAGAGATGTGGAACCGCGATGCGCCGGGTCAGGGCGAGGTCTCCTATTACTGCTCACCCGTTCTATTCAGCAGCGCAGGCTACGCGCTATTTGCTGCGGATAATCCCGAGGGTGAGTTTTCACTGAATCCGCAAGGAGAGGGCGCAAATCGCTATACGCGAGCGGGACGGAGCTGGACGTTGTATCTCGCAATCGCGCCAACGTTGAAAGAACAGGTGCAAATGAGGGCCTCTGTTCAGGGCCCATTCCGCGGCGCGCCCGATTGGGCATGGGGCCCATGGATCAGCCGGAATAGCTACGAACATCAGGGCGAAGCGGAAGATGCGATCAATGGAATGGTGGCGCGCGGGCTGCCCGTTTCCGCCATCGTGCAGGAAGCGTGGAAGGGCTCGAGCAGCGAGGCGGATTTCAACAACTTCTCCAAAGATCGCTGGCCGAATCTGGATGCGTTCTTCGCGCTATGCGCGAAACACGACATCAAAAACGTATTGTGGCAGGTTCCGGTCTACCACCCTACTTCACCGGATTTTGCCGAGGCCGAGCGACTCGGCTATTTTGTAAAGAAGCCCGATGGCTCCGTGAGTTGGCGGAAGGAATGGCTGGAAGGTTTTGCCAACATTGACTTCACGAACCCAGACGCCGTGCGCTGGTGGCAGAATCAGATGCGCGATGAAATCCGCCGTGGTGTTCGCGGGTTCAAGGCGGACGACGGTGAGGACATCAAGGCGGATGACGTCTTTTTTGATGGGCGACGCGGCTGGCAAATGCACAACGAGTACAGCGCGATGTATGCGCGAGCGCTTTTCCAGCTTTTTGACGAAGAGAAAGTGGATGGAATGCTGTGGTGCCGCAGCGCGAGTCTGGGCTGTGAGCAGACGCCCGCGGTCTGGGCGGGCGACCAATTCGCGACATGGCCGCAATATCGCTCATTGCTATCCGCAGGCCTGAGTGCGGGTTTGAGTGGCTCGCCATTCTGGGGACACGATATCGGTGGCTACATCGGAGACCCGACACCCGAACTCTACATTCGCTGGCTTCAGTTCGGCGCCTTCAGCCCCTTCATGCAGTACCACGGAATCCAGCCGCGCGAACCGTGGAGATTCGGATTCACTGCCGAACAGGCGTATCGCCTGTTGGCGAATGTGCGTATGAATCTGCGCCCCACTCTAAAGGCGTTGGGTCATGAAGCGGAGCACACGGGTTTGCCTTTGATGCGGCCAATGGCGATGGAGTTCCCGGACGATCCGCGATTCCTCGATGAAGACACGCAGTACATGCTGGGGCCCAATCTGCTCGTCGCGCCAGTGCTGAAGGAAAATGCGGTGGGTCGTAGCGTCAAGTTCCCGGCAGGTCGCTGGCAACATCTCCTCAAGCCCATCGCTTTCCAAGGGCCAGCCGAGATCAATGTTCCGGTTGAGCTCGTGGATGCGCCGGTGTTCGTCCGCGAGAACACAGCTCTGCTCGTCGAACTGGCTTCGGATACCCAGCTTGGATCGTGGGACACAAACGCACCGGTCCGCGAATTGAGATTCGATGCAGCGCGCCCGATTCTGTCCGATATCCACTTTCCGCTTCGCGCCAGCACACTGGCTGCTCGCGCAGATATCTCGTTCCGCATCCGCTCCGGCTACACGGGAACGCTCGCGGCATACAGCGCCCCCGCCGATGATCCCAATCAACGGACCACGCTTGAAATCGCTGCCGATGGCGATTCCGGCAGGATTGAACTTCACTGCCTCGACTCGCGCGAGGCCGACAGGGTCGTCGAGATTCGCGACGAGTCCGGGTTGATCTTCTCCGGCGCCGTCCAGTGGCGATCCCCCGTGACTCTCGAGGCCACGCCTCACGGTTCGCGCGTTGCCAGAGAAGGATCGCGCACAATCGAAAGCACGGTCAACAATCACTCGGACGACGCCCTGTCGCTGCGCGTCGCGATGACGGCGGAGAGCGGAGCGCAATCCGACGAACCGCCGCGCGATATCGCCCTTCCACCGCACGACACATGGAGCGGCAAGTGGCAGCTGAAGGTTGTGCCTTCGGAAGAAGTCTCCGATTCCTATGCCCACTTCACGGTGACCGCAGGCGACCAGGTGCTGGATGAGACGCGAACATCTTTTGTTCATCCGCTGCGCATGGCGGCAGTCGGGCCCTTCCCCGCGCGAGAAAAGGAGGCCTTTCGCACGCCATTTCCTCCGGAATGGACGACGGGCGCGAACAACTCCTTCCGCGTGGGCGATCACACGGTGCGTTGGACAACCATCCCCACCGACCACCAGGAACAATTCGACGGCATTGATTTCGAGGCCCTGTGGGGTCAACACGACCACGCAGCGGGCTATGCCATGGCCAAGGTGAAATCAGACCGCGCGCGCAAAGCGGAGTTGCGTATAGGTTCCGACGACACGATCACCGTATGGCTCAACGGCGAACCCGTTTTTGCGAAGGAGGTCTATCGCCTAAGCAAGTGGGATCAGGAAATCGTACCGGTTGAGCTTGCGGCGGGCGAAAACCTCCTCGTTTTCAAAGTCGCTCAAGATCGAAATCCGTGGCGACTGCAATTCCATCTGACCGGGCCTGATGGCGGCCCACTCGCCGGTGTGACGGACATCTTCGACGCAGACGCGTATCGCAGCGATCGCGAGGCGACAGGTCCGATCATCGAATCGCCAAAGCCACTCGCGTGGCACATTGCGGGTCCATTCGCCTGGAATCGCTCCAACGGGTTGACGTCAGCCGGTG
>JAMLJG010000034.1 GCA_023953695.1 Kiritimatiellia bacterium
ATTCTTCTGGAGCGGCGTCGGAAACTGAACATCGTCGTACCACGTCCAATCGCCTGCGGGATAGCGCACGCCAATGGAGAGGCGGAAGCAACTCTCTGCCTGGGATCGCACGATCGCCACGACATCCAACACATCCGCAGAGCGCTGCGGTGTAACCAGCCACCACGTCGAGCCATCCGGGGCATCCCCACTCCACCGAGCCCGTCCCGCATCCCGCATCGCCTCTTGGGGTTCGAGGTCTGTCTGTTTCCCGGTTCGCGGATCCGTCCATCGCAGCGCCAGTTGAGCCGTTCGCACGTCTCCCGGAATTATCACAGAAGGCAGTGGTGGGACGGACGCAAGCGCCGTCCAATCGCCATCGAGATAATCGCGGGCCGCGCGACGCGAGAGCGTAATCGGCGAAAACGCCTTCAGCTCTGCAATGGATGGCATCTTGGGATCAAGCCATGACGGCGCATCGGGAAGAGAAGCCGCCTCACTTTCAATCAACCCTTGCGCAGGAACGTAGCGCGTTACCTGCCATTGCCCGTCATACCACTCCGCTCGCCATCGCAGCGTTCCCTCCGCGTTAACATTCGGCAGCACCATCGCCATTTCATTCCCGCGAATGGCGAAAATCACGGGCCCTTCATTGTCCCATCGCCAATCGGCTGCGCCCTCTGGGTAGCGAAACACAGACGCACCCTCGGCCATGAAGTCGAACCCGGAAGCGGAGAATCCATGCGCGGGCCCATCCGCATCCACAAAGATGCGAAGCCCAACGGGTGAGGACATGGCGGGAACCACAAACCCGAACTGCCCCCCCGCCGTGCGAAAGGGAGTCAGCTCCGAACTATCGGCGTACGCCGCAGCGCCTGCGAAAAGACTCGCTACCAGTGTCGCGCGAAGAAGTGTTGCTCGCATAGTAGCCATTCGTCCTCGCGCTGGGTTGACTCTCCATCAACCGCGGTGCTGGCGACGGCGGCGAAGACTTGCGGCAAGTAGAATCCCGCCCGAAAAGAGCAGCGCCGTTCCCGGCTCCGGCACAACGCCGAGTTGATAGGTTCCAACGGACGACTCGCTTTGATTCGCCCACGTTTCCGTATTCACGCCACTCCCTGTGACATGGAACTCAATCCGTGCGGAATCGCCGGGACTCAGGCCCAGCGCCGCGAGAGAAACGGCCAGCTCGATGAAGCTGTCGTCATACGAATAGCTAATGAGCCCATCGAAATTCCAACTCCATGCGGACTGATCGCCCCCCGTGTGGGAAAACACAGAGTAGCTTCCGCCACCGGCGCCATACTGAACCAGATTGTCATAGCCGCCGGTCATCCATCCGGAATTGAAACCCGTTCCCGAGTCCATATCGGAATCAATGTAGATATTCCGCGTGTAGGAATTCGTCACCGATCCGCCGCCCGTGCCTTTCGTCTGCAACGCGATGTACAGAAACGAGGCATCGTTCGCCAGATAGATGTTCTGATAGCTCGAGTTATCCGGATCCCCATCCGATATATCCGAATCGCCATACATCAGATCCGCTCCCGTCCACCCACTGAACGAACCATCCACGACGATCGTTTTATAGGTGCCGACGAGGTCCGCCTGCGCCATCAGCGCACCGCCAACCCACACCGCCAAGACCCACTTCCATGCTTTCATCGTCCGTCCTCCCTTTGCAGTCCATTCACCATTCGCCCTAGTCTCAATCGCACAATCTCAAAAGGCAATATCTTCACGGCATCAATGCACCTATTTCCTGCAATGCATCCTTGTCTGCGCGCATTTATATGATACCTCAAATATAGCTGTCAACCCTGATTCTTCTTTTCCGCTGGAAAATTCTCTGGCTCGATCACTGCATCCATGGCCGGGCGGTTATTCCCCTCGCACATCCAACTCGCGAACCCACAGCAGGTTGGGCCGGGACCGCGATCCGCCACCCACTTCCTGCCAAAGGCGCAAGCCATCGGTGAGCAGCGGCGCGGCAGCGCGATATTGGTCGGCAGCTTCGGATTCTTCTCTGGATGCGTCGCTCCAATCCTCCCACGATTCGTTCCGCCGGAACTGGAGCCGATAGTGAGTTGAACGGAAATACGTTTCGTTGTCTTTCGCCCAATGAACGGTCGCGGCAGTGATCCGCTGCGGCGCGGGCCATCGGACCTCCACCCAGTGCGGGACGGCGATATCGGCAGAGGCCCATGCGGATTCCGACCAGTCCAGGTCTGCGGTATCAAGGATCCCATCGCGCAGAGGTCCCACGGAATAGCCGGCGAATGTGGAGTCCACCCGCACCTCCACATTTGGTTCGGTCAACAGATTTTGAGACGAGGGAAATCGGATGAGCGCACCGGTCGCACGGCCCCATTCGGCGCCCGCCGCGACAGCGGACACTACCACGGAATAGGTCGCTCGCAAACCAGGCTCAGGCGTGGCCGCGCGGAGCGGAATCGCGCGAACCTCGCCCGCCTCCACGCCAACCGTTTCCTGAGTCCACGATAGAGTGGGTGCATCCCGGCCGTTCACGTGGACACTCAACTGCACATCCACCGGCCGATCTTGATGGTTGGCCACGGTAACAATCCACTCCGATTCCGCATTGCTCGACAACAATCGCCCCGGCGCCAGGCGCAGCTCAAACCCCGCCACGACGCGCGCCCGGATCGTGCGCGCGAAAGTCACGGGATGCGGCGTCCCGTCGCGGGCGGTCAGAACACCCTCCACCGCCACCCGCATGACACACTCCGTATCCGGATCCGCGCCCGCCGGGACGGAAAAGGTCACTATGTGCTGAGAAGACTGTCCCGACGCGAGAATCGTCGAGGGCTCGGAATCCGCCCCAACGCACACCCTCTCTCCCGAAGCCAGCGCCAAACGCACGGAGCGAACTTCGAACGCGCGCGAACCGCGATTTTCCAGCACGACACGACACGCAGATTCCGCAGGCGAGACCACCACATCGGGCGCGCCGACGGAGAGCGACAGCCCCAGTCGCTCTGCCACTGCATCGGAAATGGCGTTCTCCGCACCAGCCACCGCCCGGGCAAAATCCACGCGCCCAAACTCCACAGCTTCATCGCGCAAGCGCTGGATTCGCCGCAACGCCTGCAGGCGCCCACCTGTATCCGCCGAAGCAAGGCCATCGGATATCTTGCTCAATGCCGAGCGCAATTCCCCGGCGCGATCGGCAGCGAGCTTGCCCTGCGCTTCATGCCGAACCACCACATCCCGGACCGATGCCAACTGCTCGTCCGCGTATGCGATGAGCGCCGCCGGATGGTCCTCGATCACGCGAATCACACGGGTGCCATAATCGCCGAGCCGAGTGGTGAAGGCCAGCGGCTGGGTCGGATTTCCTTCCGCAACAACCCCGCCAGCCATCACATCTATGAGGCGCACCCGGTTTGTCAGATTGAGCGATCTGCCATCAATTTCGATGCGCGCGCTCCCCCACCCCTCTCCGTCGTGATGCAGGGCAAAATAGAGACCGGTTTCCGGGCGCTGTCCATATCGTTCAACCAGGATCCGCGGGTGATGGCTCTGCGCGTGGGTGACGGGCTCCCAGCCGGCGGTGGACAATTCCCGCACCCGGGGGATGAAGCGGAGGAAAAGATCCCGATCCCGATTGTAGCGTTCCGGATTTTCAAAATAGGGATTCGTCGCCGCATCGTGCGAGAACATGCCCGGATAAAAGGCATAGAACAGCGAGCGCTCAAAATACTTCCGCGCCATTTCCGGGGTGAAATGATCAAATTGCACATTGAGCAGCAGCGGATAGGGTTTGCTCCCGCTCAACATACGGCGATACAGCATCGTTTCATCCGAATCCGGCGCGAACGCCTGGTGCGAGTCCAACCAGTGCACCTCCTTGCCCGGCACATCAAGCAACGCGCCGAGAAACGGAAAATCAATCAGCACCCAGTTGCCCATCAGCAGGCGATCGTGGGCATGCAAATATTCGGACATGGCTTGCGTGAATTCAAAGATGGAAAACAAGTTGAATACGGCGGTGCGCCCGCTCCCCGTTTCGTAGACGAGCGGCACATCAACGGCCGCAAAATGATCGGCTCGAAAATTGAGGCGGTTGGCCCACCCCTCAAGAGAATCGAGATACATTCCATCCGCCTTCAATTCAATCGGCGTTCCCGCGAAATCGCCGTCGCGCAGCCGATTCGGAAGCGCGGACCAGTCCGCGGGCGCGCCCCTCGATCCGATTCGCTCGAACCCGCCATCAACGGCATAGTCCCGCCCCGTTGCGGGATCAACCACAGACACGTCATCAAACCAAACGGTTCCCGTATGGGCGCCCCGAAACAAGAGGTGCACATTCATGGTTTGAATCGGCTTCGCGGGCGCATACCATCGCTCCGCCACGCGCCAGTCCTCCGCAATTTCAAAGGGAACCGCAACGCCATACTCCACACTGCCGTCTTCAAAATAGACATCCATAAAAATGGCGTAATCGTCGTCGGGCGGCGCTCGCGGCACGTCTTTGGCGCGGCTCCAGGCTTGAATGGCCAGCGGCGCGGGAGATTCTTGATTCACCGCAATTCTCAGCAAGGCCCCGCCCGGCGCCTGCATCGAGCCGCGATCAACCCGAATAGACCGTTTCCCGCGATGCGGGCGCTCCCCATCTTCAGAGAACCCTCGCTCGAATGCCTCCCAGGGCGAAACCTGAATCGCATCCGCCCATTCGGCAGGGATTTCTTTCAGCGCCAACCCGTCAAACCAAGCCCGGCCCGTGCGTTCGCCGCGAAATAGAGCGTGAAGTTTGACCGTCTTGATGGGCGCGGCCGGAATGATCACCATTTCCCGCTGCTGCCAAGAATGGGAACCCGCATCGAAACCCACCGCATGCCCCCAGGAATTGGACCCATTCTGATAGGTGAGGTCCGCATAAAGCGCGTAGTTGATCGCCGCCCCGGGCGATACGTCTTCAGCCCGGCTATATCCACCCACCCAGAGCGGCATGGCCTCCTGCTGATCCAACTGAACCACCTGCACCGCGCCTCCATCCCCGTCGCCGAGCGCGCGCTCCATCAAGAGGCTTCGGCTTCCCGCATCGAGCGAGTGTTCCTGATCCACTCGATATCCCTCCGCGTAGGGATCCCATCCCGGAATAACCACGCGCTCGCTTTCCACAACTTCGCGTCGCGCAATATCCAAGTTCAGGCGCCCCGTATTGAGGTCTTCTTCGGCAGAGGTCGCGATGTCCGGATCGCTGTTGTTGAAAAACAGTGCGCCGTTGCACCACGGCTGGTCCACGAATTGGTGCGCGGGCTCTCCCCTTGCATCATATACCGCGCTGAGCAAGGTCGCCCGCGCCATTGGACGATTCCACGCATCGCCCTCTGACGCATTCTTTTCCAACAGCCGCATCGCCGCGTCGGTCTCGCGAGGCACATCCGCTGGCATCGCCATCCAATACGTCCACGGCTCGACATACAGGAACGAATAGATGCGGTGCCGCCGGTTATAGTCCAAATCCACAGCGCCATACTCGTGAAACCCAAAGTGGAAATCCTCCGCATCGAGGACGTCGTTGATGCGCGTGAACGGCATCCACACGCCCTCCTGAGTCACTCGTTTGACAAAAGCATCCGGATAGATGCCGCGATACCGATCGAACGCGCCCCGAAATCCCTGCGCCGGATCGGCGGAATAGAGGGCAAGAAAGAACGTGGCTTCGTTGGGAAATTTCAATGTTCGCGGAGACAGGGCGACATCCACCGCCAACCGGTACTCCGCCGACGCGCCATCATAGACGAGCTGAAAAACACGCGGGCGCAGCAACGGCACCGCGAGAACCAGCGCCTCATCCTCCGACGTGATGCACGCCAACGGATAACGAGACATCTGCCCGTCATACCCCGCGAGCACGCGCGTCAGGTTCGCATATTCTGTCGCTCCCACGGCGGGGCGCGATCGGCGACCGTCATCCCACCAGCGCCATCGCGATCCCGACGCATCCACGGCAAACTCCACGCGAAGCGGAGCGTCTTCTTGCGTCACGCCGCGCAGTTGTACAGCCGCCTCCAAATGCCCGCCGCGCGGAATAAGAATCGCCTCCACCTCGACACCCCATTCATCCACGCGCTGAAATAGGCGGACGCAATCACCGCGATATTCCAAAGAAGGTCTTATCTCAAAACTCCGTTCCGAGCCCTGACGCGCATCGCGCAGCCGCATGCGCACCGCGCGCGACACGGATCCCCCAGGTGATGGCCACAGGATGCGCAATTGTCCATCGCGAACCGCCCAGCCCAGCTCCCCCTGTGCCGCAGAGGACGCGACTCCACCCCGCTCAATCGTCACCCACGGACCCGCGGATAGGGACTGATAATACTCGCGATCCGATATCGCTGCGGCGACCGATAAAGGCGAAACCGTCGGCGCGCTCCAGCACAATACTGCAAGACACACCACCGCCGAACGTCGAGCGGCCCAGCTAAACTTTCGGGCCAAGCGCAAACTTCGATGGATCAGGAGAAGCTCCATACGCCCTATTAATCTGCGCCCTCAAAACAACGGTCAAGATGATTCGTTTCCTTTGTCCTTTATGTGGGCGACGAGCACCACCCCAACGCCTGCTCCAGCAGCCACCCGACCGACTCCTCATTCCAGCTCACGCTCATACCAGCCAGCGCGGATATTTTCATTGTCAGAAGAATGAAGCCGCTTCCGGCATCATGGCGCTTCCGCCATGACTCGGTAGAGATTGACCGTGGAGACGCCCGTGGGGTCGTAGAGCAATAGATCGCCGCCGTTGCCCTGCGCACGGAAACCCGTGGCCACCCAATTCGTTGGCCCCGGCTGAGCAGCCGATTCCAAGCTGTAGGTGGCGGTGGGCGCGGAATTGGTGACGCGAAACGCGATTACATTGGTCAAGAGAAGCTGACTGAACGCGGCGGGCTCTATCAGCCTGGTGCGCGTGTACGTGACGGGCCCCATCGTCTCGTATGCCGTAGTCGAACTGGTGTACACCAAAAGGCGAAATGTGTCGGACGGAAAAACATCTCCGCCCGCGTTGAAAACTGCGCTGAAAGGAATCGCGTATTCCTGATTCGTCGTCGCCACGTTGTAGGGCGCTATCAGCGCGTCGCCACCCGTGATGTCACCCGAATAGACGACGCCAGCGGCCTGCTGATAGGGCTCATCACTCATCCAGCTAGCTTCCGATCCGACAATGTTCATCGAGAAGATGTTGTAACCCGTTCCCAAACTCACGTCGTTGTCTAGCGCGATCAACGTGGCGGGCTTTCCGCTTTCGTTTGGATTGACAGGCGCGTGATAGACGATCCGCAAAAAGAGATTGCTCGCGTTGTTCGCAACCTGGAGCGAGGCAAGATCGGGGCCATTCCCACCATCCCCTGCCATATCCACGGTAACCACAGGCACCCCCACCCAGTCGTCAAACTGACCGTCAATCACGATGTTCGTGTAGTAGGCTGGCGCTACGCGGGTCGTCAGCAAAAATGCACGTGCAGCCCAAAACGTTGCGATACGCATAATCCACCTCCGATAACTCGATACTGATGCTTGACGACTCTTTTTGATATGAGGTATCAAACTAATTGTCGAATCCGTTCCGTTGATTTAATGTATCCACCAGAAAGAACCCGAGGTGCCGCCATGATGAAACCCCAAATGATAACCCGCCGCTTTTTCGCCTTTCTCGCTGGCGTCTCGCTGGCCATAACGACGTCCAGCTTTGCACAACCGGCGTGGATTGGCGAGCCTCTAGAAAAGGCGGGGCCCAGCGATGCCCAGCCGTGCAACTGGATTGAGTTTCACGGCAGCCGCGCAAACGACGCGCTCCGCATCGCCTTTCGCAGCGCACACCCGATTGATTTCAACCGCGGCGCGGCCTACTGCGTCTATCTCGATGCCGATAACAACCGCAATACGGGGTTTCGCGGCGGCGGCAACGACTTCCCGATCGGAGCGGACTATCTCCTGCAGGGCATCTTTCTCTTCCGCTACACCGGCGATGGAACCGGGTGGGCGTGGACGCAAATTGGCGAGGTGCCACATGAAGTCGCGGGCAACTGGGCTAGCTATACGCTGAATGCTTCGCTGCTCCCCATCACCGGCGCTTCGGTTGGCGCAATGCTCTACGGCGACAACACGGCCCCGGGCGTCGGCGGAAACAGGGTGGATGTGATGCCCGCGGGCGCACTGCGCGCAGGGGGTGGCGGTCCATTCATCGCGATTCCGGCAAACTAGAGGAAAGCGCCCGGCTACGGAATGGGCGCGACGGCCGCGCGATAGAAGGCGCTGGCTCCCCCATCGGGATCCGGCACCGCAACCGGGACGCCCGTTCCCTCGAATCCCACCCCGAGGTTGCTCCACACCGGAACAACCAGCGCATCGGAGCGCTGCAGCCAGTAGCGGCGATTGGTCACCGTGGAAATCTGAATCGTCAAATTGGGATCCACGCCAATTGCGGCGACGGAAAAGAATGAAGCAGGATTGGTGGGATCGGTGCCACTGATGAAGTGCTCCCAATTTGACTGGCCATCGCCATCGGAATCCACCTCCGGCTGCGCGTTGGTGAACCCACCGAAGAACTGATATTCCCATCCATCGGGCAGCCCATCGCCATCGGTGTCGGTCAGCCACGGATCGTTCACAACCGCGTCGCCAATGGCGATGCGCCGGCTTCCATCCTCCCCTGCGGACTGGATCCGCACACCCGGCTCGCCGGTGCGCGGATCGAGAATACCGACGCGCAGCGAGTAGGTGCCCGGGGCCACATTCGTGATCGCGAAGAATCCTGAGATTTCGGCCTGTTGATCCGAAAGCAACTGGCGCAAATCGTAGGACATTGTCTCGCGCCACACCGGGTTGCCGTTCGTCGCGCAAAGCGCCACTTCTAGGGCAAAGGGATGATAGCAGGGCGCGGCCCCACTATTGGTCAGCGCGATCGAAATCGGAAACGCATGACCCAGCGCAATGACATCGGGCCAGTCCACACGCGCGAGGTGGTAGTTGTAGCCGAGCAGCCGCTTCATCGGATTCAACTTCGCTTGGTTGCCGTTCCATTGGTGGCCGCCGGCGGGGCCGAGGAACGAAAAGTGATAATCGCGCAGCACGGTCATCACATTGTTCCAGTTGTTGGACCAGGTCCGCTTCTGATTCGTATTGGGACTCTCGCCGGAAATGGGATTCGATTTCCAGTTGTCAACGGATCCGGTTGTCACGTTCTTGTAGCAATAGTCCATGCTCCACGGCCCATCGTCGCTGCAGTCGGGGAAGCCGTAGATGCAGGGCGCGGTGAAGGAAGGAAAATAGTCTTCGTGAAAACCGAACTCCACGCCCACCGCATCCGGGTTGCCGGGATACCGCGTTTGGAGCGGCGTGTTCGTGAACGCGGCCGCATACGCATCGCGCACGGCAATTTTCACCGCATTGGACGGAGCGCGGTTGTCGCATCCGGACTGGTGCCACTCGCCCCACAACCCCAGCAGACCCACCTGAACAGCCGTGATGCGCGGGTCGCCGTCATAGCGCTGCGCGAATGCCTGCACAAACTGCACCAATTGGGTGATCATGGCGGGATGATTCCAGTCGGGCGTGATACCCGGCCCATCGCCATCGCAACTCGAATAGAAATACACCGGAATGGATAGCGGCGCGTTCGTGAGGAATGCAGGAAAATCGCGGGTCAGTTCGCCCCCGGTATAAAACAGCGTGATCCCGCTGTTCTGACCATCGGGATAGTCCGCAACGGGACGCAGCACGAAGGTCGCGTTCGGGTGATCATTCAATATGGGCAGCAAGTGGTTGGTCTCGAAGCGTCCCCAATCAAACACTTGATCGGCCACCTCTACCTCGCGCCACGGCATATAGATGTGGTATATCGTCGCTCCGTAGTAATTGTTCGGCGCGCCGTCCGCGTAGTCAGTGCCCCAGAGCATGAATCCCTTGTGCGGGTTATTGAGGTCGTTTGTCGTGGGCGCAGGACTGAAGCTCGCCGCTTCAACGCTCCCGATCAAACAGCCGCCCAAGACCCATGGCAACCACGTCTTCATCTCAAACACTCATCGGTGGAACTTCCACGATTCGCCCTTCGCGCAGTGAGGCGACGGCCGCACAACCAACCGCCACACTCATGCGCCCCGCTTCCGGCGAGGTGTTCGGCGGCACGCCATCGCGCAAATAGCGGAGGAATCCCGCAGCAATTTGGCCATCGGCGCCGCCGTGCCCATCATCTGCACTCGAAGCCGGAGCGAGCGGCAGTTCCTCGCGCGGCGGCGGAGTTGGCCAATCGCGCGTCTTCGCCGGGCGCGGATAGAACCAAAGCTGCGCGCGCTCCAGAAAGAACTCGATGCGTCCCTGGTCGCCAATCACGTTGTAGTGCCGCACATACTCCGGCGTGAAGTGGCACTGCGTGTAGGACGCCTTCACCCCGTTGGCCAGGCGAAGAATCACGACTTGATTGTCTTCGACATCCACCGACTGGCGAAAGACACACTGCTGGCGCGGATTTTCAGGGGCCTGCTCCTCGCGACACGTCTCGCGGATGGAACACGGTGGACACGTCAAATCGTCAGGCTTGTCGCCGCCGAAATAGTCGAGATCGCCAAACGCCGCCGCGCGGACGCCATACGCGCCGCCGAGCCAGTGGATCACATCCAAATCATGCGACGCTTTCTGCAACAGGAGGGAGTGGACGCCCTCGCGGTTCGCGTGCCAATCGTGATAATAGAAATCGCCGCCCGCGCCGACGAAATGATGCACCCAGATCGCCTTGACGTTGCCAATCTTCCCCGCCTGAATGGCCGCGCGCGCGGCCATCACCACCGGATGATAGCGCAGGTTGAAACCCATCATGAAGGGCACCCCACTCGTGCGCCACGCGGCGAGAATGCGATCGCACGCTTCCGTGGAGAGCGACATCGGCTTCTCAAGATAAAGCGCCTTCCCGGAGGCCAACACCGCAAGGGCATGCTCCTCATGAAAGCGATCGGGCGTGAATACGCCAATGGCATCGAGATCGGGCCTCTTGAGCAACTCGCGATAGTCGCTGCCGGTCCACGCATCCGCGCCCGCCCACGAGCGGAAATCCGCGAGCGATTTTTCGGACACGTCCACCGCCGCGACAACTTCGGCAATATCGCCGTGCGTCTCGTGCCAATGTTTCGCCAGGATCGCGCGACCCGAGGCACCGATTATTCCTATTCGGGTCTTCTTCATGGGCGTGGAGCAATTTTATGCACAGACCCATCGTCCATCACGGCAAAAGTGCCCGGTTGATTCAAGCTCCGCCGCACGTCGCGCGAGCCGTGAAATTGCCAGTCGGAATCCAACGCCCACGCGCCTTTGTCTCGAAAATGATCGGTCATCAAGACCAGCTGCCCCAGGGACGAGTTCCATCCTTGTGATATCCAGACATTGGTCGAATCGCCGGGCCGCAACGGGGTGACGCCATTCTCCGCCTTCCACGCCCAATAGAAATAGCCAATTCGCCCCGCAGCCAACTCGTCCTTGATAGTCACACCCTCCAGCTTCACCGCGCGCGGGCAAAACAACACATTCGACGCCCCTTTGAGATAGGGCTCAATCGCCGTCAGCAGCGGGCCCTGAGGTCCAAAGTAGCTGGTGCCGGAGTCCGCTCCCTGCGCGGGGGGATAGGGCTTGTAGCCATCGGTCATCACCGTCAACGCGATCGCGAGTTGATGCAGGTTGTTCTGGCAGGCCGAGTCGTGTGCTCGCTCGAATCCGGCCCCTGCAATCCGCACGAGCAAGCTCGCGAGAATCGCAATAATCGCGACAACGACCAGCAATTCGATCAGTGTGAAGGCTTTCTTCCGGCTTCTCGTTTTCATGTCTGCACCTCCCACTCCATCACGACGCCACCATGTTCGACATTTTTCCGACGGCCCGATCCAAAGCGCCGTGCATGGCGCTCTCCTGCTCTTCAATGGATTGCACCAAGCGGCGCTGGGTCCGACAGCGATCCAGGTTGTGCTCGGGCCTTGCGATCCGGAAATAGGGATCGCCGTCCAAGAAATCCGTCAAAAACCGGATCCCGGTCTCCATCGTGATCACTTTGCCCGCGAACGGAAGCTGCGCCACTTCTTCCGAAGTCAACATGGATCCCGCGCCCGCGAGGAAGCCGGTCAAGAGCGCTTCGAACATCGGCAATTGCATCTGCACGCGACTCAGCTCCTTCTCGTCTTCCGCCGCGGGGCTCGTCGCCGTTCGCACCATATCGCCAAAGTCGTACAGCGCGAGGCCGGGCATCACCGTGTCGAGATCAATGACGCAAATCCCCTCGCCCGTCGCGTCGTCAATCATCACATTGTTCAGCTTGCAATCGTTGTGGGTGACGCGGAGCGGCAAACGCCCCGCATGGTGCAGCCCGAGAAGGCGGTGCGCATCCTCCTCGCGCGACAAAAGGAATTCGATTTCCGCGCGAGCCGACGCCGCGCGGCCGCTGCGATCTTCCTGTATCGCCCGCTTGAGCGCCGCAAGCCGCGCGGGAGTGTTGTGAAAATTCGGGATTGTCTCGTGCAGCTCCGCTGCGGGAAGCGTTGCCAACTGGCGCATGAAAAATCCGAACGCCTGCGCGGCTGCTTGCGCGCGCGCGGGCGAGTCAATGATGTCGTAGGTCCGCGCGTCTTCGATGAACAAGTAGAGCCGCCAGCAATCGCCCCGCTCATCTCGCGCAAACGCAGCGCCTTCCAGCGTCGGAACAATGGTCAGCGTGCGCCGGGTGGCATCGGGGTGGCCCTCCCACTGCTTCGCAATGTGGCGAGTCACGCGCGTGATATTCTCCATCACGGCGGGCGGATCCCGAAAAATCTGACCATTGATCCGCTGCAGAATATAGCGGAGCGGACTGCCCGCCTGATCCACCCTCAGGGCGAGCGTGTCGTTGATGTGACCGCTGCCATATGGAACCGCATCCAGCAGCGACGAACGCATTTCATATTGCCGCAAAACACTTTCGACACATCCGCGCGTGACTTGTCTTTTCACACTCATCGTTTTCCCCAATCGGCCTGCGGAACCGCCGCATCTGAGAGAACGTGTACCCGATTATTTTTGATGCGTCAAATATATTTGCTGGCGCGCGGTTATCCGCCGTTGCCATCGAGCGAGGCGGGCGTGCGCAAAAGAAGGCCATATTCGTCGGGATGCGTGAATAGGCGCCGGGCCAAGCGATGGGCGCCGCGGAGAAAACGCTCTTCCAAAGCGGGGCTCGCCGCAGGATCCAAGCGGACAATCTCCTGCTCGGTAAGCAGGGTTGCCAAGCCCCGCCGGAAATGATCGGAAACCACCTCGAAAACCGGAGCCATCGGACCGCATACGCGAATGCGGCCGGTTTGCATCACCAGCGCCGACCAGGCCAAGCTGCGGCCGAGCTGCTCGGCTGCCTCCTGCGAGAGGCGCACAGCATCGGCGTCGCCGTGCTGAACCAATCGAATAAAATCGGCCAATCGCTTCGGGCTCTTCCTCCGCAGCGCGTCCATCAGCGCCGCGCCGCCGGC
>JAMLJG010000035.1 GCA_023953695.1 Kiritimatiellia bacterium
CCTGGTTCAATATGGCGCCGGTGGTGGGAGCTATTCCGTGTTTTCGCACACGGGGGGCGATCAGTCCGCATGGAGTTGGAATTTCGATGGGCTCATTAGCTATTCGTATGACGACAGCTTCATCGAGCTGGCCGTTTCTCTCGCAGCGCTGGGTCTGAGTCCCGGCGATTCCGCACGGATCGAGTTCCATGTCACAGGGAGTGGCGTGAATACGGAAACGTGGGCGAATCAAAGCGAGTCGTCCGTTGGAACATATCAACTCGGCGTTGTGCCGGAGCCGGGAACGGCGCTGCTCTTTTCGGGCGGGATTCTACTTGCCGCAAGTCTTCGCCGCCGTCGCCAGCACCGCGGTTGATGGAGCGTCAACCCAGCGCGAGGACGAATGGCTACTATGCGAGCAACACTTCTTCGCGCGATACTGACAGCGAGTCTTTTCGCAGGCGCTGCGTCGTACGCCGATAATTCGGAGCTGACTCCCTTTCGCACGGCGGGGGGGCAGTTCGGGTTTGTGGTTCCCGCCATGTCCTCACCCGCGGGGCTTCGCATTTTTGTGGATGCGGATGGGCCCGCGCATGGATTCTCCGCTTCCGGGTTCGACTTCATGGCCGAGGGTGCATCTGTGTTTCGCTACCCAGAGGGCGCAGCCGATTGGCGATGGGACAATGAAGGGTCCGTGATTTTCGCCGTTCGTGGGAATGAAATGGCGATGGTGCTGCCGAATGTCAACGCGGCGGGAACGCTGCGATGGCGCGCGGAGTGGTATGACGGGCAATGGCAGGTAACGCGCCACGTTCCTGCGCAAGGGTTGATTGAAAGTGAGGCGGCTTCTCTCCCCGATGCGCCGTCGTGGCTCGATCCCAAGGTGCCATCCATTGCAGAGCTGAAGGCGTTTTCGCCGATTACCCTCTCGCGTCGCGCGGTCCGCGATTATATCGAAGGCGATTGGACGGCGCTTGCGTCTGTCCCGCCACTGCCTTCTGTGACGATTCCGGGAGACAAGCGAACGGCTCAAGTGGCGCTGCGATGGACGGATCCGCGAACCGGGAAACAGACAGACCTCGAACCCCAAGAGGCGATGCGGGATACGGAGCGAATACGGTGGAGTGGGGAAGCCCCGGATGGCTCGACGTGGTGGTTGGTTGCACCGCAGCGCTCTGCGGATGTGTTGGATGTCGTGGCGATCGTGCGATCCCAAGCAGAGAGTTGCTTCCGCCTCTCCATTGGCGTGCGCTATCCCGCAGGCGATTGGACGTGGTACGACGATGTCCAGTTTTCGACGCCGCTCCAGAAGAATGTCCGCGCGCGATTTGACGGCACGTCGCCGTATGGGCTGAATCAGCGCCGCTCGTATTATCCTTTTGGCGTGATCGCCTCTACGGCTGCCGTTGTGGCCGCGGAGACGGACGGCCGCGAGCCGCGCCATTTCCAAATCGAAGCCGACAGCGGTGAGTCCACGCTGTGGATTCATTATGATTTGGCAGCGACGCCGAAGACGGAGCATTTTCCCGGTTTGGCGACTGTGCATGCGCAATTTCGCGCATCGCCAAGGCTCGACGCGCATCCGTTTCGCGACGAGTTGCGCTCGTGGTTTGCGCGCGATCCTGAATGGACGCATTCGCGGGCGCCGGTGCATGGATTGTGGATGCCGTTCACGGATATTGGGAGCGTCTCAAATCCTGCCGATTTCGGTTTCGCATATTTTGAAAAGGTGGGCGCGCTGGGCGCCGATGTGGACGCCGCGCGCGCCAACGGAGCGCTGACGCTGGTGTACACGGAGCCGTGGCTGTATTGGCTTCCCTTGCCCGCCGCGGCGGATTGGAATCGCGATGCCGCAGAGCGGCGCATGGAGCAACTCGCGCGGACTTCAGTTGGAAAAGAGCGCGAATTCGCTTCCGCCGGAATACTTGGCGTCACGCGGGATGCAGACCTTCAGCCGCGCATCCAATTCATGGCAACGCCGTGGAGCACCGGCGGGCGGATGGAGGTCAACACCGATCCCGAGTTGCCGGTGACCTCGAGCGCAACGGTGAATCGCGCGATGGCGGAGTGGCGCTTCATCCGCGAATCGCTGGACGATCCGCGAACGGACGGCATCTATCTCGACTCCATGTCCGCCATGGAAACGATGGACTACAATCCTGCCGCTATTGCCGTGGCCGATTTTCCGCTGACTTTTGTCCAGGCCGATTTGAAGCCGGGGATCGCGATGCCGATCTCGGCGGTGGAGTTCACGGCGGCGCTCGCGGGCTATCTCCATGCGCACGGCAAGTATTTGATGGGCAATTTCCCGATGTGGAAGTTTCCGTTCTTCATGCCCTACATTGATATTCCGGGCGAGGAGACGACGTGGTATAGCGGCAAGCGCTATGTGCCGCTGAGCGAGCGCGAGCGAAACTATCGCCGCGCGATGTCCGGCGCCAAACCGTTCGGATTTCTGCAGGCGACACATTTTTCCGACCTGTCGCCCGCCGACATGGAGAAGTACTTTCGCGACTGCCTCGCGCAGGGGTTCCTGCCGAGTTTCTTCAGTCACGACGGCGCCAACGATCCCTACTGGGTGGATGCGAAGCTGTATGAGCGCGATCGCCCGCTCTTCCGCCACTACATGCCACTGATCATTCGCCTGTCGGCGGCTGGTTGGCAGCCTGTTCCCGGAGCGGTTGCGTCGGACGAACGCATTCTTGTTGAGCAGTTTGGGGTGGCGACGAACGACGCGATATGGCTGACCCTTCGCAACACGAGCGGCGCGTCGGCTGTGAATACCGTGACCTTGCGCGAGGAATTAAAGGGTCGGGTGCTGTACGACATTCAGACGGGCCGCGTCCTTTCCCCCGGCGAGCCGCTCCCGCCCGTGGAGTTGGCATCGAGCGAGGTGCGGGTGTGGCTGGCGCTCGCGCCCGAGGCGGTGGGCCGCGAAGCGACGTGGTTCCGCAGCGCGGCGGATCATCACCCCCTCTATGAGGCAGGCTCCATCAATCTCGCGTCGTATGAGCGCGAGCGCGAGGCGGGAGTCCGCGCGCCGTCACCTCTCGCGGCGAAAGAGGGTGAGTGGACGCGAGTGAAGTGGCAGGTAAGCGTCGCGGGCAAGCACGTGGAGTGCGAGCGGATGCTGTTTCAGCCGCCGAGCGAGATCCTCGCCTGGAGCGGACCGGGCGCGCGCGTGGTGGCGAATGCTGGCGTTGCCTCATTGTTGTTCAGCGCGAGCAACCGGAGCGCGCACGCGCAGACCGTTGTGTTGAAGTGGGGCACGGGCGCAGCGACGACTGCGATTGAACGCGCGATTGCGCCGGGCGAGGCGATCGAGGAATCCATTTCCGTTGAAGCGCAGGGCGCGCGATCGCGCCGTGTGATTGCGCAGTGGGTCCACAACGGAATCGTCAAAGCCGAATACGAAAGCTACACCCTTTTCGTGGCCCCCTTGCAACACGTTGGGATGAAGCCCGGCGTTCGTGTCACGGCCGACAGCGCCTACTCCGGCTACACGACGATTCCGCTGAACGACGGCGAGACGGAGTCTGCGGGACTGATGTGGAACGAAGGCGCCTTTGCCAGCGCCGAGACGGCGGAGCCCCATTGGGTGCGCTATCAATTTTCAGCGCCGAAAAGGGTTTCCTCCGCCACCGCCTATTGGAACGAAGAGGGCGGTGTGCTATACGCCTCGCGCCGAGGCGAGGTGTGGGGTCAAACCGAGGAGGGAACGTGGACTCTGCTGGGATCCGTTTCAGAGGCAGGAACGAATGCTCGAACGCGCGTCGCGTTTGAGCCGACACCTGTGACCGCGATTGAATGGCGACAGCCGCCGTCGAGCGGTTCGGTCGCGCGGCCCGATATTCTCTGGTTGGTGGAGTTGGAGGTTCAATGAAGTTTGCGCTGCTCGACTGGCTGATGCTGCTGGTCCCGCTCGCGGGCGTCATCATCATTGGCCTCGTCGCGCGTCGCTACATGCGCAGTGTGGCAGACTTCATGGCGGGCGGCCGCGTGGCCGGGCGCTATCTCGTGGCGGTATCCGATGGCATGGCCGCGATGGGCTTGATCACCGTCGTCGCGCAATTTGAGTTCTATTACAAATCCGGGTTTGCCGTCGGTCACTGGTTCAACCTCGCCGTTCCGATTTGGCTCTTCATCAACCTGACGGGTTACATTGTCTATCGTTTTCGAGAGACGCGCGCGCTGACCATGGCCCAGTTTTTCGAAATGCGCTACAGTCGGCGCTTCCGCATTTTCACCGGTCTCCTCGCCTATATTTCCGGCGTTGTGAACTACGGGATATTCCCCGCGGTTGGAGCGCGCTTCTTTATTCATTACTGCGGCCTGCCCGAGACGTTTGTACTTGCGGGCATGACAATTTCCACCTTCGCCGCGCTGATGGCGATCTTCCTCGCTATTGCGCTGGTGATCGTGCTGGGCGGCGGACACTTGACGAGCATGGTGACAGATTGTGTTCAGGCACTTTTCGGCTATGCGATATACATCGTTATTGCGGTTGCCATTCTCTTCATCTTTCGGTGGGAGCAGATCGCCACGACCCTGTTGGATCGGCCGCCGGGCGAGTCGCTTCTGAACCCGTTCGATACGGGCAAGCTGCAGGACTTTAATCTCGGCTATGTGCTCATCAGCATCCTTGGCAGTGTGTATGCGTATATGGCGTGGCAGGGCAATCAAGGTTTCAACGCCGCTGCGGCGAGCCCCCACGAGGCCAAGATGGGGCGCGTTCTCGGCACGTGGCGCGCGGGCGCGCTGTTTGTGATGCTCGCTCTGATTGCGGCGGCGGCCTACACCTTCATGCACCACCCCGACTTTGCGGCGGGCGCGGCGGAGGCGACTGCAGAGCTGGCAAAAATCAGCGACGCAACGTTGCGCACCCAGGTTGCGGTTCCGGTCGCGGTGTCGCACTTTCTACCTGTCGGCGTGCTGGGCGCGTTTGCTGCGATCATGTTGTTCCTCATGGTTTCCACCGACACCACCTACTTGCATTCGTGGGGGAGCATTCTGATTCAGGACGTGGTGCTGCCTCTTCGCAAGAAGCCGTTCACGCCGAAAGAGCATATTTTCTGGCTCCGCATGTCCATCCTGAGCGTCGCTGTGTTCGCGTTCTTCTTCAGCCTCCTGTTTCGGCAGAACGATTATATCCTGATGTTCTTCAGCATCACCGGCGCCATCTACCTCGGCGGGGCGGGTTCCGTGATTGTCGGCGGTCTCTATTGGAAGCGAGGGACGACCGCTGGCGCATGGGCAGCGATGTTCACCGGTGCAATTCTGGGCGGAGGTGGCTTGTTGCTCCAGCAGGTGTGGAAGGATTTTATCGCTTTCCTGCTGCAGCGTTTTCCGGACCATGCGTGGCTTCTCGCGCATCAGGAAAAGTTCCCCATCAACGGGCAGTGGATGTGGTTTTATGCCTTCACCGCCGCCATCGCGGCGTATGTTCTGATTTCACTGCTCACGTGTCGAAAGCCTTTCAATATGGATCGCATGCTGCATCGCGGCGAATACGCGCGCGCCGAGGACAGGCCGGCAAGACTGTCCAACATTCGGCAGCGCAACTGGCTCGATCGCTATCTGGGAATTGACGAAGAGTTCACGCGCGGCGACCGGGCGCTATCCTACGGTGTCTTCGCGTGGACCGTCATCACCTTTGGCATTTGGCTCACGGCAACCGTCTTGAATCTGATCCCGGACCTGAAGTGGACCGGGCACGGCTGGGCGCTCTATTTCAAGATCAACGGCATCTGGATTCCATTCGTGGTCAGCGTCGCGACGAGCATCTGGTTTTCCTGGGGTGGAATTCGCGATTTGCGTCGGCTTTTTCGGCGTCTCTCAGGGATGGATCGGAACGCGCTCGACGACGGCCGCGTGATCGGCCGCCAGAACGCCGACGACGCGCGGGACGACTGACGCCGCCGTCGCGTCCCGCTGAGAACTTCCGACATCAAGTGGGCCGCGGCCGAGGGCGTGTTCTGCGCGGTGGAGGGGGCAATCGGCCTGTCTTTCTGATGTTCCTTCGGGGCAATTCCCCCTGATTGTTCTGGGTCACCGAGCTGCCAAGAAAAAGAGGATAATGTTCTTGCATTGTTATGACAGCTCAAATAAATTGATACACAGAACGGGGAGGGCTCCATCGTGGCGTGTGCGATAAGAGGGATAGTTGCGGCGATATTGTGCGGGCTGACTGTTGACGCCATGGCGGTCACTGTGAGCGGGCGCTTCGCAACGATTACGCTCGACGGAGTCATGAGCGAGTGGGTGGCGGGGGATTTGTTTTATGACGATCCGGAGATCGGAGATGGGGCTCCGCTCAGTTCGACCTATTCGAACATCTTCCTTGCGAATGACGCCACGCAGCTCTACTTCGGCTTGCAGCTCAAGGACCCCTCTTCCATCTATTCGAATTGGACACATGAAGTCTACATAGACACGGATGACGATCCGCTGACAGGCTTCAACTCCGGCTGGATGTCGGGCGGTTACGACCGGCTGGTTCAATACGGCTCGGGCGGCTCGGTCTACAGCGTGTACGAATTTACCGGCGGTGGGAACCAGGCGGCGTGGTCGTGGGGGTTCCTCGGCACGTTCCAATATGCCTATAATGACGAGCTCATTGAGTGGGCGATCCCGCGCAGCTTGCTGGGTGGGGCGACGGAACCGCGCATTCTGTTCCACACGAGTGGCGGCTCTGTATCGATTGAGACGTGGGCGATGTCGTCTGAATCGGGCGCAAAGAATTACCAGATGGCCGCAACGCCGACACGCACCCTTCAAGTGATTTCCGGGCGTGGCGCGCCGGATCCCGCTGTCGGGATTCACACCAACATATATGGCGCAAGTCTGTCGCCCTCCGTGGCGACTCCGGCGCCGGCCAACGGCACGCAGTATGTCGCACTGGGTTGGACGCTGGCGGGAAATGATCCGACGTCGGGCGGCGGGACAAACTTTTCAATGATGGTGACGAACAACGCGGTTCTGACTTGGTTGTGGCAGACGAATGTGTACTTGAATCCACTGGCGGGGGCGCACGGTTCGGTCGGCGGAGATTCGGTGGGCTATTACGCGCGCGGCTCATCCGTCAATCTGACGGCGACGCCGGATGCGGGATACATTTTCAAGGGGTGGTCGGGCGCGGTGCCGGGCGGGCAGACGAACGACAACCCCTTGACGCTGACGATGGATCAGGCGCGGAATGTGACAGCCAATTTCGGGACGTTCACGGGGCGGTTTCGTTCGCCATCGCTGGATGGCTCGCTGGGAGACTGGGCGCAAGCCGACGTGTTTTATGACGACAGCGAAATTGGCGACGGCGAGCCACTTAGTTCGACCTATTCGGCGGTCTATGTCGGCAACGATCATCAGTATTTATACGTTGGTCTTCAGTTGAAGGGGAATAGTTCCATCTTCTCGAATTGGACTCACAACCTGTTGATCGATACGGACCTGAATCCCGCCACCGGGTACAATGCGGGGTGGATGGGCGGCGGATACGACCGTCTCATACAGTACGGTGGCGGTGGCGGGTCGTACGGCATCTTTACGTTCAATGGCGCAGGCCAGTCGGAATGGGCGTGGAATTTCACCGATGAAATTGGCTACGCATTCAACAATGACGTGATCGAATGGGCTATCCCGCGGTCCGCGCTGGTCGGCAGCACTGCGGTCAAGCTCCAGTTCCTGACAGAAGGCGGGTCGGTGACGGTGCCGACGTGGGCGCATCATACGGAAGCGCAGGCGCGAATTTATGCCTTCGGTGCGACGCCGCAATACACAGTGACGGTGTCGAGCGCACGCGGAGTGGCGACGCCGTCGGTTGGGCCGCACGGATACAGCTACGGAGCGGTGTTGACCAATCGCATCACTGCGCCTGCTCCTGCGAACGGAACGCAATTTGTGGCGACGGGGTGGACGTTGACGGGAAATGAACCGGCATCTGGCGCGGCAACGAGTTTTGTCATGACGGTGACCAACAGCGCGGCATTGGCATGGTTGTGGCAGACGAATGTGCAACTCACGCACGCGCCGTCAGCGGGTGGCTCCATTACGGGCGATACGAATGGATATTATGCGCTTGGCTCTGTGGTGAACATCACGGCGGAGCCGGATGAGGGATACGCATTTATCGGTTGGTCCGGCGCCGTGCCGGGAGGACAGACCAACCACAATCCGCTCGCCTTGACCTTGGATCGAGCGCGCAGTGTCACCGCGAACTTCGCGCTCGACTCCGGACGCTTTGTCGGCGTGGCGCTGGACGGAAGTTTGGGGGAGTGGATCGGTGGAGACGTTTTCTACACGGATCCGGAAATTACGGACGGCGCGCCGC
>JAMLJG010000036.1 GCA_023953695.1 Kiritimatiellia bacterium
CTGCAGTGGCGTCGCTCTGCCGTGATAAATCAGATGCTCCTCAATGTAGCGATGCATGTTGCGAATACGGGGGAAATGCAGTTTGAGACCGAATCGCTGAGTGTTGTAGTTTCCAATGGCACTGAAAGTATCCAGGAAGATATGCGCCACGGCCTTGCTTCGGTCACAATGGCTGAGAGCTATTTCGGCACGTACTACTATATGATCGCGACATCCAACAAACAGGCGTACATCTTCATTTTGAACAAGAAAACGGAGGGGCCTAGCAGGCTGGTTATCGAGCGGGGCGAGGGGCGAGCGGGGTCAACCCCCAAAATAAAGAATTGCGAGACGCGCTGATTTTACCCACCGGAAGCGGGCACGCCTCGGGGGAATAGGGGTCAGATAGCATGAAAGGCGGTTAGAGCTCCGGAGATGCGGCGTATAATGCCCATCAAGCTACTGAGGCGCGGCCATGGCGGCCCGCCAGGTGGCACGGAGGTAACCCCAATGCCCCCGCGAGATTGTCGGCGCGGTGTGGGTAGGGCGCGTTGGCCCAACGCGCCGGAGCGGTTCGGGCGCTGAGCGAAGGGGTATCGCCGGGACGAGTGGCGGCGGTTTGAGCCAAACCGCCCTACCTTTTAGGTGAAGGATTGAGCGGATGGGTTTGGCGGCGCCTTGGGGCCAAGACGCTCTACCTGTTGAGGAAGATTTCGCGGGACGGTGTGGGTAGGGCGCGTTGGCCCAACGCGCCGAAATGGGTTCGGGCGTGAGCGAGTGAGTTGCGCGAACTACGCCGTCTATTTGGCGAGCGTGCGGATGATGCGGCAGGGATTGCCGACGGCGATGGAGTCGGGGGGGATGGATTTGGTCACTACGCTGCCGGCTCCGATGACGCATCTATCGCCGATGGTGACGCCGGGGCAGAGGATGCTCCCGCCGCCGATCCATACGTCAGAGCCTATGGCGATGGGTCTTCCAAATTCGATTCCACTGCGACGCTCTTCGGGGTCTGTGGGATGCGCTGCTGTGTAGATTTGTACGGCTGGACCGAACATGGTGTGGTCTCCAATGGTGACGGGGGCGACATCGAGAATGATGCAGTTGAAGTTGAGGTAGACGTTGGCGCCGAAGCGAATGTTGGTTCCGTAGTCGCAGTGAAATGGGGGCTGGATATAGACGTTGGTTTCTGCGGCAAAGAGTTCGTTGAGGAGGATGCGGCGCTGGTCCATGTCCTCGGCGCGCGTCGCGTTGTATTGGGCGCATAGGTTTTGGCTGCGCGCGCGTTCGCGGATGAGCTGTGGGTCGGTTGCGAAGTAGGGTTCGCCGGCAATCATTTTCTCTTTTTCGGTTTTCATAACGGTTGGGTGTCTTGTTGCGAGGGCGGGGGCCATTCCTCCACCCCTTCAACGGCGTCCAGGATGAGGCGTATGGTGCCAATGGGCGCATCCACCGATAGCAGCAGCAGGACGTGCGGCAGCGATTCGGATATCCAGAGATCGCGCGGTGTGCGCCCGAGGAAGAGTCCATCATCGTTGACGGTGGGGCGAATGTGAATGGCGGGAATGCTTCCGTAGCGGTCGGTCTTGAAGGTTCGATGTTCCAGTACTCTTATTTTTACGGGCGCGGGGCCGTCGTCTCCCGTAATGACGTACTCGGTTTCGTCACCCGCCTTGAATGGAGTAGAGCGAAGGGCAAACATCATGGAGATGATATCGCGAATGTCGTGGGGCGCATCGTAGGCGCGAGTCTCTGGCTTGAGAAGGTTGCTCCAGGAAACGCGGCCGATTTCCCGATCAAAGGTTGTGATGTCGCGCCGGAGGGCGCCGCCTTCGTTCATCTGTTTCTCAAAACGAAAGGGTAGCAGTTGGGAGGGCTCGGCAATCGTTTCGATATGATCGTCAATGCGATAGAGACGATCCAAGAAGGAGTTGGATCGAACGTAGAGGCGAATGCGCACGGCGGGTGGAGTGTCCTCTGTCCAATCGGAGACAATGCGGGCGGTTCCGACGGGAATGATGCCCCATTTCAGGCGATAGAGGAGAACCTCTCCAACGCGAAAGCCCACTTCGGCAGGTGGCCTGTTTGTGGAAACGGGAGTGGAGCGTTCGCTTCCGCCGAACCCCGTGTTGGCGATGAGCAGGGCCAGGATGGCAGCAAGTACACGCACATCGCTATTATAGCGGCTAGCGAGTGTTCGCGCCAGTGTGTGTAGCTATGATTGAGCGAATTGCCGCGCCCAGCGCTTCACTTGCGCTCGACGCGAGGGCGGGATGGAGAGCATGGCGCCGCGACACTTTGCGGATCCGCAGCGGCAGAGGTAGCGATGGACGTCGTCACGGGTGAAGCGCCGGCCGAGGACGAGGCCGTAGCTGTAGAAGAGTTCTTCGCCGGGTTGGATGTCGCGGATGGCGTAAATGAAGATTTGTTCGCCTTCCTGAACGGCCTCGCAGTTCGGCGCACAGGAGTGGTTGATGTAGCGAGCGATGTTGCCCTGCCAGCGCGGATTGAGGACGTGGGTGTGCGTGACGTGAAAAAGTTCGGTGTGTCCGTTCTTTTTCTCTCTATTAGGGTCCCACTTTACGCGTTTGCCTTTGTATTCGATGACTTGTGTTCCGCGCGGGATTCTCTTGAGTGCGAAAACGCCCATGCCGTGAATGGGTGAGCGGCGAGCTTCGATTGTTTCCAATTTCATTTGTATGGCGGAGCCTCTATGTGTTCGTCCAGACGCGCTGTTTGGCGCCGCAGCAGGTCCACGAGTCGCGACGCAGCTTCAAGGGGCGCCCGTCGAGGGTCACGAGTTTGAATGCGTCGTAGAGCACGAAGCGGATCCGCGCAGTCCCGTAGCCATCCTGCAGCGCTTCCGTCTCGATGTGGAGCCCTCCGGCTTTGACGGTGGCGCGGATGGCGACAGCGCTGCGCTTGCCGTTTTGATAGTCAAAGGAGTCGCCGTCGTCGAATGCGTAGGTGGCGCTCGCGGTGTTGCCGGTCTTGCGACGCAGGAAAATATGCGCCTCGATGGAGGTGGGCGTCCAGCGGTTGTCGCGCGGTTCGCCGATGGCCATGGGGATGATTTGTCCATCGCGGAAATAGAGTGGGGTCTGTGGTTCGCCGGGCGCTGCTTTGACGGTGCGGCCGCCCGAGAGCCAGCGTCCATCGAGCACGGACCACCATGTGGAGTCGGTGGGGAGAACGACATTTCTCCTGCGGTTGTGTTCGTGGAGAATCGGCGCCTGCATGATGGCGGGGCCGATCAGGAACTGGTCTTCAATGCGGTCGAGCGGAGTCTCGGGTGTGCTTTCGAAGTCGTAGAAGAGCGGGCGCAAAATTGCCTCGCCTTGTTCGGCCTGCTGGATGAACAGGTTGTAGAGATACGGCCTCATTTTGTAGCGGAGCTGGATGTAGTGGCGCAGGACCCGGAGCGTGAGCGGATCGAACGCCCATGGCTCTTGGCGTTTGGTTCCGGTGGCGGAGTGATTGCGGCAGAAGGGGAACAGGAAGCAGGCTTTTTGCCAATCGCGCAGGAGTTGCGGAAAGGTGTCGGCTGCGAAGCCCCCGATATCGGGGCCGTTGAATGGGACACCCGAGAGCGCGAGGTTGATGGAGCAGGGAATGGCGACGCGCAGGTAGTGATAGTTCGCGCAGTTGTCGCCAGTCCAGATTGCGGCGTGCTTTCCCATCCCGAGATAGCCGGAGCGGCTGATCACGAATGGGCGTTTTCCCGGATGGGCGGCGGCAAAGCCATCGCGCGTTGCGATCGCCATGCCGAGCGCATACTGATTGTGAAACGTGTCGTGTTCGGCGCGGCCGCGCTGGAAGCGCATGGCATCATTCTGAACCACACCGGTGGAGGGGTCGTTCATATCAATCCATGCGCCGCGAATACCGGGGGTGGCGAACTTCTTGACCCACTCGATCCACCAGGCTCGACCTTCCGGGAGTGAATAGTCCGGGAAGCAGGTGTCGCCGGGCCAAACTTGTCCGACAAATTCGCTGCCCTGCGGGTTGTGGCAGAAGATGTCGTGTTTTCGGCCATCTTCATAGACCTCGTAGCCGGGTTCTTGTTTGACGCCGGGGTCGAGGATGGGGATGAGTTTGCGGCCGTGTTTTTCGAGATCTTCGAGGGTCTGGCGGAGCGCGGGGAAGAGTTCCTTGTTGAAGGTGAACACCTTGAACGCGTTCATATAGTCAATATCTATCCATAGACCATCGCAGGGGATGCCGTGTTTGCGAAACATCTTGTCGAGATCGCGCATATCGGCATCGGAGCGATAGCCCCAGCGGCATTGGTGATAGCCGAGCGCCCAGACGGGGGGAAGGGGCGTATGGCCCACGAGCCCTTGGAACTTTCGCGTTAGCGCTGGAAGACTGTCCGCGACGAGGATGAACAGGTCCGCCTCGCCGTTTTCTGCGCCGATCGCGATGACGCGCTCCGAGGAGGCGCCGAGGTCCATTTGGCCGCCGCCAATTTTTATGGCCGCGCCAGTGGAAATGAATGCGGCGTGAGGGTTGTCGAGCAGAAGGCCTATCCAGTGCGGCCCTCGTTTGAGAATGAGATAGGGAATGGAGGCGTAGTAGGGGTCAGGCCGATCCTCGAAGACTTCCTTCCAGTGGAAATCGGCGAACGCGTCGGTGTTCCAGAACTTGGACTGCTTGCCGCTGAGCTCGAGGCCGAGCAACTTTTCGCCCATGCCGTAGAATCGGTCCTCGTCCTGCAGATGGAAGAGGAACATGGAGTTCTTGCCGCTTACGCCGAACGCGCGTTGGCTTGGGGCGGAGAGAATCGTCTTCCCGCTTTTGTCCGTGAGATGCAATGCGAAGGATTTGTCGAGAGAAGCGGACACGCTTCCTCGATCCCACGTTGTTCGCGCGGGAACCGTCAAGCCCGCGATGCTGGGGTTCCGAGCCCAGGGACCGCGGACGCGGAGGCGAAAAATATCGCCGGCATGCCGGTCTGCGCGCACCTTGAGCGCGGTGCGCCCTGCGCGGGTCTTTCCCGATGCGGGGACGGATGTGATGAAGTCAAAATTGGCTGGGTGCGGAAATTTACGAAAGTACATTCTCTATCCTCAAATAGTGGCGGCCAAGCTAGCCCGCCAACTCGGAACGTGCAAGCATGTATGCAGAGCATTGAGCACGCCTGCGCCACGCGGCTGTGCGGTGCGGGGCATTGGACGAGTGTCGGCGCGCGGATTGGCGAGCGCAATTCCTTGTGAGCGAGCGAAATAAATGTTCCCAGTCGCTTTCTGAATGTATTTGACCGCACTCGGCCGCACGCATACTTTTATCCCCGTAAGAGGGGGATGCCATGAAAGAACTGCTCAATTTTTGGATTCTCGCTGTGTTCGTTTTCGGATGCCTGACGACTGCGAGAGGTGCGGAGCGGGTGACCGCGGAGGGCGGATGTCCTGATTTGATTCACGAGCCGGTATCCGCAGTCTATCGCGGGACTCCAGTCGAGATCACCGCTACGGTTGAATGTCCCACGGGCACGCTTGGAAAGGTCTTTCTGCAGGTTCGGTTGACAGAGGTGGGCAAACCGGTCGAATTGGAGATGACGAAGGGCGTAGATGACGTCTATTCGGTCACCGTTCCGGCTTCGATGTTCGCGGGCTTGGCACGCTTCTGGTACTATGTGGATGCGCGTGGTTCCGACTCCGATGGTGAAGACACGATGGCTCAAACGCGTTGGCACGCCGTGCTCGTTCTTGATCCGATTGCGGCGGGGGGAATGGATTCGCCTCCCCCGGCGCCCGCGTCGAGCTATGGAAAAGCATTTGGCTGGTTTGTCGGTGGCGCTGCAGCCGTTGGCGCAGCTTTTATCATTGAACACAACAGCGGCAACTATCATAGCCCGGGCGCGCCTCAGCAGGATCCGAGCGACAATGGAACCGGGTCGGGAGATCAAGACGAGGATGACCAGGACGATCGCAATCGCAGTCGGCGAAACCGCAATTCTGCGCCGTCCACTCCCGATCCCATCTCTTCGCCGGGTGGAGGTGGAGAGGGGCCCTGCAGCGTGACGGGAAACGAGCAGGTATCGTTGGGTGAGACGTCTCCTTGCAGTGAGACTGCAATCCAAGTCTTTATTTGTGGTCATTGCGTGGGTGCCACGCTGCGGGTGGAGACCTCGTGGGGCCCATCCAGCGAGGTCGTAGGGCTCACACGCCGTTCCAACCGCAATCGAAATGCGAATGAAACTGCCCCCTGCAGTCCAACCCTGCCACCCGTCTTCTATCTGCCGAAACCGTACCTCGACCCGATCGTGGCCGGGTCGCAGACGATCTCGGTTTATGCAAACGGTCAATTGATCGGGCAGTTTCTGTGGCCGAGTTCAGCGGATGTCGCGGAGTGTATCTACATTGACAGCGGCGGGATATGAGGAACACGCCCTTTTCTATTCGATCTGTTGAATATCCCGCGCGACTAATTGCCGAAGCAAAATCAGGAAGCAGCCCGGCGTTTTCCATTGCCATGCTCACCGATAGACCGGTGACATTCCCTCAGGTGATTGTGTGGGAGGGCGGCCGCCAGCATCTCTTCCGCGATCACCAGGTGGAGCGAAAGAGTGGCAATCGCTATGCGGTCTCGGTTCCGGCGGGCCTGCTCAAACCGGGGCGCTACACAATTCAGGTCGAGGGTTGTCAGTCGTCCGATCCCTCTCAAGCTCGCGCAGAGGAGTGGGTGAAGGCCTATTTGGAAATCGTGATCGAGCCCGCTCCGACCGCGCGCGTGGAAGTGAAGGCCGCGCCGAAGCCGGTGGTGAAGAACGGCGTCAGAATCTACTTCGGCATTCACAAGCACATGCACCAGCCGTATTACCGCGCGACGGATACGGAGTTTTGGGACGGCGAGAAGACGAGCATTTTTGACCAGCGCGTCGG
>JAMLJG010000037.1 GCA_023953695.1 Kiritimatiellia bacterium
ACAGCATTAGCGGTTTGTTTGTTGATGGGCCTCGCTCTCACGTCAGTTCGGGCAGAGTCCACCTTGGGGCTCGGCCTTCGCGGCTTTCGAGCCGTAGATAGCCTGCCACACCAGTTCCAGCGATCGGGACTCGGTGGCTATGTCAACTGGCGCTCGCAGTGGACGGACTTCGTGAGTGGTCAACTGGAGCTTGCTCTTTACGAAGACGGATTTGCCGGCACCACGGAAGAGGCGCTGGCTCCGCAGGCGTTTCTGTTGCTCGGTCGCGAGTTGTATGCGGGCGCTGGCGTGGGGGTCTTGTTCGCCGATGGCGATTTTGCGGATTCGCCTTTCTTGACATTGCGCGCGGGCTATCAGGTGGCGCTGGCGGAATGGATATCGCTCGACCTCAACGTGAGCTACGAGTTTGGCGAGTGGAAGGGCGTGAACGTGTTTGATCCATCGGTCGAGAGCGATACGGTTGCGATCGGCGCGGGCGTTCGCATTTTATTCTAGGCGCTGCCGCGCGTGGCGGGCTATTCGCCGAGGTAGGCGCGCTTGATTTCGTCGAGGTTGGCGAGGTCGCGCGCGGAACCGCTGTGCGTGATGACGCCGGTTTGCAGCACATATGCGCGTTGCGCGATCTGCAGGGCGTGCCACGCATTCTGTTCCACGAGCAGGATGGTTTTCCCCACGCGATGGAGCGCTTGCAGCGTTTCGAAGAGCGCTTCCACCAAGACGGGCGCGAGGCCGAGGGTGGGCTCGTCGAGGAGGAGGAGCGCGGGGTTCTGCATGAGGGCTCGGCCGATGGCGAGCATCTGCTGTTCGCCCCCGGAAAGGGTGCCTCCGTCTTGTTTTCGGCGCTCGGCAAGGCGCGGAAAGAGTTCGAACACTTCGCCTTTGCGCTGCGCGACGATGGCGCGGTCGCGTTCGAGGTAGGCGCCGAGGTCGAGGTTTTCTTCCACGGTGAGTTGGGGGAAGATTCGCCGTCCCTCGGGCGAGTGGCCGATTCCGCGCGCGACGATTTCGTGAGGCTTGAGGCCGTGGATCGCTTGGCCGCGCCAGAGAATCTCGCCGCTGCGCGGCGCGAGAAGACCCGAGATGCAGCGGAGCGTGGTGCTCTTTCCGGCTCCGTTTGATCCGATGAGTGTGACGATTTCCCCCGCGCGCACTTCGAGGGAGACACCCTTGAGGGCGTGGATGTGACCGTAGCAGGCTTGCACCTGGTTGAGCTGAAGGAGGAGGGCTGGAGGCATTTGGCTCACTGCGGTTTTTCCAGTGCGCCCTTGCCGAGATAGGCCTCAATGACGGCGGGAATGTTGCGCACCTCGGCGGGTGTGCCCTCGGCAATCTTCTTTCCGTAGTCGAGGACAACCACGCGGTCGGAGATTTCCATCACCACGCTCATGTGATGCTCAATCAGCAGGACTGTGATGCTTCGGTCATCGCGGAGGCGGCGGATCACCTGTTTGAGTTCATCCGTTTCCTGCGGGTTCATGCCGGCGGCCGGTTCGTCCAGCAGCAGAAGTTTGGGGCGCAGCGCAAGCGCGCGTGCGATTTCGAGGCGGCGCTGGGCGCCATAGGGCAGATTGCGAGCGAGGTCGAAGGCGCGGTCGCTGAGGCCCATGTATTCGAGGAGTTCGTGTGCACGGGCTTCGGCGCGTTTCTCCGCATGCTTGAGGCGCGGTGTTTGGAAGATTGCGTCGAAGTAGTTGTAGCGAATGTGCGGATGCTGACCCACGAGGATGTTCTCAAACACGGTCATGGCGCCGAAGAGGCGGATGTTCTGGAATGTGCGCGCGACGCCGCGCCGCGCGATGCGCTCGGGCGAGAGGCCGGAGAGTCGGCGATCGCGATAGAGCACGCGCCCGCCGTCGGGGCGATACATGCCCGTCAGGGTGTTGAAGAGCGTGGTCTTCCCCGCGCCGTTGGGCCCGATCAGGGAGAATATCTGACCCGATTCCACGCTGAAGCTCGCGTCGTTCACCGCGATCAGGCCGCCGAAACGCTTGGTCAAATTCTGTACGTCAAGCAGGGCCACACGCGCCTCCGTTGGTGTCTTGGCAGGCGCCCTTCTTGGGCTCGCCAAGCTCGAGTCGGTGGCGGCGTTCGGGAATGAGGCCGCTGGGTCGGAAGATCATCATGAGGACGAGGATGAGGCCGAAAATCATCCGCTCGTATTTGGCCGGTTCGATTTGGTCGGAGAGATTCGCGAAGTTGTAGCTGGCGATTCCGAGGTTGAGGACGAAGCCGGTCTGGCGCAGGTGGATGAGGAAGTCGGAAAAGCTCTTGAGCACTTCGATGTTGAGCAGCGTTACCGCCATGGCGCCGACGAGGGCCCCGCGGATGGATCCCATTCCGCCGAGGATTACCATGGCGAGGATGGTAATGGATTGCAGAAGTGTGAACGTTTCGGGGCTGACGAAGAGTTGTTTGGCCGCAAAGATGGCGCCCATCACGCCCGAGAACGCGGCCCCGGTCGCGAAGGCCTGCAGTTTGGTGTGCGTGAGCGAGATGCCCATGGAGCGAGCGGCAATTTCATCTTCGCGAATGGCGACCCACGCGCGGCCAAATCGGGAGCGATCGAGTCGCACGTTGACGAGCACCACGATGCCGATCACGGCGAGGACGAGCAGGTAGAAAAAGATCGAATATGCCAGAGCGGGCGTCGCTTTCAAGCCGAGCGCTTCGAGAGGCTTTAGCATCCAGTGGATGGGCGGGCGCTCGATGGGGGTGATGCCTTGCGGGCCGTTTGTGAAGTTGATCGGATGGTCGAGGTTATTTGCCAGCACGCGCACGACTTCGCCGAGACCCAGCGTGACCACGGCGAGATAGTCGCCGCGGAGCCGGAGCGCAGGCAGTCCGATGAGCGTCCCCGTCAACGCGCCCGTGATCACAGCCAACGCAGCGAATGTGTAGAAGAACGGCCAGCCGGGGAGGGGGAACGAGCCGCTCATGAATTCGGAGGCCTGCCCCGACCCGAAAATGGCCCACGTGTAGGCGCCGATGGCGAAAAATGCGGCATAGCCAAGGTCGAGCAGGCCCGCCATCCCGACGACGATATTGAGACCGAGCGACATGGCGGCAAAGATGCCCATGGTGGTGACCAGCTCAAAGAGAAAGGTGTTGTGCGTGCCCGCGGCGGGGATGAAGAAGAGCAGTAGCGCGAGCGCGATGGCGAAGCGGAGCGGCTTGTGGTGATTGAGGGTCAGGCATCCGAAAAGGACGCCCAGAACGGCGAGCAGCGGCCACGTACTGCGCGGCCAAGCGAGGAGGGCCGCGCCTGCAGCCAGCGCGGCGATTGTCAGGGCGATGATGGAGAGGCGCGGCTTCATGGTGCGGTTGAAGTCGTCGCTTCGTGGAGTTTGGCCTGCAGCGCGCGCACGGCGGGTTCGAGCTTTTCGGCGAGAAAGTGAGCTTTGATGGCATCGCCATCCGCGTTGAGGTGGCACCAGTCTTTGAACATGCCGGGTTCGATTGCGTCGTGCGGGAGGATGTAGGACGGCACCTTCATTGATTCCGAAAGTTCTGCCATGACAGCGCGATCCTTTTGGAAGCTCAGGAGCAGCGCATCGTGATAGCGCGAGAAGGTCTTGTCGCGACGGAATCGCTCATCGGGCGCCCAGACGAAGGGAAAGAGAACCGGCTCGGCGCCATCTTCGCGAATCGTGCGGAGCAGGAGCGTGAGATTGCGGCGAAATCCGTCCGGTTGGTTCTTCTGCACATTGACAAAGGCCTGTTCCGGGGATTCGGTGGTGATGTTTTCGCGGCCAATCGCGCTCTCAAGCGTCGTGTTTCTAAGCCAGATTGCGTAGAGCCATCGCACGAGGGCGCTCTTTAGAAGTTGGCGTTCGAAGGGTCGAGCCGAGATGGCTGTATTTTGCCACCCCTTCGTATAGTGCGTATATTCCGGCGAGTAGTTGTCGAAGAAGAGCGCGATTCCATCGTTGCCGCCGATGTGGAGGACGACCAGTTGAGCGCCGAGATAGCGATTTCGAAAGACGTAGTGTGCGAGGAAGTCTGCGCTGTTCCCCGATGTGAGGCCTGCGTTGATCACTTCGACCTTCTGCCCGGTCTTTTCCTGAAGAATCTGTTGGAGTTTGCCCGGCCAGGCATCCTCGCGATTCGGCACATAGGGGAACGATGCCGTCGTGGAGCCGCCGATGCAGAGAATGCGGACCACGCCTGGCGCGGGATGATCGGCGATTTCTGGGCTGCGGTGCGCGCGCGCGTTGAATTGGGGTTGATCAAACGCCACCATATTGGGGCGGAACGTGTAGAACAAATAGGGGTGTTCAACAAAGAACCCGCTTTCAGCGGCCTGGTCGCCGGAGCGCAGCGCATCCACCGCGCGTTGGCCCGCGCTCGGGGCGAAGCGTGGATAGGCCCGCTTCGCGGCGCGGTCCGCGCCGTAGAGGAGTGCGGCCCCTAGTGCGACTAGAATGACGCGAAACAGGATGCGAGCCCCTCGGCCTTGCGGTTCCGATCGGTTTGTGTTCATACCTTCTCTCCCTGTGTTTTCCCCAAGAGCCCTTGCGGGCGGAACAAGAGAAGTAGAACGAGAATGATAAACGCGAGGATGTCTTTGTACTCGTTGCCGAGCGCCCCACCTGTCAGGAAAAACAGATAAGTCCCGCCGAGCGTTTCAATCGTGCCGAGGACCAATCCGCCGAGCATGGCGCCATAGATGTTTCCGATGCCCCCGAGCACAGCGGCCGTGAATGCCTTGATGCCGGGCACGAAACCGACGAAGGGATTGATCTGCGAATAGAGCAGGCCGAAGAGCACCCCGGCGATGCCCCCGAGCGCCCCGCCGATCAGGAAGGTTCGGCCAATAATTTTGTCGGGATCAATTCCCATCAGACTCGCCGTGGGCAAATCCTGTGCCACTGCGCGAATGGCCTTGCCCAGTCGCGTGCGGCGAACGAGGTGGTCGAGCGCCAGCATCATGATCACGGCGACAGCGATCACGAGGATGGATTTGTTTTGGATGCTCATGCCCATCGGAAGGTCGTGCAGCGCCTCCATCTGAGCATCGGCCGGGAAGTTCATGTAGAACTCGCCGTGCCAGAGTCCCTCGATGAGGCGCACCAAATCCTGAAGAAAGAACGAAACCCCGATGGCGGTGATGAGTGGCACCAATCGGTTTGTGCTGCCCCTTTTGCGCAGGGGGCGATAGGCGAGCCGTTCAATCCCCATGGCCAATCCGCCCGAGATGATCGCCGCGATCACCAGCGCGAGCAGCGCGAGGATATAGGGATTCTCCACATGCGGGCCGAGGTAGCGATAGACCTCGACCCCCGCGACGGCGCCGACCATGAAGACTTCGGAGTGCGCGAAATTGATCAAGCCGAGCACCCCATAGACCATGGTATAGCCGAGCGCGATCATCGCATAGACGCAGCCCAATAGCAGTCCTTCCAACAGGACGCTCGGCAATAGTTCTAGTAAGGCTTCCGACACCCGGCTACTCCAGATAATCGCTAGAAACTAGCAGGGATCGCCGGGCGGATAAAAGCAGTTATGTGCGTCGCGAGGCTATTTTGCTGGCGGCGCTGCGCGGACGGATTTCACGGCGGCGCCGGGATACTTCGCCTCGGCGAAATGAATGATCCAGTAATCCGCCTCGGTGCGGTCGCCGTTTGCATCGAAGGAGATGGGACCGGTGATTCCGTCCACCTTCACATGGCGCACCGCCTCTCGCACCTGCGCGCGCGAAGGCGTTTTCCCCTGGTTGTCTTGGATGGTCTGCCTGAGCGCCGCGATGGCGACTTGGGCTGCGTCATAGGCGTAGAGTGAAAAGGCTTCGGGCGCGCGCCCAAAGCGAGCGGTGAAGTTTTTCACGAACGACGCTGCCTCCGGATATTTTTCCGCCGGTCCGGCCACAGTGGTGTAATACGCGCCGACTGCCGCATTTTGCGCGATATCCACGAAGGCCGACGATTCGAGACCGTCGGGGCCGAGGAATATCGCCTTGATTCCGCGTTCGCGCATTTGTTTGACGAGCACGCCCGCCTGATCATAGATGCCGCCAAAATAGACGAGGTCGGGCTTCAGTGCGCGCATTTGGAGGATCAGCGATTGGAAGTTGGTCTTCTCCTCCGTGCCGAGCACGGCGAGCACTTTTGCGCCCAACGCTTCCGCTGTGTCGCGGAACGCGAGCGCAATGCCCTGTCCATAGGATGTCTTGTCGTGAATCACCATGATTCGTTTGGCGTTCAGATCGTTCACGGCGAATTCTGCGCCTACCGGCCCCTGCACGTCATCGCGCCCGCATACGCGGCTCACATTATTCAGGCCGCGCTCGGTGACCCGTGGGTTGGTGCTGCCCGGCGACACCATCGCGAGGTCGCCTTCCTTATAGACTTCCGAGGCGGGGATGGAGACGCCCGAATTGAAGTGACCGACCACGATCAGGACTTCGGGATCGTTCACGAGACGCTTGGCTACCGCAACGCCGACATCCGGCAGCGCCTGATCGTCCTGCGGCAGGAATTGCAGGTCGAAGCCCAGCTCCTTGAATTCAGGCGCGGCGTCTTCAATGGCCAGTTGCGCTCCGAGCTTAATCATTTCACCCAAGCTGGACTGCGGCCCTGAGAGCATGCTGCCCGACGCCACTTTGATGACCTCTCCCCGCGCACACAGCGCGCCCAGAAGAAGTACGCCCACGAAGAAGGCACTCTGTTTCATCCGCCGAGTATCGCCCCAGCCGCCCCTTGCTGTCAATTGTGTGCCCCTCGATTCTTCCGTGGAACGCTGGGCGGCGACTAGCGTACAAAATTGTCTCAAATCGGCTGTTTTCTCTGGTCCATCCTTCGCAGAAATATGCTATAGACTGGCA
>JAMLJG010000038.1 GCA_023953695.1 Kiritimatiellia bacterium
GTTCACCGCCCAAACGAGTGAGTCGTTGTCTCCGCTGTATGCGGCGACGCGGATGCGGCCCGCTTGCTGCTCGCGCTGGAGGGCTTCCACCACGCCGCTGTTTTCGAGGATATCCACGGAGCAGGAGTGGAGGTGCACGATATCGAGGTAGTCCGTTTGCAGGACGCGAAGCGCCTCGGTGACGCCAGCGGGAATAATGTCGGCGGTCCAATCGGCAAATCCGGCGACGCCATATCCAATTTTGGTGGAGAGCACGACCTCGTGTCGGCGCGAGCGAATGGCGTGTCCAATGCGCTCCTCGCTTCGGCCATAGCCGCGCGCGGTG
Organism: Kiritimatiellia bacterium; assembly: GCA_023953695.1. GTDB lineage: Bacteria > Verrucomicrobiota > Kiritimatiellia > CAIVKH01 > CAIVKH01 > JAMLJG01. The sequence goes on from JAMLJG010000038.1 coordinate 326, forward strand.
TCGAGCAGAGTGATGCCGAGATCGAGCGTGCGGTGGATGATTTGGACGGCTTGCGCATCGGAAACCTCGTCGCCGCCGATGTGTCCGCCGCCGAAGCCGAGCGCGGGGACAGCGAGTCCTGTGTTGCCGAAGAGCCGTTGTTCGAGTGTGGGCATGATGAACCTCTTGAGGGAGTGCGGATTGAGCGATTGAAGCGGATGACCGACGGCCTTCCAAGCGGAAAAGGTTTTGCTTGCCAGCGATATGTTTTATATGCCAAACACGCCCGCGAGTGAGAGAGTTTCTTCGATGAGCAAAACCCTATTTTTGACGGAGTTGAAGCCGCACCAGTTCGGCGTGCTTCAGCGCGTAGAGGCGGTGGATGGCGAGCTGGAGCGCCTGATGGCGATGGGGGTGTGCGAAGGGCGCACGGTGGAGCTGGTTCAGGCGGGCGATCCCCTGATTCTGAAGGTGTACGGAACGCGGATTGGGATTTCGGCCCGACTCGCTGCGCGGTTGCGTGTGGAGGCGTGCAATCCTTCGTCTTGCAAAATTGAAGTGTTGGAAGCGGGCGGACAGGCGGAGTCTCCATGAACTCTCCTTCGACTGTCTTGGAGTCTTCGGAATCAACCGGATCCTCGCCACGCGACTTCGCGCCTGGCTCTCCGCCGACGATTGCGCTGGTCGGCAGTCCCAACACAGGCAAAACCTCGTTATTCAATGCGCTCACGGGGCTCCGCGCCAAGACCGCGAACTATCACGGGACGACGGTCGAACGAAAGATCGGGCGCACGGCCATTGCGGGGCAGACGGTGGACATTGTGGATCTTCCGGGAATCTACAGCTTGAACGCTGCGACGGAGGAGGAGCGCATTGCGAGCGATGTGGTGCTTGGCAGGGGGCGCTGCACGCAGCCGGATGCCGTGATTGTGATTGCCGACGCTTCGAATCTCGAGCGCAGCCTGTTTGTGATCAGCCAGCTCATTGAGCACAATCTGAAGATCATCGTTGCGTTGAACATGATTGATGTGGCCAAGAGCCACGGCATTCACGTGAACGCGGAGCAGTTGAGCGAAGAGTTGAAGTGTCCGGTCGTGCCCATCATCGCGCGCAACGGATTTGGCCTTGCGCGGCTCCGCGCGGAGATTGCGGCGATGCTGGCCGAAAAATCCGCAGGCGTGAGCGCCGAGGAGGCCATTCCCTTGGCGCCATCCGCGGCGTCCTGCAATGCCTGCGGGCTGTGTCCTTATCAAGCGCGCTATTCGTGGTCAGATCGCGTGGTGAAGCGCGCGGTCAAGTCGCCGCGTGTGGCGAAGGGGCAGAAGACGGATGCGATTGATCGCGTGCTGACGCATCCGGTTGTCGGATTGGTCCTGTTTTTCTCCGTGATGCTGGTGGTCTTCTATTTGATCTTCAGCGTTGCCTCCATTCCGATGGACATGATTGACGGTTTGTTTGGACGACTGGGTGGCTGGGTGGCGGGCAAGATTCCCGAGGGCGACTTTCAGAGCTTCCTGGTCAATGGCGTGATCGGCGGCGTGGGGGGAATACTGGTGTTCCTACCGCAAATCTGCATCTTGTTCTTCTTCCTCGCGCTCTTGGAAGACAGCGGCTACTTGGCGCGCGCGGCGTTTGTTGTGGATCGCTTGATGCGCCGCGTGGGACTGCCCGGTACGGCATTTGTGCCGCTGCTGTCCGCCCATGCGTGCGCGATTCCGGCCATCATGGCCAGCCGTGTGATTCGCGATCCGCGCGATCGGCTTGTGACGATTCTGATCACGCCGCTGATGAGCTGTTCCGCGCGCATTCCAGTCTATACGATGATCACGGCCCTGTTGTTTCCGGCGAACCCCGGGAAGGCGGCGCTGTTGTTCACCGGCGCCTACATTCTCGGCATTTTGGCGGCATTGACGATGGCCTTTGTTTTCAAGAAGACGATCCTGCGCGGCGACAGCAAGGCGCTGGTGATCGAATTGCCGGGCTATCGCATTCCGGGCCTGCGCGCGGTATTTCTCTATACCTTTGATCGAGCGAAAGTTTTTGTGACGCAGGCGGGGACGAACATCCTGTTGATCTCGATCGCGCTGTGGGCGTTGGCGACCTATCCGAAGACCGACGCGGTGCCGCCGAATGTCGCCGAGCTGACCGCTCAGGCCGAGGCATTTGACGCAGCGGGCAACGATGAGAGCGCGAGCGCCATGCGGGCCGAGGCGGAGCATCAGCAGAGTCGCTTTGAACTCTCGCATTCGTTCGCGGGGCGATTGGGCAAACTAATTGAACCTGCCGTGCGCCCGCTGGGCTACGACTGGCAGATTGGCATTGGGCTGATCACCTCCTTTGCCGCGCGCGAAGTCATCGTCTCCACGCTCGCCGTTGTGTATGGGCTCGGCGAAGACGGGGCGGACGACGAACCCGTTGGGCTCTATGACCGGATGCGGCGAGCCCGTCATGCAGATGGGTCGCCCGTGTTCACTGTTGCCGCGAGCGTCAGCCTTCTCGTGTTTTACGTCTTGGCCATGCAGTGTCTTCCGACCCAAATCACGACCAGGCGAGAGACGAACTCGTGGAAGTGGCCGCTCTTCCAACTGGCGTACATGACCGTCCTGGCATACACCGCCGCGCTCGTCGTCTATCAGACCCTGCGCGCACTCGGCTATGCCTGAAGCGCATCCTCGCGATGAGCGGTGGCGCTCGCGGGGTGGGGCCTTCAGCGTTTCGGATCTGATTCGCGGATGAGATCGGAGAGTTCCGCAGGGGAGAGGGAGTCGAGCGATTTCCCGCGACGATCGAGCTTTTCATTCAGCTTGATGCACAGCTCCTGCATGTGCTCGTGCGTGGATTCTGAGCCCATGAAGAGAGAGAAGTTCTTGCCCTGAGTGACGCGGATGTGGCCGTCCTCGTTGTCGAGGCCGACCCCGATGAGGCGAGCGTCGCGAGCTGGCTTGCGCGTTGTCATGGGTGCAGTCTAGCCCAAGTTCGGCAGTTGCGTGACAGAAATTTCCAGTTCCAATGGGACTCCATCACCACCCCCGCGCAGCTCGGCACTGTGTCCCCCCTGCATCATCCACCACTGCGTTTCCTCAAAAAGTCGCAAAGCCGTCGCGGCCAGGATGAATGGGATGGCCTTCATAGTGAAGCAAACTGGGGCACTCGGCGTCGCCGAAGGCGCGAACGGCACAGTACGGCGGGCGAGCGGAGCAGGTAGCGTCCCCATTGCCCCGAGGTCGGGTTTTCAATCGCCAAAAAGGGTTTTCGGAGAGCATTTGAGACGGATCAAGAGCGCCTCTAAACGTCTCAGCGTGATGCTCTGCTGCATATTCTCCAGCCGGAACAGCGTGGATGGCGTCATCCCCGCTTTTCTGGCGAATTGTGCGTAGGTCATATCGCCGCGGGCCTTCTTCAGAAAGATGGCCAGCTTATGGTCCAGATCCCGTTCCACGAAGGAAGTCTGCAAAACGACGCATTCCGTATGCGGAATATCTTCTTGCGGTATGCCTGCGTTCGTCTAGTATCCGCCGCCTCTGAAGTCTTTCGGAATGAGCGAAGTCTGTGCTGCGAAGGGGCAAGACGCTCGAAATTCTGCGAGGTCAGGCAAGGATGAATGTAGTGTTGAGATGAAAAGAAACGTCGAGAACAGCCTGAGGCGTATTGTCCACAGCCTGGGAGGAAGATCGGCCGCCCTGCTGGTGATGGCCGCTTGCGCTCTCTTGAATGACGCGCCTCTGGCTTGCACTGAGGAGGTGCGAACGGTGCGCTCTTGGGATGATCTGGTGGAGCG
>JAMLJG010000039.1 GCA_023953695.1 Kiritimatiellia bacterium
CGCCGCTTTTCGTTCGCCGAGCGGCTGAGCGCGTCGGCAAAACGCGCGTGGCGCGTGAAGTTGCACGCGCGGCGCGAGGCGCAGGCGCAGACGGATGGATACAGTGCGCAAAAGTTTCCGGGATTGGATGAGGCGGAAATTCGCGAAACCATGAATCGCATGATGGAGTGCTCCGGTGTGCGAGCGAAATACGAGGTTCGCCCGTTTGCGAAGTATTGCTTCTGGCTGATTCCCTCGCGGGAGGGCACGTGAGCCTGCGCATCGAGTTTTGCGGCGTCCCCGCATCGGGCAAGAGCACGCTGTGCGCGGCTGCGGTGAATGCCCTGCGCGCGCGTGGCCGGCGCGTGTTGGATCGCGTAGACGTGGTGGACCGGGGGTTGAGCGCGCGTGATTTTGGTCTCGTTGGCAATGCGGTGGGGCGGCTCTCACCTGCGTGGCGCCGCCGCGTTCTCGGTTTGCCGCATGGACTAAACGACTGGCACGCCTTCGCTGTGGAGCGTCCGGCATTCGTAGCGCTGCTGCACGAGTGGCTCGCTGTGGAGGGCGGCGATTCGGTGTGGCGCAGCGCGATCTTCTATGCGCTGTTGACCTCGGCCTTTGAGTTACAATTTGCGGAAGCGTCGAGGGAGATGGCGCTGCTCGATGAAGGTTTCGCTCATCGCTTCTTTTCTCTTCGCGGCTACCGCGGGTTGGGCCGTGTTGAGGATGCTGTGCGCTATGCGGCGGCGATGCCCCTGCCTGCGGCGCTGATTTGGGTGGATACGCCGCCCGAAGTGTGCGTGGAGCGAGTGCAGAAGCGCGCGCAGATGCCCGTTTTTTTCAGCGGGGAACCGGCGGAGATCCTTCCGCAGCGATTTGCGGAGGGTTCCGCATTGCTCCGCTCGCTCGCCGATGCCGTGGCGGCGCGTGGGGTTCCGGTCTTTCGAGCGAGTGGAGTCGAGCGCGTGGAGAGCGAAGCGCAGCGTCTCGCTGAATTTGTCGAAACGATCTGGGCGGATGCCAAGAGGGAAATGCGATGAAGTTCACGGATTTGTATCGGGATCGTCCTCTCAGCGAAGGGGTGCCGGATTTGGCCGCGCGCTATGTCGAGCACAAGCGCAAACGATTTGATGAGCGACTGTCCTCTACGCTTAGTCGCGGGGGACTGAATGACATCGTCGAATGCTGCCGACGGCTCATTGATCTATCGTCCGGCCCCAAGACCGTCGCTGTGGTTGGATGTGGGCCGAGCCCGCTCACGGTGAAATCGCTGATCGAAAAGGGGTTTGATGCCGTTGGGATTGAACCGGTGCACGAGAGTCTGGCGGCTGCGCGGGAGTATCTGGGAGACGAATCGCGAGCGCAGTGGGGCGTTGCCGAGGCGATGCCCTTTCCGGACGAGTCCCAGCGCATGGTGTTGATGGAGGGCGTTCTCGAACACGTAGATTCGCCCGGCAAGAGTTTGGCGGAAATGTTTCGCGTGTTGGTGCCGGGCGGCGTGCTCTTTGTGCGAACGACGAACCGCTTGCGCTTCTCGCCCTTTGGGCGCAACGGTGAATATCGCGTGCCGTTTTACAACTGGTTCCCGCGCGCGGTGAAGGAGTCGTACGTCTTCCAGCACTTGCACTACCGGCCGACGCTGGCGGACTATTCGCCGCGCCCAGCAGTGCACTGGTATAGCTTCGCCGATTTGTGTTCGCTGGGACGGCAGGCGGGGTTTGCGCAATTCTACTCGCCGATGGATTTGCTGAATCTGCATCGGGGCAGCGGGCAGCCGGGGCTTGGCAAGCGCGCGCTCGATGCGTTGCGCAGGAATCCGTGGATTCGCGCGGCGAATTTGACGTTGATTGGTGGCAGCATCTACATGTGGAAGCGGCGATAGTCGAACGCAGGCGCGAGAACTCGTTATGAATGTCGGCATGTTCATCGCATCGTATTTCCCCGACATCGCGGGCGGCGCGGAGCAACAGTGCCGTCGGCTGTCGGAGGAGTTGGTGCGGCAAGGTCACTCGGTGACCATTCTCACTACACGCGCGCGCCGCGATTCTCCGCCCGAATCCATGGAGAACGGCGTCCGGGTAATTCGACTCGCGCGCGTTGAAGCCCTCCTCGGTCGCCGGTCGGCGCCTGCAGCCTCGAGCGCGAAACGAGGTGAATCGGCCTCGCGCGCGCCAGTGCGGCCATCTCTTGCGAGCCGCGTGGCGGCTGGGGTGGTGCGCCGCATCAATTTGTGGCTGATGTTGATTGGCATGGTGCGCGTGATGCGTCGGATGCGGAGTGAGGTAGACGTCTGGCATGTGCATGTGGCGGCGCTGACCGCGGGCTGGTGTGGATATTGGGCGAAAGCGATGGGAATCCCCGTCGTCTGCAAAGGGGCAAATCTGCCCGCCTTCTCCGACGAAGCCGGCATTCCGTTTCGGCGCGCGATGCAAGCGTCGCGAAGGCGCCTCCACTTCATCGCGCTGACACCGGAAATGAAAGAAGACCTCGTTTCGAGCGGAGTGGCGGCCGAACGCATCGCAATTATTCCGAACGGGATTCCTCTCGCGTCTGCGGACCCGCGCCCCGACCCCGGCGCGCAGGGCGTGGCGCTCTTTGTCGCCAATCTCACGAGGCCGGTTGAGAACAAGGCATTCGATGTTTTATTCGAAGCGTGGTCGCTCGTGCATGCGCAACGGCCCGAGGCGCGACTGCTGGTGGCGGGCGCTGGGGATCCGACGGTGTGGCGCCAGTATTTGAGAGAGCGCGGAGCCGATTCATCGGTGCGCTTCGCCGGGCGAGTGTCGGATGTGGATGCCCTGTATTGCAACGCCTTGATGTTGGTGCTTCCCTCGCGCCGGGAGGGGATTTCGAATGCGCTGCTCGAAGCGCAGCGTTGCGGGGTTCCGGCCGTCGTCAGCGCAATTCCGGGCAATACCTTTGTGGTGCGCGATGGAGAGAACGGCCTGGTGGTTCCCGTTGGCGATGCGGAGGCGTTGTCGGCTGGCGTGATCCGGCTGTTGGAAGATTCCGCATTGCGCGAGCGCATGAGCCGCGCAGCCATTGCACGGGTGGATGCAGAGTTTCGGATGGACTCCGTTGCAAAGCGAGTGGTGGAGTTCTATGCCAGTGCTGGAGGACGAAGCGGGTGAATACTGCATCCGAACCAGGCGCTCGTCTTCGGGTCGCGATGTTGATGTGGGCGTGTGCTCCGGATCGGGAGGGTGGCGCGGAAAAGCAATGTCGCCGAATTGCGGTGGAGTTGAAGCGGCAGGGGGTTGAGGTTTTGATCGTGACGAGTTTGCCGATTGCGGATGCTCCGGCACGCGAGGTGTGGGAAGGCGGCGCCATTGTGCGATTGGGCCAGCGCGTTCCGTTGATAAACCGCGGAATCCGGTGGCTGCGTAAGCGGTTGGCCCGCATCCCTTCCAAGGCGCTTTTGTTCTGGCTAGAATTGCCTCTGCAGCGGATGGCGCGCCGCTGCTTCCTCTCGGAATTTCGCGCGTGGTTGCGGACGGATGAAGCGCGCGGAGTGAATGTATTCCACGCGCATGAGGCGGTGTGGTTGTCGGGGTTGGCTGTCGAAGCGGCGGATGCCGTTGGTGGCG